>NZ_CP106753.1:0-600000 GCF_025642115.1 Chitiniphilus purpureus | reverse complement strand
CCGTAACAGCGCATTGCAGCGCGCCAACGCGGCGTCGAAGGTCTTGAAGTTGTGGCTGGCGCCGATCCGTTCGATGATGCCCGCCCGTTCCAGCTTGCCCTGCACCCTGTCGTTGGCGCCGCTGAGCATCACGCGCACGCCACGACTGTGCAGCTCGTCGATCACCCCTTCCAAGGTCTGCAGGGCGGTGATGTCGATGAACGGCACCCAACGCAGCCGGATGATCAGGATGCGCGGATCGGTATGGGTATTGGCCAGCGCCCGTTCGAAGTTCTCGACCGCGCCGAAGAAGAACGGCCCGTCAATCGTGTAGACCAGCACGCCCGGGGGCGGGGTGACCAGCCCTTCGGCGGCCAGATCCTGATCCAGTGCCTCGCCCGACGCCGCACGCACTTCCACGCTGCTGGCCATCCGCCGCAGGAAGTGCAGCGTCGCCAGGATGACGCCGATGTTGACGGCGACCACCAGGTCGGCAAACACCGTCAGGCAGAAGGTGGTCAGCAGGATCACCACGTCGGCCCGCGGCGCGCGCCGGACCATCTGCGCGAAATGCCTGGCTTCGCTCATATTCCACGCGACCACGAACAGGATGGCAGCCAAGGCCGCAAGCGGAACGTGTATGGCCAGCGGAGCGAGCACCAGCACCACCAGCACCAGCGTGAGTGCGTGGACGATGCCCGAAAGCGGACTGGTCCCGCCATTGCGGATATTGGTCGCAGTACGCGCGATGGCACCGGTGGCAGCAAATCCGCCGAAGAACGGCACGATGGCGTTCGCCAGCCCCTGCCCGATCAGCTCCTGGTTGGCATTGTGCCGCGTACCGGCCATGCCGTCGGCCACCACGGCCGACAGCAGCGATTCGATTGCGCCCAGCATCGCAATGGTGAACGCCGGGCCGAGCAGCTCGATGATGCGGGCGACGCTCAGCTGCGGCAGCTGCAGTTGCGGCAACGTCTGTGGGATGCCACCGAATGCGCTGCCGATGGTGGCAACGCCCTCGAACTGGCACAGCGCCTGCAGCAACGTCACGCCCACCAGCGCCACCAGTGGTCCGGGCACGCGCTGCATGCCGGGCACCCGCGGCGTCAGCAGCACCAGCAGCAGTCCGGTCAATGCCAGCGCCGTGGTCGAGAGATGCAACTGGGGCAGTACCTGCAGCAGATGCCAGAGCTTTTCGTGGAAATGCGTGCCGGCGACGGCTGGCAGGCCGAAGAAATCCTTCCACTGGCCCACCCAGATGATCACGCCGATCCCGGCGGTGAAGCCGACGATGACCGGTGCCGGGATGAACTTGATGATGCCGCCCAGCTTCGCCAGCCCCAGCAGCAGCAGGATCACGCCGGCCATCAGCGTGGCGATCTGCAGGCCGTCAATGCCGTAGCGGGCGGTGATCCCCGACAGGATGACGATGAAGGCACCGGTAGGACCGGCGATCTGCAGGCGGCTGCCACCGAACACCGAGACCAGCAGACCGGCGACGATGGCGGTATAGAGGCCCTGCTCGGGCTTGGCGCCCGAGGCAATGGCGAAGGCCATGGCCAGCGGCAGGGCGACAACACCGACGATGGCGCCCGAGACGATATTGGGCAACCAGTGCTGCCGCTTGAGCAATCCGGCGCGATGGGCTTCCAGCAGGGCAATCATGGGCACTCCGGTGGCGTTAATTATATGTGCCTTATATGTTAATACTTTGCACATTCAATGCAGATCAATGCCCGCTGTGTGGTCGCCAAAGGCCGATAACCCGGCAAATAAGGCATTTTTCTTTCTGAAGACCGCGTCATTGTTTCGCCAAACCATCAATCACCCATAAATGAAGACAGCTTCATGTATGATTCCGCCCAAAGCGGCGGCGCTGCCGCAATCATGGACGGAGACCACGATGCACCACTTCCCTTGTTCCAACATCGGCCCTGCCTCACGCCGGCTACGTGTCATCGCATGCGGATTGACGCTGGCGCTGACGGTATCGCCCGCCACCGGTTGGGCTGTTGATTACTTCGTCTCCACCGTCGGCAACGACGCCAACGACGGCCGGACCGAAGACACGGCGTTTGCCACGCCGGCACGGGCCTTGAAGCAGGCGGGTGCTGGCGACACGCTCTACATCCTGGACCGCTACGTCCTGCAGCAAGGCCCGCTCCTGATCCAGATGAAACAAGGCACGGCGGGCGCCCCGCTCCGGTTGCGCGGTCGTGCCTCGCGTCATGCCACCCAGCCCCCGGCCATCGAGTGCCTGCGCCCGCTGCCATGTGTGCAGGTGGAGTCCAGCCGCCATATCGACATCGCCCAGCTCAACCTGCTGGCGGGGCAGACCACGCAGGCCGGGGCAATGCAGGGCGTGTTCTATGTGCGGAACAGCCAGAGTGTGACGCTCGCCGACAACCACGTCAGCGGCTCGGCACGCTTCGCCGTCTATCTCGACGGCACGAGCAGCGATGCCGACCATGCGCTGCGCGGCAACCACATCAGCGGCACCCGCGACAGCGCGATCTACGCTGTGGGACAACAACGGCTGACGGTGTCCGGCAACGCGGTCAGCGACGTGGTGCAGGGCGATGGCATCGTCGTGGTCGGCGCACGTGGGGTGGATATCGAAGGCAACCGGGTATCGAACATCGCGTATCCCAGTGGCAAGGAAGGCATCAAGGTCCGGCCGTCGCAGGATGTGCGCATCGTCGGCAACGAGGTGAGCGAGGTCAGCGGCATGGGCATCTATGTGATGCGGGCCAGCAACGTGCATTCGGCCGAACGGCATCGCAACGTGCTGGTACAGCGCAACGTGGTCTACCACGCCGTCACCCGCAACCGGGGCGTGACCCCGTGCGTGGGCGGCGGCTGGCCGGCGGCCGTGCACGTCGCGGTCACCGACGGCGCTGTTGTCGAACATAACCGCGTGTTCGAAAACTACGGCGAGGGCATCGTGCTGAGCCATGTCACCCAGGGGCTGATGCGCTGGAACGAGGCGCGCGACAACTTCAGCGTCAATCTGTACCTGAACAACACCGATACCACCACCGTCGAGCGCAACTTCACCTACCACACCGGACTGGCGCCGTTCCAACGCTGCGGCGCAGGGGCCGGCGGCATCGGCTTTGCCAACGAGAAGTTCCGCGATCCGCAGGGGGTGGAAGTGGGCACGGTACGCCTGCTTGCCGGCTTGCATGTGCACAACAACATCGTGCTGGGTGGGCGCTTCGGAATGTCCTATTACACCGAGGACAGCGACTACTACTATCGCGGCGGCCTGCGCCAAAGCCGGATTGCCAACAATACCGTCTATGGCTCGCAGAACGGGCCATTGCTGAGCATCGTCGACGACCCGGATCACCGTGACAACCTGATCGAGGCCAACCTCTGGCAGCAACGTCCTGCCGGCAGCGGCACCCCGCCGTTGCGGCGCGTGCCGCGCTATGGCTTCACCACGCTGGCCAACTTGTGGCACGGCGGGCCAATCGGCTCAGAGGCCGGCGGCTCACCCGATGATGTGCTGGCGGACGCGCAGCTCACCGCACCCGGCGCATTCAACGCCGACGGCTACCGGATCGCCGGTTCGTCGCCCGCGCGCGACGCCGCACGCTACAGCCAGCCCAACAAAGCGCTGTGGTATGACTACTTCGGCCAGCGCCGGGGCCTCGAAGCCTGGGACATCGGCGCGCACGAGTACGGCAAGCCGGTGGAGTAGAGCGCGCCACGCAAGACGGTCTGCCCGCCCCACCCGGGCAGGCAGGGCACCGCAACGCCGGGGTACGACGGCCGGCAGTCCAGTGCGGCGCCACACACCCGGCACGCAATCCGCACGCGGATCGCATGCCAGTCCCGATGGCGGGCCTCCTACCTACCTGGGCACAGCGCCGGGTATCCGAAGCCGGCCACGACCATATGCATGTACCGCCGGAAGGCGGCCGATCATTTTCTGCGAGTACGGTACAACGCTTATGCATCCCCTTCGTTTCGGCATCATCGGTACCGGCAGCATCGCCCGCCGCTTCGCCCACGGACTGCGCCACGTGCCGGATGCCGCACTCGCCGCGGTATGGAACCGCACCCCTGGAAAGGCCCAGGCCTTTGCCGACGAATTCGGCGGCGTGGTCTGTGCCAGCTTCGACGCCCTGCTGGCGCAGCCGCTGGATGCCGTCTATATCGCAACCCCGCATCCGGGGCATGCACCTTACAGCGTTGCCGCGCTAGAGGCCGGCAAGGCGGTACTGTGCGAAAAGCCGGCGGCCACTTCGCAGGCCGAGCTCGAACGTGTGCTGGCGGTGGCAGCTGCCCACGGCGTGCTGTTCATGGAAGCGATGAAACCACCGTTCTACCCGCTGTTCGCGCAACTGGACGACCACCTGCGGCGCGACCCCATCGGCCCGATCACCCTGGTGCGCGCCGGGTTCGCCAGCCCTGGCGTGCCGGCGACGCACGCGGTCTACGATCCGGCCCAGGCCGGTGGGGCGCTGCTCGACATCGGCGTCTATGCCGCGTTCCTCGCCGTGCACTGGCTCGGCCCGGCGCAGACGGTCGCGGCACTGGGCCGGCTTGGCCCCAGCGGGGTCGATACGCTGGCCGTGGTCAATACCAGCCACGCGCAGGGCTGCGCACAGCTCTATTGCGGGCTCGGATTGTCCGGCTCGGGCGAGGCGCTGCTCGCCGCGCCCGGCGGACACGTGCTGATCCATGAGAAATGGTGGAATCCCGAGCGGGCCACCATCCGCTATCCGGACGGGCGCACCGTGCTGATCGAAGCACCGGCGGTAGGCGGCGGGCTCAACTATGAAGCCGCGCATTTCTGCGGGCTGTTGCGGGCCGGCCTGCGCGAAAGCCCGGTGATGGACCACGCCAAGAGCCGGGCGATGCTGGCGCTGCTCGACGCGGCGCGCGCGCAATTGGGGCTGGTCTACCCGTTCGAGCGCTGAACCGCGGAACAAGCCCGCCATGGTGGCGGGCGATGCATGGCACAGCGCCGGCAGACGACGGGGGCCGGCCCCCGTGCGTTCACAGGTTGTAGGCCTTCTCGCCGTGGCTGCTCACATCGAGCCCCTCACGCTCTTCGTCTTCCTTCACCCGCAGGCCGATCGCCAGATCGACCAGTTTGTAGGCGATCAGCGACACCACGCCGGACCACAGCAGCGTGATGCCCACGCCGATGGCCTGCACCTTCAGCTGGTTGCCGATCGAGTACTCCGGGGCGACTGCATTGGCCACGTAGTCCCAGATCCCGGTGCCACCCAGGCTGGGCGCCGCCAGCACGCCGGTGGCCAGTGCACCGAAGATGCCACCCACGCCGTGCACGCCGAACACATCAAGTGCGTCGTCGGCCTTGAGCAGACGTTTGAGCCCGTGCACGCCCCACAGGCACAGCGGGCCGGCGATCAGGCCCAGCGCCAGCGCTCCGCCGACACCGACGAAACCGCAGGCCGGCGTGACTGCCACAAGGCCGGCAACGGCGCCCGACGCGGCCCCCAGCATCGAGGGCTTGCCCTTGAGCAGCCATTCGGCGGCAGTCCACGACAGCGCGGCCATCGCGGTGGCGACCGCGGTGTTGAGGAAGGCGAGCGCGGCGATGCCGTTGGCCTCCAACGCCGAACCGGCGTTGAAGCCGAACCAGCCGAACCACAGCAGCGCGGTCCCGACCATGGTCAGCGTCAGGCTGTGCGGCGTCATCGCCTCGCGGCCGTACCCGACACGCCGGCCCACCATATAGGCCCCCACCAGGCCAGCCACGGCGGCGTTGATGTGCACCACGGTGCCACCGGCGAAATCGAGCGCGCCATCCTGGAACAGGTAGCCGGCCGTCGCGGTGGCAGCACTGGCCGCCTGCGCAGTGGTGTACGCATCCGGCCCCGCCCAGTACCACACCATATGGGCCATCGGCAGATAGGCGAAGGTGAACCACAGCACCACGAAGGCCAGCACCGCCGCAAACTTCACCCGTTCGGCGAAGGCACCGACGATCAGGCCGCAGGTGATGGCGGCGAACGCACCCTGGAACACCACGTAGACCATCTCACTGATGACGATGCCCTTGCTCCAGGTCGCCACCACCGAATCCGGCGTCACGCCGGCAAGGAACAGCTTGCCCAGCGAGCCGAAGAATGCGTTGCCTTCGGTGAAGGCGACGCTGTAGCCGTACACCACCCACAGCACCATCACCAGGCTGAACACGGTGAACACCTGCATCAGCACCGACAGCATGTTCTTGGCACGCACCAGGCCACCGTAGAACAGGGCCAGGCCCGGGATCGACATCAGGATCACGAATGCGGCGCTGATCATGACGAAGGCGTTGTCGCCCTTGTTGATCGCAGGCACGGCGGCGGCCGGTGCCGCCTCGGCGACAGCGACGACGGCTGCGGTGGCCGACGCGGCGAGCGGCGCCTCCTGGGCGAACACCGGTGCCGCAAACAGCATTGCGCCGAACAGCGCGAGCGATGCGAAAAGCTTTTTCATGTTGTGGATCTCCTTCCCTGCATGCGCTCAGATGGCGGCTTCGCCGGTCTCGCCGGTGCGGATGCGCACCACATGCTCCAGATCGAATACAAAGATCTTGCCGTCGCCGATCTTGCCGGTCTGGGCAGCCTTCTCGATCGCTTCGATGCTCTGCTCGACCAGATCGTCAGCGACGGCGATCTCAAGCTTGACCTTGGGCAGGAAGTCGACGACATACTCCGCACCGCGATACAGCTCGGTATGCCCTTTCTGGCGGCCAAACCCCTTCACCTCGGTCACGGTCAGCCCTTGCACGCCGATGGCGGACAGTGCCCCGCGAACCTCATCGAGCTTGAACGGCTTGATGATGGCGGTAACGAATTTCATGGTGGATTCCTCGTAAGCCGGTAGGGACGGGCAGCGAAGAGCAGAAAGCGTGCCAGCAGCGGATACCGGCTGGCACGGGGCGATGCATGTGATTTGCTGACTGGTCCTGCACCGCGGCGAGGCAGAAACGGGGTCCTGCAAGCGGTAAAAGCACCGCATTGGTGCGCCGAACGTGCCTGGCCGCGGGCCGTCCAAGCACGCGGCGCGACGGCTTCGTCTGCTAAACTCAATCGACCAACTCGAGGAGCAGCCCCATGTTGAAGGAAAAGATTTTCGACGAAATCGCCAGCAAGATTTCGGAGGCGATCGCCAACAGTCCGGCCAAGGATGTGGAAAAGAACGTACGCGCCATGATGGCGTCGGCATTCACCAAGATGGATCTGGTCACCCGCGAGGAATTCGAGATTCAACAGGATGTGCTGGCCCGCAGCCGCGAAAAGCTCACCGAACTGGAAGCCAGGGTGATCGCGCTCGAAGCAAGGCTGCACGCCAACAATCCGCAGGACGGCCTGTAGGCGCCGGTCTGCCGCGCCCAGCCGTCCGCCGGCCGGGCACCCCGCCCCGAGGCGCGCGCTACCGATAGCGCGCGCCTTTCATTTGCATTCAACTTGCCCCGCCGCCGCCTGCGCGCGGTGTCGGGCATCGTTCTTGCTCACACGCCGTGTGCGCCCCCTGATCCGGGGGTGCCTGCTGCTTGCAAGCCTCTTCCCCCTCACCGCAGGTTCCACGATGCCCGATCCTCATATCCGCCTCGCCATCCCAGCCGATCTGGAGGCACTGGCCCAGTTGTTCAACGAATACCGCCAGTTCTATGGCTGCGCCGGCGACCCTGCGCTGGCGCGCGGTTTCATTGCCATGCGCCTGCATATGCAGGATGCCCGGCTGTTCGTGGCGGTGGGCGAGCAGGGGCTGGCCGGGTTCGCCCAGGTCTACCCCAGCCTGTCGTCGCTGGCAGCCGGGCCGATCTGGATCCTGAACGATCTGTTCGTGGCGCCCGGACAGCGCCGGCAACGCCTGGGCAAGGCGCTCCTGCATGCGGTCGAGGTGGCGGCGCGTGCCGCGGGGGCGCTGCAGCTGCGGGTCGAGACCGCGCCGGACAACGTGGCGGCGCAGCGGCTCTACCAGAGCCAGGGGTTCCAGCGGGAGATGGGGTTCCTGCAGTTCGTGCTGCGGGTATGAGGACAGCCGCACCGCGTCGGTTGCCCGACCACGGTGCGGCGTAGATGGCTGGGTGGCAAAGCTGGCCTGTAAGCCGGGTTCTGTTCCCCCTTGCGGGGGCGACCGTCATTCCTCTAGGCGTACCGTTGCCGGCACGCTCAAGCAACCTACCCGCAGGCTCGGCGGGCCGCTTCGACGCCTGCTGCTTGGTCTTGCTCCGGATGGGGTTTACCGAGCCGCCCGGTTGCCCGGGACGCTGGTGCGCTCTTACCGCACCGTTTCACCCTTGCCTGATCCGGGTTGCCCCGGCCATCGGCGGTCTGCTCTCTGTTGCACTGTCCGTCGGCTCACGCCGCCCGGCCGTTAGCCGGCATCCTGCCCTGTGGAGCCCGGACTTTCCTCTCCCGCGTTGCCGCGGCAGCGACGATCCGGCCTGCTTTGCCGGGGCCATTATCCAGCCTGGTCGCCTGGTTCGGCAAATGGCAGGCCGGTGGCGGCCGCCAGCGCCGCGGCCAGCGCGCGTGCATGGGCATGGCCGCCGGCACTGGCACGCCAATGGCCGAACACCAGGCGCGCCTCGCCGTCGAGCACCAGCCACAGGCTGTCGCGGCCGAAAAGATGGGATTCCTGCTCAAGCAGGATGCGGCGGAACCGCGCCGGCGGATAGTGGCGCTTGAACAGGGTGATGAACCCCAGGAGACGCCAGCGCCGGTAGAACTGCGAGCCGTCCCAGCCCTGCTCGCTCGGCAGCGCCCACAACAGGGTCGCCAGCGCCAGCATGGTGTACCAGAACAGGCCGAAGAAGCCATGCTCGAAACTGGCACCCGACAGCAACGGCTGGCCGAACCAGGCCGCCGCCAGCAACACCCACAGCGCGACCCACCAGCCGGGCCGCAGTGCGGCGCGATAGATCAGCGGCATCAGTCGGCCAGGCGCCAGGCCAGCGCTTCGCCGGCACGCAGCGGCACCACCTGATGCTCGCCGAAGGGGTAGGCCGCCGGCACGGTCCAGCTGTCCTTCACCAGCGTGACGGTGCCACGGTTGCGCGGCAGTCGATAGAAGTCCGGACCGTTGAAGCTGGCGAAGGCTTCAAGCCGGCCGAGCGCACCGGCCGCCTCGAACGCTTCGGCGTAGAACGCGAGCGCCGCATGCGCCGAATAGATGCCCGCACAACCGCAGGCGGCCTCCTTGGTGTGCTGCGCATGCGGGGCGCTGTCGGTGCCAAGGAAGAACTTGCGGCTGCCCGAGGTGACCGCGTTGACCAGCGCACGACGATGCTCCTCGCGCTTGAGCACGGGCAGGCAATAGTGATGCGGCCGGATGCCGCCCTGGAACAGCGCGTTGCGGTTGAGCAGCAGGTGTTGCGGCGTGACCGTGGCGGCGACGTTGTCCCCGGCCCCGAGCACGAATTCGGCAGCCTGGCGCGTCGTGATGTGCTCGAACACCACGCGCAGCGTCGGCAACCGTTGCAGCAGCGGCGCCATCACCCGTTCGATGAAGGCGGCTTCGCGGTCGAACACGTCCACCGCCGGGTCGGCCACCTCGCCGTGCACCAGAAAGGGCAATCCCAGCTCGGCCATCTTCTCCAGCGCCGGCATCACCACATCGAGGCCCGCCACGCCCGCCTCCGAGTTGGTGGTGGCGCCGGCCGGATAGAGCTTGACCGCATGCACGAAGCCACTCTCCTTGGCACGCACGATCTCGGCAGGGGTCAGGGCGTCGGTCAGGTACAGCGTCATCAGCGGTTCGAAGTCGCTGCCGGTTGGCCGGGCGGCAAGGATGCGCCCGCGGTAGGCGGCAGCCAGCTCGACGGTGGACACCGGCGGCTTGAGGTTGGGCATGACGATGGCACGGGCGAACTCACGCGCGGTATGCGGCAGGACGGACGCCATCAGGGCGCCGTCGCGCAGGTGCAGGTGCCAGTCGTCCGGCCGGGTGATCGTCAGGGTCTGGGTCATGATGGGCTCGGTCAGGTAACACAGGAAAGGCAACGGCCGCAGCCGGGTCAGTCGGCGCGCTTCCTGATCAGGAAATGGAACTGGCCGTCGGTGGCCTGCGATTGCAGCAGTTCGTGCCCGGTCTGACGGCAGAACGCGGCGAAGTCCGTCGGCGTGGCCGGATCGGTGCAGGTGACCGCCACGATCTGGCCGGCCTGCAGGCCGGCAAGGGCCTTTTTGGTACGCAGGATGGGCAGGGGACAGTTCAGGCCGGACAGGTCTATGGTCAGATGCGGGGTCATTTGCTGCAGCGGGCAGGGCCGGAAATGGCGGCCATTCTACTACGGGCGGCCCTCCGATCGCGCGCCACCGGCAGGCCGGCGCGTACTCCGGCGTTGCGTTCGTCGCCGCTTTTGTGCCGATGCACAGGCCCGCCAGGAAGAATTAAGTTTCGCTTCATCCAAATCCGGTTTTAATCGCACGTGCGGTCCTGCCGCAACCTACAAGGAGATCACTCATGCGTTACCCTCTGTTGGCCCTGATGTTCGCCACGATTTCCGGCGCCAGCCTTGCCGGCGCAGATTGCCCCAAGCATCCGAAGAACGAATGGATGCCGCAGGCCAAGGCCAAACAGCAGATCGAGGCGCTCGGCTACAAGATCAAGAAGTTCAAGGTCGACGGCGAGTGCTACGAAATCTACGGCAGCAACAAGGAAGGTAAGCGGGCCGAGGTGTATTTCGACACCAAGACCCTGGCGGTGGTCAAGGCCGAGATCGACTGAACCTTGCCACTGGCATAGCCTGTTGCAATGACATCGAAACGGCGGCGCGCCCTGCACCGCCGGCTGCAGGTCGGAGATGGAAACGGTCAAGGTCTGGGACCCGCTGGTCCGCATCGTGCATTGGTCGCTGGTGGTACTGGTGCTCGGCAACCTCCTCAACGAGGACGGCAGCCAGCTGCATCGCTACATGGGCTACGCCGCTGTCGCCCTGGTGGTGCTGCGGGTGCTGTGGGGATGGATCGGCAGCCGTCATGCCCGTTTTGACGACTGGTTTCCCTGGCCATCGCGACTGCTGCCCTACCTGAAGGCGCTGCTTGCGGGACACCCACCGCGTCACCTGGGCCACAACCCGGCCGGCGCAGCGATGATGCTCACGCTGCTGGCGTTGATCGTTGCATTGGGCGTGACCGGCTGGATGATGGATCTGGACGCCTTCTGGGGCGAGGAATGGCTGGAAAACGTGCATGAAACCCTCGCCGATGTGCTGTTGGGCTGTGTCGCGATGCACGTGCTGGCGGCATTGGCGATGAGCTGGTGGCATGGCGAGAATCTGCCCGCCGGCATGATCCACGGCCGGAAGCAGTCGCTGTCGGCACCGACGGAAGACGAGGGGACAGGCAATGCGCGTGTTGCTGGTCGAGGACGATCTGATTCTGGGGGATGGGCTCCGTGAGGGGCTGACCGATGCCGGCTTCAACGTCGAATGGCTGCGCGACGGCCGCGCCGCGCTGACCGCCCTCGAAACCGATCCCTATCTTGAACTGGTGGTGCTGGACCTGGGCCTGCCCAAGCTTGACGGGCTGGCCGTGCTTGAAGCGGCGCGCGCTCGTGGAGATGCGCGGCCCGTTCTGGTGCTGACCGCGCGTGATGCCGTCGAAGACCGGGTGACCGGGCTGAACCTGGGCGCCGACGACTACCTGATCAAGCCGTTTGCGCTGGCCGAGCTGGTGGCCAGACTGCATACCATCGCACGGCGCGCACAGGGGCGCGCCGGCAATGCGTTGCGCTGGCGCGAGTTGCTGGTCGATCCCGTCAGCGGCAGTGCCACGCTCGCAGGTGCACCGCTGGGGCTGACCACCATGGAAACGCGCATCCTGCTGCTGTTGCTGCGCCAGCACCCGCGCTATGTCACGCGGGCCCGGCTCGAAGCGCTGCTGTATGGCTGGGACGAAGGGGTCGAGAGCAATACGCTGGATGTGCATCTGTCGCACCTGCGCAAGAAACTGGGCGGCGGCATCGAGAACATGCGCGGCCTGGGCTGGCGGCTGGCGTGAGCACCCGGCCGCGCGCGCTGCTGCTGTCGTTGAGCGGCTGGCTGGTCGGCGGGCTGTTGCTGCTGTGGCTGGCGCTGGGCATCGGCCTGACCTTCCAGGTACAGCATGAGGCCGGGGAACGCATGGATGTGCAGTTGCGCGAGATGGCGCAACTGCTGCTGGAGCGCATAGACAGCCCGGCCGTGCGCCCACCCGGCCGGCTGGTGCCCGGCGTGCAGCTGGCATTTTCGCTCTACCGCACCGACGGCCGGCTGCTGAGCACCAGCCACACGCCAGCACTGCCGTTTTCCTCGGTATCCGGCGATGTGCTGGAGCGCAACGGCATCCGCTGGATCGTCATACGCGTCGGCAATGCGCAGCGGGTACTGGTGGCCGCCGAGCCGGTGGCACTGCGCGAGGAGGTCGCGCTCGACCTGATCGGCGACGTGGCGCTACCGCTGCTGCTGGCATTGGCCCTGCTGGTGCCGCTGGTGCTATGGAGCGCCTGGCGCGGCCTGGCACCGGTGCGTGCATTCACCGGCGAGGTCGCGGCACGCGGTCCCGAGCAACTGGCGCCGATCGCCGCGCTGGTGCCACGCGAGATCGACGGCCTGCGCCTGACGCTCAACGCTGCTGGGCCGGCTGGACGAAGCGCTGGCGCGCGAGCGCCGCTTTACCGCGGATGCCGCCCACGAGCTGCGTACCCCACTGGCCGCGCTGCGCATCCAGCTGGAGGTGGCGAGCCAGTCGCCTCGTCCGGACGCACGTCGCAAGGCCCTCTTGCAGGCGCTGGCCGGTTGCGAGCGTGCTGCGCACCTGGTCAGCCAGCTCCTGAAACTGGCGCGGCTGGACCAGGCCCGGCCGGCATTGGCGCGGATCGATCTGGCCGCGCTCGTCCACGCGGCTGCGCAAGGCATTGCCCCGCCTGCATGCGTGGCATTGACAGGCCCATGGCAGGTGGCCGGCCATGCCGGCTTGCTCGAGATCCTGTTGCGCAACCTGCTCGACAATGCCCGCCGCTACGGTGGTCCCGGCGCAACGGTGACGCTGCGGCGCGAGGGCGACGCGCTGTTGGTCGAAGACAATGGACCGGGCGTGCCGCCGGCACTGCTGGCACGGCTGGACGAGCGCTTTTTCCGCGTTCATCCCGAAGACAGCCAGGGCGTGGGGTTGGGCCTGTCCATCGTGCGTCGCGTCGCCCAGTTGCACGGAGCCGCGTTGAGCTGGTCCAATCGGGCCGAGGGCGGATTTGCGATCCGGCTCGCGCTTCCAGCTACAGGACAAACCCATGGGACTGACTGACCCTCATCCGCACCCGCATCCACACGATGCCGCGGGCGGCCATAACCACGATCACGACCACCGTTTCGATCACGCCCACCATCACCACCATCACGGCGCGCACGCGACGCAGAAACGCCTGCTGGTGGCGCTCGCGATCACCGGCGGCTTCGGCATCGTCGAACTCGTAGGCGGGGTGTGGACCGGCTCGCTGGCGCTGATCTCCGATGCCGGCCACATGTTCACCGACGCCGCCGCACTGCTGCTGGCAGTGATCGCCAGCCTGGTGGGACAGCGACCGGCCGACCAGCGCCAGAGCTACGGCTATGCGCGTGCCGAGGTGATCGGCGCCCTCGTCAACAGCATCGCCATGATCCTGCTGGTGGTCTGGATCACGGTGGAGGCTGTCACCCGGCTGCTGCACCCACAGCCGGTCAACGGGCTCGGTGTGATGGGCATCGCCGCGCTCGGCCTTGTGGTGAACCTGATCTCGGCCTGGACGCTGTCACACGACCACGACAACATGAACAGCCGCGCCGCGCTGATCCACGTGCTGGGCGACCTGCTGGGCTCGGTGGCCGCCATCGCCGCCGGGGCGGTCATCCATTTCACCGGCTGGCAGCCGATCGATCCCATCCTGTCGGTGGCGGTATGCCTGCTGATCCTGCGTTCGACTTGGCAGCTCCTGCGCCAGAGCACGCTGGTGCTGATGGAGGGCGTGCCCAGCCGGATCCGGCTGGACGAAGTGGGATACGCGCTGGCGAGCGAGCCCGGCGTGGCCCAGGTGCACGATCTGCATGTCTGGCATATCAGCCAGGGACGCATCGCGCTGTCGGCGCATCTGGTCATCGAATCGTCACGGCAGTGGCCGGCCTTGCTGGCCAGGCTCAACGCGCTGCTGGCCGAGCGCTTCGGCATCGAGCATGTGACGCTGCAACCGAGCTGGTTCTGCCATCCACGCGGCCGAAGCATCCCGATACGCGCCGTCGACGACGCACCCCATGCGCACCACGGTCATGCTGACATCGACAGCGGCCCGACCGGACGCTAGCATCGGCCTTCCCGCTGGAGCACGCCCATGAAGAAATTGATCGCCCTCGCCGCCCTGTTCACCTGCGCCACCGGCTTTGCCAGCTACACGGGCGAGGCGGGGATACGGCCCGGGCCCGTCGACGGCGACAGCGAATCGGTGCTGGATCGCATGCTGGGCGCCGACAATCCGCCGCCACCGCCCGAGCAGCCGTTCACCAGGCCCGAACTGCCCACACTGCGGCAGTGGCAGCCCTATTTCGTCAACTACGAATCGCGCAACAACGCCTTCTACCTCGCCGTCGACAGCGTGAGCGTGGGCCCGGACGACATCGTGCGCTACGCGATGGCGGTCACGCCCAAGGGCGGCAACGTCAAGAACTTCCGCTTCGAAGGCATCGACTGCAAGACCAAGCAGTACCGCATCTACGCCCACAGCATCGACGGTGCGTCGTGGGCCGAAAGCAAGCAGCAGTGGAAACGTCTGGTCAAGAACCAGCGCAATGCCTTCCAGGGCGCGCTGTACGAGGACGTGTGCACCAACGGCTATCCGGACAAGCTCGCCGACATCACCCGGGCGCTGCTGGATACCCGCCAGCAGCCGGGCGACTGCCCGGGCTGCCAGCTGCGCGATTAAGCACGGCACCGTGCGCATCCTGATCGCGCCGGATTCGTTCAAGGAAAGCCTGACGGCCAGTGAAGCCGCCGCCGCCATCGCGGCCGGCTTCGCCACGGCGTTTCCCGACGCCGATCTGATCACGCGGCCGATGGCCGACGGCGGCGAGGGTACGCTGACGGTGTTGGTGGACGCGCTGACCGGGCAGCCACAGCGCGCAACGGTGACCGGGCCGCTCGGCGAATGCACCGGCGCCGGCTGGGGCCTTTGCGGCACCACTGCGGTGATCGAGCTGGCCGAGGCGGCAGGGCTGGCGCAGGTGCCACCGTCACTGCGCGACCCGGGCCGCACCACCACCTACGGCGTCGGCGAGCTGATCCGCGCCGCGCTCGACGCCGGCGCCACACACCTTGTGATCGGCCTGGGCGGCAGCGCCACCTGCGACGGCGGCGCGGGGCTGCTGCAGGCACTGGGTGCACGGCTGGTGGACGCGCATGGTCAATCCATCGGCTTTGGCGGTGCAGCATTGGCGCGGCTGGCGCGCCTTGACCTGACCGGATTGGACGAGCGTCTGGCGCGCTGCCGGATCGACGTGGTCTGCGATGTCGATCATCCGCTGGCCGGCCCCGAGGGCGCCGCATTGGTATTTGCACCGCAGAAAGGCGCCACGCCGCAGCAGGCACAGGCGCTCGATGCCGCGCTCGCGCACTATGGTGCGTTGCTATCGCTGGCCTGCGGGCGCGACGTGGCCTCGCCACCCGGCGCCGGCGCGGCCGGCGGTACCGGTGCGGCACTGCTGGCACTGGGCGGCACGCTGCAGCGCGGCGCGGAATGGGTCATGGCAGCCACCGGCATCGAGACCGGGATCACCGGATGCGATCTCGTGATCACCGGCGAAGGCCGGCTCGACGGCCAGACCCGCCACGGCAAGGCGCCATGCGCGGTGGCCCGCGCCGCGCAGCGCCAGGGTGTGCCGGTGATCGCGATCGCCGGCAGCCTGGGCGAGGACACCGCAGCGCTGGCCGGGCTGTTCCACGCGATATTCGCCGTGGTCCCCGGGCCGTGCAGCCCCGAAGCGGCGCTGCGCGATGCGGCGCGGAATCTGCAGGCCACCTCGCGCAATGTGGCAGCGGTGCTGCGGCTGGGCCGCCTCGACCCGCGCTGACGCACCAGGGCGAATCCGGAGCCTCGCCCGGCACCACCTGCCCTTCCTTAGAGGCTGCGGACAATGCCTCACCCGCACCGTCCCTGCCCTAGCCAAACACCTGCTGCCATTACGGCCTGCGCCGACAGCCCCAGCAATAGACATCAGTCCATCCTGAGGTGTTGCTTCGACATGCTTGCTGGCAGATGCTCAACTTATCGAGCTTGGGGCGCCGAAGCAGCTGCTCGTCACACCAAGCCTACGTAACGTGAAGCGCTTGCGACGCCCCGCCGTGCAGGTGATGACAAAACCGCTTTTGCCTGCGCCCGCCACCACGCTCAATACAGACCCGCCAACAGTCTTAGTTGTCTGGCGATAAAAAGAGAGAGGAATCCCCTCTCCCTTTCAGCCTCACCCTTGGTCGTCATTCCAATACCATATCGTCGCCCCATAAGTCGACTCGGGAAAATCGGGCATCACATCACCCTGTTGGAACCAGGTCAAAGCATTCTCTTTGGCTGGGGTGTGCCAATGCCCTGTTTTCGGGCAGCGCCCGCCGGCGACGCAACGGCCAAGGTAGGCTTGTCCCGCTGGCTGGATTGGCTTTCTTTGCGACGCATTCGGCCAATTGCTATCCGCATCGAATCTCGCCATCCACAGCGGGCCGTTTTCAAAGTCAAACCGGGGGTTCGGGTCGTCCGCCCATGGGTCGAGTGTGAATAACTGCAGCAAATCACAGCGGATCGGTTTGATCAGCGCATTGGCAAGTACCGGCAATTCCGGCACGCCTTGGTCAACCGGGTAGAGACTCAGCTCCCCCAGTTGAATCCACAAGGCCGGCTCACCATTCGGGTTATGCTTTCCAATCGAATACGGTATCTCGCTGATGCGGATATCGGGATGCGCAAGCTGTGCTTTGACCTCCGCTACGCTTTTCCCCAGCTTGGTACGCCATAACGGGCTCAGCAAAAAGCTCCAGGTGGGGGTGCGGATACCGGAGCCCATGCATGCATGATTGACATATCCGTCTTCATCATCATTGAAGTGAAAGCCATTTATTTGCGGGTGGTCGATATCCAACCCGTAGAAATGGTCGGCACAGATACGCTCCATTACATCGCTTTCATACGCGCCCATCACCCCGATCGTGGTGGTGCCGATTTCATAGCCGCTGTAACACTGCTCGGGTTGCAATCGGGCCACCCAGCGCTGAACAAAGGCATGCCACGTTGCCTTGTTATTCTGATACCAGTTATCACGAAAGGTGATTTTTATTGAAGCATATCTCATCTCTGATGCATGAGGTGTTACTGCAAAAATGGCCCATCTTGCAGAAGCAGCCGGACTTTCCATATCAGTCGCCCCTAGCCAGAGCGATTCATAGCCATCATCCGCATGCAGCTTGGCATGGTGCTGCAGGAATTCGCGACTCAATTTTTCTGGCGTTGCCTTGACCCAAGCCTGGGTTTTGCTGTTGTAAACCTTTTTATAAGGTGAATCGATCAGCGCTTGCAGTTCCTGATGCAATTCGATCACTTCATGGCAGACGTGCAGAAAGTCGTCCTTGCTGTGATAGACGTAGAAGGTAATGTAAGGGCAAACGCCGTATTCCTGGTCTTCGTAGCCGTAGAACGTTTGTGTTTCAGCCTTGGTGTCGGCCACAAATTCGGCAATTTCTTCATCCGTCAAATACAGTTCGCTAGTACTCATGGTATCCCTATTTGGTTTTTCTCTTGCTGCGCTTGCTGCCGCTCGAATCTTTCTGCTCTACCGCAATGTCTTCCGGATACCGGAACAGTGCTAGCCGACAACCTGTGGTCACACCCTTTTTGCCATTTGTACGAGGCAAAGAAGCCGCACTGGTCTTTAGTTTTGCAGTAGCAATTGCCAATTCTTTGTAATTCTCGAATTGCTTATTTTCAATTCGGTCCCCAGGAAACTTAATCTCAATCACAGCAAACAAATTATCCTTTTTGAGTGGATCCTTGCGATAATCGGGGATCGCCAGATCTGCGCTAAAACTTCCCCGTTGACGATAAGGCGCCGGATAAAAAGGGTTGAGCGCCGTACCGGCGCGCTGCAGCCGGGTGGCGCCTGCCAGCTTGGGGTCGTCGAATTTGGGGCGCGGGCCAAAGCAGACTTCAGCTTTCAGCGGGCTTTTCCAGCTCAACATTTCATCCATGAATTCAAAGATGAAGTTGGCCACCAGCTGTTTGAGTCGCACCACGATAAAGTTGTCAATATCGTTGATACCAGCCAATTCTTCTGCGCTTAATGCCAGCAGCTCCAGCAGGATTTTCTGCTTTGCCTTGGGTAGGTCTTTGATGGTCACGCCTTTCTTTCTGCGCAGACCAAGCGCGGGAGTTTTATCCGCTTTTTCGCACACCATGCCGATGACTTTGCGAAATGGGATGGGTTGCTTGATCGCGGTAATGATATCCGGGCTGCCGGTGCCGGTTCGGCCTTTGGCTTGTTTGGTGGTTTCGCTTTGTAAGCCCCGGTCCTGCTCGGTCATCGCCGCCAGAAAGCCGCGCTCCATATTTTCATCGATGTTTTGCCCGATCTCTTCCTTGATCGACTGGATTTTCTTGCGCAGCTCCTCTTTGGCTTGCTCCAGATTTCGACTGTATTTGTCGATATCCTCATAAAGCGTCTTTCCGAGATCATACATTTCATATGCAGTGATCGCTGCCGCCGTGACTTCAATAATGCCCCAGACAATTGCAGGTATTGCCATGTCATTTCCTTGCCTTGCGGGACGCAGCCCGGCGCACTGCTGCGTTCAGTTTGCTTTCCCATGACTCTGTAATGCGCTCGCTTTCGCGCATGACCGACTTGAGTACTTGAACACCGCTTCTTTCATCCGTATCGGCAAATTCAGTCCAGCCGTTTTTATCGGTCACCCCTTCCTTGAGCAACTCGCCTGAACTGCTAAGGATTTTGTAGCGATATCCTTCGTAGGGGCGGTTGTCATCTTTGAAGAGCTGATAACGAGCAGTAAACGGCCCCTTCGGGGGCGTGTATTGTGGAAATTCAAGTGGCTTGATGTTTTGGCGGGTCGGCCCGCTCCAATCGAACCCGCTGCCCTTGAAGCTCACCTTGCCCGGGGCGTGGATTTCGATGTTGCCGCCCTTGAGCCGGATATACGCCCCGCCGCAGGTGAGCAGCAGTTCCTGCCCGGCTGCGAGGGTGAAGGTCTGTTTGTTGGCGTGCAGCCGCACGTTCTGGTCGCCCACGATCTCCACATCCCCTGACTGTGCCTGCAGCTGCGCATGGCCCCTCGCGGTGATCAATTTGAGATTCACCTTGTCCGCCACCCCCTGCACGAACAGGCTGATCCGGCTGCCGACGTTGTGAATCCAACGCCGGGCGGTGCTCTGCTGGGTGTCGCGCTGGCTGAGGGTGTCCAGGTTCTGCCCGCTGTTCAGCACCAGCGCGTGGGCAGTGGTCAGCGCGATGCCGGCCGGGGCGCTGGCGAGCAGGATGGCCTGTTGCCCGGGCTGCTCCTTCGCGGTCTTGCCTTGTTCGTCGGTGTTGGAACCGGCTTCCCAGGCCTTGAGCGCTTCGTTCAGGTGATCCAGGTGGCCGTGCTGGGTCTTGGCTTGCTTTTCGCCTTCAACATCCACCGTGTCCGGGCCGATCTCAGCCGGGTCGGCCAGTTGGTGTTGCGCGGTGTCGCTGAGGGTCTGTGCCAGTTGTTGCGCGGCTTCAAGCTGCGCCTGGGCCTGCGCCCGGTCCAGCTGCTGGCCAGCGGCGCCGGGTTGGGCTTCGGTGCTGAGCAGCAGCCCGTGCGCGGCGCGCAGGGCACCGGCGTGGTCGGTGCGCAGTTCGAAGCCGTCGCCACGGGGTTCAGCCTTGCCATCACGGCGCGGGTGGGCGAGGTAGCCCTGGTTGAGCTGGGTCTTGCCGTGTTCGGACGAGAGCTTGAGGCGCAGCTCGCCCTGGGTGTCGTCGAACAGCAGCTCGTTGTAGCGGGTGGTGCCGAACTCCTGGCTCTTGATGCCGGACAGGGTGTGGTTGGCCGGCAGGCTGCCGGCGCCGGAGAAGGTGGGCGGCAGGTGGCTGCCGTTGTAGAGGGTGCCGACCACCAGCGGCCGGTCGATGTCGCCCTCCACGAAGTCCACCAGCACTTCCTGGCCGATGCGCGGGATGAACTGGTGGCCCCACTGCGCCCCGGCGCTGGGGTAGGCGACGCGGAGCCAGCAGCTGGAACGCTCGTCCTGGTTGGCGCCGAAGTCCGGGTGTTCCGGGCGGCGCTGCCAGTGCAGCTGCACCTTGATCCGGCCGTAGGGGTCGGTATGCACTTCCTGGCCGGCCGGGCCGACCACGGTGGCGGTCTGCACGCCGGGGGCGGTGGGCCTGGCATGCTCGGTGTGGCTGTATAAAGGCGGCAGCGGGATGCCGCGGCGCTGGGCGTCGAAGTCGACCTGGAACGGCGCGGCCTCCCCAGCGGATTCGCCCAACTGGGCCAGCAATCCGCCCGGCAGGTTGTTGCGGGCGCGGAAGGTGAGCCGGGTGGCGACGAACTCGCGCTGCTCGGGCGCGTCGGCGTCGTGGTGTGGGTGGTCGCGCAGCTGGAACCATTCGCCCACCCGCAGGCTGCGCAGTGTGCCGCTGCCGGCAAAGCCCTTTTTGTGCGCATCCAGCGCCTGCTGGCGCAGCCGGGCATAGCGGGCCAGCGCGTCGTCGTCGCTGGCGTAGTACAGCGTCTGCGCGTCGTAGTCCGCCAAGGTGCGCTCGGCCTGCGCGCCACCGTCGCCCTGGTCGATCCCCGTGCCGTCCTGGGCCTGCAGCGTCGCCACCGGCCGGTAGTCGAAGCTGGCCAGCGCCACCTGGGCGGTGCCCAGCTGGCGGGCGCTGGTCCAGCCGGTGAGGCTGTCCTCGGTCTCGGTGGCATCGGCGCGATGGAAGCGCACGCTGCCCTGCTGGGCCTGCGGCAGTGCATAGGGGTCGTCGAACACCACCAGCGTCACCTTGGGCGGGTCACCGGCGGCGTGCTCGAAGCGATAGGCCAGCCCTTCCTCGGCCAGCAGCCGGCTGACGAAGGCGAGATCGGTCTCGCGGTACTGCAGGCAATACGAGCGCAGCGGGTAGGTCTCGCGCAGTTCGAAGCGCACGGCAAAGCCGGCGGCGAACACCGGGTTGCCGGCCAGGTGTTCATCGAGCACGGCGCGGACGATGTCGGGGACGGTGCGGTCCTGGAACACCCGGCTGGTGCGGCGGTGGGCCAGCAGCGCGAGCGGGGGTTCGATGGTCAGCGCATAGCGGGCGAAGCCACCATCGGCGGGCAGCGCCTCGGCGCGGGTGACGAGGCCACCGCGCACCAGCTCACCGCCGTCGGCGGTCGCCAGGCCCAGCTGCGCCGGCAGGCCGAGCAGCGCCTTCAGCTCCAGGTCCACCGACGGCGACAGGCATTCAACGCGGTAGCGGTAAGGCTGGGACAGCGCCTCGCTGCCCGTGGCGCTGTGCGGCAGCAGCGTCCCGCCCCAGTGCGCCCCGTCGCCCAGCTGCAGCGTGACCAGGCGCTGGTCCTGCGTGAAGGCGCTGGCGAACGAGGACAGCAGGGTGGCAAAGTCCATGGAAGTTGAGCGATGGCGTCAGAAAGGCGCAATGGTAGCGTTGGCCAATCTTTTACTCAAAGGGCATAAGCGGGGGTGTGCCAGCTCGACTGACGAACGTCATATCAATCAGGATGAACGAGGAACACCTAACCACCCCTGTTGGACCCAGCCACAGCGTACCTGGCTGTTTGCACGGAGTGCGGGCATATCCGAACAATGTCGCAATACCAACGCAGGCCGATCGAGGCCAACCAATCCATCCGCCGGGCGGGTCAGACCAAGACCAGGTTGTCGCGATGGATCAGCTCGGGTTCGTCGATATAGCCGAGTACCGCTTCGATCTGGCCGGTGGGCGCACGCACGATCCTGCGCGCCTCGGTCGCGCTGTAGTTGATCAGGCCGCGCGCGATCTCATGCCCGCTGCCATCGACGCAGCTGACCACCTCGCCACGACGGAAGTCCCCTTCCACCGCCACCACCCCGATCGGCAGCAGGCTGGAGCCCCGTTCGAGCATGGCCCGGCTGGCGCCATCGTCGACGATCACCCGGCCCTTGAGCTGCAGGTGGTCCGCAATCCATTGCTTCTTGGCCGCCAGCGGCGTGGTCTGCGCCACGAGTTCGGTGCCGATCGGCTCGCCGGCCGCCAGCCGGGTGAGCACGCTGTCTTCGCGCCCGCAGGCGATCACGGTGGCGGCGCCGCTGCGTGCGGCGCGCTTGGCGGCGATCACCTTGGTGTACATGCCGCCGGTACCCACGCTGGAGCCGGCACCGCCCGCCATCGTCTCCAGTTCCGGCGTGCCGGCCACTGCCTGGCGCACCAGCGTGGCCGCCGGGTCCTTGCGCGGGTCGGCGGTATACAAGCCCTGCTGGTCGGTCAGGATGATCAGGGCGTCGCCCTCGATCAGGTTGGTCACGAGCGCGCCCAGCGTGTCGTTGTCGCCGAACCGGATCTCGGCAGTGACCACGGTGTCGTTCTCGTTGATGATGGGGATCACCCCGAGTGCCAGCAGTGTCAGCAGCGTCGAGCGCGCATTGAGATAGCGGGTGCGGTCAGCCATGTCCTCATGCGTGAGCAGCACCTGCGCGGTCTTGAGCCCGTGCTGCCGGAAGGCGCTTTCGTACGCCTGGCACAGCCCCATCTGGCCCACCGCCGCGGCCGCCTGCTTTTCATGCACGGCGCTCGGCTTTTCCTTCCAGCCCAGCCGGGCCACACCTTCGGCCACCGCGCCGGAGGACACCAATGCCACCGCCTTGCCCTGCGCGGTCAGTTCGGCGATCTGTGCCGCCCAGCGCGCGAGGGCGGTGTGATCGAGGCCGCGGCCTTCATTGGTGACGAGGCTGGAGCCGACCTTGACGACAAGACGCTGCGCGGACTGGACAATGCTATGCATGATGACTTTCCTGTGGAGCGGCGATTATAGCCGCGTCATCGATGCCACTGGCAGCGCCGGCTGCACTGTGGTCATGACGCACCACCTGCTGCCATTCATCGGCGGGAGACGTTGGACCGATGACAGCCGCCGCCACCTTGATCGCCGGCAACCCCGGCCCGGCCCGGGTGGCGTCTACTGGGAGGCTGGCGGCGGCGTGAGGCCGACGATGCCTGGACAGACCCGCATGCCGCCTGATTGTCGTCCAAACGTAGCGCTGAGGAAGAATCCCGGCGCCTGCTTGGCGCGGCCGGCAAAACCCGGTGCAGCGGTTCCCGCCAAGCAGCGCCAAACGTGCTGAACGGCGAGGAAGCGGACTTGCTCCAGTTGCCGACGGTACGGGCAGTGCGGCAAATGTGCGACGCGGCCAGGAGGGTTTTGCCGGCGTCTCTTAGAATGAGCACCATGAACCTGTCTCCCGATCTTGCACACATCTGCCGCGTGGCCCTGGCGGCCGGCACGCTGGTCCACCAATCCGGCGGCGATACCGCGCGCACTGCCCGGACCATGCAGCGTGTCGCGCTGGCGCTGGGCGCACAGACGGCGCATACCGTCGTCTCCTCGCTCAACCTGGGGGTGACCGTGGCGCATGCTGACCAGCACCTGACCTCATTCCACAAGGCGCCGCACATGGGCGTGAATTTCAGGACACTGACCGGGGTGGAGCGGGCCCTGGCGGGGCTGGAGGCCGGGCGGGTGGGCAGCGCCCGCTTCATGGTCCTGCTGGACCGGCTGGCGCGGCAGCCCGCCTATTACCCGCGCTGGCTGACCGTGGCCACCGTCGGCCTCGCCTGTGGCGCCTTTGCCGCGTTGTTCCAGGGCGACCTTGCCGCCGTGGTGGTCACCAGCATGGGGGCGGGGCTGGGTACCTGGCTGCGGCTGTGGCTGGCGCATCGCCATTACAAACCGTTCATCTTCGCCACTGCTGCCGCCGCCGTGGCTGCCACGGCCACCGGGCTCCTCGCCGCATGGTGGTCGGCCACACCCGAGGCGGCCGTCGCTGCCTCGGTGCTGTTCCTGATCCCCGGCGTGCCGCTGATCAATGGTGCAGCGGACCTGCTGACGGGCAATTACCTCAATGGCGGCGTGCGCCTGACCATGGGCGCGGTCTTCGTGCTCGGTATCGGCATCGGCATGAGCCTTGCGCTGCGGGTGCTGCCATGAACTGGTGGCTGGAACTGTGGGCCGCGCCGGCGGCATTGGGTTTTGCCGTGCTGTTCAACGTGCCGCCACGCACCCTGGGCTGGGCCTGCCTGCTGGCGGTGGCCGGCCACGCGCTGCGCCGCGCGATGCAGCTGGCCGGCTGCGACATCGTGCTCGGCACGCTGGTCGCCGCGTTGCTGATCGGCTTCGTCGCCGAATGGTGGGGTCGACGCAACCGGCAGGCTTCGCCGGTCTATGCGGTGTGCGCGGCAATCCCGATGGTGCCGGGCACGCCCATGTACCAGGCGGTGCAGGCCCTGCTCGGGATCGCCGGCGCCGACTCGGCGGATGTGGCCGGCCAGTACCTGATCAGCGCCGGAGTTAGCGTGGTGCGGGCCAGCATGATCCTGCTGGCGCTGGCACTGGGCATCGCCGCACCAGCGCTGCTGTGGCCACGGCGCGCGCGATAGCCCCGCCGGCGCCGTACGGACTGCCGCCTTTCGGGCAGATGGCAAAGCCAGTGCGGCACCGCCGCACCCGCGGGTCCCCCCCTGTGCTATATGCCGGCGATGGGAACCGGTGCAGCGCCGTCCAGCATATTCCACGACGCTGGCCAGCGGCGCTGCGCCGGATCGGGTCGGTGGCGCCCAATGGCACCCGCTTTGCACACGCCGGCCGCATTGGCCGGCAATCGCCGATTCGCGCATTGGAGCCAGCCCATCCCGCAGCGATGGTCATCCTATTGCAAGGCCATCCAGGTCATGCCATTGCTGCACAGGCCAGGCCGTATTGTCTCGCCTATCGCACGCCGTATGTTGCCGTGCCATCCGTTGCTCCAGATGGATCGGCGGGCCTGCTGCGGCCGATCAAAGCAATCAGCAGCAATGCGCCTGATCATTGCTGCGATTGGCTGCTGTCGCCGCAGCGATCGGCCCGGCCCACCAGGGCCGCCACTCGGGCATTGAAAGGGTGGCTGTGGCATTGCCGATCGGGCATCCGCTGCCGTTGCCTTTGCCTGATTTGCTTTATTTTCCTTTGCCGATTTTCGGATATGTCAGTTAGCAAAAGCCGCCCGTTTTTTGAATATCCTGATTCGACAATGAAGTGGATGCCAGTCGTCTGCCAATTCCATCTGCCTGGCAGAAAGCCCGCATTCCGGCAATGGCAACGCAAGCGGAAAACCAGCCATTCATATATACCGGCGGAGCAGCGCCTGTGGTAGCGGAGACCACGTCGGGCAAGCTGCGGATCCATACATTTAAAAAAGGATGAGCAAATGAAAAACCGATTTCTTGTACTGCGTATTTGATGCTGCATGCCGCAATCGCTGTTCGATGATTTCCGCCGTTTTCCGGCATTGATGGAACGTGATGCACATGGAGCACAATGATGTCTCAAGCAAACCTGAATTTGCGCGCCCTGGGATGCTGCGGCGCGCTGGCCGCAGCAATGATGCTTGCCGCATGTGGCGGCGGCAGTGACAGTGGCAGTGCCGAAGGTCCTGGCACGGTAGTCGCGTCTGCCGTGCCGACCCAACAACCCCCATCGGGCACTACGCCCACCCAGCTCGATCTGCGGGTCAGGGGGCTGGGACTCGGCAGGCAACTGGCCCTGGCGTATGGCGCCACCCCCATCCAAGTCCAGCTCAACGGCGCGCACACCGTGGCCTTGCCAGCAGGCGGCGCCGCCGCATCGCTGCAGATCACCGCGCAGCCGACCGGGCAGACCTGCAAGGTGGCCGAGGGCACGTCCGCCCAGATCCCGGCGGACGGCAGCCCGATCTTCGTGCGCTGCGTCCACAACGCAACCCCGACCGTGGTGCAGCCCGATACCGCCCCCGACAGCCCGCTCAACGTGAGCTTCGGGCTGCGCGAATACGCGTACCCGGGCATTCCGTATGAAAGCCGACCGGGGCTGGTCGGCGGTGTCTTTCCGTACGAGTACCGCATCAAGGGGCTGACGCTCGATGGCGTGGCGCAATCCACCGGCGGCGTCTCGCTCGACTTCCGGACCGGCGCCGTGCGCTTCACGCCAGCGAGCGCCGGCACCTATGTGCTGACGCTGGACATCCGCGACAGCGGCAGCCCGCAAAGCACGCTGGAACACAGCTTCACCATCGTCGCCAGCGCGGCGCAGTTCATCTTCGTGGCCCCCGGCGGCACCGACGCGCCCAACCGCGGCACGCTGGCCGAGCCGTACCGGACGCTGGCCTACGCCATCGCCAATTCCAGCGCCGGCCAGGCGGTGGTGTTGCGCAAGGGCAGCTACGCCACCGGCGGCTTCACGCTGTACGACAACAAGGCGCAGCAGTTGCTGGCCTACCCGGACGAAGTGGTCTCGCTGGATCTGAACTACCAGATCCTGAACGTGTATTCGGTCACCGCCCCGGCGGCGCGGATCGAAGGCGTGGACATCAACCATGTCAAGCTGCACGGCATCAAGAGTGAAACCAGCCCCACCGGCCTTGTGGTCCGCAACGTGCGCTTCACCGACGGCATCGGCAGCGGCACCAACCAGAACAACAACCCGGCCTTCATCTTCAGCACGGGTCACGACCTGACCACACCGCGGCACAAGCTCCTGATCCAGGACAACGATTTCGGGCCCTACACCCGGGATATCGCCGGCGCCTACGCAATGATCCTGTTCGATGCCGGCAATTCGCTGATGGAGAACAACCAGGTGCGCCTTGGCACCGGTGCGCTGCAGGACGGTGCCGGCGGCGGTCTGCACGACAAGGACAATTCGCAGCACAACGTCTATCGCGAGAACTTCATCGAATTCCCGGCGGTGAAGACCGCGCCGTTGGGTATCCAGATCTCGGCCCAGGGCAATTCGCTGGACGTGCGGATCCACCACAACCTGCTGCTCAACGCCGGCATCTACCTGGGGCTGCAGTGCGCACCCAAGGACAACTGCACGATGCGGGAGCACGACGTGCACTACAACACCGTGGTGAACCAGAGCATCTACATGAACTGGGGGCCGTTCAACCCCGGTAGCTACGGGACACGGCTGAGCCACAACATCATCAGCTCAGGGGCGCGGGCGCCGTACAGCGGGCTGTCGTGCCAGGGTGAGCCGCCCAACTTCAACACCCAGCTCGCCGCCTCGGCCAACTTCCTCGAAAGTACCAATGCGTTGGCATTCAAGGACAGCGAATGCAGTGCCCGCGACAAGACCTGGGCAGTCTGGCAAGGCACGCACGGCCTGGATACGGCGGTCTCCGGCAGCGAGCGCGCCGCACCGACCGCATTGACCGGCACCGGGCCGTTGACCGGCCTGCCAGCCGGGCATCCGCTGCGCGGCCAGCGGGGCCATCAGTACTAGCGCCGCCCCCCGGTTTACGGCTCGACGCCCTCATGGCCCGGAACGATCCCGTTCCGGGTCTTTTTCATGGTGTGGACCACAGCCTGCGCCACAGCCACCGCAAGGTTCCCCGGCCCAGCGCGCCAGGCGTGCCTGGAGCCTTGCTTCCAGAACCTGCAACCCGCTCGACGCCCGGTCCTGCTCCTTATTGAAATAAGAACTCTTATCATTTAAGGTGCGCGTTGTTTCCACGCCCATTGCATGAGGAGCTGTCGCCGATGCCGTTCTCCCCGTTCCTGCGCCCCGTCGCGACCCTGGCCGCCGCTGCGGCATTCGTCCTTGCACCGGCCCAGGCGGCCGAAGTCACCCAGCGGGCGGTGCTCGACCAGTACGCCACGCTGGTGCATGCCAGCTACCAGGACAGCGTGGCCGGCGCCAAGGCGCTGCAGGCGGCGGTGAAGGCATTCCTGGCCGCCCCGTCCGAGGCGGGCCTGGCCAAGGCACGCAAGGAATGGCTGGCCGCGCGCGAATGGTATGGCCAGACCGAGGCGTTCCGCTTCTACGGCGGCCCGATCGACAGCGAGGACGGTCCGGAGGGGCTGCTCAACGCCTGGCCGCTGGACGAAGCCTATATCGACTACGTGGCAGGCAAGCCCAAGGCCGGCATCATCAACAACCCCAAGGCCGCGCTGACTGCCAAGAACCTGCGCGCGCTGAACGAGCGCGGCGGCGAGGAGAACGTCGCCACCGGCTGGCATGCCATCGAGTTCCTGCTGTGGGGCCAGGACCTGAACGACAACGGTGCCGGCGAGCGCAAGTTCACCGACTACGTGGACGGCAAAGCCCCCAACGCCGCCCGCCGTAGCCAGTATCTGCAGATCGTCACCGACATGCTGGTGGCCGACCTCGAATCCGTCGCCAGGCAATGGGCGCCGGGCGCCAGGAACTACCGCGCCAGGTTCGTCGCCGGCGGCAACCAGAGCCTGACCCATCTGTTGACCGGGATCGGCACGCTCAGCCGCGGCGAGCTGGCCGGCGAGCGCATGGAAGTGGCAATGGACACCCAGGCGCAGGAAGACGAACATTCGTGTTTTGCCGACAACACCCATCGTGACATCGTCACCAACGCGCTGGGTATCCAGAACGTGTGGGAAGGCCGCTACGCCACGCGCGACGGCAAGGTGATCGAGGGCGCCAGCATCAAGGCACTGGTGGCGCAGCAGAACGCCAGGCTCGCCGAAGAGACGAGTGCCAGCATCGCCAACAGCGTCAAGCTTGCCGAGGCGATCCACGCGCCGTTCGACCGCGAGATCATCGGCGACGCCAAGGCGCCGGGTCGCCAGCGCGTGCAGGCGGTGATCGATGCGCTGAAGAAACAGGCCACCGGGATCGTGGAAGCCGCCAAGGCGCTTGGCATCAAGCGGCTCAATACCGCGGTCTGAGTCGCGGCCCCGCGCGGGCGGGGTCCGGGAACCGAGTTTTGCCGGGCGGCCCCGCGTGCGGGCCGCCGTCATTTGAAGAGCCGCATATGTCGTTGCATTACCGATTGTGGGCTGCGGCCCTGCTGCTGACCGGCGGCGTGCTTGCCGCCACCGGCGCCGCGCTCTCGCGTTTCGAAGCCGGCGAAGACCTGCCCGGCGGCATCGCCGCCACCATCGACGACCATGGCAAGAATGCGTTCTCGCTGCCGGCGCCGGCGTTGAGCGACGCGCAGAAGACCGATTTCGTGATCGGCAATTCGTTTTTCAAGAAAGCCTGGGTCGAAGCGCCGTCGTCCACCGCCGCGCGCGACGGCCTGGGGCCGCACTTCATCGCCCGTTCCTGCGGCGCCTGCCACACGCTGGACGGGCGCGGCGCCCCCCCGGCGCTCAACAACAACCTGCAGGCCGAACAACCGATGGCCCTGCTGATCAGGCTGTCCATTCCCGGCACCGACGCGCACGGCGGCCCGCAGCCCGAGCCCACCTATGGCGGCCAGTTCAACAACGATGCCATTCCCGGCATCAAGCCCGAGGGCCGTGTGGCCATCCGCTACCGCGAGATCAAGGGCCGCTTCGCCGACGGTACGCCCTACCGCCTGCGCCAGCCCGAATACCGGCTGACCGACCTGGGCTACGGTCCCTTGCACCCCAGGACCCAGCTCTCGCCGCGCATCGCCCCGCAGATGATCGGCCTGGGGCTGCTCGAAGCGATCAAGGTGGAGGACGTACTGGCCAATGCCGCGCGCCAGGCAGCCGAGAACAAGGGTATCCAGGGTGAACCCAACTGGGTATGGGATGCCTACGCCGGCAAGACCGTGCTCGGCCGCTATGGCTGGAAGGGCAATGTCGGCAGCGTGGCGCACCAGTCGGCCGGCGCCTTTGCCGGCGACATCGGCATCACCTCGCGCCATTTCCCGAATGAGGAGTGCACCGCCGCGCAGGCTGACTGCAACGCGGCGCCCACCGGCGGTGCCCCCGAGATCGACGATCGCAAGATGGATCAGGTCGTCCTCTACAGCCAGGCGATCGCCGTGCCCAGCCGCCGCAACCCGAAGGACCCCGCGGTGCTGCGCGGCAAGCAGGTGTTCGCCGACGCCAATTGCATCAGCTGCCATGTGCCCAGCTATACCACCGGCCGCCATCCGACGCTGCCGGCGCTGTCCAACCAGAAGATCTGGCCGTATACCGACCTGCTGCTGCACGACATGGGCGAGGGCCTGGCGGACGGCCGGCCCGACTTCAAGGCCAACGGCCGGCAATGGAAGACGCCGCCGCTGTGGGGCCTTGGCCTGGTGCCGACGGTGAATGGCCACAGCCACTACCTGCACGACGGTCGCGCACGCAACCTGATGGAAGCGGTGCTGTGGCATGGCGGCGAAGCCGAGGCGAGCAAGCAGTACGTGCTCAAGCTCAACCGGCAGGACCGCGCCAACCTGGTGCGCTTCCTGGAATCGCTTTGAGGATGGGCAACCCCGGCGCCTGGAACGGAGCGTGCACAGAGATCCACAGCGGGGACGGGACGCGCCCGGGCCGCGGCGGCCGATACCGGTGAATGCTGCACTGCCGCCCGTGTTCTTGCATGCCTGCTGCGTTGGAAGTGCCAGGGATCGGCTGGTTGGCCATAAATGACAAGGGACCATGTGATGACAAGACGGTTGTTGACCCTGATGCTGGCTGCAGGCACTGCACTGGCGCATGCCGAGGCACCGGTGCCGGATGCGGCATTCGCCGCCCGTTGGATCGATACGGCGTATGTCGGGCGCCATCAGGCGCTCTCGGCAGCGGGTGAGCGTTTTGCGGTTGCGGCCAAGGCGTTGTGCGCTAAGCCCGGCGACGCCAGCCTGCAGGCGGCGCGCAATGCGTGGCGCGAGGCGATGCTGGCCTGGCGCACCATGGATGGCGCGACCGGCGGACCCATGGTGCTCGAACGCAGTGGGCGCATGCTCGATTTCCGACCCACCCGGACGCAGGAGATCGAAAAGCGCATCGCCGCCGGCGAGCCGGTGGACCCCCACAATGTTTCGGTGCGCGGCCTGCCGGCCGCCGAATACCTGTTGTATGGCGACGCACAGCCCAAGGCGCAGCTCGCCAGGCTCAGGCAAGCGGCCCGCTGCGCCTATCTGCAGGGCGTGGCTGAGCGTGCACTGCTCGACATCCGCCAGCTCGATGCCGGCTGGACGCTCTATCTGACGCAGTTGCAGGGCGAGGCCGACTTCTTTCGCAGGAACCTGCTTGCCGAGACCATCGGCCTGATGCTGTCGGGAATCGAAGGCGCGATCCGCCGGCTGCCACGGGTGGAGGAGGCCGAGCCGGATGCGTGGCCCGATTGGCGCTCCGGCCTGACCAAGCCCGCCCTCGCGGCGCAGCTTGACGGCTTTGCCACCGCCTACTTCGGCGCCGATGGCACCGATGGGCTGTCGGCCTTCGTCGCCAGCCAGGGCCATGCGAAGGTCAATACATTGATCAAGGCCCGTTATGACGCGGCGCGCACCGCGCTGGCCGCACTGCCCGAGCAGCCGGTGCGCCAGGGTACCGCGCAGCGTGACGCGGTGCGCAACGCGCTGGTGGCGCTCAAGGCGGCGCTCGCCGGTGAGCTGGCGGGCGCGCTGGAGGTGGTGCTCGGCTTCAACGACAGCGACGGGGATTGAACATGGCTGTCCATCGGACATGCACACCGTTGCGCCGGATACAGCGCTGACCATGCTGTCGCGTCGCCGCTTCCTGGCCGGCATGGCGCTGCTGGCGTTGCCGCTGCCGCTGCGCGCGGGGCTGCCGCAGCGTACGCTGCTCGCGGCGGCAGCCGACGCGTCCGGCCCTTTCTTCAGCGCGGTGGGCGGCGGGCAGGCGCTGCGCCTGCCCACGCGCGGGCACGGCATGCTGCCCATCCCGGGCACCGACGAATTGATCCTGGTGGCGCGCCGTGCCGGCTTCTGGCTGGCGCGGGTGAACTGGCGTGAAGGCCGCGAGATCCGGTGCATCGCGCCCGCGCCGGGGCGGCACTTCTACGGCCACGCGCTGCTCAGCCCGGACGGCGCCACCCTGTACACCAGCGAGAACGATATCGCGCGCGGCACTGGTGTGATCGGGCTGTACGACACCGCCACGCTGACCCGGCGCGGCGAATTCGACAGCCACGGCATCGGCCCGCACGAGCTCTACTGGCTGGTGCCCGGCCAGATACTGGCCGTCGCCAACGGCGGCATTCTCACGCTGCCGCAATCGGGGCGCGACAAGCTCAACCTGGCGACCATGGCACCGTCGGTGGCACTGCTCAACGCCGCCACCGGCGCGCTGCAGGCACTGCATACGCTGCCCGAGCACACGCTGAGCCTGCGCCACCTGGCACGCACGGCTGACGGCACGCTCGGCATCGCCATCCAGGCCGAATCGCCGGACGGGCGTGACGTGCGCGACGCACCGTTGCTGGCGCTGCTGCGCCAAGGCCGGCTGACGCTGGCCGAGCACCTGCCCGGCTGGGGCGGCTATGCCGCGAGCCTGGCGGCGGTGGGTGATCTCTTTATCGCCACCGCGCTGCAGGGCGACACGATCCTGCTATGGCACAGCGACGGCACCTTTGCCGGGGAGGTGGGGTTGCAGCGTCCGGCCGGGGTGGCAGTGGACGGCGGACGTGTCTATGTCTCCAACGAACTCGGGCTGATCGCGGAACTGGACCCGGTGCAGCGCCGGCTGACCCCGCTGGCGATGCAGGCCGGGGTCAAATGGGACAACCATCTGGTCGCCGTCTGACCCCATGCCGAGCAGGCCGCGCAAGCCGTCGGCGGGCCAGCCTCATCCGGCGTAGACGCGCGCCTCGCGCGGGCTGAGCCATACGGCTTGCCCAGCGGCCCAGCCGCCCTGCTGGTAGCGCTCGCGGGTCAGCTCGACCTCGACCACATCGCGCTGCGCCACGTTCACTTCCAGCCGCACGGTGGCACCCAGCAGGCGCACATGGCTGATCACGCCGGCGAGCGCGCCATCGCTCGCCTCGCGCTGCAGTTCGATCTCATGCGGCCGCACGTAGATGACCGCCTTGTCCGAGGCATCCGGCGCGGCAAAGCGCGTGCCGCCCACTTCGGCCCAGCCCTCATGCACCCGCGAATGGAACAGGTTCACGTCGCCGAGGAACTGGTAGACGAAGGGTGAGGCCGGCTCGTCGTACACCTGCTCGGGCGTGCCGGACTGCTCGATGCGGCCCTTGTTCATCACCACCACCCGATCGGCCACCTCCAGCGCCTCTTCCTGGTCGTGGGTGACGAACACGCTGGTGATATGCATTTCGTCGTGCAGCCGGCGCAGCCAGCGGCGCAGCTCCTTGCGCACCTTGGTGTCGAGTGCGCCGAACGGCTCGTCCAGCAGCAGCACCCGCGGCTCGACCGCCAGCGCGCGTGCCAGCGCGATACGCTGGCGCTGTCCGCCGGAGAGCTGCGCCGGATAGCGGTCGGCCAGCCAATCGAGCTGCACCAGCTGCAGCAGCTCATGCACCTTGTGCTTGATCGCCGCTTCGGAAGGCCGGGTCTTCTTGGGTCGCACCCGCAGGCCGAAGGCCACGTTCTCGAACACCGTCATATGCCGGAACAGCGCGTAGTGCTGGAACACGAAGCCAACCTGCCGCTCGCGCACATGGGTGTCGGTCGCATCCTCGCCATGGAACAGGATCTGGCCCTCGTCCGGCGTCTCCAGCCCGGCGATCACCCGCAGCAGCGTGGTCTTGCCGCAACCTGAGGGGCCGAGCAGCGCCAGCAGCTCGCCGCTCCGGATATCGAGGTTGATGTCGTTCAGCGCCTGGAACGGGCCGAAGCGTTTGCTGATCGCTTTGATTTCGATGCTCATGCTGATGTCCTGTATCGGTACGCGGCGGCGGACGCCTTATTCATCGCTCAGCGCGTTGCGCTGGTCCTCGCGGGCGAGCCTGGCGCTGCGCCATTCCACGTAGCTCTTGGCCGCCAGTGTCACCAGCGCCAGCAAGGCCAGCAGCGAGGCGCAGGCAAACGCGGCGACGAAGTTGTATTCGTTGTAGAGAATCTCGACATGCAGCGGGATGGTGTTGGTCATGCCCCGGATATGGCCGGACACCACCGACACCGCGCCGAATTCGCCCATGGCGCGGGCATTGGCCAGGATCACGCCGTACAGCAGGCCCCATTTGATGTTGGGCAGCGTGACGCGCCAGAAGGTCTGCCAACCGGTGGCCCCCAGCACCAGCGCCGCCTGCTCCTCCTCGGTGCCTTGCGCCTGCATCAGCGGGATCAGCTCGCGCGCGACGAACGGGAAGGTGACGAACACGGTGGCCAGCACGATGCCGGGCACGGCGAAGATGATCTTGATGTCGTTTTCCATCAACCACGGCCCCCACCAGCCCTGCGCGCCGAACAGCAGCACGTAGATCAGCCCGGCGACCACCGGCGAGACCGAGAACGGCAGATCGATCAGCGTGATCAGGAAGCTCTTGCCGCGGAATTCGAACTTGGCGATGGACCAGGCGGCGGCCACGCCGAACACCAGATTGAGTGGCACCGCGATCAGCGCGGTGATCAACGTGAGCTTGATCGCCGACAGCGCATCAGGCTCGGTGAGCGCGGCCAGATACAACCCCCAGCCCTGCTTGAGCGCCTCGGCGAACACCGAGATCAGCGGCACGACCAGGAACAGCGCGATGAAGGTGAGCGCGATCCCGGTCAGCAGGTAGCGCACCGGGCGCGACTCGGTGACGACGATGGAGCGCTGGCTTGCGTTGGCGATGACGGCCATCCTATCTTCCTCCCAGACGTCTGCCGGACCACCACTGCAAGGCGTTGATCACCAGCAGCAGCACGAACGACACCGCCAGCATCACCACCGCAATCGCGGTGGCACCCAGGTAGTCGTACTGCTCCAGCTTCGAGATGATCATCAACGGGGTGATCTCCGATACGAACGGCATGTTGCCGGCGATGAAGATCACCGACCCGTATTCGCCCACCGCGCGGGCGAATGCCAGCGCGAACCCGGTCAGCAACGCCGGCAGCAGCGTCGGCAGGATCACCTTGGTGAAGATCTGCAGCCGGGTCGCCCCCAGGCTCGCCGCCGCCTCCTCCAGCTCGCTCTCCAGATCCTGCAGCACCGGCTGCACCGTCCGCACCACGAACGGCAGCGTGATGAAGGTGAGCGCGAACACGATGCCCAGCGGCGTGAACGCCACCTTGATGTCGAAGGGCACCAGGTACTGGCCGATCCAGCCGTTGGGCGCATACAGCGTGGCGAGCGCGATGCCGGCCACCGCGGTCGGCAGCGCGAACGGCAGGTCCACCAGCGCGTCGACCAGGCGCTTGCCGGGGAACGGGTAGCGCACCAGCACCCAGGCGATCAGGAGGCCGAACACCAGATTGATCAGCGCCGCGATCAGCGAGGCACCGAAGGTGACGCGGTAGCTCGCCAGCACACGCGGCTCGGTCACCGCCTGCCAGAACGCGGCCGCATCGAGCGCGGTGGTCTTCACGATCAGCGCCGACAGCGGCAACAGCACGATCAATGACAGATAGAGCAGCGTATAGCCGAGCGACAGCCCGAAGCCCGGCAGCACACTGTGTTGCTTGAATGCCATGTTGTTTTCCTGGGAAGTGCGCCGCGACAGCGCGAGCCCGCCGGCCCGGTCCATGGACCGTGGCGGACGGCGGCGATCCAGCCGGAAAGCGCCGCGCCGTCACGGCGCCATGCCGTGGTCCCGTATCTGCGGTGTCAGCAGGCGCGCCCGCTATTTCCTGAGGTTGCCGGCGGAGATCTGGTCATACAGGCCGCCGTCGTCGAAGTGGGTCTTCTGCGCCTTGGGCCAGCCGCCGAAGGCATCGACGGTGAAGAGCTTGATCGCCGGGAACTGCTTGGCGAAGCGGGCGGCCACGGTGGCGTCGCGCGGACGCAGGTAGTTCTGCGCGGCAATGGTCTGCCCTTCCGGGCTCCACAGGTACTTGAGGTATTCCTCGGCTGCACGGCGCGTGCCCTTCTTGTCGACCACCTTGTCCACCACCGCCACCGGCAGGTCGGCATCGATCGACACCGAGGGGTAGACCACTTCGAAGCCACCGCGGCCGAATTCGCGCGCGATCATCTCGGCTTCGTTTTCGAAGGTGACCAGCACATCGCCGATCTGGCGCTGCATGAAGGTGGTGGTGGCGGCGCGCCCGCCGGCATCGAGCACCGGCACATTCTTGAACAGGCCGGCGACGAAGGCGCGCGCCTTGGCGTCATTGCCGCCCGGCTGGCGCAGCGCGTAGCCCCAGGCCGCAAGGTAGGTGTAACGGCCGTTGCCCGAGGTCTTGGGGTTGGGCACCACCACCTGCACCCCCGGCTTGGCAAGGTCGTTCCAGTCGCGGATGCCTTTGGGATTGCCCTTGCGCACGATCAGCACCTGCAACGACGAGAATGGCGACGCGCCATTGGGCAGCGCCTTGTCCCAACCCGGGCTGATCTGCCTGCCCTTCTCGACGATGGCATCGATGTCGGTGGACTGGTTCATGGTCACCACGTCCGCCTCCAGGCCGTCGATCACCGAGCGCGCCTGCTTGGAGGAGCCGCCGTGCGATTGCTGCACGGTGACCTTGTCCTTGAACTTGGCCTCGTAATGCTTGGCGAAGACTGGGTTGTAATCCTTGTAGAAGTCGCGCATCACGTCGTACGAGACGTTGAGCAGCGTCACATCGGCAAGGGCGGAAGCACTGGACAGGGCCAGCACGGCGGCCAGCAGGCGAAGGCGTCGGTTCATGATCATCACGGGTCGATTGGGCAACAAAGGAGGATTATGCCTATAGCGTTTATAAAAATTTAGACTATCGAGCTAATAACAAATCGTCCACGGATATAAACCCGCAGCAGTCAGCAAAACGGGCAGCCGAAGCTGCCCGTGTCGGGTGGCGCAGAGGAAGGATTACAGCGTCAGCGCTGCTGGGCTGGCGCCACGCGAAGGCCGGGAACCGGGGGGCGGATCGTTGCTTGGCACCACCCGGGTGTTCTGGCCGTCGGACAGCACGTTGACGCGCTGTTCCGGCGCCAACGGCTGATCGGCCTCCTGCACCACCACCAGGCGCTGGCCGTTGTCCAACAGCACGGTCACTTCCAGCGCGTCCTTGCTCGTCAACTGCTCTTCGAGCCGATTCCCGATCAGACCGCCGACGATGGTGCCGATGACACCGCTGACCACGCGCCCGGAACCGCCACCGATGTTGCGTCCGGCGGCCACGCCGCCGATCACCCCGCCGGCGACCGCGCCGATGCCGGTCGAATCCTCCATCCTGACTTCGCGCACCTGTTCGACGACGCCGGACTGCACCGTGGCGGCATTCCGCATCTGGCTGCGCTTGTAGACGTTGGCCGAATCGCTGGTGGCGCAGCCCCCCAGCAGCAGGGCGGTGCCGGTGACGGCCACGGTCAATAGATTACGGATATTCATGGCGATGCTCTCTCTGTCTGGACCACGCATTCTAGGATGGGCGGTCGGCGTGGCACGGTGGGCGATCTCACAGCCCCGCCTCGCGGCGCCGGAACCAGCCGGTGAGCGAGCGCCGCTCGCGCAGCGCCGGCAGGACCTCGTGTTCGAACCGTTCGGAGCGGAACAGCACCAGCGTGCCACCGGTGGGCTGCACGTCCTCGAACCGCTCATCTGCGGTATAGAGCCGCAACTGCCCGCCATGTTCCGCCCGCCAGTCGTCCGGGTTCAGGTACAACACCAGCGTGATGGCCCGCGTGTCCTGGCCGCGGTGCTGGTCCAGGTGGCGCTGATAGCGGGCTCCAGGCGGATAGGTGGCGAAATGGCACTCCAGGTGCGCCAGGCCCAGGAACAATTCACGATTCAGCGTCTGGCGCAGCGCCTCCAGCCGCGCCATCACCGGCTGCAGCGCCGGGTCGCCCTCGTCCAGCCACAGCACGCTGTCGCCACGGATGGCGGCATCCACGGTGTGGCCGTCCGCCCGCCCCACCCCGGCACGCTGGAAGCGGGGCGCGCGGGCCTGGGCGCAGGCCGCCAGCGCCGCGGTCTCAGCGGTCGACAGAAAACCCGGCTGCACCGCCCAGCCGGCGCGGGCCAGCTTATCGACGACGTCGTCGTATCCAGTCACGCACGGTCTCCAGGTTGTCCGGCGGTGCCTCGGCCGGCGCGACGGGCTCGGGCAACGGCGCCTCGGCGCGCGGCGGCAGCAGGAAATCGCCCGGCCGGGTCAGGAAATGCCGGACCAGCTTGCCCAGCAGCGGGCGCGTGGCGCGGAAATTGAGCTTGCGCGAGCGCAACGCCACCCACAGCGCCAATCCAAAGCTGACGGCAAGATTGGTCAGCCCGATCAGCGCGATGCCGGCCAGCGAGATCAGCACCACGCCGGGATCCAGCTGGAAATCGAACGACACCGCCGCATACGACAGGTAGGCCGACGAGAAGGTGATATGGCGGATATCGACCGGCAGCCCCACCAGCACGCCGATGGTACCGATAGTGCCCAGCATCATGCCGAAATAGAAGTTGCCGGCCAGCGCCCCCAGGTTGTGCTCGATATAGCCGGCCAGCCGGCGGGTGCGGCGCTCGCCGATGAGCCGGTTGAGCCAGGGCAGCGCGGCGACGCGGTCGGGGATCTTGTTGTAGATGGACTTGTTGTCGTAGTAGCCCGAGATCAACCCGGCGAGGAACAGGCACACGCCGGCAATGCCGGCATGGAACAGCGCCAGGCTCGCGATCGGTGACAAATCGTGCAACAGGCGCTGCGCCTTGGCCGCATCCACCACCGGCACGCCCAGCAGCGTCTTCCACGCCAGTGCGATGCCCAGTGCGAACGGCATCACGATAAGCACGTTGCCCAGGATGGCGATGAACTGGGTGCGGATCACCTTCACGATCAGCAGCGCCAGCTCGTCCAGGTCCAGCTGCCTCCTACCGCCCTGGGCGCTCTGCTGGTGGATCGAGGCGGCGATCTTGGCCGCCGTCATCGCCGGCTGCTTGGTGGCGATGGTGAAATGCAGCATGTGGATCAGCATGAAGCCGAGCGCGTAGTTGAGCCCGAATGCCAGCGCCTCGAGCAGCAACGGCAGGTGGGCCTTGCCGGTCAGCAGCTTGAACAGCGACATGAAGCCGACGATGAAGCCGGCGCCTGCGGCCGACTTGAACATCGCCACCCATTCACGCCGGCTTTCGGCAATGTAGTGCTCGCCGGTGCGGCTGGCGTGGTCGGTCACCTGCAGCGCCAGCAGTTCGGTGTTCTCCGAGAACACGTCACGGATGCGGTGTTTTCGGTTCTCGGCACGTACCAGCTCGATCATCACCGTCAGCAGGCGCTCGGCGTGCGCTTCACGGTCACCGTCCGGGTCGATCAGGTCGAGCAGCAGCTTGATGCGCTCGATATGCTGGCGGATGCGGATCAGCAGATAGGTGAGGCTGACCGACACCCCCTGGCGCGCCGCGCTCCTGCGTACCTTGGCGATCTGCGCCTCGCACTGGTCCAGCAGCACCAGGATCTGCGCATCGTCGTCCTTGGGCAAGGTGGCGTCGATCATCGCCGCGCGATAGCGCTCGATGTACGCCAGGGTTTCGATGTTCTGGTGCACGAACGGCGATTCGAAGCGCTGCACCTCCGGGCAGTTGCGCACGATCTCCGGCTCCAGGCCGATCGCAGCAAGGCGGCACGACAGGATCTGGATCGCCTCCAGCATCTGCAGCCGGGTGCGGGCGATGCTGTCCCGGTCGCGCTCTTCGTCGAAGTGCAGCGCGCGGCCCAGTTCGTACCAGTGTTCACGCGGTACCGCCGCCAGCCATTCGTGGTCGTCCGGCGCGCTGAAGATCTCGCCGAAGCGGTCCTTGAGCGACTGCGGGTCGGGCACCGGCGGCAGCAGCCGCTCACCGATACGGCGGCGCAGCGTGGCAAAGAATGTCTCGTTGGACAGGATGCCGGTCTCGGTATAGAGCGGCACCTGCCGGCAGCTGGAGATCAGGTGCAGCAAGGCGCGGCGCAGCGCCTGGCGGTATTCCGGGTGCAGCTCCAGCAGGTAGCACAGCGCCTGCACGCCGTTGATCGCGGCACGCCCGTCGCGCGCGCGCGCCGGGCGCAGCTGGCGGATCAGCGCGGCCAGCAACCCGATCAGTTCGGCGTCCGCCGCGGTCGTCATCTCATGCAGGATGGCCTGCATCACGCTCCTTCATTCACTCACACAGCACTCAGGAGGCGCCGCATCAGGCGCCCGGCCTCGTCGGCATAACCGCCGCCGAAGAGGTTGAAGTGATTGAGCACGTGATAGAGGTTGTACAGGTCGCGCCGCACCGGGTAGCCGGCATCCAGGGGCCAGGCCGCACGGTAGGCGTCATAGAAGCGGTGGCCGAAGCCGCCGAAAAGCTCGGTCATCGCCAGGTCCACCTCGCGGTCGCCGTAGTAGCAGGCCGGATCGAACAGCACCGGCGCATCGGCAGCGAGGAAGCCGACGTTACCCGACCACAAATCCCCGTGCAAGAGCGATGGTACGGGCTGATGGCTGGTGAAAAATGCCGGCAGCGCCGCCAGCAGCGCCTCGGCCTCGCGAAAGCGCCGCCCGCGCCGCGCGGCCAGTTGCAGCTGCACGCCCAGGCGCCGCTCGCGCCAGAACGCCACCCAGTCCGACGACCAATCGTTGTGCTGTGGCGTGCTGCCGATGGTGTTGTCGCGCAGCCAGCCGAATTGCGCATGCGCTGCGCGATGCAGCCGCGCCAGCGCCTCGCCCAACGCTGCCTCGTCGCCGCCAGGCACCAGCGGCAGCCATTCGAGCACCAGGAACGCCTGCCCGCCGGCCACGCCCTGCGCGATCGGACGTGGCACCCGCAGATAGGGCGCGAGGGTGGCAAGGCCCGCTGCCTCGGCCTCGAACATCGCCGTCCGGTCGGCGCTGTTGAGCTTGACGAAGAACGGCCCGGCCGCGCTGTCCACCCGGCAGGCCCGGTTGATGCTGCCGCCACCGACGGCACGCGGCGCTGCCAACATCAGCGACTGCCCGAGCGCGGCCGAGACGGCCGCGGCGATCTCCTGCCACATATTGCTTTCCCGTCGTCCCGATATGCGCAGGGTAGCGGGATGACGGCCACGGCGACACCGCGACGGTGCGTGCTCCTGTGCCGACGCAAGCCGGGTTCGATCCCGGCCGGCTATTGCGCGAAGCGCAGCGACGCCGGATAGGGAAAGAAATCCTCGACGATGCCGGCCTCGATACGTGCCTTGGTGCGTTGCCAGAACTCGGGCTGCAGGAGGTCGGCGTGGTATTTCATGAACGCCTCGCGGATCTGCGGCCGGGTCAGCAGGAAGGTGCCGAACTCCTCGGGATAGACCTCGTTCCTGTGCCCGGCGAACCACGGCTCGCCCGACAGCTCGTATTCGGGCGCCAGCGGCGGCGGGATACGCCGGAAATCGCAGTCGGTCATGTACTCGATCTCGTCGTAGTCGTAGAACACCACCCGCCCGGCCCGGGTGATGCCGAAGTTCTTGAACAGCATGTCACCCGGAAAGATGTTGGCGATCGCCAGCTCGCGCAGCGCGTTGCCATAGTCGCGCACCACGCTGTCCACCACCTCGGGCACACCGCTATCGAGCAGCAGGTTGAGCGGCATCATGCGCCGCTCGATGTACAGATGCCGGATCACCACGCTGTCGCCGTCCTCCTCCACCATCGACGGCGCCAGCGTGCGCAGCTCCTCGATCACGGCCGGATCGAAGCGCCGGCGCGGCAGTGCCACGTCCGAGAACTCCAGCGAATCGGCCATGCGCCCGACCCGGTCATGCTGCTTGACCAGGAGGTACTTGGCGCACACGGTCTGGCGGTCGACCTCCTTGGGCGGCGGGATCACATCCTTGATCACCTTGAACACGAACGGAAACGACGGCAGCGTGAACACCACCATCACCATGCCCTTGATCCCCGGTGCGAACACGAAGCGGTCGCTGCTGTGGCGCAGGTGGTGGAACAGCTCGCGGTAGAACATGGTCTTGCCCTGCTTGCCCAGCCCCAGCATCGTGTACAGCTCGGCACGCGAGACCTGCGGCAGCAGCTTTTGCAGGAAGCGCACGTAGGCGGAGGGCACTTCCATGTCGACCAGGAAATAGGCGCGCGACATCGAGAACAGGTGCCGGATGTGCTGGCGCTCGAACAGCGCGGCGTCGATGAACAGCCGGCCCCCGGCGTTGCGATGCAGCGCCAGCGCGAACGGGATCTCCAGATCGCCGTTGACCGCGCGTCCGATCAGGTAGGCCGCCTTGCCGCGATGGAACGGCGAGGTCAGCACCTGGATATGGGCGTTGAACGCCAAGCGCGGCCAGCGCCCGAGGTGCTCGCGCAGCGCGCGCAGCACCCGCTTCACATCGCGCGCCAGATCCACGAACGGCAGCGTCCAGCCGAAATCGGTCAGGATGCGCGCCACGGTCGCGCGCAGGTTGCCCGGCTGCGGGTAGTAGCTGCGGTAGGTGGGACGCTCGTCGGTCTCCAGGTATTCGGTCGAGACCGCGGGCCGGTAAAAGATGAAATCGTTGTGGAAATAGGCGCGGTGCAGGATGCGGCAGCACACCGAGTTGAAGAAGGTTTCCGCCAGCTCCGGGCGCTTGTGGTTGAGCAACAGGCCGATATAGGCCGCCTTGGCCCGCGCCCAGGCCGCATCCGGCAGCCGGTGCGCATTCAATTCCTCGGTCAGCCGCGCGATGGTCTCGTCCACCCGCGCATCGTAGAAGGCGATCCGGTCGCGCACCGCCTCGCGCTGCGCCGCCGCGTCGCCGGCCTCGAAATGCGCTTGTGCCACCTGGCTGCAGGCACGGAACAACAGATAGTGATGATCGAAACCATCCAGGATCACCCGCGCCACCAGCGCGGGCGTGGGGCTGGCTTGGGCGAGGGGCATGCCGGCGTCGGGATCAGGATGCATGGCGGGGGCGGGCAACACGGCGATGCTTTCAATTTAGCCGCGCACGCGCCACCGGCCATGGTGGTTTGCATCAATGCTGCACGCCGACCGGCAGCGGCAGCCCGGGCCAGGTTCGAGGCCGCGCCGTGACTGCCGCTCCAACGCAGGTGCGCGGTTCCGGATGGGTCGGGTTGCCGCCCTGCATCGGCGTCGATTACGGCACGGATTCGCATCACAACGCGGCTGTGACCCGCGGCGGAGCGGCGGTGCCGCACCGAACCGGCTCGGCGCAGACGTTGCAAGACGCGATTTGCCGCAAGTCAGCCGGACCATCGCGACGACGGCGCCGACTGGCGGGCTTTGGCAAGCGCAGCAGGTGCCCGTTCGGGCGCGCGCCTTCGGCCCACCGCCCACAACCAAAAGCCGGGCACCCGCTTGGCTTCTTGTCGCACCGAAACGCCGTTGCCGCCTTACTTCTTCTCGGCCGCCAGGCGGTTTTCGATGTTCCTCGCGCGATCGGCCGAGGCCGGGTGCGAGCTGAGCATGCCGTGCTCGCCGCCGCCCAGTTGTTCGAGCTTCTGGAACGCGGTGACCAGGGCTTCGCGCTTGAGCTTCTTCTCGGTGAGCAGATCGAACGAGAAGTTGTCGGCGTCCTTTTCCTGCGATTGCGAGAACTGCGCATTGATCAGGCTTTCGGTGAAGTCGCCCAGCTCAGACGACGCCAGCACCGCGGCGTTGCCATTGCTGGCGCTGGTGGCCGAGCGGGCGGCCGAGACGGCGTAGGCGGTCTGCATCGCCTTCCTGGTGTGGCCCAGCGCCACGTGGCCCAGCTCGTGGCCGATCACGCCGATCACCTCGTCGTCGTTCATCAGGTCCATCAGGCCGCTGTGGACACGGATGCAGCCGTTGGCCATCGCCCAGGCGTTCACTTCCTGCGTCAGGTAGACCTTGTAGTTGACCTTCTGGCCGTTGATCTCGCTGCCCATGGCCTTGGCGATCCTGTCCATGCGCTTGGCGTACTTGTCCTTGGCCGGCGCGATCTGTGCCTGCGAATCGCTTTGCTTGCACGCCTGATCGGTCAGGCTCTTCACATCGGCATCGGACAAGGTGGCGGCCTGCACGGCCTGCGTGCCGGCCTTGAGCATGCCACCGAGGTCGAAGGCATGGGCCTGGGCGGACAGCAGCGTGCCGGCGGCAAGGATGGCGTGGCGGATCTTCATGGCGATTTCCCCTGTTGTCGTATCGCGTGTGACTGAAAGACAAAGCGCGGCATCATACCAGAGGAGCCTGCAGATCAACATGCAACGTCAGCCAGGATTCAGCATACGTTGCCACTACCGGCGCGGCCGGGGCTGCGTGTCACTCGACGATCAGCACCAGGTTGCCGAGGTCTTCCTCGGTCTTCTGGCCTTGCGGCCAGCACACACGGGCGCGCTGGCCGATGATCTTGAGCACGCGGCCGTCGACACGCTCGCCGCCGGCAAGGCCGGCCACGCGGTTGACACGGTCGTTGACAGTGATGCGGTCGGCATTGCCACGCGACAGGGCAAGCAGGGAGGCAAGTAACGAGGTCATGATGTAGCTCCTGGGTGTTGTGTAGTATTACTACGTAATCTACTGTAGTTTTGTTTCAATTTCAAATATCCATTTCATGTAACTTTGCAACATATTGTGACGGAGGTGGCCGGATCGGCACCGCCACGCGGCGCGGTACAATGGCGCCGGCCTGTGCGACGCCCTGCCGGCGCCCCGCACGGCTCAGACCCAGGAACCCTGCGCTCATGACCGAGAAGTACGACATCCGCCCGGAGCAGTCGGTGGCGCTGCTCAAGGCGCTGCACATCCTCACGCGCGACGGCAAGCTCAACCAGGACAGCCGTCGCAAGCTCAAGCAGGTGTATCACCTGTTCAATTTCATCGAACCGCTGTTGCAGGCGTGCGTGCAGGACCAGCCCGAGCTGACGCTGGTCGATCATGGCGCCGGCAAGAGCTACCTGGGCTTCATCCTGTACGACCTGTTCTTCAAGGGACGCGCGCCGCAGGGGCGCATCTACGGCATCGAAACCCGCGACGAGCTGGTGCAGTCGTCGATGGCGCTGGCGCAGAAGCTCGGTTTCGCCGCCGGAATGCGCTTTTACAATCTGTCGGTCGCCGAATCGATCACCTCGCCGCGACTGCCGGAACGGGTGGACGTCGTCACCGCACTGCATGCCTGCAACACCGCCACCGACGATGCCATCCACTTCGCGCTGCAAAAGCAGGCCCGCCATATCGTGCTGGTGCCGTGCTGCCAGGCCGAGGTGGCCACCACGCTGAAGCAGCACAAGGCGCAGGCATTGAAGGCACCGCTGGCCGAGTTGTGGCGCCATCCCATCCACACCCGCGAATTCGGCAGCCAGATCACCAATGTGCTGCGCTGCCTGGAACTGGAGGCACAGGGCTACCAGGTGACGGTGACCGAGCTGGTGGGCTGGGAACACTCGATGAAAAACGAACTGATCATCGCCGAATACCAGGACCTGCCACGTGCACGGCCGGCCGAGCGCCGCGATGCGCTGCTCGATGCGCTGGGGCTGACAACGCTGCGCGAGCGCTTCAGCGCCAGCCGCAGCGCATGAGCGGTACACGGGCACCGCTGCACGCCGGCGGCAAATCCCGCACTCTGCGTCCGCTGGCCGCAACGGCAGCTGTGCGCCTGGCCGATGCTGTCCACAGCAGCCTCGCCCTGAGCCAGTGCCACCGGCCACACCAGCCCGGCTGTGGGCCATACCGCTGACACCCATCCACCTGATCCAGCCGGAGTCCACGCATGCCGCCTGCGGCCCCTTCCCCCAGCGCCATCGTCATCGGTGGCGGCCCCGCCGGTCTGATGGCAGCCGAAGTCCTGTTGCAGGCAGGCGTGGCGGTGACGCTGTACGACGCGATGCCCTCGGTCGGGCGCAAGTTCCTGCTGGCCGGCATCGGTGGCATGAACATCACCCATTCCGAGCCGCTGGCGCCGTTCCTGGCTCGCTACGGCACACGGCGCGCGGCGCTCGAACCCGCGATCCATGCCTTCGACCCCACGGCGCTGCGTGCCTGGCTCGCGCAATTGGGGATCGAAACGTTCGTCGGCAGTTCCGGCCGGGTGTTTCCGCGCGACATGAAGGCGGCACCGCTGCTGCGCGCCTGGCTGCAGCGACTGCGGCATGCCGGACTGAATCTGCAGGTGCGCCATCGCTGGCTGGGCTGGAACGATGACGGCACGCTGCGCTTTGCCGGTCCGGCGGGCGAAATCGCCGTGCACGCCGACGCCACCGTGCTGGCGCTGGGCGGCGCAAGCTGGAAGAAGCTGGGTTCGGACGGGGCCTGGCTGCCTTGGCTTGCCGCGCGCGGCGTGGAGACCACGCCGCTGCAGCCCAGCAATTGTGGTTTCGAGGTGGACTGGCAACCGCTGTTTGCCGACAGGTTCGCCGGCTGCCCGCTCAAAGCGGTAGGCGCGCGGTTTACCGATGGCAATGGCCAGGTCTGGCAACGGCAGGGGGAATTCGTGATCAGCCGTTATGGGGTCGAAGGCAGCCTGATCTATGCCTGCTCCGCCGCACTGCGTGACGAGATCGCCGCGCGCGGCAGTGCCATGCTTCATCTGGACCTGCTGCCCGGACGCGACGCGGCCCGGGTGGCAGCCGAACTGGCGGCACCACGCGGCGCCGACTCAATGACCAACCATCTGCGGCGCAAGCTGGGATTGACGGGGGTGAAGGCAGCGCTGCTGCGCGAATGCCTGCCCAAGACCGTGTTCTCGGACATGGGCGCGCTGGCTGCCGGCATCAAAGCGCTGCCGCTGCGGTTACGGGCACCTCGCCCGATCGACGAGGCGATCAGCAGCGCCGGCGGCATCGCATTCAGTGCATTGGACAACCGGCTGATGCTGCATGCGCTGCCCGGCGTGTTCTGCGCAGGCGAGATGCTCGATTGGGAAGCACCCACCGGGGGCTATCTGTTGACCGCCTGCTTCGCCACCGGCCGGCTTGCCGGCATCGGTGCCCGCGACTGGCTGGCACGGTAAGCGCCCCCGATCAGGAACGCTGTCGCTGCGGCTCGGCAACGGCGTCGACCCGATCGGCCGCAGGACCGCACGGCCGATCCTGGAACACCGTGCCCACCACTTCGTCCTCGCACTGGTACACACGCACGGCGGCCATTTCGGTATGTTGGCTGCGCGATTGTTCGGGGGTGTCGCCCGTTTCGCTGCCGGGTGTGCCCTCGACGGCCAGCGTGCCATCGTCGACCACCGGCGCGGTTTCATCGGAAGTTGCCTCGATGTCCGCAACGGGCTGCGCCGCAAGCGCGATGCGCTGATTGGCGGCAATGACCGTGACCGGATCAGCGATCGGTGCAGGCACCCCCGAAACCAACACATCGCGCGGGTGCAGCACCTGCGGTGCATGGACCGCCACCACCGCCGGTCGCGGCTCGGGCGCGCGCCATGCGGCATTGGCCGAGAGGGTGAACAGCAAGGCGCCGGTGGCGGCCAGTGAAACCGGGGCAAGCAGCATCAGAGCAGGGCGCATGACAGCTCCTCCTGATAGGACATTGCGCCGATTGTGGCGCTGCCCTGTCATCCGACCTATCAGCCGGCCGCGCAAAAGCGCGTAGGAATCAAGCACATACTGCCACCCGTCGCGCCAGGGCTGCCGCTGTCGGCGCCCTCCGCCCCGTGGTGTTGCGATGCCGTGCACGACGCCGCCATGGCGGCGGTGTGCTCAGTAATGCGGCGGGATCTCCTCGGCCGGAGCGCGCGGTGCGGCCGGCTCGAACGACTGCAGCTGCCGGTACAGCTCGCGCAGCTGCGCCTGCAGCAGATCCAGCTGCTGCTGTTGCTGTGCCACGGTGCGGTTGAGGGTGTCGAGCAGGTCGTCCTGGAAGGCCAGCCTGATTTCAAGGTCAGTGAGACGTTGTTCCATGGCAGCTCCATCGCATGCGGCCGGATGACGGGGGACAGAGCATAGCGCGGCATGGCCCGTGCCGGGCGGCGAGTTGGTCGGCCGCGATACGCCGGCAACTGCCGGCCCGACAGCCCGTACCTGCCGGGCGGCATCCCACGCTGGTGGCGATACCCGGATGATGCTTGTCATCGGACATGTCGACCCCCTGTGTTGCGGGACATTGTCCGTTCGGGCCGGACCACCTCGCCCGACCGGGTCCGGCAGCATCCTGCCCGCATTGCGGCATGGGCCACGCACCACTGGGGGCGGCACGGCCCTGCGCGGCAGGCGGGCGGATGGCACAGGCCGGCCGGCTCTTTGAAGTTGATAATTATTCGCGTTATGATGCATGTCTCTGCGGCGGCCCCGGTCCGCCCATGCATTCCGAAGCGTTCCCCAGGAGTAGTCGTTCGATGGAAAACAACCCTTACGGCATTGCCGCCCTGTGGGCACAGGGCGATGCGGTCACGCGCGGCGTGGCGGTTTTGCTGCTGCTCATGTCGGTGGCCTCGTGGTGCGTGATCGTGCTCAAGGCTTGGCGCCTGATGCGCCTGAAGCGCCAGGCCCGCGCCGCCACCCATGATTTCTGGCACCAGCGCGATTTCGCCGCGGGCCTGGCGGTGTTGGGCGAGACCAAGGCGGACAATCCGTTCCGCAACCTGGCCGAGGAAGGCGCCGAGGCGGTGGCGCACCATGCGCACAACAAATCGGACCTGCACGGCGCGCTCAATGTGAGCGACTGGGTCACCAGCAATCTGCGGCGTGGTATCGACGATGCGGCCCAAGCGATGCAGTCGGGGCTGTCCATCCTGGCATCGGTGGGTTCGACCGCTCCCTTCGTCGGCCTGTTCGGCACCGTATGGGGCATCTATCACGCGCTCGTCAGCATCGGCGTTTCCGGTCAGGCATCGATCGACAAGGTGGCAGGCCCGGTGGGCGAAGCGCTGATCATGACCGCGTTCGGCCTGGCAGTGGCCATCCCGGCGGTGCTGGGCTACAACGCCCTGTCGCGCGGCAACAAATCGGTGCTGGCCCAGCTCAACCGTTTCGCCCACGACCTGCATGCCTACTTCATCACCGGCGCCCGCGTCGGCACCGCCTCGCCGGCGCCGACGCTGAACGTGGTCGGGGGGCGCTGAGATGGCGTTCGGCAGCCTGGATGACAGCAACGACGAGGTGATGAGCGAAATCAACATGACGCCGCTGGTCGACGTGATGCTGGTGCTGCTGATCATCTTCATCATCACCGTGCCGGTGATCAGCCATCAGGTGAAGCTTGACCTGCCGCGCGCAGCCAACCAGCCGCAGGAACTCAAGCCCGAGCATATCTCGCTGTCGATCGATGCCACCGGCCAGCGCTTCTGGAACGGCAAGCCGGTGGACGAGGCCACGCTGCAATCCCAGCTGGCTGAGGCTGCGCACAAGACGCCGCAGCCCGAACTGCACCTCGCGGCCGACCGCGAAGTACGTTATGAGGCGGTGGCGCAGACCATGGCGGCGGCCCAGCGCGCCGGCATGACCAAGATCGGCTTCGTCACCGACCCCAAGCAGCCTTGACGCACGCGCGCCGCAATCCGCGGCGCGCGCCCTTCCCGAGACAAGCAGGCCCGAACCGCTGACAACACCCGGCGCAGCGGTGCCGCGGGCAGCGCGCAACCCCCTGGACGGCGCTGAACCGGACTGCCTAGGCTGGCAGTCCCGCTGGTACGCCCGGTGTGCGCGAGCGGCCAGCCGGGTTTTGCCGGCAGCGGCCGGCCAGGTGGCAGTCATCCGCATCGGCGCATCCATACCGAATGCACAGCCACCCGTACCGGCCACGGCCTCGCTTCATCCTGACGCGTTCGATCCCTTGGCGACCAGCCATGCCGGCCAGGCACAGTGCCGCCCCCTTGACCGGCGTTTTTCATTTCCATAATAATGGAAACATGGAAAGCAAAGCCGCTGTCGCACGCCTGGCCGCGCTGGCCCAGGACACGCGCCTCTCGATCTTCCGCCTGCTGATCACTGCCGGCCCGCAAGGAATGGCCGTCGGGCGCATCGGCGAGGCGCTGGGCGTCGCCCCCGCCACGCTGTCCTTCCATCTGAAGGAGCTGGCCCGCGCCCAGCTGGTGTCGTCCCGGCAGGAAAGCCGCTTCATCTTCTACTCGGCCAACTATGCCGCGATGAACGAGCTGCTGGGCTTTCTCACCGAAAACTGCTGCGCCGGCACCGCCTGCGACGTAGCCGATGACCGTGCCAGTTGTGCCGGCAACTGCAATTGAAACCTGGAGCCCTGTCATGAAGCGTTTCCATGTCCATGTGTCGGTCGACCAGCTCGACGACAGCATCCGGTTCTACTCCGCCATGTTCAACGCCCAGCCCACGGTGCAGAAGCCGGACTACGCCAAGTGGATGCTGGAGGACCCACGCATCAACTTCGCCATCTCGCAGCGCGGTACCCCCGCCGGGGTCGATCATCTGGGCTTCCAGGTGGACAGCGATGACGAGCTTGCCGCTCTGCAGGCGCAGCTCCAAGCCGCCGACCTCGGTGTGGTGAGCGAAACAGGGACAGCCTGTTGCTATGCCGAATCGGACAAGCACTGGGTGACCGACCCCTCGGGCATCGCCTGGGAGAGCTACCGCACGCTGGCGGCCATCCCCACCTTCAACCGCGCGAGGCAGGAGAGCGAGCGTGCCTGCTGCGCGCCGTCGCAGCCCACGCTGCAAACTATCACCCCGAAAAACAGCTGCGCCCCCGGTAGCGGCTGCTGCTAACCCCGAGAGACCCCATGAGCAATCCTGTTCTCAATGTGCTGTTCCTGTGTACCGCCAATTCCGCGCGCAGCGTGATGTCCGAAGGCTGGCTCAATGTGCTGGGTGCCGGCCGCTTCAGGGCGTTCAGCGCCGGCAGCCACCCCAGCGGCCGCGTCAACCCGCATGCGATCGCGCTGTTGGGTGGCATCGGCTACGACACCAGTACGCTGCACTCGAAGTCCTGGGATGTGTTCGAAGGTGCTGAGGCACCACACATGGACATCGTGGTCACCGTCTGCGGCAACGCCAAGAACGAGGTGTGCCCGGTATGGCCTGGCCATCCGACCACCGCGCACTGGGGCTATGAGGATCCGCACGGTGAAACGGATGAGGCCGTGCGCGCCTCGTTCGAGAAGATCTTCCAGCAGATCCGCAAGCGCACCGAGTTGTTGGTCCAGGCCCCAGCGGAGCGGCTGCAGGGCGATGCGCTCAAGCAACTGGTCCGCGAGATCGGCGAAACCGCGGTGGAATAGCCATCGGCGCCTGCCTGCAGCGAAACTGGAGTCGTAGCCATGTCGACCGGATGTGAACCCACAGCATCGGCCAGCGGGATGGGGGTGTTCGAGCGCTACCTCAGTGCCTGGGTGGCGATCTGCATCGTCATCGGGGTGCTGCTGGGACAGTGGTTCCCACACGCGTTCCAGACGCTGGGCGCCTTGGAGGTGGCCCAGGTCAATCTGCCGGTCGGGCTGCTGATCTGGGTGATGATCATCCCGATGCTGCTGCGGATCGACTTCGGCGCCCTGCATCAGGTGAAGGCCCATTCGCGTGGCATTGCGGTGACCTTGGCGGTGAACTGGCTGGTGAAGCCGTTCTCGATGGCATTGCTGGCGTGGCTGTTCATCCGTGGGCTGTTCGCGCCATGGCTGCCCGCGGCCCAGATCGACAGCTATGTCGCCGGCCTGATCCTGCTGGCGGCCGCGCCGTGCACCGCGATGGTCTTTGTCTGGAGCCGGCTTACCGGCGGGGATCCGTATTTCACGCTGTCGCAGGTGGCGCTGAACGACCTGATCATGGTGTTCGCCTTCGCACCGCTGGTGGCCTTCCTGCTCGGGGTCTCCAGCATCACCGTACCGTGGGATACGCTGCTCACCTCGGTACTGCTGTATATCGTGATCCCGGTCATCCTGGCGCAGCTGCTGCGCCGGGTGCTGCTGACACGCGGCCAAGCTGCGTTCGATGCCGCGCTCGCCGCCATCGGCCCCTGGTCCATCACCGCACTGCTGCTCACGCTGGTGCTGCTGTTCGCGTTCCAGGGCGAGGCCATCCTGCGCCAGCCACTGGTGATCCTGCTGCTGGCGGTGCCGATCCTGATCCAGGTGCTCCTCAATTCGGCGCTGGCGTACTGGCTGAACCGGCAGGTGGGCGAAAAACACAGCGTGGCCTGCCCTTCCGCGCTGATCGGTGCCTCGAACTTCTTCGAGCTGGCGGTCGCCGCGGCGATTGCACTGTTCGGCTTCGAATCGGGCGCGGCGCTGGCCACCGTGGTCGGCGTGCTGATCGAGGTGCCGGTGATGCTGCTAGTGGTCAAAGTAGTCAACGCCAGCAAGGGTTGGTACGAACAGAACGTATAGACGCACGCCGGGCTGTCCCCGGTACAGCCCCACAAAAGGAAGATGCCATGTCGTCCCCGCTTGTTTCAGCCGCTCAGGCCCACGCACTTTCGCAGGCCCGATTCCTCGATGTCCGGGCCCGGTTGCAGTACGAGGCGGGGCAGATGCCTGGCGCGATCCACCTGGAACCGCGTGCATGGCGGGAGCGGGCAAGGAACCCGGCCACCGGCCTGGATCAAACCGCTTCGTGGGCGGCGGAACTGACCAGGCTCGGTCTCCATGGCCCGGCACCCGTGGTTGTGTACGACGATGGCTCGATGACCGAAGCCGCGAGGGCGTGGTTCATCCTGCAGCTGTCCGGGGTGACGGCATTCGTCGTGAATGGGGGCGCACCGGCCCTGCTCGGGACCTTCGGCAGCCACGAGGAGGCGATCGGCATCACCGCGCCGGTCAGCGCGCGGCTGGTCGAAAAGGCCGTGCTTGCCCAGCAAGTGGCAGCACGCACCGCCCGGATCTGGGATGCACGTACGCCGGCCGAATTCGAGGGCAGCAAGGCGGACAGCTACGCCAGGGGCGGACATATCCCAGGCGGCATCAACATCGATCATCGGCAATGCTTCGATGACACCGGCCTCATCAAGCCACCGCAAGCGCTGCGGGCGATCCTTTGCGCGGCAGGGTTTGATCCCGGCCAGCAGATCACCACGCACTGCGGCTCCGGCGGCCGCGGCTCGTTCGCCGGCCTCGTCGCTGCGGCAGCGGGATTCGAACAGGTCGGCGTCTACTATCAGGGCTTCAGCGAGTGGGCCGCCGACTCGACGCTTGCTGTTGAAACAGGTGCCTGAAGGCCCCTCATCCACATCCAAATACCTCTGCCCTATGCTCAACGCTCCCCAGGTACAGTCCCCCAATACGACTCGAGTGATCGCAACGCTCGGCAGCGCGCAAACGTTGGCTTGGGCATCCACGTATTACCTGCCTGCCGTATTGGCAGAAGCACAGGGGGCTGAGCTCGGCCTATCAAGCGCCCAGATTTTCCTGGCCTTCTCCGGAGCACTTCTGCTGTCCGGCTTGATGGGTCCCAAGGTTGGCCACTGGATTGATCGAACCGGCGGCCGCTCTGTCCTGGTGTGTTCCAGCATATTGCTTGCGGTGGGCCTCACCCTGCTGGGCTTGAGCCAAGGAATGCTGTCGCTGATCGCCGCATGGATTGTGCTGGGCGCAGCAATGGGGCTGGGCCTCTACGAGGCTGCATTTTCCACGCTGGTGTTCATGTATGGCTCCGGCGCCAGAAAGGCCATCACCGGCATCACCCTGATCGCGGGTTTTGCCAGCACGGTGGGCTGGCCCCTGACCACCCTGCTCACACACCAATTCGACTGGCGGATTGCATGCTTCGCTTGGGCTGCAATTCATCTCGTGATTGGGCTGCCGCTGAATCTCTCCCTCCCGAAAATCAGCACTTCAGCCAGTTCGCTGCAGAGCCCAGAGCAGGGGAGCAATCCGCCGGCACAAGGTTCGTTCAAGGACATGGTCCTCGTCGCCATTGCCTTTGGATTCGCCTGGTTCATCGCTACGGCCATGGCGGCTCACCTGCCGAGGCTATTGCAGCTCTCGGGAGCAAGTGTCGGGATTGCCTTGGCTGCGGCGTCGTTGGTAGGGCCATTCCAGGTCCTTGGCCGCGTTGCCGAATTCGGTTGGCTACAGCGCTACCACGCCCTGATATCCGCTCGGTTTGCAGCTGCAGCCCACCCGATCGGCGTGCTGCTGTTGCTGAGCCTTGGCTCGCCCGCGGTCTTTCTCTTCACAATCCTGCATGGCATGGGCAACGGGGTGATGACCATTGCCAAGGGCACAGTCCCGCTCGCGCTCTTTGGCTCGGAGGGCTACGGTGCTCGGCTGGGCTGGATCATGGCACCTGCGCGGATTGGCCAAGCTTTTGCGCCGCCATTGATGGGGTATGCCTTGGATCGCTTTGGAAGCAATGCGGCGATGTTGACCGGCGCGATTGGGGGGCTTTCATGCTTTTGTTTGCTAGCGATAAGCAAAAAATCTGGTCACACCTGATTCTCCATGCGGATCGAGTAGTAGCACTTGCCTGGTGCTTGAAAGGCTGGATAGGACTGGGGGTTCAATCTTGCAATTGTCTTGGACAACCGCCCATTGAGAACTGGACGTCCGCTTTTCGGCCAAAGCAGAAGTCCATATCCAGCTGATTGATGTCACCTTAGAGTTGCAATGCAGCCCTCAACGTTGGAGGTAACGTGCAGCTGGAGCTGCGAAGCAGCGGAGGGAACCCAAAGCGCAGCTTTGGGCGGCCCGCTTGAGCGAAACGTTAGACCTGCAACACTGCTGGAATAGCGCCCAACCTGATTAACAACACAGCGATTCACGCCGAGAGAGTAGACCGCCAGCCTAGTTAACCGAGGTAGGCATCACCAGATGTAGGACGTCTCGAAATAAAGCAGCGCGTTCTGCCGAAGATTGCCGAGATAGGACTGGCGAAGGCCACGGAACACGTCAAAGCCGGTTCGCAGGCGGATGTGATCCGAATAGGCGTAGCTGAGGCGCCCGCGCAGCATCCAGTCCTCGCTGGGCTGCGACCAGACGGCGAACAGGTCCAGGTCCGCCCTGGAGTCGAGGAATGACCTGGCGTATCGCGCCGTGACGCCGTACTGATCGTCATCCAGCTCATTGCTGATCAGGCCTTGCGCCACCTGCAGTGATTGCTGGATGGGATCCGGGCTGGCGGGCAGGTCGCCATGCAGGTGTTTCCAGAACAGCTGCAGGCCCAGGGTCTCGCGATCGCCCAAGGCCCATTCCCCGCCGGCCACGCCCGAGACATACGGCCGACGCCGGGCGGTCAGCGGCGCGCCGTCCTGATCGTAGGTGACCCAGGCGAATTCGGCACGGTAGGCGATTTCACCACGCACGAACGCCACGTCTGCACCGAGCATCCGAAAGCGGGTGGCCTTTTGCGCCAGGGCCAATCCCTGCGGGGTCAGCGCATCCACCGCCAGCGTGGGATGGAGGTCAGCGCCGCGGACAAAGCCGATGGACCAGTCCGCCGCTTCTCCAAGGACGTCATACTTGGCCGCGAAGCTGGTGGTCGGCGCCGGCTGCGCATCCAGCACCACGACGCCGGGCTGCTCACGTAGCGGCACCTGATTGAATTCACGCTGGCTCATCCAGTGCAGCTGCAGTTTCCCCGGGCCCGCCTGACAATCGAGGTGGAGACCCCATTGGCCGGACCGCTGCTCGTCATCGTCCGGCGTCAGGCGGCGGAAGTTGCGTGGCGCAACCTGATCGGTGGGATTGATCGCGTCGGTCCTGCCCCACAGCACCAGCCGCTTGCCCAATGCGGGCGCGCATGGCGCTTGGCCAAGGCGCAGGTACAGCTCGGTGATGCCCGCGTCTTCGCGCTTGTGGTCCAGTCTTTCCGGTGCGGAACGCGCCCAGAGATCGGCATGCAGCTGGAGCGATTCCATCGCCTGCCAATCCAGCTGGACATCCCCGCGCAGCACACCCACCCCGGTGCGGTCATCCAGCATTCTGCTGGAGGACCAGACCCCCGCGGCGACTTCCCCGCTGATGCCGATGGGCTGTGCATGTGCCATGGTCGAACCCCACAACCACACGCCGGCGCAGAACGGCGTCAGCCAGCTTCGATCGAGCGGCCGCATCGGCTAGTGCGTGGCGAGGTTGTTGGCCGAGAAGGTCGTCTCTGCGACCGGCTCGCCCACCTTGAAGCTGGCGAAGGTGATGGTGGTGGTATGTCCGCTCTGCAGATTGGATCCCACTGCTTTCATCGGCTGCCACTTGTTGTTCGCGGCATCCACTTTCTGGATATCCGAGAACACGAAGCGCTTGTAGGGCTGGCCACCGGTGTCCTGGGTTTCTACGAGTGCGGCCACCCAGTTGTCCTTGCGCACCCAGGAGACACGCTTGCCATACCCGGAATCGGCCCGCGTGGCATCGCTGGCAGGAATGGATTCGATGACGAAGTAGGCAATGCCATCCTTGGTCTGCTCGGACAGCAGGGTGTGCTTCCAGTCGCCGACCTTGTGCCCCATCACGTCGCCGTAGCTGAAATCGGTCCCGATGAAGCTGTCCTTCTTGTTGGAGGCCACCAGGCGGCGCACCCGCTTCATCGCCGGCAGGTAGACCCACATGTCGTCATCCGCGGCGCGCTTCTCGATCAACAACGTGGCGGTCCCCTTGATGTCGGCGGGCGCCTCGAACCGGACCAGCCGCATCGTGTCCGTGCCGTTGTCCTGCAGCTTGGAGGTCATGCTGGCTTTGCGGGTCCGCTTGCCACCATCCTTGCTCTCCAGCACGAACTCCGCCGACGAATTTGACGTGCTGAATCGTGTCGCCGCTGCGCTGCGCTCCATGATCTGTGCGGCATCGGGAGCGGACCAGGCGATCTGCGAGTAGGTCAGGAAACCGATGGTGGCCAGGATGATCAGCAGGATCGCGCCCCGGTCGCCGGAGCGGCGCGCAAGCACAAAGCGCGGCTTGAAGATCAGGATCGCGCTGGGGATGAGCGTCAGGGCGGTGAGGACGCTGGCCAGCATCGCCAACACGATGAAGGAGGAGAGCCACATATGGACCTTGTAGTCGTATGAGAACAGGAGCACGGCATACCCGCCGGCAACGGCCGTGGCCACGAAGAGGCAGGCTTTGCCGGCAGTCTTGATCGCTTGATTCACGGCGGCGTTGAGTGATTGCCCTTGGGAGACAAACTCGGAAATCCGGTAGATCAGGTAGATGGCGTAGTCGGCACCGATGCCGACGGCCATGGCGGAGATCAGCGAGTTCGGGATGTTGAGCGGCACCCCGAAGTAGCCCATCGCCCCGAATACCAGCGCCAGCACCACCAGCAGCGGCGCCAGCACCAGTGCGCCGGCAACCAAGGACCTGAACGCGATGGCCGAGACCGCGAAGATCACCGCCAGGATCTGCACGATATTGAGGAGCTTGCTGTGCACCATCACGTCGGTGACCGCGAGCGTCTGTGCCACCTCGCCACCGAACGAGACGCTGACCCCGCGGGGGAACAGCCTGCCGGCCTCGCGCTTCAGGTCGCGGACCAGCTGGTCGATTTCCGCGTTGCTGTTGGTGCGCAGCATGACGGCGATCTTCGCCCGCTGATAGCCATAGTCGACGTGGGCGGAGAAGTCCTCGGGATCGCCCGACATCGCGTAGAGGAACAGGTATTGCGCGATCAGATTGCGATCGGCGGGCAATGGGCCAGCCGTCCTGCTCTCCCCCGAGGCGGCTTCATGCATGCGCTGCAGGAAGTCATAGATCGACAGCGTCTTGCCGACATGGGGACGCTTGGCCGCTTCGAGCTGAAGCGCATGCATGGCCGCCAGCACCTTGGGATCCTTGATGCCGTCCTCCCGGCCGGTATCGACCATCAGATAGAGCACGTTGGTGCCACCGGTCTGCCGATTGAGCTGCTGATCGTCCTGCTGGATGGGCAGGCTGGGGGAAAAGAATGTCTTGCTGGCATTGTCGATCTGGACCCTCGGCCAGCCGGCGATCGCGATCGCGACCAGCAGTGCCGTCCCGGCAAGGATGGCCGTACGACCGCCCGCTGTCCTCACCGACTGTGCGATGCCCGCACTGAGACGATCCCAGAAGCGCACCCGGCTCTCGGTGCGGATCTGGTCTGCCGAGGGCGCGCGCAGGCTGGCACGCACGGCCGGCGTGAACGTGAATTCGAGCATGACCGCAGTCAGGATGCCGATGCCGGTGAAGATGCCGAAGGCCCGTACGGTTTCGACCTCGAACACCACCAACGAGAAGAACCCCAAGGCGGCGACGCCCCCGGCAATCACCAGCACAGGCCCCACGGCGACCAGCGACTGGATCGTCGCCAATCGATTGGCCAGTGCCGGCTCGACGCCTTGGTCATCGACCAGCTCGATGAAACGCTCGTAGTACCGCTTCAGCAGCTGGACCGCATGCCCGGCGGCGACCGCCAGGATCAGGATGGGGGTCGGCGAATTGAAGATGTCCATGGGGATACGCATCAACCCCATCACGCCCACCCCCCATACCACCGACAACAGTGCGGTCACCAGCGGCAGGATCAGGCCCTGCCGGGTACGGAAGGCTTCGAAGTGCAGCAGCCCGATCACCAGCACCGCAATCGGGAACAGCCAGTTGATGCGCTCGGCAAAGATCTCGGCCTGATGCAGGAAGACCGGGTTGCCGCTGACCGTCACCTGCAGGCCCGCCTGCTGTTCCTGGCCGAGGATCCGGTGGACATCGGCGAGCATGGCACCGAAGCCGTTCGGATTCTCCTTGAGTTCGAGCATGATCGTGGCGGTGCGCCAATCCTGCGAGATCACCGTGTCGCGATAGACAGGGTTGGCTTCGATGGCTTGCTTGAGTGCGGTCCGGTCGACCCGTGCGGTAGGGCCGGTATCAATGAGCGGCTTGGCCTCGAAGCCATCGGCGGTGCCACGGATACGCTTGGCCTGGCGCGAGGTCAGGCTCAGCAGCGTTTGCTTGCTCACCGTCGGGGCGGCGTAGAGCTGGTCGGTGATGCGACGGACCGTATCGAGCACCGCAGGCTGCAGTGCATCCCCCTGCCGGGGCGTGACCCCGATGACCACCAGGTACTTCGAGCCGAAGATCTTCTCGATCGCGTTGGTGGCCTTGATGTAGGGATGCCCCTGGGGCACCACCGCGGCGGGATTGATGACCACCTGCTGTTTGGCGGCGAACAAGCCGAAGAAGACGGTCAGCAGCACCACGCAGCCAATCACCCATTTCCGGTAGTCCACGACCCAGGTGACGTACCGCTCCAGCAGGCGCGGGCCATTCGCGTCGGCATCGCATGCAGGGGCAGAAAGCTCAGCAGTGTGTGTGATGTTGGTCATGGGGCACGGTAAGGGAAGTGGCGATCCGGCGCGGCGGACAAAACACCGCGATGGTTCACGCTGATGGTAGAAAGGCGCGCCGCGGCGCTCAATGGAAGCGATGTACTATCGTCAAGCGGGAGAAATCGGGACGGCATTGAATCTGTTCGTTTGAGGAGGATGCATTGATGCAATTTCTCGGATTGCTGGTAACGCTTCTGTCGTTTTCGTTGTTGGTGTTTATGGTGCTGACGCAGGACGCCAGCGGGCACAGAACCGCAGCACTGCTCAATGGCGTTTTCAGGTTTGCCACCATGCCGATCCGGATTGCCGCAGCTGTGCTGCGCCGGTTGGCCGCCTGCCTGCAATATGCAGGCACCGTGGCGACCATGGCCTTGTTGAGCGGCACGCTCTTGGTGCTGGCCAACGAAATCGCGCTGATCCTCGGTTTTGCCGCGCTGTTCGACGGTCCGGACTACGCCGCCTGGCTCACCCTGTTTGCCAAACCGCATGCCTGGGCCGCGGCGACCACCCTCGTCGGCACCACCGTGGCCCTGGCCAGTCTTCGCAAATTCGACCTCGACAACGAAGCCGCGATGGATCGCAGGCTGGATCGCGCCATGGCCCGTCTGCAGGCGCGGGAAGCACGCAACGCCGCAGTGCAACGCAAGCTGCACACCGCGTTGCGGCATCGCGGCTGATTGCCGCCGGCGCGGCCCGCCCGCCTGCCGGCGCTCAGGCGTAGGCCAGATAGGACTGGGTCAGCTCGTGCCTGGGCTGATCAAACAGATCGAGCGCGCTGCCGCATTCGATCAGCCGGCCCACGCCGTCCAGTTTCCAGAACATGGCGACCTGGCTCGCGACCCGCCGGGCCTGGCCCAGGCTATGCGTGACCAGCAGGATGGTGCGGGTGCGCGACAGGCGCAGGATCAGATCCTCGATCTTCTGCGTCGAAATGGGATCAAGGGCGCTGCACGGTTCGTCCATCAGCAGCACGGCCGGCTGCAGCACCAAGGCACGGGCAAGGCAAAGCCGTTGCTGCTGGCCACCGGACAGCGCGAACGCCGATAGCGACAGCCGATCCTTCACCTCGTCCCACAATCCCACTTCCTGCAGCGCCGATTCGATCCGCTCGTTGACCTCGGCCTTTGCCCGGATGCCATGTTGCTTCAACGCAAACTCAAGGTTCTTCCAGATCGAGAACGGAAACGGATTCGGGCGCTGGAACAACATGCCGACCTGCCGCCGCAACAGGATCGCGTCCTTGCGCATCTGCTCGTTGTCCAGCCAGCTGAACGCCACCGAGCCGGTCACACAGCAGCCGGGAATCAGGTCGCACAGTCGATTGACGGTGTAGAGCATGCTGGACTTGCCGCACCCCGACGGGCCGATCATCGCGGTGACCGAATTGCGTGGCACCTTGAGGGAGACGGCTTCGACGACCTTGTTGTTGCCGTAGCGCACCGAGATGTCGTCGAACTCGATATGCCCGGATGAAGGCACGCTGTCCGCGATCGACTGCGGCGCCGGACGGGCGCGTTCGGCATGTGGTGACGTTGCCAGCAGCGTGGAGTGTGTCATCGGAATCCCTCGATTCAGCGCTGCGAGGCGCCGGTCATGTGTTTGTGCATCCAGCGGGTGCCCCAGTGCACCGCCGCGCTGAGGACGGTGAGCATGAGCAGCAGTGCCAATGCCGAGCCGTAGGCATTCGGCATGCCACCCGGCACATTGGTGGACAGGTCGTAGATATGGATCGAGATGCTGCGGCCGGAATCCATGATCGATTCGGGCATCCGGTCGGAGTAGCCGCTGGTGAAGAGCAGGACCGCGGTCTCGGCCAACGCCCGGGTCATCGCCAGGATCAGCCCGGCGCAGATGCCGGGCAGCGCCACCGGCACGGTCACGCTGCATAGCACGGCCGGCTTCGACAGCCCCAGCGCGGCCCCCGACACCCGATGCTGTTCGCCGGCCGCCTCAAGCGCCGTGGTCAGGGCACGGGCAAGCGTCGGCAGGATCATGCAGGCCAGCGCCAGACCACCGGCGGCAATCGAGTAGCCCATGCCCAGCTGGCGACAGAACAGACTGAGTCCGAACAGGCCGAATACCACGGACGGCACGCCAGCCAGGATATCCAGGCTGCAACGCATCGCCGTGGCGATCCACCCGTCCGGACGGCACACCTCGGTGAGCATCACCGCGATGGCAAAGGCCAGTGGCAGCGCGGCGGCCAGGCTGATCGAGACAATCGCCAGGGTCGAGACGAGGATGGGCAGGATGCCACCGCTGCGGCCGGCGTCACTAGGGCTGCCGGTGAAGAACTCGAGTGAGAGCGCATGGCTGCCTTCCAGGATCACGATCAGCAGCGGCCACAACAGCATCGCGGCAACCAGCAGCGATCCGGCCCAGAGAAAGCCTGTCCATAACCGCTCGCGGGGGTAGGGCATGCCGCTACCGAGCGCGCTCATGGTGCACCCCGCCGGCCGGTCGCGCCGACCCATTCACCCAGCGCGACCAGCGCGCTGACCAGGACCAGCATCATCAGCCCTGCGACAAACAGCGAGGCACGGTGATCACCCATCGCATACGGCATCTCCAGCGCGATGTTTGCCGTCAGGGTGCGGACCGGCTCGAACAGCGACTTGGGGACTTGCACGATGTTGCCGCAGACCATCAGCACCACCATCGTCTCGCCGATGGCCCGTGCGGCCCCCAGGATCATGGCGGATACGATGCCGTGCCTGGCGGCAGGGAGCACGATGCGCAGCACGGTCTGCGCGTTCGAGACACCGAGCGCGGCGGCGGCCTGCACGTAGCCGGGCGGCACCGCCAGCAGCGCAGCGCGGGACAGCATGGCAATGGTGGGGAAGATCATCACCGCGACGACGATCATGCCGGCAAGCAGGCTGGAACCGGGTGGGGAAATCCGGTTCACCAGTGGCACGATGACGGTGATCCCCCACAGCCCATACACCACTGTCGGCACCGCTGCGCTGGCCTCCACCAGCAGGCGCAGGCCCTTGGTAAGCCAGGCCGGTGCCACGAAGCAGGTGAACGTCGCGAACACCAGGCTCAACGGCGTCGCGATCGCCAATGCACCCGCGGTGAGCAGCAGGCTGGCCAGGATCATCGGCGACATGTTGAAGCTGCCGTCGCGGGGCCACCAGCCTGCGTCGGTCAGAAACCGCAACGGCCCGGCCTGGCTGATCAGCGGCCACGACTCGCGAACGAGCAGGCCGGCGATCAGCAGCACAATCAACGTGCCTGCGATCGCCAGACCCGCCATCACGGCCCAGAATGCCAGCAGCCGGATCCGCGCGGCGTGCCGGGGCATTGCCGCCTGTGGGAACGGCAGCTCCAGTAAAGCGCTCATTGCACCAGACCGTCCGGCTTATTGGGCCACGGGAACAAAGAACTGCTTCTTCACCAGCGCGCTGGCATCGCGGGATTGCGCAAACTGCACCAGATCCTTGGCCGTGGCCGTGAGCGGCTCCTTGAACACGAGATTGAGCGGGCGACGGATCGCATACTCGCCGGCAGCCACTGCCGCGGTCGTCGGAACCTGGTTGTCGACAGGGACCAGCTTGATGGCGGCGCCATGCTGCGCCTCGTATTCGGCGGTGCCGATCGATACGTAGCCGACCGTCGCCGGCGAGCCCGCCACGGCCTGGATGCCCTGCTGGTTGTCGCCGATGACGACGTGGGCCTTGATATCCTTGTATTTGACGCCGAAGAAATGGCTGAAGATATCCAGCGTCGAGCGTCCTTCCGCCTTGCTCACCACCGTGATCGGCGCATCGTCGCCGCCAAGCTGCCGCCAATTGGTGAGCTTGCCGGTGTAGATGTCGATGATCTGCTGCTTGGTAAAGCGCTGGATCGGGTTGTCCTTGTGCACGATCATGCCGACGCCGTCCTGCGCGATCATCACATGCTTCAGGTCCGCTTCGTCCGACTTGAGTTCACGTGAGACCATGCCGATCCCGGCGGTGCCCTGGCGCACATCCAGCACGCCGCGCGAGCTGCCGCCGGCCTGCACTTCGATGCGTACGCCGGGATGGCTTTGCTCGTATGCCTTGGCGATCTCGCTCATCAACGGCGCAATCGTGCTGGCACCCACCACCATGATGCGTTCCACAGCCGCTTTTTCGGCGGGCTGCGTGGAGCCCGTTGCACGATCACAGCCCACCAAACCGATCGTGCCCAATGCACCGGCAAGCAATAGGGCCATTGCGCCGATACCGCGGCCGGATTGGAAAACTGTCGCCATTGGAGAAACTCCATTAAATTGAAAAGGTGGATCGTTATTTTTAAGATTGCAGATTCATTGCATAGAATGCGATCGTACGCTGCCCCCTTCCCGGCGCCGAATAGAACCTATGTACTATGGCGCGCCACATCCCGCCTCTCGACAATGGTTTGCTCCAAGGAATATTCCTTGTCAGACGTCCTGAGGGGTTTGCAAAATGAGTGAAGTCACCGCCGCGGTTGCCGACGATCTGGCGCCGGTCGACCTGCGTTCAACCAACCGTCGCAACGAGCTGCAGACGCAGCATGAAAAGACCGACGGCTACTTCAACTTGATTGCCTACATTGCTTCGAACGCGATCGCGGGCGAGGTCATGGCGGTCGAGAACTATTCGGAGATGGTGCCGCTGATGCCCACCACCGACGACAAGATCGAGACCGTGAAGCAGGCGCATGAAGAGTCCAAGCACATCCAGATGCTGGCGAGCCTGGGCAAGCGTCACGACTACACGGTGATGCGCGAGATCGTCGAGCCGCAATGGTTCAACATCCGCCGCCATTTCAGCAGCGCCGTGCAGAACAAGGATCTGGCTGCCTGTCTCATCATGCAGGATCTGATGACCGAGACCATGGCCATCGTCCTGTATCGGACCCTGAAACGTCAGGGCGACCCGGATACCGCCGCCCTTGCCAGCAAGATCCTGGAAGACGAGCTGGAGCATCTGGAGATCGGCCTGACCCGGATCCGTGGCCTGCTGGAGGCAGACCCGGAAGGCGTGCACGAGAGCCTGAAGTGGGCGCACCACCGCGTCATGCCCGAGCTCTTCAGCATGGTCAGCACCAGCTGCCACTTCCTGTGCGACCGTCTCAACATCGATTGCGGTGCCCTGTCGCTGGGCGATCTGAAGACCGACATCGACGAGATCCGGATCGAGGCACTCGATACCTACGTGGAAACGCTGGACAAGGCGAACTTCGACCCGGTCGTGACTGCGGCCCTGATCGAATCCATGCAATCGTATGGCGGTACGCCGTCGATGAACTCGGCGCTGGCTACGGCCTGAGCGTCACGTCAACAAGGCGTTCCTTGCAGTGGAAACCCTTCAAACCGGTTTGGCATCCCCGGCCGTCCGCGCGTTCTTCGAATTCCTGCTGATGGATGGGGCCCTGCTCATCGGGCTGTTTCTGCTGATCACCTGGGGGGTGGTGCTGCTACAGCAGCGCCTGCCCTTCCAGGCGACCCAGAACCGGCTCAAAGGCGCGACTAGTTGGCGCTCGGCCTTCGCGGCCAGCGTCGGCGGCGTGATCACCCCGTTCTGCTCATGCTCCACCATTCCGGTGCTGAGCGGCATGCTGCGCGCCGGTGTGGGCTTCGTCCCCAGCTTTGCGTTCCTGGTGTCCTCGCCGGTGGTCAATGAAGGCGTGTTCATCCTGCTGTTTGCCACCCAGGGGCCGGTCGCCGGCCTCACCTTCATCGTGGTGGGTCTCGCGCTCACGTCGGCAGCAGGGGTGCTCGCCGGCAGGCTGGGGCTGCAACGCTACCTGGTGTCGACACCGGCCCCGGAAAGCGCCGGCACGTTCGTCGGCACCGGCGGTCCGACCTGGCCGGGCTTCGGGCCCGCCAGCCGTTTTGCCTGGATCGCGGCGGTGCGGGAGCTGAAGGACGTCGCACCCTACCTGCTGGTGGGCCTGTTGATCGGCGGTGTCATCTATGGCGCGGTACCCAAGGACACGCTGTTGGCCCTGGTCGACAGCGCCCATCCCGCATTGCTCTATCTGGTATGCGCGCTGGTCGGCGTGCCGCTCTATATCTCGCCGGTCGCCGCACTGCCCATCGGCTTTGCGCTGATCGAGAAGGGCTTTCCGGTGGGGCCGCTCGTGACCTTCCTGGTCGCCGCGATCGGAACCAGTCCCCCGGAGATCATGCTGCTGTTCCGGCTCTTCAGATTGCCACTGGTCATCGCCCACACCCTGAGCGTCATCGCCTGCGCGTTGATTCTGGGGGTGGTCGTGACCCTCGTGCTCTAACCCATTTCCAAAAGGTGCCCCCATGTTTGGTCTCTTCAAGAAGGGCTCGGATGACGATTCCGCCCTGGTCAAGCAAGCGCTGAGCCCGCAGACCGTTGCCGTTGTCTCCGCCAGCTGCTGCGTCCGCGGTACCGCGGACATCGACGCGGCAGCCCAGGCCGCCGCCCACGCCGCGCTGCAATCCGCGCATCTCGATTGGCCCGTGGTCACCGTGACGGTGACCCAGGCGCAGTCCGCGCTCGGCCGGATCTCCGGCGAACTGGACAGCGGCGGCGCCAAGGTGGCGCAGCAGGTGAGCGAGCTGTTCATGTCCCATGGCCTGAGCGCCTTCCCGGTGCTGATCGTGAACCAGCGCCTGGTGTCGTACGGTGGCGCCCCGGACCAGGAGCTCGTCGGCAAGGCATTGCCGGGATCGTCCACCAGCACGTCGCAGGTCCTCCATTGAACGCCCTGCGGGAAACGGCGCGCCAGGGAAAGCGGGTCCTGCTCACCGGCGGCACCGGTTACCTGGGGGCGCTGCTCGCGGCGCAGGTGCTTGGCGATGACTGGGCCGATACCCTGGTGGTCCCCAGCCGGCAGATGCAGGCAGCCGATGCCGTGCCCGAAGCAATCCAGCGCGAACTGCTCGCCTTGGGCGCAGACCCGGCCGCCCTGGCCGGCCGGATCGAGGTGGTCGGCTGGCAGGGCGCAGAGCACGTGTCGCACGACGAACTGGTGGGCATGCTTACCGGTGTGGACACGGTCATCCATTGCGCGGGGTGTCTCGACTACTTCGACAGCGCCGCGCTGCAGACCCTGAACGTCGAATTCACACAGCGGTTGGTGGATGCCGCCAAGGCGGCCGGCGTCGGTCGTTTCGTCTTCATTTCCACCGCCTACGCGGGGGGCTATTCCGGTGCACCCATCCCGGAACGCGCGCTGCACACACCGCCAAGCGACCCCACCGACTACACCCTGACCAAGCGGAACGCCGAACACGTCGTGGCCTGCTCGGGCATCCCGTTCCTCGTCGTACGCCCCTCCATTGTGATCGGCAGCGCCAAGGACGGCCGCTACAGCGGCAAGCGCTATGGGCTCTACCAGCAATGGATGGGGATCGAACGCCTGCTTTCGGACCGCTACCACGAAGAGTTGCACACCGTGGCCACGGACCAGCCGTTGAACCTGCTGCATCAGGATGTCTTCCAGGCGGCGATGGCAAGCATCCTGCGCTGGGTGCCGGACGGCGAGTACGTAAACCTGGTGGTGAGCAATCGCAGCGCCCCTTCCATGAAGCGGCTCTGGCAGATGATCTGCGAGGTGACGCGGCCGCGCAGCGTGGTCTTCTACGACCATATGCGCCAAGTTGACCTCAAAGCCATCCACATGCGGCAGCGCGCCTACCTCACCTTTGCCCAGACCAACCTGGAAATCGGCGCCTATCCCTGGCAGTTCGAACGAGGGTGGCTTGAACAGCTCGCCCAGCGCGGCCTCACCTTCACCGAGACCACCGCGGAAACGATCCAGATCTGCCAGGACCGCTTCGTACGCTCCTCCGCACTGCTGCAGCGCTATCTGGAGCGATTTGGAAATGAGTTGCCGGCGTGCGTCGACTATCGACAGCACGACGAGCATGTTCCGACCTTGTCACTTTCCATGGCTTGATCATGAACTCACCTGAACCACACAGCGCAGCCCGGTTGAGCGCCTGGGAGCACGAACTGGCCTCCCTGGCTTCGGGATTGCGCACGCGTCTGGAAACCACCTCGCAGCGCGCGGATCAGCGCGTGCTGTGGCTCGGCGGCGGCTATTCGGCGCTGCTGGCGCAAAACACAGCGGCGCTGGCCGGAGCGGACGTCATGCTCGCCGATGTGGAAACACGGCAACTGCGGCGTGCCAGGAGCTTGGTTGGCGAACGCGCACAGACGATCCGTCTGCTGGACCTTGGCAACCTGCGCCGCGATGTGCGGGGCATCGAGTCCGCCATGTCGGCGACAGCCATCCGCGATATCGAGAGCTATCTGGTGCTCGAGGAGAAACTGAGAAACCTGTTTGCCGGCACACCAGCGGTGGCGGACGGCTGGGCACATAGCGTGGTGCTCGATTTTGCCGTCAACCGGATCGAGCCGGGCATGGTACCGCAGCTGCTTGCTGAAGCATTCCGCGTACAAGCCCGCGAAGGCGTGGTGTATTGTGCTGCGCTGGTTGCGGATGAACCGATCGCCTCCGCATATGCGGTGCGCGGTGCACCACCGGGCCCTTCGCTGCACGTCCCCACCGAAGGCGCGCTGCTCAGATCATTCGAGGAAGCAGGTTTCCACGGTATCACTGTCCATTGGTCCACCGCCGTGGATCCGTTGGCTGTGGATCGCATCGGCGATGTCGACGTCCGCATGTGCATCATCGAAGCGTACCGGGGAAAGCAGGGTCCGTGCTTCGAGCTGGGTCAGGCAGTGATGTACCGGGGCCCGTGGCGGGAAGTCGAGGACGACGACGGCCATGTGTATCGTCGGGGTCAGCGTGTGGCGGTCTGTGCGAAGACCTTTGATCTGATGATGCGCGCCCCTTATCAGGGCCAATTCGTCGGTCTGCGCAGCGTGAACGAGCCCCCATTGGCCCAAGCCGAGCTGTTCGACTGCAACACCCCGGCCCTGCGTGATCCCAAGGTCACCAAGGGATTGGCACCCTTTGCCGGGGCTACGGCGGCCTCAGCCTGCGACCCTGCCGGGGGCTGCTGCTAGCGCGATCATCCTTTCTTGATCGCGTATCAACATTTGCATATTTTCTTATACAATTCTGTCCTTGGGCGAAATGCAAATGACCGCCCGCTTTGCAGTGGGGTATGAGGAAATGGAAAAAGCGCACCTGGATTGGCAATATCTGAGGGCTCTGGGCGAGACGTCCCGATTCAAGCAACTGGACGTCGACTGCCTGGCAGTGGGAACCGCCGTTGTCGAGCATTCGGCAGTCCAGATCGAAGAAATCCTGTATCTGGACGGTGAAATACACGAAGAGCCCCAGACGCTGCAAAGCCATTGCGCGTCGCTCCTCGCGGTGTGGAACGCGGTCCGGGCACCATCGCTGGTGGACCTTGGACAGTGTTCCTGCGTAGGAAGACGGCTGCTGATGCTGGAACCGCGGTTCGGCCGCCGTTTTGCGATCCATGCCATCGAGCTTGGCGGGCCCCATCTGATCTTCGCGGTCATGAGCTCCGTAAGCCGTTGGGAGGACGTCGAGCTGGTCAAGTCCATGAGCCAGGAGCTTGCGACGGCCGCGGCCAACGTGCATCACGCTGCAGGCTTCACCCAAAGCGAGGCGGCCACGCAGGCGCCGGAATTCGAATGGTACCTCTATACGGCTCGCGAGATCGAAATCCTCAAGCTGCTTGCCGGCGGCCTCAGCAACAAGCAAATCGCCCGGGAGCTGGGATCGAGCCCGAATACGGTGCGCAACCAGATCCATGCACTGTTCAGAAAAGCGGACGTGACCAATCGGACAGAGCTTGCATTGCGGGTCGCGACTGCGACCTGAGTGGCTCAAGCACCATCCGGTCATCCGGCGCATGAGGCGAAGGCGGGATGGCAGGCATGCGTGATCCATCCCCGTCTGAGGGGATGGCAGAAATGATCACCGGCCGATCGGTAGTCAAGCCATTACAAAACCACCTCCGCCTTTCAATTGCCAAACCCTGGATTCGCCGCGATACACATTGCGGCGTGCTTCCCTATACCCCCTGATCACGTCACACCATCCGTCATCGGCTGTCTGCCGCCTTCCGATTCCGTCGTCATGATGCATCTCCATGCACCCAGGCGCTGGGCCTGGAATACCATCCAGGCACCGATTGAGCATGGATCTCACATTCCATGCCTTGAACCAGGCAATTCCACCAGCGGCCAATTGCTTGAATGGACCCACATCGCGCCGGATTTGTCGCTGCAATAGGGAATGGAATCGGCAGGCTCCACTTGCTGGATTGGCCAGGCCATAACGGAGCCGATTCCCGGCCTCTCCAAAAGAGTCCTGAAAAGACAAACAACGTCCGCAGGGTGACTGCGCATGAAGTGTGCCGCCACCCTGTGGCCAGCTGTGACTGGGCAGGTCTCCCAGCCCCCATCACCGCCCCATCCCTTGTGCAGGCGTGCCGACCGGTTGATGCTGCGTTGCCATTTGGGGCGACAGGCAAAACAAAAGGGTTGGCGCATGGGCGCCAACCCTTAGTGTCTACTGCTGAATCCTGGTGGGTCGTGCGGGACTCGAACCTGCGACCAACGGATTAAAAGTCCGCTGCTCTACCAACTGAGCTAACGACCCGGAAAGAGCGCGAATATAGCGGCGGCCCGGAAGGGCGTCAAGGCTAACACCTTGTGCCGCAAGTAAAAACCGGCCCTGGGGCCGGTTTTCGGTATCTGGTGGGTTGTGAGTGGCTCGAACACTCGACCTACGGATTAAGAGTCCGCTGCTCTACCAACTGAGCTAACAACCCAAAGAGGCGTGAATCATAGACCGCGGCGGCACCTGCGTCAACTCCTGCCGTCGATCCGGCTGCTGCCCGCAAGCCCCCCTTGCGTAAGGGTGGTCCGCCAGGACGATCTCGCGCACGGATGGCCGCCGCATCCGGGTTAGACTTCCTGTTTTTCCACCCCAGGAGTACTTGCCATGCGCCTGCTTCATACCATGTTACGTGTCGGCAATCTTGATCGTTCGCTGGCCTTCTATACGCAGGTGCTGGGCATGCGCCTGTTGCGACGCAAGGATTATCCGGAGGGGCGGTTCACGCTGGCTTTCGTCGGCTACGGCGAGGAGCGCGACACCACCGTGATCGAGCTGACCCACAATTGGGATACCAGCCGCTACGAGCTGGGCACCGGCTATGGCCATATCGCGATCGAGGTCGAGGATGCCTATGCCGCGTGTGTCGCGGTGCGGGCCAAGGGGGGCCGTGTCACCCGCGAGGCCGGGCCGATGAAGCATGGCAGCACGGTGATCGCGTTCGTCGAGGATCCGGACGGCTACAAGATCGAATTCATCCAGCGCTGTACGCAATGATTGCACCGCGCCAGCCCTGCATGATCCGATCACCCTGGAAACACACATGAAGAAAACCCTGTCACTCATCTGCGGGCTTGCGCCCGCGCTGGGGCACGCCGCCGCATTGGATGGCAGCCAACTCTCGTTGCTGTGGGCGCTGCCCTTTGCCGGCATCCTGCTGTCGATCGCCTTGTTTCCGCTGCTGGCGCCGCATTTCTGGCACACCCATTTCGGCAAGGTGGCAGCCTTCTGGGCTGCGGCCTTTGTGCTGCCGTGCGCGCTGGCGTTCGGTTGGGAGGTGGCCGGTGGTGTGATCGCGCATGCACTGATCGAGGAGTTCATCCCCTTCATCCTGCTGCTGTTCGCGCTGTATACCGTGTCGGGCGGCATCCTGGTGTGGGGCAACCTGCATGGCTCGCCGGCGCTCAACACTGGCCTGCTGGCGCTTGGCGCCGTGCTCGCATCGCTGATGGGTACCACCGGGGCGGCGATGCTGCTGATCCGCCCGTTGCTCAAGGCCAACGACAACCGGCGCCACAACGTGCACGTGGTGGTGTTCTTCATCTTCCTGGTGGCCAATATCGGCGGGGGCCTGACACCCATCGGCGACCCGCCGCTGTTTCTGGGCTTTCTGAAAGGCGTGGGTTTTTTCTGGACGCTCGAACACATGTTCGCGCCGGTGGCGCTGTGCGTGCTGCTGCTGCTGGCGCTGTTCTACGCCGTCGATAGCCACTACTTCAAAAAGGAGGGCGTGCTGCCGCGCGACAAGACGCCCGACACCCATGGCATCAAGCTCTACGGCAAATTCAATTTCCTGCTGATCGCGGCAGTGGTCGGCGCCGTGGTGATGTCGGGCATCTGGCGACCCGGGGTCGAATTCAGGCTGGCCGGCGCCACGCTGTCGCTGCAGAACCTGGTACGCGATCTGCTGCTGGTGGCGATCGCGCTGCTGTCGCTGTGGCTCACGCCCCGGCAGGTGCGGGCCGGCAACGATTTCAATTGGTTCCCGATGCAGGAGGTGGGCAAGCTGTTCGCCGCCATCTTCATTGTGATGGCCCCGGCGATCGCCATCCTGCGTGCCGGCGAGGCAGGGCAGCTCGCGCCATTGGTGGGGCTGGTGTTCGACGCAGAGGGCACGCCGCGCGATGCGATGTTCTTCTGGATGACCGGGGTGCTGTCGGCGTTCCTCGACAACGCGCCGACCTATCTGGTGTTCTTCAATCTCGCGCATGGCGATGCGCAGCACCTGATGGGGCCGATGGCCTCCACGCTGCTTGCGATCTCGGCAGGCTCGGTCTTCATGGGTGCCATGAGCTACATCGGCAATGCGCCCAACTTCATGGTCAAGGCCGTGGCCGAGGATCGCGGCGTGAAGATGCCGAGCTTCTTCGGCTACATGGCCTGGTCCGCCGCCATCCTGCTGCCGCTGTTCGTGCTGGTCACCGTGGTGTTTTTCCATTTCTGATTGCCGCCCGCCTCCGGCAACGGCAGGGATGGCCGCCCTTCATGGCCATCCCTACAGGGAACTTGCAGTAGCGATGATCGTCCGCTTTAGTGATTAATTCATGTTCCCCGCCCGCTTTCCGCCAGGCTTGACCTAGGTCAGGGGATGGAAACAGGGCCTGCATATACTGCAAGGCAACGGGGCGCCCACCCCTGCTCCCATCACAACAGCAATCGAGGTGTACTGTGGCTCAACAAACGCTCTCTCAAGACCTCCTGGAGAAGATGCACAAGTACTGGATGGCGGCGAACTACCTCTCCGTCGGCCAGATCTACCTGCTGGACAATCCCTTGCTGCGGCAGCCGCTCAAGCGTGAACACGTCAAGCCACGTCTGTTGGGCCACTGGGGCACCACGCCGGGTCTGAATTTCATCTACGTGCACGCCAACCGCCTGATCAAAGACCGCGATCTGAACATGATCTATATCACCGGTCCGGGTCACGGCGGCCCGGGCCTGGTGGCCAATACCTGGCTGGAAGGCAGCTACGAGGAGTTCTACCCGAGCATCGACCGCAGTGAAGCGGGCATGCAGCGGCTGTTCAAGCAGTTCTCCTTCCCGCGCGGCATTCCGTCGCACGTGGCGCCGGAAACCCCGGGCTCGATGCATGAAGGCGGCGAACTGGGCTATGCGCTGTCGCATGCGTTCGGTGCCGCATTCGACCATCCCGACCAGGTCGTGCTGGGCGTGGTGGGCGACGGCGAGGCCGAGACCGGCCCGCTGGCCACCAGCTGGCATTCCAACAAATACCTGCACCCGGTCAACGATGGCTTCGTGCTGCCCATCCTGCATCTGAACGGCTACAAGATCGCCAACCCCACGCTGCTCGCCCGCCTGTCCAAGGACGAGCTGACCAAGCTGTTCGAAGGCTACGGTTACAAGCCTCACTACGTCGAGCTGAAGCAGGAAACCTTCAACGAGCGTCCGGAAAGCTTCAACGAGATCCACCAGGCGATGGCCAACACGCTGGATGCCTGCCTGGACGAGCTGCAGGCGATCCGCCAACGCGCCAAGGCCGAGATGGATGCCGGCACGCCGATCACCCGCCCGCGCTGGCCGATGATCATCATGCGCACGCCCAAGGGCTGGACCGGGCCGAAGAGCATCGACGGCAAGAAGGTCGAAGACTACTGGCGCAGCCACCAGGTGCCCTTCTCGGACATGACGCCCGAACACGTCGCGGCGCTGGAGACCTGGCTCAAGAGCTATCGCCCCGACGAACTCTTCGACGGTGCGGGTGCGTTCCGTGCCGAGCTTGCCGACCTCGCGCCGCACGGCATCAAGCGCATGGGCTGCAACCCGGTGGTGCATGGCCAGACCTCCAAGGACCTGCGGATGCCGGACTTCCGCAAGTACGAAGTCAAGTTCAAGAAGCCGGGCACCGAGCAGGCCGAAGCCACCCGCGAGATGGGCAAGTTCCTGCGCGACGTGATGAAGGAAAACGAGGCCGAGAAGAACTTCCGCATCTTCGGGCCGGACGAGACTGCCTCCAACCGCTGGAACAACGTGTTCGAGGTCTCGGGCAAGACCTGGTTCGCCGATTATTTCGCCGAGGACAAGACCAACGACTATCTGGCGCAGGACGGCCGGGTGATGGAAATCCTGTCTGAACACACCTGCCAGGGCTGGCTCGAAGCGTACAACCTGACCGGCCGCCACGGCTTCTTCAGCTGCTACGAGGCGTTCATCCATGTGATCGACTCGATGTTCAACCAGCATGCCAAGTGGCTCAAGACCACCCGTCACATCAACTGGCGCAAGCCGCTGCCCAGCCTGAACTACCTGCTGACCAGCCACGTCTGGCGCCAGGACCACAACGGCTTCAGCCACCAGGACCCGGGTTTCATCGACCACGTGGTGAACAAGAAGGCCGAGGTGATCCGCGTCTACCTGCCGCCGGATGCCAATACCCTGCTGTCCGTGACCGACCATGTGCTGCGTTCGCGCCATTATGTGAACGTGGTGGTGGCCGGCAAGCAGCCCGCGCTGCAGTACCTGACCATGGACGAGGCGATCAAGCACTGCACCAAGGGCCTGGGCATCTGGGATTGGGCATCCAACGACCAGGACGGCGAACCGGACGTGGTGATCGCCTGCGCCGGCGAGATCCCGACCATGGAGGCACTGGCGGCCACCGACCTCTTGCGCCAGCACTTCCCTGACCTGAAGATCCGCTTCGTCAACGTGGTGGACCTGATGACGCTGCAGCCGGAGGAAGAACACCCACACGGCCTGTCCGACCGCGAGTTCGACGCCATCTTCACCACCGACAAGCCGGTCCTGTTCGCCTTCCACGGCTATCCGTGGTTGATCCACCGGCTGACCTACCGCCGCAACGGCCACGACAACATCCACGCCCGTGGCTACATCGAGGAAGGCTCGACCTCGACGCCGTTCGACATGGTGGTGGTGAACCAGCTGGACCGCTTCAACCTGGCCATCGACGTGATCGACCGCGTGCCGCGCCTGCAGAAGATCGGTGCGCATGTCCGGCAGAAGTTCACCGACAAGCTGGTCGAGCACGAGCAGTACATCGCCGAGTACGGCGACGACCTGCCCGAGGTCAAGAACTGGAAGTGGCCCTACTGAACCTGAGTTTCCCGGTATCCAAGCTTCACTTGTCTGTACGGCCCACCTCGGTGGGCCGTTTTTTTCATCGGTGCACGGCGGCGCCGGCGGCCTTCCTTGACCCGCGTCAAGCGCCGCGCCGGCGGGGCGCGCGACACTGTAGCGGCCGAAAATGCCGCAACCGGAACCATAAAGGAAACACCATGCTTGCCCATGCCTTCAAACCACTGATCATCAAGGGGCGCGCGCTGCTGCCCATCGTGCAGGGCGGCATGGGGGTGGGCGTGTCGGCACACCGGCTGGCGGGCGCCGTGGCCAGCGAAGGCGCTGTCGGCACGCTTGCGTCGGTCGACCTGCGCCATCATCACCCCGATCTGCTGGAACGCTCGCGGCATCTGCACGACCAGGACGGGCTGGATACGCTGAACTGCGAGGCACTGGGCCGCGAGATCCATCTGGCGCGGCAATTCTCGGGCGGGCGCGGCCTGATCGCGGTCAACGTGATGAAGGCGGTCGACGCGCATCCCAAGCTGGTACGCCAGGCCTGCATCAGCGGCGCGGATGCCATCGTGATGGGCGCGGGCCTGCCGCTCGATCTGCCCGAGATGACCGCGGACTACCCCGATACCGCGCTGATTCCCATCCTGTCCGACGTGCGCGGCATCGCCGTGCTGCTCAAGAAATGGCTGAGGAAAGGCCGCAGGCCGGACGCCATCGTCATCGAGCATCCGGCCCATGCCGGCGGCCACCTGGGCGCCACGCGCATCGAGGAGATCGGCCATGAGAAATTCGATTTCGAACGGGTGCTGCCCGATACGCTGGCGCTGTTCGATACGCTGGGGCTCAGGCATGGCGAGATTCCGCTGATCGTGGCCGGCGGCATCAACAGCCACGAGAAGGTGCAGCGCTACCTGGGCCTGGGCGCCTCGGCGGTGCAGCTTGGCACCGCCTTCGCGGTGACCGAGGAAGGCGATGCGCACCCCAACTTCAAGGCGGTGCTGGCCGGCGCGCGTCCGGACGACATCGTGGAATTCATGAGCGTGGCCGGCCTGCCGGCACGTGCAGTGCTCACCCCGTGGCTGAAGAACTACCTCAACCGCGAAGCCCGTCTGCAGGGCAACGCCAAGGCCGATCCGGCACGCTGCACCCAGGGGCTCAACTGCTTGTCGGTATGCGGCCTGCGCGACGGGCTCGCCAAGGTCGGCCAGTTCTGCATCGACCTGAAGCTCGCGGCCGCGATGCGCGGCGAGGTCGGCAAGGGGCTGTTCTTCCGTGGCGCCGACACACTGCCGTTCGGCGATGCGATCCGCCCGGTGCGTGAGCTGATCGAGTACCTGCTGACCGGGCGTCGGCCGGCCGAAGGCATCGCCTAGACCGGTGCCACCAGCAAGGAGCCAACCATGCCCATCCCTGCCGAAGACACCGCCCGCCAGCCCAAGCTGGGCGGCTTCGTGCCGTTCTCCGGCTGCGACTATCCTGGGCAGCTTGCCTGCGTGGTATTCACCGCCGGCTGCCCCTGGCGCTGCCGCTACTGCCACAACCCGCATCTGCAGGCGAGGCAGGCCCAGCCCGGGCTGCCCGGCTGGGAACAGATCCTGGCCTGGCTGCCGCTGCGACAGGGTCTGCTGGACGGCATGGTGTTCTGTGGCGGCGAGCCGCTGACCGAACCGCTGCTGCCACGGATGATGGCGCAGGTGAAGGCACTCGGCTTCAAGGTGGCACTGCACACCGGTGGCGCCTACCCGGCCCGGCTGCGCGACTGCCTGCCGTATCTGGACTGGGTGGGATTCGACGTCAAACACCAGTTCGGCGAATACGCCCAGGTCACCCAGGTGGCGGGCAGCGGCTCGGCCGCGCACCTGTCTCTGCAGCTGCTGCGCGCAAGCGGCGTACCGTTCGAATGCCGCACCACCTATCATCCGGCGCTGCACGACGAGCGTGCCCTCCTGGCACTGGGCGAGCGGCTGGCCGCCGCCGGTGTCGACGACTACGCGCTGCAGCTCTTCCGCGCCGAAGGTTGCAACGACGCCGCGCTCCTCGCCCAGGCCGGCCAGCCGCCGGGCGAGGCGGTCCTGCGCGAGCTTGGCACGCGCTTCGCGCGCTTCACCGTGCGCGGCTGACCCGCGCCCGTCTGGCGCGCGACGGCAACACCGCGCGCCCGAATGCACGCCGCCTCCCACCCCGATCGGCTCGGGTTTTTCATGCCGGTACCGGCCCGCGCTGCTTCCCGGCCGCGCCGCAGCGGGCTTCCCTGCTAAACTGGCCGCCGTTTTCCCGCCGCCGAAGGCCACGCCATGCCGTTACCCGAACAGCTCGTCATCGCCACCCGCGAAAGCCCGCTGGCGTTGTGGCAGGCCCGCCACGTGCAAGGCTGGCTGCAGACGCGGTATCCGGGTCTGACCGTGACACTGCTGGGGATGACCACCCAGGGTGACCGCATCCTGGACGTGACACTGAACAAGATCGGCGGCAAGGGCCTGTTCGTGAAAGAGCTGGAGCAGGCGCTGACCGAGGGCCGCGCCGATCTGGCGGTGCATTCGATGAAGGACGTGCCGATGGTGCTGCCGGAAGGCTTCGCGCTCGCCGCCATCGGCAGGCGCGAGGACCCGTGCGATGCCTTCGTGTCCAACCGCTACGCCAGCCTCGCGCACCTGCCGGCAGGCAGCGTGGTCGGCACCTCCAGCCTGCGCCGCGAAGCGCAGCTGCGCGCACGCTTTCCACAGCTGACGGTCCGACCGCTGCGCGGCAACGTCGGCACCCGCCTGGCCAAACTCGACGCCGGCGAATACGACGCCATCCTGCTGGCGGCTGCCGGCCTCAAGCGTCTCGGCCTTGGCGAGCGCATCCGCAGCGGGATCGGCTTAGACGACAGCCTGCCGGCCCCGGGCCAGGGCGCGCTGGGGCTGGAGATCCGGGCCGACCGCGTCGAGCTTGCCGAACTGCTGGCACCGTTCAATGACGCCGCCACCGCCGCCTGCGTCACCGCCGAGCGGGCGCTGTCGCGCCGGCTGGGTGGCTCGTGCCAGATCCCGCTGGCCGCATTCGCCGAGGAGGACGAGGGGTTTCTGCGACTGCGCGGCTGCGTCGGCCTGCCCGACGGCAGCCGGCTCGTCTACAGCGAAGCCAACGGCTCGTGCGCTGCGGCCGAAGCGTTGGGACTGCAGGTCGCCGAGCTGCTGCTTACCGAAGGCGCGGCCGACATCCTTGATCAGCTGGCCGGCGCGCCGTGACGTTGCCGCTGGCCCGCCGCCGCATCTGGGTGACCCGGCCGGCCGGCCAGGCCGATGCGCTGTGCGCGGCGCTGGCGGCCCAGGGCGCCGAGCCGGTGCGGTTGCCGCTGCTCCAGATCGCGCCAGCGGCGGATGCCGCGCCGCTGCAGGCTGCGCTGGATGCGCTTGCTGGCTTCGACCTCGCTGTTTTCGTCAGCCCGTCCGCACTGGATGCCGTGGCTGCGGCGCGCACCGCGCCATGGCCCGCCGGTGTGCCGGCCGCCGTGGTCGGACCGGGCAGCGCGGCACGGGCCAGGGCATTGGGCATCGCCCCGGTGATCGCGCCGCCAGCGCACTTCGACAGTGCCGGCCTCCTGGCCGAGCTGGACACCCATGGCAGTTGGGCCGGGCGGCGCGCCGTGCTGTTCCGTGGCGACGGCGGCCGCCCCGACCTGCCCGACGGCCTGCGCGCGCGCGGCCTGGACCTGACCGTGGTCGCCGCCTATCGCCGGCTGCCGGCCACCCTGACCATCCAGGCATTGGACGATGCGCTGGCCGCAGGCTGCGACGCAGTGATTATTTCCAGCTCCGAAGCGGCACAACACTTGTTCGCCCTGGCTGGAGAGGCCACGCGCGAGCAGCTACAATCGCTTGTGTATTTTGCGCCACACCCCCGGATCATCGCGGCACTTGCGGAGCACGACGTAGACGCCAGGCTCAGCCGCGCAGGTGATGCCGGCATCGTCGACTCGCTTTGCTGCCATTTCGCCAGGCCCACCTCATCGCCATGACGCAAGACTCCAACACGTTCTCCGCTGCCTTCTCCGCCCCCCGGCCCCGCCGCTGGCAGGCGCCATCCCCGGCCGTGGTCATCGCGCTCGTCGCGCTGGCCGCCACCGGCGGGCTCTGGTTGTACCAGCAGCAGTCCAACGATGCGCTCAAGGCGCAGTTGGGCCGTGAGCTGGCCGCCCACGCGCAGCGCAGCGCCGCCTCGGCCGCGCGCGAGGCGGCGCTGGCGGACCGGCTGGCCGCCGCCGAGCGCAACCTGACGCTGCTTTCGGCCAGGCAGGCCGAGACCCAGGGCCAGCAGGCGACGCTGAACGCGCTGTACGACGCGCTCACCCGCAACGAAACCCAGCGCGTGCTCGCCGAACTGGAGCAGACGCTGTCGTTCGCCAGCCAGCAATTGCAGCTGGCCGGCAATGTCAGCGCCGCCCTGGTCGGCCTGGAATCGATCGAGGCCAAGCTTGCCCAGCTCGACCGCCCCGAGCTGATCCCAGTGCGCAAGGCGGTGATGCGCGACATCGACCGCCTCAAGAGCCAGCCGTACCTGGACGTGGTCGGCATCTCGGCCAAGCTTGACCATCTGGTGTCCGTGATCGACCGGCTGCCACTGGCGGTGGACGGCCAGCGCCAGCAACAGACGCGGCAGCCGGTGCAGGGCGAGAACTGGCTGCAACGCCTGGGTGCCGAGCTGTGGCAATCGCTGCGCGAACTGGTGCGCATCCGCGAGATGGACCAGCCCGAGGCCATGCTGCTCACCCCCGAGCAGGCCTTCTTCCTGCGCGAGAACGTCAAGCTGCGCCTCCTGGATGCGCGCACCGCGCTGCTGCTGCGCAGCGACAGCGCGTTCCGCGCCGACCTGGATGCCGCGGCCGGCTACCTCGCGCGCTACTTCGACAATGATGTCGCCCAGGCACGCGCCGTCGCCGTCACGCTCAAGGATCTGTCCGCGCAATCGCTGGCAATCCCGCTGCCCAGCCTTGCCGAGAGCCTGGCGGCGGTACGCACCGCGCGCTCCGATGCCAAGGGGGTGCAGCCGTGAAGGCTCTGGGCTGGATCATCGCACTGTTCGCGCTGGCGGTCGGCTTCACGCTGTTCGCCCGGCTCAATACCGGCTATGCGCTGCTGTTCATCCCCCCCTGGCGCATCGAGCTGTCGCTCAATGTGTTCGTGATCGCGCTGGTGCTGCTGACGCTGCTGCTGTACTGCGTGGTCAAGCTGGGCACTGAGCTCGGCGGACTGCCCGGACGGGTGCGGCAGTACCGCGCCGAACGCCGCTACCGGGCCAGCGTCGAGCTGGAGCGCCAGGCACGTACCGCGTTCTTCGAAGGCCGCTATCAGCGCGCCGAACGCCTGTCAGCCGACGCACTCTCGGCCAGCAGCGAGCTGGAGGCCATCGCGGTCAACGGCCTGCTGGCTGCGCGCGCCGCGCATGCAATGCGCGACTTCGCCAAACGCGACCGGTATTTCGAGCGGCTGCAGGCCAAGCTGCCGCAGCAGCACCTGGCGCTGACGATGACCATGGCCGAGCTCTACCTGGACGAGCGCCGCTACGACGACGCCAGCCGGGCGCTGGCCGAGGCACTCTCGATCTCGCCCAAGCTCACCGCCGCGCTCAAGCTGGAATTGCGGCTGCGCCAACGCAACGGCGAGGCCGACGCGGTGCTGCGGCTGGTCGAGCAGCTGGCCAAGAGCGAAGCGATCGAGGTCGAACAGGCGCGCCGCCTGCGTGTCCAGGCGCTGCTCGATTCGCTCGCCGGCAGGCCGCGCACGCCCAAGGAACTGAAGGACTGGTGGGCCAAGCTGCCCGAGGCCGATCGTGCCGCGGTGCCGCTGGTGCTGGCGATGGTGGACGCCTGCAGCGCGCTGGGCGAGGCAACGCTGGCGCAGGAGGCGATCGAGGATGCGTTGGCCAGCCAATGGTCGAGCGAACTTGCCGAACGGTACGGTACGCTGGGACTGAGCGGCGAGGCGGCCACCAACCAGCTGCAGCAGGCCGAGGCATGGCTGCGCTCGCATCCCGAGGATCACCTGCTGCTGCTGACGCTGGGCCGGCTGTGCCGCGCCCGCGGATTGTGGGGCAAGGCGCAGACCTACCTGGAAGCCAGCCTGGCGGTGGAACCGACCGCCGTGGCGCATGCCGAGCTTGCCAGATTGCTGGAATCGCTCGACCAGCCCGACGCCGCGGCCCGGCACTACCGGGCCAGCCTGGTGCTGGCGCTGCCGCAGCTGGATATCCAGCCCGCGTGATCATGCATGGCGGCGCCTGCCGGCGCCGTCGGCCTCCGGCGCGTCCCGCCGTTCCCGCCAGGCTCAGGACGGCGCGTATACCGCGTCCAGGCGTGCCTGCATGCCGCCGCCGGGATGGTATTCCAGCCACCAGACCCCGGATTTCCTCACGTCCCAGTCCAACTCGGTGCCGGCCAGCAGCAAGCTGGCCAACCAGCCCAAGGTGGGCTGATGGCCGACCAGCAGCACGGCGGTGTCGGCGTGCGGCCAGCCGGCAGCGGCCAGGTACGAGGCTGCCGGCACATCGGGGTTCAGCCGCGGATCGATCCCGAACTGCGGGGTGAACGCCAACGCGGTCTGCTGGGCGCGGCGCGCCTGGCTCGCCAAGACACGCACCGGCCGCTCCCGCAGCTGATCCTTGAGCCAGGCGGCGCTGCGCTGCGCCTCATGCTGGCCGCGCGCGGTCAGTGCCCGCGCCAGATCGTCCCGGCCATCCTCGGCCTCGGCATGGCGCCATAGAATCAGATGCATGGGCAATCCTCCTCGGTACTGTGCGTGGCGGGCAGGCAGCGACCGGCGCACGGCCCGTTCCGCCTCCGGCCGGGGTCAGTTGCGCTGCTTGGCCGACAGTTCCTGCAGCAGCATGCCCTGTGCCGAGCGCACCTTGGCCAGCCGGATGCCTTTGCGCCGATAGCGCCCGTCCGGCTGCATTTCCCAGGCCTGCACATTGTCGACCAGGTAGGGACGCAGCGCCTCGCGGATCACGCGGCGCTTCACCTTGCTGCTCTTGGCAGGGAAGGCGATCTCGATGCGGCGGAACAGGTTGCGGCCCATCCAGTCCGCACTGGAGAGGTACACATCCTCGGCGCCGTCGTTGTAGAAGTAGTAGACGCGATGGTGCTCCAGGAAGCGGCCGATGATCGAGCGGACCTTGATGTTGTCCGACAGCCCGGGAATGCCGGGCCGCAGCGCGCACACACCGCGCACGATCAGGTGGATGGTGACGCCGGCCTGGCTCGCCTCGTAGAGCTTGTCGATGATGGTCGGTTCGAGCAAGGCGTTCATCTTGGCGATGATCACCGCCTTGCGCCCCAGCCGGGCGTGGGTGATCTCGCGCTCGATCGCCTTGATGAAGTTGGGCTGCAACGTGAACGGCGCCTGCCACAGTGCATGGTGATCGCCGGCCAGGCCAAGGCCCGTGAGCTGCATGAACACGTCGTTCACGTCGCTGGTGATGTCCTCGTCTTCGGTCATCAGGCCGAAATCGGTGTAGAGCTTGCTGGTGCGCGGATGGTAGTTGCCGGTGCCGACGTGCACGTAGCGCTTGAGCTTGCCCTCCTCGCGCCGCACGATCAGCAGCATCTTGGCGTGCGTCTTGTAGCCGTAGACGCCGTAGACCACGTGCACCCCGGCACGTTCGAGCTTGGCGGCCCAGTTGATGTTGGCTTCCTCGTCGAAGCGCGCCATCAGCTCGACCACCGCGGTCACTTCCTTGCCGCGCTGCGCCGCCTCGGCCAGCGCATCCATCAGCGCCGATTCGCTGCCGGTGCGGTATACCGTCATCTTGATCGCGACCACGTGCGGATCGCGCGCCGCCTGCTGCACCAGGTCGATCACTGGGGTGAAGCTCTGGTAGGGGTGGTGCAGCAGGATGTCGCCGTGGCGGATGGCGGCAAACAGATCCGGCTGCTTTCTGAGTTCGACCGGCAGACCGGGCATGAACGGCTCGAATTTCAGGTCGGGCCGGTCCACCTGGTCGGGCACCTGCATCAGCCGCACCAGATTGACCGGGCCATTGACGCGGTAGACGTCGTCATCCTCCAGGTGGAACTGCTCCTTGAGGTAGTCCTTCAAGTGGCGCGGCAGGTTGTCGGCCACCTCCAGCCGTACGGCGTCGCCGTAGGGGCGTTGGCTCAATTCGCCCTCCAGCGCGGCGCGCAGGTCCTTGACGTCCTCGTCGTCCACGGTCACGTCCGAGTCGCGCGTGACCCGGAACTGGTAGCAGCCCAGCACATGCATCCCGGCAAACAGCTCGTCCACATGCGCATGCAGGATGGAGGAGAGGAACACGAACCCATGGTCGACGCCGGTGACCTCACGCGGCATCTTCACAAAGCGCGGCAGGATGCGCGGCGCCTGCACGATGGCCATCTCGGCGTTGCGGCCGAATGCATCGCGCCCTTCCAGCTCGACAATGAAGTTGAGCGACTTGTTGAGGATGCGCGGGAACGGGTGCGACGGATCGAGTCCGATCGGCGTGAGCACCGGCATCAGCTCGCGGAAGAAGTAGTCCCGCACCCATTCGCGCTGCGCGTCGGTCCACAGGCTGCGGCGGAAGAAATGGATCGCCTCCTTGGACAGCGCCGGGAACATCACCTCGCGCAGCACCTTGTACTGCTGTTCGACCAGAAGATGCGCCTCCTTGACCACCAGCTCGTAGGCGTGATGCGGCGTCACCCCCTCGGGCAGCAGCCGGGTCGGGTACTGCCGCACATTCTCCTTCAGCCAAGCCATGCGCACTTCGAAGAATTCGTCCAGGTTGCTCGACACGATGCACAGGAACTTGAGCCGTTCGAGCAACGGATTGCGCGCATCCTCCGCCTGCGCCAGTACGCGGCGGTTGAATTCCAGCAGCCCTAGCTCGCGATTGAGCATCAGCTGATTGTCGGCAGGTTTGTAGGTCATGGCGCTTTTGCAGGTTCCAAGACGACAAGGGCCGCTGCAAGCGGCCCGGGATGGATCAGGATTGCGGTGGCACGTAACCTGCGGGCTGGTCGGCGCCCGCGCCGAAGAAATAGTTCTCCAGCTGTTGCTGCAGGTATTGCCGCGCCTTGGGATCGGCCAGATTGAGACGGTTCTCGTTGATCAGCATCGTCTGGTGCCTGACCCACGCCGCCCAGGCCTCCTTGGACACCTGCTCATAGACACGGCGGCCCAGCTCGCCCGGCAACGGGGCGAAATCAAGGCCTTCGGCCTCACGGCCCAGTTTGACGCAGTGGACGGTACGACTCATCGGGAAACTCCGGACTCTGGATACGGGATTGAATGGCAGAACGATTGCATACGCATGACAGGAAGCACGACAGGCGGTTCCCTCGGTGCAATGGGCTCAACCCAATTGTACCTGCCGATCCGCGTTGCCGCTCATCGCGCCAAAGCAACGGCCCGCGCCGTGGCGCGGGCCGTGGGCTGTGGGCCGGGCGGCAGCGGGATCAGCTTGCCTTGACCGGCATGATCCACAGCTCGACGCGGCGGTTCAGGCGGCGCCCGTCCTCGCTGTCGTTGCTGGCCCGCGGCTGGCTTTCGCCCTTGCCATAGGAGTCCAGCCGCAACGAGTTGACCTGCCGGCCGACGAAGTAGTCGACCACGGCGCGTGCGCGCTGCTCGGACAGCTGCTGGTTGTATGCGTCCTTGCCGACATTGTCGGTATGGCCGACCACGGTGATCATGGTCTTGCCGTACTGATTGACCACCTTGGCGATCTTGTCCAGCGTGGGCGTATAGGCCGGCTTGATCGCGGACGAGTTGGTGTCAAAGCCGGTGCTGGAGGTCATGCTCACCAGGAGCGAATTGTCGGCCTGCTTCTGGATGGCGATCTCACCACGCTGGATTTCCGGCGCAAGCTGCTTTTGCAGATCCTTGGCCTGCTGGTCCATGTAGTAGCCGATGCCGGTGCCGGCCAGCCCGCCGCCGACGGCACCGATCAGCGCGCCCTTGCCGCGGTTCTTGTGGTTGACTGCGGCGCCGATGGCCGCGCCGCCGAGCGTGCCGATGATGGCGCCCATCTCCGTCTTGTTCAGATCGCGCTTTTCACCCAGGTCGTTGGTGGCACATGCCGACACCAGCAGGGCGGCGACAACGGTGAGCGATACGGTTTTGCGCATGGGAGCTCCTTTCGGTCCGGTAGATATGCAAATTATCTGGGACAAATCCTGACACGCGTGATGTTAAAGATCACACGACACCTTCCCGGGTCGAGCGCCGATCATGCAGATAGCCGTTTTGCCGACAACCACCGGAAGGAGCCTGTATGCGTGCCGCCATCCTCGTCACCGCCCTGCTTTGCGCCCCGGCGCACGCGGGCAGGTATGCCGATCTGCTTGCGCAGTGCCGTGAACCCGTGGCGATCTGCCACGAAGAGATCAACCGCGCCATCAAGGCCGAAGCCAAGGCGCGCGATGTGGAACCCAACAAGCTGGACACACTGGCCAAGCGGGCCCAGCAGTACTGCTACGCCGAGGCCACGCGGGCGCAGTGCGGCGACGATCCGGCAGGCTGGTTCCCCGTCTATATCCGCTATATCGATGAACTGCTGGGCTGACCGACCGCGCCATCCTGTCTAGGCCATCCGGGGAATGCCGGGCCGCACCCGGCTTTGGGACAATCGGCATACTGCGCGCCAATCCCAACCGGCGCGCACTGCCGAACACACGGGTACAGGGGCGGACATGGAACAGCCAGCACTGCGCATCGGCCTCGTCGCCACATCGGACCGGGCCAGCGCCGGCGTCTATCAGGATCAGGGGCTGCCCGCGTTGCAGGCGTGGCTGGCCGCGGCGCTGAGCACGCCGTATCAGGTGGTCTGCCGCCTGATCCCGGATGAGCAGCCGCGGATCGAGGCGACGCTGATCGAGCTGGCCGACCAGGCAGGCTGCCAGTTGATCCTGACCACCGGGGGCACCGGACCCGCGCCGCGCGACGTGACGCCGGAGGCGACGCTGGCGGTCGCCGACCGGGTGATGCCCGGCTTTGGCGAACAGATGCGGCAGATCAGCCTGCACTTCGTGCCGACCGCCCTGCTGAGCCGGCAGGTGGGGGCCATCCGCGGCCGCACGCTGATCCTGAACCTGCCCGGCCGCCCCCGGGCGATCAAGGAAACGCTCGAAGGCGTGCGCCATGCGGACGGCACCGTTGCGGTGCCCGGCATCTTCGCCGCGGTACCCTATTGCATCGACCTGCTGGACGGGCCGCGGATCGAGACCCACGCGGAGGTGGTGGCAGCGTTCCGCCCGGGCGGCTGAAGCGGCAGCGCTACGGATTGCCGGCGAGCCCGTGCTCGACCGCGTACACGGCCACCTGCACGCGGCTGTTCAGATTGAGCTTCTTCAGGATGTTCTGCACGTGGATCTTGACCGTGCTCTCGGCCACCTCCAGCCGGCGCGCGATCTCCTTGTTGCTCTCGCCCCGGGCGAGACAGGCGACGATCTCCCGCTCGCGCGGGGTGAGCTTCTCGCGTTCGGACGGTGCCGCGGCCCCGCCCGGCACGGCGCCATGGCTGCGAAAGCGCTCCACCAGCTTGGCGGTCATGCTGTCGGCGATCACCGCCTCGCCACGCGCGGCCTTGCGCACCGCCGCGATCAGCGCATCGACCTCGATGTTCTTCACCAGGTAGCCGCGCGCGCCCTGCTGCAGCGCCTGTGCCAGTTCCTCGGCCTCTTCCGATACGGTCAGGATCAGCACTGCCGCCTCGGGCACATCCTGCACCAGCAGCTGCAGCGTCTCCAGCCCGGACAGGCCCGGCATGTTCAGGTCGAGCAGGATCACATCCGGACGCTGCGCCTTGGCCCGCTTGATGCCCTCGACCCCGTCGGCGGCCTCGGCCACCACCTCGACATCCTCCTGCCGCTGCAGCAGTTGCTTGATGCCCGAGCGGAACAGCGTGTGGTCGTCCACCAGCAGCACGCGTATGGTCATGGTCGTTTCCCCTGGTTGTTCATGCGGCCTGCCGGCGTGCTTGGTCGAGCGTGAGCGCCAGTTGTACGCCGGCGCCGGGACGGCTGGTCAGTGTCAGCTCGGCACCGATGCGCCCGGCACGCTCGCGCATGATCGACAGCCCCACATGCTGCTCACTGCGCCGTGCCACCTCGTCCGGATCGTAACCCTGGCCGTCGTCACGCACCTTCAGCACGAAATCGCGCTGATTGCGCATCTGCACCCATACCTTTCCGGCCTGGGCGTGCTTGCGCACATTGGACAGCGCCTCCTGCAGGATGAACAGCACCTGCAGCTGCTGCTCGGGCGGCAATGGCGCGCCCTCGTCCCGCACGTCGAGCGCCACCTCGATGCCGGTCTGTCGGGTGAAGCGCGATGCCGTCTCCTCGATGCCGCTGACCAGCTCGCCTTGCGCCAGCTTGCTGCGGAAGTTGGACAGCAGCTCGCGCACATCCTGATAGCTCTCCTCGACCCCGGTGCGCAACAGCGGCGCGATCTCGGTGGCATCGTCGAGCGCGCCGCGCGCCAGCGCATCCTCGAGCAGCTGCACCTGCAGATTGAGGAAGTTGAGCCCCTGCGCAATGCTGTCGTGCAGCCCCTGCGCCACCAGGCTGCGCTCCTGCGCCACCGCCAGCTGCCGCGCCTTGGCGGCCAGCCGCCGATTCTCCAGTGCCACACCCAGGTGCCGGCCCAGCGTTTCGAGCAGTTGGGTCTCGGCCTCCGACAACGCGTGCCGGTCGCGGAAATGCAGCGAGAACGAACCGAGCACCTCGTCGCGCGACACGATGCGGAACACCGCAAGGCTGGTGAATCCCTCCTTGCTGCATTGGTAGGCATCGGGCTGCGGCAGCCGGCGCAAATCGTGGATCACCACCACGCCCTGCTGGGTCGCCTGACCGCAGAAGCAGTCGTCCACCTTCATGCAATGCTCGTGCTCGGCCAGCGCCGGGGTCAGCCCGTCGGCCACCACCATCAACAGCTTCTCGCCTTCCGGGTCCACCGCCCGGATGCTGCCGCCGTCGGCATGGAACTGGCGCCGCACCTCCTTGAGAAAGCCGCGGCACAGCGTGTCGATATCATTGGGCTGGTGCAGGAACGCCGCCATGTCGTACAACGTCTCCAGCTCGCGGTTGCGCGCCGCCAGCTGCGCCGTCTTGGTCGCGACGCGTGTCTCCAGCTCGCGGTAGAGCGCTTCGAGCTCCTCGGCCATCCGGTTGAAGCCGGCGGCCAGCACGCCGAATTCGTCGCGCGACTCCACCGGCAGACGCACGCCGAACTCACGCGCCGCCATGCGCCCCAGCCCGTCCTGCAGCCGCAGCACCGGTGAGATGATCCACAGATAGAGCAGGTAGATCATCGCCAGGGTGCCAGCGCAGGCGAGCACGACCAGCAGCCCCTGCGACAACCGCAACAGCGAGGTCTTGCCGGCGTTGTCCACCTCGATCATCCGCACCAGGCGGTCGGCTTCGTCGACGAAGTTCGGCAATGCCGAGAGATAGGATGCACGTGCGCCGCCCGCCATGGCCACGACCGCCGCCGGTTGCAGCCGGCGCTGCCACAGCGCGGTCACCCGTTCGAACTGGGCGCGGATGGCCTCGTCCTGTGGCAGGAACAGCGGCCGTGACGGTACGCCGCGGCGTAGCCGCTCCAGCGTGGCGTGTTGCGCATCCAGCGCCGCCTGCGCGCGTACGACGCGCGCCGACGGCACCGCTTCGGCCTTGAGCAGTTCGATACCGATCAGGTTGGCGCGCATGCGCAGACTGCCGGTGTCGTTGATGGCGGCGCCCGCACCTTCGAGCTGCCATGAAAGCCACAGCGTCCAGCCGATCATCGCGAGCACGAACAGCAGCGCGGCGATGCTGCTGGTCACGATGCGGGTGGACAGCCGCTCCTTCAGCGCAGGTTCCGGCATCACCTCATCCAGTGCCATCAGCTCCGTTCTCCTCGCTCGCCGCGTACCAGCTGCCCGACTTGCCACCGTGCTTTTCCAGAAGCTGCACCGCTTCGATCCGCATGGCGCGGTCCGCCGCCTTGCACATGTCGTAGATGGTCAGCAACGCGACACTGGCGGCGGTGAGCGCCTCCATCTCCACGCCGGTCGGACCCTGCGTCTCGGCGGCGACACGCACCTCCACCGCATTCTTGCTCAGCTCGAACTCGACCGCCAGATGCGTCAGCGCAAGCGGATGGCATAGCGGAATCAGCTCGCCGGTGCGTTTGGCCGCCATGATCGCGGCCACCCGGGCGATGCCGAGCACGTCGCCCTTGGTGTGGCCGCCGCCGGCGATCAGCGCTGCCGTGGCCGGCTGCATCCGGATGCGCCCCTGTGCCACGGCACGGCGGCGGGTGGCGGGCTTGCCGCCCACGTCGACCATCCAGGCCTGCCCCTGTTCGTCGAAATGCGTCAGTTGGTTCATGGTTCCGCCTGGAATGCCCGGCGCTGTTCAAACTCGGCAAGCGTCTGGGCACAGTTGAGGTTGGGAAAATCGAAGGCGAACGGCACGGCGCATCCGCCCGCCGCAGCCTGCCAGCGGGCCAGCCCGCGCTCGCCGCGATCGAGGCGCGCCGCGATCCGGGCGCGCTCCGTGCGACGCACCAGGCACAACGCCGGATGCACGCGCTGCGCGTCGGTCGCGTAGGCGACCGGCGCACCGTCCTGCAGTGCTGCCAGCAGCCGCGGCAGCAGATCGGCGGGCAGCATGGGCACATCGCATGGCAGCACCAGCAGATACGGCGCGGCACTGGCGGCAAGGCCGGCTTCCAGCCCGGCCAGCGGGCCGGAAAAACCCGACCGCAGATCCGGCAGCACCGGATGGCCGAACGCACGGTAACGCACTGCATTGCGGTTGGCCGACAGCAGCACCTGCCCGACCGGCCAGCCGGCGAGCGCGGCCAGCACCCATTGCACCAGCGGCCGGCCGGCGAGCGGCACCAGTCCTTTGTCCTGTCCGCCGAAACGGCGACCCTGGCCGCCGCACAGGATCAGGGCGTCGACGTCTGCCATCGCGCAAGCGCCGCTTCGTCGTCGGCCCGGGCCTGCACCCAGTGCCGCTGTGCGCCGTACTGTTCGCACTTCCAGAACGGCGCGACCGATTTGAGATGGTCCATCAGGAAATCGACGGCGGCGAGCGCCGCCTTGCGATGCGGCGCCGCCGCCAGCACCAGCACGATCTGTTCGCCCGGTCGCAGCAGCCCGATGCGGTGCACCACGGTCACCGCCTGCAGGCTGAAGCGCTCCCCGGCGCCGGCGGCCAGCTCGCGCAATACCTTCTCGGTCATGCCCGGATAGTGTTCCAGCGTCAGCGCGCTCAGCGGCACGTCCCCGCCGGTATCGCGCCGCACCCGCCCGACAAAGCTCGCCACCGCGCCACACGCCCGTGCCGGGTCGTCCAGCGCCGCCAGTTCGGCACCCAGGTCGAAATCCGCATGCTGGACCGCGATACGGATTGCCGTTTGCAATGCGTCAGGCGCTGTCGCCATGGCGCTAGCCTCCGGTCACCGGTGGGAACAACGCCACCTCGACCCCGTCCGTCAGCGGGGTGCCGGGGCACGCAAGCGTGTGCTCGACCGCGACCCGGAACACGCGGTCCGGGCCGAGTGTGCTCGCCCATTCGCCGCCGCGGGCGCGCAGCGCCGCCAGCAGCCCGGCCACCGTCGCCTCGGCGCCAGGCAGTGTCAGCGCCTCTTCGGCACAGCCCAGCGCGTCGCGCAGGCCGGCCAGGTACAGGATGCGGATCTTCATGTCGTGCCTCGTCCTCACTCAATCCAGGATCAGTGCGCGCACCGGTGCACCCGCCGGCAGCGTCGCCGCCGCCGGGATGTCGAGCAGCAGCGCCGCCTGCGCCAGGGTCGACAACGCGGCCGAGCCCTGCTGCGCAAAGGGCTCGGCCCATTGCACGCCCTGCCGTTCCACCAGACGCGCCCGCAGGAAATGGCGGCGCTCGTCCGGGTTGTGCACCGGCTGCGTCAGCGGCAGCTGCCGTGCCTGCGGTGCCGCGGCCATCCCGCCAGCGGCGCGGCGCAGCAACGGTTGCGCCAGCAGCAGATAGGTGACCGCGGCGGCGACCGGATTGCCCGGCAGCGCCAGGAACGGCACCCCATCCACCTGGCCGAAGGCAAACGGCTTGCCCGGCTTGATCGCCACGCGCCAGCTGTCGATCGCCCCCAGCTGCGCCACCGCGGCGCGCATATGGTCGGCATCGCCCACCGAGGCCCCGCCGGAGCTGATGATCACGTCGCAACGCGCGGCAGCGGACCGCAGACAGGCCAGCGTCTGCCCCATGTCGTCCGGCACCGTGCCCAGATCGACGGGGTCGGTGCCGGCCTGGGCCAGCAACGCCAGCAGTTGCGGACGATTGGCGTCGTAGATGCGGCCGGGGGCGAGCGGTTCACCCGGCTGCTGCAGCTCGTTGCCGGACGACAGCACACCGACCCGCACGCGCCGGTAGACCTGCAGCGCGGCGATGCCCTGACTGGCCAGCAGCCCGATCTGCAACGTGCGGATACGCTCGCCCTGCTGCAGCAGCGGGGTGCCGGCGGCCAGCTCACTGCCCGGCAGCCGCATATGCGCCCCAGGCTGTGGCGAGGCGTGCAAATGGAGTTGCGGCCCGTCGCAGCGCACCTGCTCCTGCGGCACCACGGCGGTACAGCCGGCCGGCAGCGGCGCGCCGGTCAGCACCCGCAGTGCCTCCCCGGGTTCGAGCCGTTGCGCCTCGCAGCTGCCGGCGGCAGCGTAGCCCGCCAGCCGATACGGGCCTGCCGGCGCAGCGGTTGTCATCGCGACCGCATAGCCGTCCATCGCGCTGGCGGCGAATGGCGGCAGATCGAGCGCCGCGACGACGGTCGCCGCGCTGATCCGGCCTGCCGCCTGCTGCAACGGCACGGACTCGACCTGCGGCGGCGGCAACGGCTGGGCGGCCAGGCGGGCCAGCATCGCTTCAAGGCTGAGCAGCATGGGCAAAGGTTTCCAGGATGAAGGCCGCCACCTGGGCCGGCCGGTTCAGATCGAGCAGCGGCACCGGGCACGGGAACCACGCGTCGCTCGCCACCGCGCACAGGCCGGGCAGCGACAACAGCAGCGGCGGCTGCCCCAGCGCGGGTCGGTAGACCTCGATGCGCGGAATCGGGTCGTGCTTGAAGCCTTCCACCAGCGTCAAATCGGCACTTGCCAGCCGGGCCAGCTGTTCGGCCAGATCGGGCTCCGGCTGACCGGCCAGCTCATGCAGGATGGCAAAGCGATACGGCGAGGCCACCAGCACCTCATGCGCCCCGGCGGCGCGGAAACGTGCGCTGTCCTTGCCGGCCGGCTCCAGCGTCAGATCGTGGTGGCTGTGCTTGATCACATTCACCCGCAGCCCCTGGCCGGTCAGCAACGGCAACATGGCCTCGATCAACGTGGTCTTGCCACTGCCCGAGCGCCCGGCCACCCCGAACACACGCCGCGGGGACCCGGCACCGGCCGGTGCAGACAACGCGCCCGGGTCATCGTCGCTCGCGGTTCTGTCTGCCACTGTGCCGCGGCCGGGCACAGGCCGTGTTCCGTAGGCACGCATGCTTTCAACCTCCGGTCTGCGCCATGAAGCGCACTATTTTCTGGGGGCGGGTATCGAATTCATGCCGCTCGGGCTTGGCGGCGATGCCACACCGGATCGCAGCCACCAGTTCGGTGTCGCTCGCGCCGGCGCGCAGCATGGCGCCGAGCGGCACCTGGTCCTCCTGCCCCAGGCACAGGTGCAGCGTGCCATCCACCGTCAGCCGCACCCGGTTGCAGGTGGCGCAGAAATGGCGCGACAGCGGCGTGATCGCGCCCAGGCTCATCCGGCCCGCCGCGTCGGTCCAGTAGCGGGCGGGGCCGGCATCGCCACCCGGCAGCTGCGGGATCAGGCCAAAGCGTTGCGCCAGCGTACGACCCAGCGCAGTGACGTCGACCAAGCCCGCGGCGCGGCCGGTGTCGCCCATCGGCATGGGCTCGATCAACCGCAACACGAAGCCGTGCGCCAGCGAGAATGCCACCATGCGCTCGACATCCACCTCGTTCACGCCGGCCTGCACCACCATGTTGAGCTTGATCGGCGCAAAGCCTGCGCGGCGTGCCACATGCAGTCCCTGCAGTACCTGCGCCAGGCAATCGCGCCCGGTAATCCGGGCAAAGCAGTCGCGGTCCAGGCTGTCGAGACTGACATTCAGCCGCGTCACGCCGGCGGCGTGCAGCGCGGCGGCATGGTCGGCAAGCTGGGTGGCATTGGTCGACAGCGCCAGATCGGCCACCCCCGGCAACGCCGCCACCCCTGCCGCAAATCCGGTCAGCCCCCGGCGCAGCAGCGGTTCACCACCGGTGAGCCGCACCTTGCGTACGCCCAGCCCGACAAACAGCCCCACCAGACGCAGCATCTGCGCATGGCTCATCCAGTGCGCCGGCTCCTCGAACCCGGTGAAGCCCTTGGGCAAGCAATAGGTGCAACGCAGATCGCAGCGGTCGGTGACCGATACGCGCAGGTAGTCGATGCGCCGGCCGAAGGCGTCGATCAGGGGGGCAGCGCGGGTGGGGTCGGTGGACATGATGGCGGGAATCCAGAAGCCTGGGGACGATCTTTCCACGCTGCCTGGGCGTCCACCATTCGCACGGCGACCTAGTTCTTTTGAACAAGGGAGCCTGCCTACAAACGACCGACCCGCCCACCCACGCCCCGAGGGCAGGACCGAAGCGCGCAGCGAAGGCTTCGAATTGCGCACCGACCATACCGGCGCGCTGCGCAAGGGCTGCTGCTCAGCAGCGAAGCCCAGCCCGGCGCCGCCGGCCGGCAACTGGACCGGGAGCAAGCCCAGGCGCAGCTTGAATCCGCGCAACAACCGGCGTGGCCCCTCAGCGACACTGCGCAACACCAACTGGCCGAGCCGGCCGAGCTTGGCCCCAAAACCCTCGACCTGGACGGCCAGCCGCAAGGCGCAACCCGCCCAGGGCCACCTGGATCACCTGAACCTCACCAATGCCGTGCTTGGCGATCAGCATTGGCTGGACGTTACCAAAGCCGGCCTTGCGCGCTTTCGCCCATGGGCGGTTGGCGAGGCTCCGGCGGAAGCCGGCTTCTACAGACTGCCGATGATCTGCTGGTGCCGGCGGTGTCTGCCGAACTGAATGCCTTCGCCTATGATGCCGACCCGGCAATGAAGAACCGGCCTGCCGCAGTTCAAGCAGTTCCTTGGCAGCATCCGGCTGCGCGAGGCGAATGCCAGGGCGCGGCAGGATCTGCAGCTGGTCAAGCCCAAGGCGCCGTAGCCGCGCCGCGGCGGGTCGATCCGTGGTGGCACGGTGATGGGAGCAGGGCTCGCGCCACTGCCTTCGCAGCCCCTCGTGGGATGCAGTTCGGGCGGAAAGCGGGGTGGCCCGAATGTCGATCCAGCCTAGCTCATCGCCGCCGCCTTGACCTGCGCATACACCGACACCCCTTCGCCCAGCGCCAATTCACGTACCGAGCGGTGGCTGACCCGGGCGAACAGGGTGGCCGCGCCCACCGCCAGCGCCACCAGGCACCAAGGGCCGTGCGGACGCAGTGCGGTGACGGTCGCCGGCAGGATGTTGAGGATGCTGCTGTGCGTGGGCGTGCCCCGCGCCAGGCTGACATCGCGCGCGGCGATGCGCAGGCGCACCGCGGCACCCGGCGGATGGCGCAGCCCGGCCAGCCACAGTGCACCACCGTCGAACACCGCCTGGCTCAGCTGGTCGCGCCCGTCGTGCAGCGCGATGCGCGCCGGGATCACCGCCGCGCAATCTTCACGCTGGTTGAACGGCGAATCCGGGTCGGCAAACAGTTGCATCGCCGGCGCGCACGCACGCACGCGACCGTCCTGCAGCCACACCAGGTGGTCGGCAAGCTGCGCCAGCTCGTCCGGCGCATGGCTGACATAGAGCACCGGCAGGGCGAAGTCGCGTGCCAGCCGCGCGAGGTAGGGCAGGATCTCGTCCTTGCGCGTGGCGTCGAGCGCTGCCAGCGGTTCGTCGAGCAGCATCAGCTGTGGGCTGACCGCCACCGCGCGCGCCAGCGCCACCCGCTGCCGCTCGCCGCCCGAGAGCCGGGCGACGTCCCGCTCGCACAGCGGGCCCAGATCGAACGCCTCGATGGCTTGCGCCAATGTCACCCGACGGGCAGCCGGGTGGATGCGCTGCCAGCCATAGGCCACGTTCTGCCGTACCGACAGGTGCGGGAACAGGCGCGCGTCCTGGAACACCATCCCGACCGGGCGCGCATGCGCCGGCAGCACCGTGGCACCGTCGTGCCAGCGGCTGCCGTTCACCTGCAGCCGGCCGGCCTCGGCCTGTTCCAGCCCGGCGATCAGGCGCAGCACGGTGCTTTTGCCGGCGCCGGATGGGCCGGCGATGCCGATGACACCCCGCCCGGGCAGGGCCAGATCGACATCGAGCGTGAATCCCGCCCGGGCCAGCCGGAAGCATGCCGCGATGCTCATGCCGCACCGCCGGCCAGGCCGCGCCGCCGGTTGAGGGCGTAGATCGGCAGCAGCATGGCCAGCGAGGCCAGCAAGAGGCCGCCGGCCAGCCGGTGCGCCGCCGCGTAGTCCAGCGCCTCGACATGGTCGTAGATGGCGATCGACAACACCCGGGTGGCGCCGGGAATGTTGCCGCCCACCATCAGCACCACGCCGAATTCGCCGATGGTATGTGCAAAGGTGAGCGTGAGCGCACTGATCACGCCGCGGCGCGTACACGGCAACACCACGCTGGCAAAGCGGTCCCACGGCGAGGCGCGCAGCGTGGCAGCGGCTTCCAGCAGCCCGGCGGGCACGGCGGCGAAGGCATCGCGCAGCGGCTGCACCATGAACGGCAGCGAATACAGCATCGAGGCGATCACCAGGCCGGGAAAACTGAATGCCAGCGCCGGCAGACCCAGCTGCTGCAGCGCCTGGCCGATGCCGCCGGCCGGGCCCAGCGCCAGCAGGAGGTAGAACCCGAGCACCGTGGGCGGCAGCACCAGCGGCAACGCCACCAGCGCATCGACCAGCACCGCGCCGGCACTGCGCGAACGCGCGAGCCACCAGGCCAGCGGCAGCCCGGCCACGAACAACAGCACAGTGGTGACCCCGGCCAGTGTCAGCGTGGTGCGCAGCGCCAGCCAGTCCTCCGGGCTCACCGTGTTTCTCCGCCGGGCGCATCGAACCCATGCCCGGCCAGGATGCGCCGCGCCTGTGCGCCTTGCAGCCACGCGAGGAAGGCGCGGGCCTGCGGCGCGGCACGGCCGGCGCGGATGACCACGCACGCTTGCGGCAGCGGCGCGTGCAGCGCCGGGTCGACCTCGGACCAATGGCCGCCGGCCAGTTGGGCGCTGTGCAGTTGCGAACGCGCCAGCAACGCCGCATCCGCCGCACCGCTGGCGGCGAAATGCGCGGCCTGGCCGACGTTCTCGCCGATGACCAGCCTGGACTGCAGTGCCGGCCACAGCCCGGCGCGCCGCAGCGCCTCCTCGGCACGCGCACCATAGGGCGCATGGCGCGGATTGGCGATGGCGATGCGGCCGATCGCGGCGGGATCGAGCCGGGCCAGTGGCGTGCGGGCGAGGGCACGGTCGCGGCTCCACCAGATCAGCCGCCCTTGTGCGAACACTGCCACCGGCGGCAGCGCCAGACCGTCGGCGATCAGTTGCGCCGGGTAGGCCCCGTCGGCCGCGCAATACAGATCGAACGGCGCGCCGCTGCGCACCTGCGCAGCCAGCTTGCCCGAGGCGCCGAACACCAGTCGCGGCGCCGGCTGCGTCCGCGTACCGTAGGCGGCGGCCAGCGCCTGCATCGCCGCCTGCTGGTTGGCGGCGGCGGCGATGGTCGGCGGCTGGGCCTGCGCCGGCAGGGCCAGCAGCAGGCCGGCGGCGCAGGCAATCACCCGCCCTCGGCCGGCGCGGCGGCTCATTGCAGCAACGGGGTGGCGGCCCCGTCCAGCTCGATGCCGCTGATCCGTGCCTGGCCGACCAGCAGCTGCAGATACTGGCGGGTGGCGATATCGCGGCTGCGCGCAGCCAGCGCGGTGGCGATCTGTGCGGCCACCGCCTCGAACGGCAACAGGCGTCCCGCCACGCGGTGCCGCACCCGGATGATATGCAGCCCGAAACGGGTGGCGACCAGCCGGGGCGCGACCGTGCCGACCGGCGCCGCAAACACCGCGCGCTCGAATTCCGGCACGGCGTCGCCGCGCTGCAGCTGCCCGAGCGAGCCGCCCACGGCGCCCGAAGGACAGTTGGACAATGCACGCGCATGCTCGGCGAAACGCTCGGGGTGCGCGCTCAGTTCGGCAAGCGTCTGCTCGGCCAGTGCGCGCAGCGCCGCCAGTGACGCATCCGCGGTGACCTGGAACAGGATGTGATCCACTTCCGCCAGCTCGCCGACCGTGAAATGCGCCGGATGCTGCTGGTAGTGCCGGCGGCAGGCCGCCTCGTCCGGCTCGGGCGGGCATACCGCCTGCGTCAGCAGCGCCTCGATGCGCGCGTGCTCGTCGGTGCCCGGCATACAGAGGCGCTCGGCCTCGTCCAGCAGCACACGGCGCAGAATGGCCGCCACGGTTGCGGCGCGGACCGGATTGGCATCGTCGTGGCAATCGGCCAGTTGCGTCGCCACGTCGGCATCGCTCAATTCATGGCGGTTCACGGTGATGGGCATGTTGCTTCTCCTGCGGCGATACGGCTCAGCGCGGCCTGACCAGCTGCCAGGCGCGGGCCAGGTAGGTCACCGATGCCAGCCCGCTCCAGACATGCACCAGCCGGGTGAACGGGAAGATCACGAACAGCGTCATGCCCATGAACAGGTGGGCCTTGAACAGCCAATGTGTCTGCGCGATCAGGTCAGCGGCGCCGCCACGCAGGGTGACGATATGTTGCGCCCAGCCCATCAGCAGCACCATTTCATGCCCGTCCAGATGCCCGGCCGAGACGACGATGGTCGACAGCCCCAGCAGCAGGGTCGCCAGCAACCAGCCAAGCAGCAGCTTGTCGCCGGAACGGGTGACGGCGCGCAGCCGCGGGTCGGTGAGCCGGCGGTGGAGCAGGATTGCCAGGCCCGCAAGGCACACGGTGCCCATCAGGCCGCCGGCGGCCATCGCGAACAGCTGCTTGGCGCCATGCGATACGCCCAGCGCATCCCAGACCGCAACCGGGGTGAGCAGGCCCACCGCGTGGCCGAAGAACAAGCCCAGGATGCCGACATGGAACAGGATGCTGCCCAGCCGCAGGTGGCCGCGGTGCAGCAGCTGCGAGCTGTCGGCCTTCCAGGTGTACTGCTCGCGTTCGAAGCGGGCGAGGCTGCCGAACAGGAAGACGGCGAGCGCGATATACGGGTACACGCCGAACAGGAACTGGTGAACGGTATTCATGAGGGTCTCCTAGGGCCTGCGGTGGAACTGCACGGTCTGCGCCGCGCCCGGTTGCGGCTTGAGCAGCGGCTCGGCGCCGTCGGCGGCCGGCCCGAACACTTCGAGCATCTCGTCCATGTCGCGCACCGGCGGCTCGCCCAGCGGCTGCGCGGTCACCAACGACTGCTGCTGCAGCACTGCGAACGCCGCGGCGTACGGGCTGCCGGCGCGCGCCAGCCGCCCGCCGATCGCGGCGATCACGTGGATGGCCTCGTCCAGCAGCGCCTGCGCCCGTTCTGCCGGGATGCACGACAGGAATTCGAGAAACAACGGCAGATAATCCGGCAGCTCGCTGCACGCGGCGTCGTCGCTGACCGGCTCGAAGCCGTGGCGCTGGTACTCATGCAGCAGGTCCACCATCGCCGAGCCGCGGTCACGGCTCTCGCCGTGCAGGTGCTCGAACAGGTAGAGCGCGTGGCCCGGATTGCGATCGAAGGTGGCGACGTAGTTTTCCTGCAGCGCGACCAGCGGGTGCTGTGCCAGGAAACCGGTCAGCGGCTGCAACGTGCGCCGCGCGGCCGGGTACGGTGCCAGCGCCGCGTCGATGTCATCCCGGGCGTCGCACAACGCCGCTTCGGGGTAGCTCAACAGGGCGCTCAGGATGCGATAGAGGTTCATGGCGGCTCCTACGGGTGCGGGTCTACGGCTGGCGCGCCTGCTTGCGCGACTTGGGCATGTCGATGAACAGCACGCTGCCGGCCTGCTTCTTGCCAAAGAGCGCGCCGTCCGAGACGCCGCCCGAACAGCCGTTGCCGAAGGTGAAGCCGCAGCTGCCCTTGTCGTTGAAGGCGTCCTCGACCTGCTCCTTGTGGCTGGACGGCACCACGAAGCGGTCTTCGTAGTTGGCAATGGCCATGATCCGGTACATGTCCTCGACCGTGGCCGCATCGAGCCCCGTCGACGCCAGCAGCGCCGGATCGCCCCGGCCGTGCACCACCTCGCTGCGCTTGTACGCCCGCATCGCGATCATCCGTTCCAGCGCGTCGATCACCGGCTGTTCCTTGCCGGCCGTGAGCAGGTTGGCGAGGTAGCGCACCGGGATGCGCAGGCTCTTCACATCCGGGATGATGCTGTCGCCGACCACGCTGTGCGGCATCTGCCGGTTTTCCGCCGCGCCCTGGATCGGCGAGAGCGGCGGGATGTACCAGACCATGGGCAGCGTGCGGTATTCGGGGTGCAGCGGGAACGCCACCTTCCAGTCCATCGCCATCTTGTAGACCGGGCTGTTGCGCGCGGCTTCGAGCCAGCTTTCGGGAATGCCCTGTCGCCGCGCTTCGGCAATCACTTCCGGCGCGTGCGGGTCAAGGAAGCACTTGAGCTGGGCTTCGTACAGATCCTGCTCGTCGGCCACCGCGGCGGCGGCCTCGATCCGGTCGGCGTCGTACAGCAGCACGCCCAGGTAGCGGATGCGGCCGACGCAGGTTTCCGAGCACACCGTGGGCTGGCCGGCTTCGATGCGCGGAAAGCAGAAGGTGCATTTCTCGGCCTTGCCACTCTGCCAGTTGAAATAGATCTTCTTGTACGGGCAGCCCGAGATGCACATGCGCCAGCCGCGGCACTTGTCCTGGTCGACCAGCACAATGCCGTCGTCCTCGCGCTTGTAGACCGAGCCCGAGGGGCACGAGGCGACGCAGGCCGGGTTCAGACAGTGTTCGCACAGCCGCGGCAGATACATCATGAAGGTGTTCTCGAAGGTGCTGTACATCTCCTTCTGCACCCCTTCGAACAGTGCGTCGCGGCTACGCGAGGCGAACTCGCCACCGAGGTCGTCCTCCCAGTTCGGCCCCCACTCGATCTTGTCCATCTTCTTGCCGGTCAGCACCGACACCGGCCGCGCCGTCGGCGGGGTCTGCGACAGCGGGGCGTTCTGCAGATGTTCGTAGTCGTAGGTGAACGGCTCGTAATAGTCGTCGATCGCCGGCAGATTGGGGTTGGCGAACAGGTTGGCCAGGATCCTGAGCCGGCCACCCTGGCGCGGTTCGAGCTTGCCGGCCGCGTTGCGCACCCAGCCGCCCTGCCATTTGTCCTGGTTCTCCCATTCCTTCGGGTAGCCGATGCCCGGTTTGGTCTCGACGTTGTTGAACCAGGCGTACTCAACGCCGTCGCGACTGGTCCAGACGTTCTTGCAGGTGACCGAACAGGTATGGCAGCCGATGCACTTGTCGAGATTCAGCACCATGCCGACCTGGGCTCTGATTTTCATTGCTTCGCTCCTTGCGTCGCTCGGTGAGGGGGGAGGAGTGAGGTGTCGCCTCAGCGCGCTCCCGCCACCGTCAATTCGATGGGTAACAACGTGGTGTGGGGTTACCCCTCACACCTCACGCCTTACCCCTCCCGGGCCTCGTCCAGCGGCCCTTCCAGCCAGTCCACCCGGCTCATCTTGCGCAACACCACGAACTCGTCGCGGTTGCTGCCGACGGTGCCGTAGTAGTTGAAGCCATAGGCCTGCTGTGCGTAGCCGCCGATCATGTGGGTGGGCTTGAGCACGGCGCGGGTGACCGAGTTGTGGATGCCACCGCGCTGGCCGCTCATTTGCGCGCCCGGCACGTTCACGATCTTTTCCTGGGCGTGGTACATCAGACACATGCCCTGCGGCACGCGCTGGCTGACCACCACGCGGGCGGTCAGCGTGCCGTTGCTGTTGAACACCTCGACCCAGTCGTTGTCGACGATGCCGGCCTGTCTGGCCTCGGCCTCGGAGATCCACACGTGCGGACCGCCACGACTCAGCGTGAGCATCCTGAGGTTGTCCGAGTAGGTGCTGTGGATGCCCCACTTCTGGTGCGGGGTGATCCAGTTGAGCACCAGCTCGTGGTTGCCGTTGGGCTTCCTGCCCAGCATCGGCGCCACCGTCTTGGTATCGATGGCCGGCTTGTAGACGCAGAAGCCTTCGCCGAAATCGAGCATCCAGCGGTGGTCCTGGTAGAACTGCTGGCGACCGGTGAGCGTGCGCCACGGGATCAGCTCGTGCACATTGGTGTAGCCGGCGTTGTAGCTGACCTCCTCGCTTTCCAGCCCGGACCAGGTCGGCGCCGAGATGATCTTGCGCGGCTGCGCCTGCACATCGCGGAAGCGGATCTTGTCGTGCTCGCGCCCGATGGCAAGGTGGGTGTGATCGCGGCCGGTGATCTTCGAGAGCGCCTGCCAGGCCTTCACCGCCACATGGCCATTGGTCTCGGGGGCGAAGGTCAGGATCATCTCGGCGGCGTCGATCGCGGTATCGAGCCGCGGTCGGCCCTGGCTCACGCCCGGCTCGGTCACGGTCCGGGTCAGACCGGCCAGCTCATGCACCTCGTGCGCGGTGTCCCAATTGATGCCCTTGCCGCCGTTGCCAAGCTTGTCGAGCAAGGGACCGACCGAAGTGAACTTCTTGTAGACATCGGCGTAGTTGCGCTCGACCACCACCATGTTGGGCGCGGTCTTGCCGGGGATCAGCTCGCACTCGCCCTGCTTCCAGTCCTTCGGCTCCATCGGCTGGCCCAGCTCGCCCGGGGTGTCGTGCATCAGCGGTTGCAGCACCACATCCTTGCGGGTGCCCAGATACGGCCCGCCGATCTCGCTGAATTTCTCGGCGATGCGCTTGTAGATCTCCCAGTCGGTCTTGCTCTCCCACAACGGCTGCACCGCCTCGGACAGCGGGTGGATGAAGGGATGCATGTCGCTGGTGTTGAGATCGTCCTTCTCGTACCAGGTGGCGGTGGGCAGCACGATGTCGGCATACAGGCAAGTGGTGCTCATCCGGAAATCGAGCACGGTCAACAGATCGAGCTTGCCCTCGGCCGCCTCCTCACGCCAGGTGACTTCGCTCGGGCGGATTGCATCGTTCGGGTCATCGAACAGTGCGTTCTGCGTGCCCAGCAGATATTTGAGAAAGTACTCGTGGCCCTTGCCGCTGGAGCCGAGGATGTTCGAGCGCCAGACGAACATGTTGCGCGGGAAGTTGTCCGGGTGGTCCGGATCGTCGCAGCTCATGCGCACCGCGCCGGATTTGAGCTGCGCGGCCAGATAGTCCGGCACCGCCTGCCCCGCGGCGGCCGCGGCATCGCACACGTCGAGCGGGTTGGTCTGCAGTTGCGGGGCAGAAGGCAGCCAGCCCATGCGCTCGGCCTTGGCGTTGAAGTCGATCATCGCCATCTGCGACAGGCGCGATTTGTCGGCGGTCGGGGCGAGGATCTCGTCGACATGCAGCTTTTCGTGGCGCCACTGGCTGGTGTGCGCGTAGAAGAAGCTCGTGCCGTTCATCTGGCGCGGCGGGCGTACCCAATCGAGCGCGAACGCCAGCGGCGCCCAGCCGAACTGCGGCCGCAGCTTTTCCTGGCCCACGTAGTGCGCCCAGCCGCCCCCGCTCTGGCCGACACAGCCGCACATCATCAGGAGGTTGATGATGCCGCGGTAGGTCATGTCCATGTGGTACCAGTGATTCAGCGCGGCGCCGACGATCACCATGCTCTTGCCGTGGGTATCGTGGGCGTTCTGCGCGAACTCGCGCGCTACCTGCACCACCAGCTCGGGCTTCACCCCGGTGTGCTTCTCCTGCCAGGCCGGGGTGTAGGGCACGTCGTCGTTGTACGACGTGGCCACGTTGCCGCCGCCCAGCCCCTGGTCGACGCCATAGTTGGCCAGCTGCAGATCGTGCACGGTGGCAACCAGCACACTGGTGCCATCGCCCAAGGTGATGCGCCGGGCGGCCACGTTGCGCACCAGCAATTCATCATGCTCGGCGCCGAAATAGCTGAAGCCGACGCCGACGATCTCGTCGTACGCATCCTTGAGGCTCAACAGCGGATCGATCTCGCGGCCACTGCCGCCGTCGCGGCTTTCCAGGTTCCAGCGGCCCACCTTGCCGGTACCGGCCTTGTCCTCACCCCAGCGGAAGCCGACCGAGCCGTTCGGCGCCACCAACTGGCCGGTGGCGGCATCGATCGCTACCGTCTTCCAGTCGGCGTTGTTGGCTTCCCCGAGCGCAGCGGGCAGCTGCGACGCGCGCAGGAAATGGTCGGGCACGTGGATACCGTCCTGCTCGCGCAGCTGCACCAGCATCGGCATGTCGGTGTACTGCTTCACATAGCCGGTGAAGTAGTCGGATGGGGTGTCGCGGTGGAATTCGGACAGCACCACGTGGCCCATGGCCAGCGCGAGCGCGGCATCGGTGCCCTGCTTGGGCGCAAGCCAGATGTCGCCGAACTTCACCATCTCGCCAAAATCGCTGGAGACGGCCACCGTCTTGGTGCCCTTGTAGCGCACTTCGGTATAGAAGTGGGCATCGGGCGTGCGCGTCATCGGCACGTTCGAGCCCCATACCATCAGATAGGTGGCGTTGTACCAGTCGGCCGACTCGGGCACGTCGGTCTGCTCGCCCCAGATCTGCGGACTGGCCGGCGGCAGATCGCAATACCAGTCGTAGAAGCTCAGGCACGCCCCACCGATCAGGCTGAGGTAACGTGCGCCGGCGGCGTAGCTGACCATGCTCATCGCCGGGATCGGCGAGAAGCCGATCACGCGGTCCGGACCGTATTGCTTGATGGTGTAGGCATTGGCCGCGGCGATGATCTCGGTGGCGGTATCCCAGTCGGCCCGCACGAAACCACCCTGCCCACGCACGCTCTTGTAGCGGCGGGCGTTTTCCGGGTTCTGGCTGATGTGGGCCCAGGCGGCGATCGGATCCATGGTCTGGCGCGCCTCGCGCCACATTTCGATCAGCCGGCCGCGGATCATCGGGTGCTTGACCCGCTGCGCCGAATACACGTACCAGCTGTAGGAGGCGCCACGCGGGCAGCCGCGCGGCTCGTGGTTGGGCAGGTCAGGCCGGGTACGCGGGTAGTCGGTCTGCTGGGTTTCCCAGGTGATCAGGCCGTTCTTGACGTAGACCTTCCACGAACAGGAGCCGGTGCAGTTCACACCGTGGGTGGAGCGCACGATCTTGTCGTGCTGCCAGCGCGAGCGATAGCCGTCCTCCCATTTGCGGTCCTCCCGCACCACCGCACCATGGCCATCGGCAAAGGTGGACTGCACCCGCGAGAGGAATTTCAATCGATCCAGAAAGTGGCTCATTGCGCGTCGCTCCAATCCGGCCGCAGCGCGACCGTTATGCATGAGGAATTCGCGCTTACTGTACGGATCGGGGCCGCCACCTCCCATTCACCGGAGGTGGAAGCAGCGGCAGGCAGTGGGACTAGGCCGGCTAGTGCGAACGGCGTAGGCCGGGGGTGCGCGGGGGCTCAGGAGTGGAACAGGATGGTCTGCAGTGACTCGGGTCTGGCCACCAGCTCGGCCAGGGTATAGCGGTCCAGTACCGCATAGAAGGCGGCCAGCGCCTCGGCCAATACCGCCGCGAGCCTGCAGCCGGGCACGATGCGGCAGGCCGGGTCGGTGCCGAAGCATTCGACCAGCGGGATTTCGCGTTCGGCCGCGCGCACCACCGCCCCCAGGTTGATCCGGTCCGGCGGCAACGCGAGCCGGATGCCGCCGCCCTTGCCCCGGAGCGATTCGATCACGCCACGCTTGGCCAGGTGATGCACCACCTTGGTGAGGTGGCTCTCCGAGATGCCGTAGGCGCCGGCCACCTGCTGGATGGTGGCAAGCCGGTCTTTGCACAGCGCCAGATACATCAGCACGCGCAGTGTGTAGTCGGTGAAGCTGGTGAGTTTCATGACGCCCTATCCGGGTAGCGCCCGGCCCAAGAAGATTCATCTGCTTTACATCTTAAACATCACAGCCGCCGCTGGGTACCGCCGGCAGCCCGGCGCCGTCCCGGCTGCGGGCTGCAGAGGACAGCGCGCGAAGGCGCAGCCTGCAGCGCCCGGCCGGGCTGATCATCCAAGCGGACTAGTTCCTCCGCGTGCGGCACCTTCCTCTTGCGGTGAATAGGCCAGCCCCCCGCCGCTCCTTAAGCTCACCGCAACCGGCATCACAGTCCGGCAGGGGGAGGCGTCCATGGAACAGGCAGCGGTCGGAAGAAAAGCGGTGGGCGTGCTCGCGTCCAGCACGTTCGCGTTCACGGTGTGTTTCGCGGTGTGGATGATGTTTGCGGTGATCGGCATCCCGATCAAGCAGCAGTTGGGCCTGAACGAAACCGAGTTCGGGCTGCTGGCGGCGATGCCGGTGCTGACCGGCTCGCTGGTACGGGTGCCGCTGGGGATCTGGACCGACCGCCATGGCGGACGCGTGGTGCTGTTCACGCTGATGCTGTTTACGGTGATCCCGATCTGGTTGATGGGTTATGCCACCACCTACTGGCAGTTCCTGGTGCTGGCGCTGTTCGTCGGCGTGGCCGGCGGCTCGTTCTCGGTCGGCACCCCGTATGTGGCGCGCTGGTTCCCGAAACAGCGCCAAGGGCTGGCGATGGGGGTGTTCGGCGCCGGCAACGCCGGCTCCGCCGTCACCAAGTTCGTGGCGCCGGCGCTGATCGTGGCCGCCGGCGGCGCCTGGAATGTGGTGCCGCAGGTATACGCGGTGGCCATGCTGGTCACCGCTGTGCTGTTCTGGGCCGGCTCGGCGACGAACCCGGCACACAACGTGGCCGCCGGGGCGCGCTTCGCCGACCAGCTCAGGATGCTGAAGGACCCACGCGTGTGGCGCTACTGCCAGTACTACTCGGTGGTGTTCGGCGGCTACGTGGCGCTCGCACTGTGGATGACCAAGTACTACATCGGCGAGTACGGCTTTGACATGCGCGTGGCGGCATTGCTGGCGGCGTGCTTCTCCTTGCCGGGCGGGGTGCTGCGCGCACTGGGTGGCTGGATCTCGGATCGCTACGGCGCCTACAGGACCACCTGGTGGGTGATGTGGGTGTGCTGGGTGGCGTTCTTCATCCTGAGCTATCCGCAGACCCGCTTCACCATCCTGACCACCGACGGCCTGCAGTCCTTCCAGATCGCGCTCGACCCGACCCTGTTCACCGCGTTGCTGTTCGTGGTCGGCATCGCCACCGCGATCGGCAAGGCATCGGTCTTCAAGTTCATCGCCGACGATTTCCCGCACAACATCGGCGCCGTCTCCGGCGTGGTGGGTCTTGCCGGAGGGCTGGGCGGCTTTCTGCTGCCCATCCTGTTCGGCGCCGCGCTGGACCTGACAGGGGTGCGTTCCAGCTGCTTCATGCTGCTGTACGGCACCGTGTGCGTCAGCCTCGTCTGGATGCACTTCAGTTTCCGTCCCGCCGCCCCGGCCGGCATCCAGCCGGCAGCGCAACCCTCGACAGGCACCTGAGCCGGCCGCGCCGCCCCTTCCTTTCATCCCTTCAATCGTCAGGAGCACAGCCATGTCCGCGCATGTACTCAAGCACTGGGAGCCCGAGAGCACCCAGTTCTGGCAGCAGACCGGCGAGCGTGTCGCCCGCCGCAATCTGTGGATCTCGATTCCCGCATTGATGCTGGCGTTCAGCGTCTGGATGCTGTGGAGCGTCGTGGTGGTCAATCTGGATAAGGCAGGCTTTGCCCTATCCAAGAACCAGATGTTCTGGCTGACCGCGCTGCCGGCCTTGTCGGGCGCGACGCTGCGCATCTTCTACTCCTTCCTGGTGCCGGTGTTCGGCGGTCGCAAGTGGACGGCGATCTCCACCGCCAGCCTGCTGATCCCGGCACTGGGCATGGGTTTCGCATTGCGCGACCCGGGCACCGGCTACCCGACGCTGCTGCTGCTGGCGCTGCTGTGCGGGCTGGGCGGGGGCAATTTCAGCTCCAGCATGGCCAACATCAGTTTCTTCTTCCCCAAGGCCAAAAAGGGCTTCGCCACCGGGCTGAATGCCGGGATCGGCAATCTGGGCGTGTCGCTGGTGCAGTTCCTCACGCCGCTGGTGATCTCATCGGCGGTATTCGGCGCGCTGGCCGGCGGCGGGCAGACCCTGGTGCACGACGGCGCGCAGCAGACGATCTGGCTGCAGAACGCCGGCTTCATCTGGGTGCCGTTCATCGTCGCCGCCACGCTTGCCGCATGGTTCGGCATGAACGACATCGCCGACGCCAAGGCATCGTTCGCCGACCAGGCGGTGATCTTCAAGCGCAAGCACAACTGGCTGATGTGCTGGTTGTATATCGGCACCTTCGGGTCGTTCATCGGCTTCTCGGCCGGACTGGCGATGCTGACCAAGTCGCAGTTCCCGCAGGTCGACCCGACCCAGTACGCCTTCATCGGGCCGCTGCTGGGCGCGCTGGTGCGTCCCCTGGGCGGCTGGCTGTCGGACCGCATCGGCGGCGCCCGGGTCACGCTGTGGACATTCGCCGGCATGATCGCGGCGGTGTTCGGGGTGCTGCACTTCCTGCCCGGCGCCGGCGCGGGGAATTTCCAGGGTTTCCTTGGCACATTCATCGTGTTGTTCGTGCTGACCGGCATCGGCAACGGCGCCACCTTCCGGATGATCCCGGTGATCTTCCTGACCGAGCGGCAGCGCGCCGCGGCGGGCCGGGGCGCGGACGCGCAACGGCAGGCCCTGCTCGACGGCAACAAGGAGGCCGCGGCGGTGCTGGGGTTCTCCGGGGCCATCGGCGCGTATGGCGGGTTCTTCATCCCCAAGAGCTTCGGCACCGCCATCGAATTCACCGGCACGCCCCATGCCGCGCTGTATTGCTTCATCGTCTTCTATCTGAGCTGCATGGCGGTCACCTGGTGGCATTACGCCCGCAGGCACGCACCGATGCCGTGCTGAGCACCGCCACGCCAAATCCCGTCCCAATTGGCCCCGAGGTTGGCCGGCCGGCCGCATGGCGGCCAGGTGGGCAACGGGGCCTGGATGAGGCGGGGCGTGGCCGCCGCAGCGGATTTGAAGATTCATAACAATTGCATCTTTTTAAAGATGCACGAATAATGAACCTTATCTTATGCGTCGGATCACAGGGAGGTCACACCATGAAGGCGTCACGCAGGTTATGGCTTTGGTTGGCAGGCGTGTTCCTGCTGTCCTTTGCCGCATTGGGCTGGATGGGCCGGGAAATCTATCTGGCAGCCCCGCCGGTACCGCAACGGGTGCTGGCCGCCGATGGCAGCGAGGTGTTCGGTCCGGGGCAGGTGATGCGGGGCCAGCAGGCCTGGCTCGCCGCCGGCGGCCAGCAGCTGGGTTCGGTCTGGGGCCACGGCAGCTACGTGGCGCCGGACTGGTCGGCCGACTGGCTGCACCGCGAAGCGGTGGCGCTGCGCGAAGCCTATGCGCAACAGCGGCATCGCCGCGCCTTCGTGCAGCTCAATGCCGAAGAACAGGCCGCGATTGCGGCGCGGGTCAAGCACGAGCTGCGCACCAACCGCTATGACGCCAAGAGCGGCACCGTGACCATGAGCGTCGAGCGCGCCCAGGTGGTGCGCGCCATCGCTGCGCACTATCGCAGCCTGTTCGGTACCGATCCCGCACTCGATGCGCTGCGCGAGCAATACGCCATGGTGCATGGCTCGATCGACAACGCAGCCGATCTGCAGGCACTGCCGGCGTTCTTCTTCTGGTCGGCCTGGTCGGCAGCGACCGACCGGCCGGGCGAGCGTGGTCTTTCCTACACCAGCAACTGGCCGCACGAGCCGCTGGTGGACAACACCCCCACCACCGGCAACGGCATCTGGTCGGTGGTCAGCGTGATCCTGCTGCTGGCGGGCATCGCCGGGATGATCCTGTTCTACAACCTGCATCACGACGATGCCGACCCGCAGCCGCCCAAGCACGATCCGCTGTTCGACCTGCAGCCCACCCCGTCGATGCGCGCCACCGCCAAGTATTTCTACGTGGTGATCGCGCTGCTGCTGCTGCAGGTGGTGATGGGCGTGATCAGCGCGCACTACGCGGTGGAAGGACAGACCTTCTTCGGCCTGCCGCTGGCCGACGTGCTGCCGTACGTGGCAAGCCGCACCATCCATACCCAGCTTGGCGTGCTGTGGATCGCCACCGCCTGGCTTGCCACCGGGCTGTACATCGCCCCGGCGCTGTCGGGCACCGAGCCGCGCTGGCAGCGCCTGGGCGTGAACGTGCTGTTCTATGCGCTGGTGTTGATCGTGGTCGGCTCGTTGCTGTGCGGCTGGCTGGGCACGCAGCAGCGGCTGGGCACCGACTTTGCGTTCTGGCTGGGCAACCAGGGGCTCGAATACACCAGCATGGGCCGGATCTGGCAGTACGGCCTGTTTGCCGGATTGATGATCTGGCTGGGCCTGATGGCACGTGGTCTGTGGCCGGCACTCAAGCGGCCGTCGGAGAGCCGCGGGCTGATCGCGATGGTGTTCCTGTCGGCCACCTGCATCGGCGCCTTCTACGCCAGCTCGCTGATGTGGGGCCAGCAGACCCACTACGCGATGATCGAGTACTGGCGCTGGTGGCTGGTGCACTTGTGGGTGGAAGGCTTCTTCGAGGTGTTCGCCACCGCGGTGATCGCGCTGATCTTCTCGCGGCTGGGCCTGATCCAGACTGCCACCGCCAATGCCGCCATCGTGCTGGAAACCATCGTCTTCCTGTTCGGCGGCATCCTGGGCACGCTGCATCACCTGTACTTCACCGGCACGCCCACCTCGGTGATCGCGGTCGGCGCGGTGTTCTCGGCACTGGAGGTGGTACCGCTGGCGCTGCTCGGCTTCGAAGGCTACCGTAACTACCGCCGCATCGGCGCCGCGCCATGGGTGGCGAACTATCGCTGGATCATCATGTGCTTCGTCGCGGTCGGCTTCTGGAACACCGTGGGCGCCGGTCTGCTCGGATTTGCCATCAACCCGCCGATCTCGCTGTACTACGTGCAGGGGCTGAACATGACGCCGGCCCATGGCCACGCCGCACTGTTCGGGGTGTACGGCATGCTCGGCATCGGCCTGACGCTGTTCTGCCTGCGCGGGCTGATGCCGCGCGATGCCTGGCAGGAACGGCCGCTGGCCGCCGCCTTCTGGCTGCTGAACATCGGGCTGGCGATGATGGTGTTCATGTCGCTGGTCCCTGCGGGCCTGTACCAGGCGTGGGCCAGCGTCAGCGAAGGGTTGTGGTACGCACGCTCACCGCAGATCATCCATTCGCCGGTGATGACGGCGCTGGTCTGGCTGCGCGTGCCGGGCGACATCGTGTTCGGACTGGGTGTGCTTGCACTGGGCGTCTTCGCGCTGCGGCTGCTGCGCCGGCCGGCGCCCGCGCCCCGGGACGCCGTCCGACCGCTGGCGGGAGCGGCCGGCAGCAGATAGCTGCATAACACGGCCTTCGCATAAGCGCGGGCCGTGTGCCGCACCCGGCGAAATCGGCTGCGCCCCCGGCAGGGCCTTTGCATAGGCAAAGGCCCTGTTTCCGTCCAGCTGCGCGGTCATGTGCAAACCCCGGCCGGCTCGGCATCCCTCTGCCAGCAGCCCGCAATACCGTCGATCTGCACAACGTGCCGTCGTCCGGCAGGCCGCGTCGGCCAGTCAGTTGAAGGCCCGGCCGGCACGTCGACACCGCTGGGACCAAGCCGGGCCAGGAGCCTGCATTCGATTTCATGCTTTTGGACGAACATCTCAAAGCCACGTCCCGTTCCGCATCGCAAGAACTGCTGACCGCCGTTCCCTAGCAAGCGCACCATGGCTGGGGCAACCAATCCACGGCCCGTTCGCAGGCAGGGCGGTCACCGCGGCCGACAATGGCCGGGCTCCCCGCAAGTCACCTGATGACGCTGCTGGGTGCCTTGCGGACATCGCGCCCGCCCCGGGACCGATGTCGGTTTGCAATGCAGCACCGCCTGCCTGCAGCACCCGGATCGTCGGTGGCGGTCAAGGCACAGGTGGCATCGGTGGCAGAAGCAGCGGTGGATCAGGCGGACCGCGGTCGGCGATCCACTGTCGGGACTGGAGCGCCTAAGCCCCAGGTGCAGCACGCGGCAATGCGGCCGTCCGTGCTTGGCGGTCCGGTGGTCTGGCCGGAGGGCTCAGCCCGCGCCATCGGCCTGGCGGCGGACATCAGCCTGCCTGGCGGCGATGCCGCTGAACGCGACCGCGAGCATGGCGGCGACGATCTCGTCGTCGTTCATCTTGCTGTACAGCTTGAGATACTCCACCGAAGGATCGCAGGTGCGGGCGTAATAGCTGTAGAGAATGACATCGGTCGGCAGATCCGCACGCAGTTCCCCCGCCTTCTTGCCACGCTCCACCAGCTTTTCCAGCGCACTGTTCAGCTTGAGCACCCGGGTCACGTAGCGCAGGTTGCGCGTCAGCATCTCGCGGACATGGCTGCTGGTGGAAGGCAGGAACGGCAGCCCGCCGGCCAGCCGCACCCGCAATGCCCATTCGAGCAGGGCCGACAGCTTGTCCCTGGGACCCTGCTCAGCGCTCAGCGCGTCGATGAAGGCCTGGGCACCATCGATCAGCCGGATCATGGCCTCGCCGACGAGATCCTCCTTGGACTTGAAGTGCTTGTAGAGGCTGGGTTTGGAGATCCCCACCTCCAGCGCGACGTCGTCCATCGTCATCAGATCAAAGCCCTTGCCCGCCAGGATGCGCGTGGTCGCGTCAAGGATGGCGTCCTCGCGCAGCTTGAAGGCTTGGTCCTTGAAGCTCAGCTTGCCTAAAATACTCATTGGTAATTTCGTTTACTGTGTGGTAGATTTTTTTTCGTGGCAGTGTGATCGTTATCTTAGCACGCGCTGCAGCAGGTTTCCGGCCGGAGACATCGACATCGAACGTGTTCTTTCCGTAACGACGTATCACTGGAGAGCAACGATGAAACAGTGGAAACAGTGGTTGACACGCACGGTGCTGGCAGCGACAGCACTGGGCTTGGCTGCCTGCAATGGCAGTGACGGTGACAACAGCGATGAGGCGAAGCCAACTGCCCAGATACGGGTGGTGCATGCATCGCCCGATGCGCCCAATGTCGATGTGTACGCCAACGGCAGCCGGGCGCTGGCCAACGTGCCCTACAAGGCCGCCAGTGCGCTGCTGACAGTCCCGGCGGGCAATCTGCCGCTGCGCGTGACGGTAGCGGGCACCGATACGGCCGTCGACTCCTTCACCGACGCGCTGCCAGCGCTGGAGGCCGGCAAGATCTACACGGTGTTTGCAGCCGGCCGGCTGGCACAGATCGCACCGCTGGCGATTGTGGAGGACAACCTCGCCCCTGCTGCTGGTCAGCTCAAGTTGCGCGTGGTCCATGCGGCACCGTCTGCCGGCAATGTCGATATCTACCTCACCGCACCGGATGCGGACCTGGCCACTGCCACGCCCGCTCTTGGCAACGTGGCGTTCCGCGCCGATTCCGGTGTCCTGCCGGTGGCCGCGGGCAGCTACCGGGTACGGATCACACCGGCGGGCAGCAAGACTGTCGCGTACGACAGCGGCACGCTGGATCTTGCGGCGGGCGCTGATCTGGTGGTTGCGGCGGTTGAGACCGAGAACGCGGTCTCGCCGGTCTCGCTGTTGCTGCTGACCCGCAATGCCGCCGCTCCGGTGAGCGAGCTGAAGGACGCGCGTGCGCGGGTCCGTGCCATCCACGCCATATCCGATGCGCCGGCGGTCGATGTGCTGGCCAACGGCGCGGCATTGTTCTCGGGCGTGAGCTACTACGCGGTTTCGGACTACGCTGCGGTTCCCGCTGCGGCCTACACCGTGACAGTGGCAACGGCGGCGGGTGGCACCGAGGTGATCTCGCAAGCGCTGACGCTGGATAGGGCAAGCAGCTACAGCGTATTCGCGATTGGCCTGGCTGCAGGGTCCGGCCCCACTGCGCCCCGTTTCCTGGTGGCAGCGGACAATCTTTCGTTGCCAGCAACCGGCTCGGCCAAGGTTCGTGTCGTCCATGCCTCGCCAGGGGCACCCAATGTCGACATATATGCCAATGGCAATCGCGTGCTGGCCAATGTGCCTTACCCTGCTGCGTCGGACTACCTGGAAGTGCCTGCCGGCAGCTACACCTTCGACGTGCGGCCCGCCGGCGATGCCGCGACAGTGGTACAGACGCTGACCGCAACGCTCGAGGCCAACCGTATCTATACCGTGGTCGCCCGTGGCGTGGTGGGCAGCAGCGGCGCTGCTGCCTTTACGCTCAGCCCGGTAGTTGATCGATAAACCCCAGACGGCGCCCGCTTGCAGGCGGGCGCCACGGAGCCATCATGTCCCATTCCGCCTTGCCCGACCGCCAGCGTGTTGCCGTGGTCGGTGCCGGTATCTCGGGGCTGGCCAGCGCCTATTTCCTGGCATGCCGGCACAAGGTGACCCTGTTCGAGGCCGCGCCCTATCTTGGCGGCCATACCAACACCGTGGACGTGGAGCTGGGCGGCATCCGCCACCCGGTCGACACGGGCTTCCTGGTCTTCAACGACAAGACCTATCCCAATCTGATTGCGCTGTTCGCCGAGCTGGGGGTGCAGACCCACGCCACCGGGATGAGCTTTGCCGTTTCGCTCGACGAGGGGGATTTCGAGTGGGCCGGCAGCAATCTCGATACCGTGTTCGCGCAGCGCCGCAACCTGCTCTCGCCACGCTTTCTTGGCATGTTGCGCGACATCCTGCGTTTCAACGCCGCCGCCGAGCGCAATCTGATCGACGTGGCGCAGAACGGCGCCACGCTCGGGGAACTGCTGGAACGCGGCCGTTACGGCCCGGCTTTCCGGGATTGCTATCTGCTGCCGATGGCTGCGGCCATCTGGTCAAGCGCTCCGCGCGACATCCTCGACTTTCCGGCCGCGACCTTTCTGCGCTTCTGCATCAACCATGGGCTGTTGCAGGTGAACAACCGGCCGCAATGGCGCAGCGTGCTCGGCGGCGGGCGGGAGTATGTGCGACGCATCGCGGCGGTGCTGCCGGACGTGCGCGTGGCCACGCCGGTCGATGGGGTCGAGCGCGACGAAACCGGCGTGCGTGTCAGCCACGGCGGTGTGACCGAGCATTTCGACGCCGTGGTGTTCGCCACCCACGCGCCCGATACCCTTGCCATGCTGTGCGACGCCAGCGACGACGAGCACCGGGTGCTCGGCACGGTGCGGTACCAGCCGAACACCGCCTGGTTGCATACCGACACCCGGCTGCTGCCGCGCCGCGAAAAGGCGTGGTCGGCATGGAACTATCTCGGCGGCACCCAGGTGGACGGCGAGCGGCCGGTCTGCGTCAGCTACCTGCTCAACCAGCTGCAGCGCCTGCCTTTTCGCGAGCCGGTCATCGTCACGCTCAATCCGTTCAACGAGCCCGACCCGGCCACGGTACTGGAGCGTTTCGACTATGCCCACCCGGTGTTCGACCATGCGGCGATCGCGGCCCAGCAACGGCTGTCACGCATCCAGGGACAACGGCACACCTGGTTTGCCGGCGCCTGGACCGGCTACGGCTTTCACGAGGATGGCCTCAAGTCGGCCTTGCGGGTGGCAGCCGGCTTCGGCGTCGCGCCTGCGTGGGCCAGGAGCTAGCAATGCAAGCGGCCCATCTGCTGTTCGGCCAAGTGATGCACCAGCGCCTGCGCCCGGTAAGCAACCGCTTTGTCTACCGCGCCTTTTGCGTGCGGCTGGATCTGGATCGCCTCGATGAGGCCGGCAACCGCTGGTTCGGCGTCGATTGCTGGCGTCCGCTCGCCGTGCATACCAGCGACTACGGCCCGCGTGACGGCAGTGATCTTGCCGGCTGGATGCGCAGCGTGCTCCGCGCCGCCGGCATCGCCGCCGACGGCCGGATCGCGCTGCAGACCTTCCCGCGCGTGCTCGGCTACGTGTTCAACCCGGTCAGCTTCTGGTACTGCCACGACCGCGCCGGCGCGTTGCTTGCGGTGCTGGCCGAGGTCAACAACACCTTCGGCGAAACCCATCGCTACCTGTTGGCCGCCGCCGACGGCAGCCCCATCACAGCGGAAACGGTGCTGCACAGCCGCAAGGTCCTGCACGTCTCGCCATTCTTCAGCGTGGAAGGCGTCTATCGCTTCCGCTTCCGCGACATGGCCACGACGTGCTTTGTCGGCATCGACTACCACGACAGCGCCGGCCTGGTACTCAAGACCGCGATCGGCGGCCGGCTGGTGCCGCTGACCGCGTCCCACGCGGTGCAGGCGCTGCTCGGCTATCCGCTGTTCACCGCGGCGGTGATCGCACGCATCCACTGGCAGGCACTCAAGCTGTGGTTCAAGCGCGTCCCCATCCATCGCAAACCGCTGCCGCCTGCGGCGGGCCTGTCCCAACCCGAGGAAACCGGATCATGAACCAGAGCGATGCGCTGTCGTTGCCGCCTGCCACCGTCCCAGTCGCCGGACGCGTGTTCCTGTCGCTGCTCAGCCGTATGGCGATCGGCCATCTGCATGTGATCACCCCGCTGGGCGAGCGCCTGGGTTTCGGCGTGGCAGGGGGCCTGGGCGCCGAGCTGCAGCTGAAGGATTGGCGCGCGTGCGATGCCATCCTTTCGGGGGGCGACATCGGCTTCGCCGACGCCGTGCGCAATGGCTGGGTAGACAGTCCCGACTTCACGGCGCTGCTGCGTCTGGCGATCCGCAACGAGAGGGAACTGGCGCCCGCGCTCTCGGGCAGCGTGCTGGCTTGGCTGTGGTACGGGCTGCGGCACCGGCTGCGCGCCAATACCCGCTCGGGCAGCCGCCGCAACATCCATGCGCACTACGACATCGGCAATCCCTTCTACGCATGCTGGCTGGATGCCACCTGGAGCTATTCCGCAGCGTTGTTCGAAGGCGACCACGATCGGGATCTGGAGGCCGCCCAGGCGGCCAAGTACCAGCGCATCGTCGACGTGCTCGGCCTGCAACCCGGCATGCGGGTGCTCGAGATCGGCTGTGGCTGGGGCGGCTTTGCCGAGCATGCGGCGCGACAGGGCATCGCCGTGCACGGCATCACCATCTCGCCGGCACAGCTGGCGCTGGCGCAGCGCCGCATCGCGGCGGCCGGGTTGCAGCACCTGGTTGATTTGGAACTGCTGGACTACCGCGATCTCACCGGCGAGTACGACGCGGTGGTGTCGATCGAGATGTTCGAGGCGGTCGGTGAGCGCTATTGGCCACGCTATTTCGCCGGCGTGCGTGACCGGCTGCGTGCCGGTGGATGCGCGCTGATCCAGTCGATCACCATCGCCGAAACGCATTTCGCCCGCTACCGTGCCGGCAGCGACTTCATCCGCGAGTTCATCTTTCCGGGTGGCATGCTGCCAAGCATCGAGCGCTTCAGCGCCACCGCGGCGCGGCGCGGTCTCACCACCGTGGAGGCATTCCGCTTCGGCCCTGACTACGCCGAGACATTGCGGCGCTGGCGCGCAGCCTTCGAGCGCGAGCGTGATGCGATCGTCGCGCAAGGCTTTGACGAAGTGTTCATGCGCACCTGGCAGCTGTATCTGTGCTACTGCGAAGCCGGGTTCGATGAAGGCCGCACCGACGTGGCGCAGTTCCTGCTGCGGCGGGAGCCGTGAGATGAGGGCACTGCTGCTCGCCATGCTGCTGCTCTGCGCCTTGCCGGCATGGGCGGGCTGGCGCAACGACGTGGTCGGCGCCCGCGTGGTGGGCGAGGGGCAGTTGCGCTGGCTGGGGCTGCGCATCTATACGGCGCGGCTGTGGAGTGGCAGCGATCCGTTTTCCAGCGAAGCGCCGTTCGCGCTGCAGCTCGATTATCACCGCAGCATCAGTCGCGAGCGGCTGGCCGCGACCAGCATCGACGAGATCCGCCGGCTGTTCGGCGGGCGCTACAGCGAAGCGCGGCTCGAAGGCTGGCGTGCGCGCATGCTGCAGGCCTTCGTCGACGTCCAGGCCGGTGACCGCATCGTCGGCGTGTTCCAGCCCGGTGTCGGCGCCCGTTTCTATGCCGGGGAGCGGCTGACCGCCGACATCGCCGATCCCGAGTTCGCCCGTGCCTTCTTCGCCATCTGGCTCGCGCCGGACACCCGCGATCAGGCACTGCGCGCTCAGCTGCTGGGGAGCGCGCCATGAGGGCGCGCCACCACCTCTGCTACGGCTTGCTCGGCCTCCCACTCGCCATGGCGGCGCTGCCGATCTATGTGCAGGCACCGGCCTACTACGCCGACCGGCTGGGCTTGTCACTGGCGCTGACTGGCATGGTGCTGTTCGGCGCACGCCTGGTCGATACCGTGCAGGACCCGTGGCTCGGCCGCGTCATCGACCGGCTGGCCCGGCGCGGACGGCTGGCGGGGTGGATGCTGCTGGCCGCGATCTGCCTGGCGCTGTCCTTCGCCGGCATGTGGCTGCCACCGGCAGCCTTCGTGGCCGCAGCCGGACCGGCCGGCGCTGCGCCGTGGCTGCTCGCCACCTGGTTCGGTGCGATGCTGGTGGCGGTCTACACCGCGCACAGCGCGCTCAGTATCGCCTACCTCGCCTGGGGCGCGCGGCTGGCCGACGACGAGGCCACGCTGACCCGCGCCGCCGTCTGGCGCGAAGGGGCGGGCCTCGTCGGCGTGGTGCTGGCCAGCACGCTGCCGGTGTGGTTGCTGGCGCGCCCGGCGGGCATGGCGCCGTTCGCCGCGCTGTACGCCGTGCTGCTGGCGCTCGGCGTGCTGGCGCTGTTGCGCCTCGCGCCGCCGTGGCGCAATGCCTTGTCCGCAGTGCAACCGGACTGGCGCGCCGCCCTGCGCCAGCCGCGCTTCGTGCGCCTGCTTGCGCCTTATTTCGCCAACGCCGTCGCGGTGGCCATCCCGGCGACGCTGGCGCTGTTCTTCATCAACGATCGCATCGGCGCGGCGCAGCACGCCGGGCTGTTCCTTGGCGCCTATTTCCTGGCCGGCGCCGCCGGCCTGCCGTTGTGGACACGCATCGCCGCCCGCCGGGGCGCGGCGCGCGCATGGCAGCTCGGGATGGGGCTAACGGTGCTGGCCTTCATCGGCGCCGCGCTGCTGGGGCCAGGTGATGTCGCGCCCTATCTGGCCGTGTGTGTGCTGTCCGGCCTGGCGCTGGGCGCGGACCTGGCGTTGCCACCGGTACTGCTCGCCGAACGCATCCCTGCCGACGAGCAGCCGGCCGGCTACTACGGCGTGTTCAGCCTCACCGGCAAGCTGGCGCTGGCGCTGTCGGGGCTGGCCTTGCCATTGCTGGCGGGGCTTGGTTACCAGCCGGGGCGTCCGGCGGGGATCGAACTGGCCGTTGCCTATGCATTGTTGCCCTGCGGTTTCAAGCTGCTGGCCTGGTGGCTGCTCGGGCGTCTGATCAAGGAGGAAACACCATGATGCGCAAGCTGTTCAGTCTGATGGCGCTACCGTTTGCGGTTGCCTGCAGCGCCCCGTCGGTGACGCGATATGCGGCCGAGCAACCGAAGCTCGATCTCGTGGCCTACTTCGCCGGCACCGTCGACGCCTGGGGCATGTTCCAGAAGCGCAACGGCGAAGTGGTCAAGCGGTTCACCGTCCAGATCACCGGCCGCCGCGACGGCGATCGATTCATCCTCGACGAACGTTTCCGCTACAGCGATGGCAACACCGATCGCCGCGTATGGACACTGACCCAGGACGCAGACGGGCGCTGGCGCGGCACCGCCGGCGATGTGGTCGGCCAGGCGCGGGGCGAACTGGCCGGCAATGCGCTGAACTGGCGCTATACGCTGAAGCTGCCGGTCGATGGCAAGGTGTACGAGGTCCAGCTCGACGACTGGATGTTCCTGGTGGACGAGCACACGCTGATCAACCGCGCCAGCATGAGCAAGTTCGGCTTCGACGTCGGCGAAGTGACGCTGTTCTTCCGCAAGCGGCAGCCATGATGCCCGGCGCCATGAATCCGTGCTGGCAGGACTGGCACGGCAAGCGGGTCTGGCTGATCGGGGCGTCGAGCGGCATCGGTGCTGCATTGGCGCAGCGCCTGCTTGCCGCCGGTGCGCGGGTGGCGGTGACGGCACGCGACGCGGCACGGCTGGAGCAGGTCGCGCTGGGACAGGCGCTGCTGTTGCCGTTCGACGCCACGGTGCCGCAGGCCTGGAGCGACGCCTGCAGCAGCCTGCAGGCCCAATGGGGCGGGTTTGATCTGGTGGTGTTCTGCGCGGCCGTGTACCGGCCGGAGCGCGCCTGGGAGGTGGTGGCCGACCAGGCCCGCCAGACGCTGGCGACCAATCTCAACAGCGTCTACTACGGGCTTGAGGCGGTACTGCCGCCGTTGCTGCTGCAAGGATCGGGGGGCATTGCCATCATCGCCAGCGTCGCTGGCTACCTCGGCCTGCCGGGCGCCACCGTGTACGGCCCGAGCAAGGCGGCACTGATCAACCTTGCCGAGCTGCTGTATGCCGACCTGCATCCACGCGGGCTCGGCGTGTATCTGATCAATCCGGGCTTCGTGAAGACGCGCCTCACCGCCAAGAACCGCTTCGCCATGCCGGCACTGCTGACGCCGGAGCAGGCGGCCGAGGCCATCATGGCGGGCCTGGCCCGCGGCCGCTTCGAAATCGATTTCCCGCGCCGTTTCACCCGCCTGCTGCGTGCGTTCAGCCTGCTGCCGTATCGTGTGCGCTTTGCACTCCTGAACCGGGCACTGAAACTGCAATGAGCCGACTCGACCTGCTGATCGCCTGGTACGAAAGCCTGTGTCCCGAAACGCTGGCCGAGCTGCCGCTGTTCTACGCCGCCGATGCGCGCTTCAAGGATCCGTTCAACGACGTGCGTGGCCATGCCGCAATCACCGCGGTGTTCGCACACATGTTCGCCACCACGCAGGCGCCACGCTTCCTGGTGCGCGAGCGGCTCGCGGACACGCATCAGGCCTTCGTCACCTGGGACTTCGAGTTCGGACTCAAGGGCAGGCGTCATACCGTGCACGGCACCACGCGCTTCGTGTTCGATACGGAAGGTCTCGTCGTCGAGCACCGCGACTACTGGGACGCGGCCGAGGAGCTGTGGCAACAGCTGCCGGTGCTGGGACCGATCACGCGCTGGTTGCGGCGGCGCTTCGCATCATCCTGAACCCGATGCCGGTCGTACGGCGCGGGGGCCCGACGCATCCGGCCGCCCCAGGGTCGACCCGGCGGCGACGGGCATTGCGACCCGACGGCCCGCGCATGGCAGGAACCCCGCGCGCAGCGGAGCCCTGCCGCGGCATGCATAGGCCGCCGGCAACGGGGTCAGCGGACGGCGCGTCTCGCGTCCGCCGCCCCCCATGCCGGTTCAGCCTCGAAAGCGGCGTGCAGCAAGTCCATAAAAGCCGGAGCCTGCGGAATGCCGGCCGGGCCGATCGCCGTGACCGCGACTCCGGGCGTCCATGAGTTCATGACGACCGCGCCCTCGAACCCTGCCACATCGGCAACACCGACATCCTCATGCCGCTGCGCGATACCGAGCCCATCCAACTGGCGCTGGATCATGCGCATCATGGTTCCGGGCAGCATCTGCGCACGTGGCCAGACGACGGCGTGGCCATCCCAAAAGGCAAGATTCCAGATGGTCGCCTCACTCAACCGGCCTTGCCGGTCAACGAACGCAGCATCATCGAAACCCTGCTCCACGGCCTTGCGCAGGTAATAGGTCTTTGCGCCTTCGCCCACGTGCTTGATCGTCGGATAGTGCCGCTCATGCTCGACGACGCCCAGCCGCAGCGGGCCCTTGGGACCATTGGACGGCGGGCCGGTACGAACCAGCAGGCCAGGCTCGACCTCCCTGCTTCCCACCGTGAACTCACCCTCGGGCGGGAAGGCCGTCACGGTAAGCGACTGGTTGGGCGGCCCATCTTCGATCGCGCGCCAGAGACTGCGCATCACCGTCTCGTCAGAAGGAGCCCGACCGAACAGTTCGATCGAGGCGTTGCTCAGGCGCGTCAGATGCAGGTCCAGTCCCTTCACCCTGCGCTGACGGACCTGCATTGCAGTGAAATGCGCGAATCCAGAGAATGCAAGCGGCGCTAGGTCGGCCGTGCCTACAGGCCCGCCATTGAGCAGGATCGGGTACGTTGCGGGATGGGGTGACATGATGGCGGCTCCTCGGCTGTCGATCGGGAGCACGCAGTGTAGAATCTGACAGCACTGTTAGAGTCAAGCCCACTATGAAGATCGGCGAACTGTCCAGACGCTGCGATGTGAGTATCCGCATGCTTCGTTACTACGAAGCGGAAGGACTGCTGCAACCGCACCGCACCCCGAATGGGTTCAGGGAATATGGGCTGCTCGAGGTGCAGACGGTCGAGAGGATCAAGCTGCTGGGCGCCGCCGGCATGACGCTGGCCACGATCAAGCAGTTTCTGCCCTGCATCCGCGGCGAAGGTCATCTCCTGGAACCATGCGATGAGCTGCGTGCCACGCTGATCGAGCAGATTTCCCAGGTCGATCAGAAGACCGAGCGGCTGATGCAAAGCCGTCAGGTGCTGGAGCGGTTTCTACGCGAAATACAATGAAGCCGCGGCACGGCTGAACGCGGCCGGTCCGCCCCCGGCACCACGGCAATATCGCGCCAGCGCAGCGCATGCCCTGATGCCGGCCAGCGCGGCTCGGCCGCAGCCCGTCAAACCTGCGAGACGGTCCTTGTCGCCCATGGCACTGGGCAGGCATGCCTTGTCATGGGTGACAACCAGCGCCCTGACTGCAGGCTGTTGCCGGTGAAACCGGGATTGCCTCAGACGTTAAAGCGGAAGATGGCCTCAGAAGTGCCATTTCTGCTGGGACTCAGTGCAGTTCGGCTCATTCTGTAGTCACCTCCGTATACATTTTTTTCGGGCATCCCCAAGTGGGTGGCCTCACCCGTGTTCACTTGGTCTGCTCCGCCAAGAGATCGAGCACGTCGGTCTCCAGGATCGCGCCCAGTTTGCACAGGACCAGCAGGGACGGGTTGCCCACAGCGCGCTCGATCTGACTCACGTAAGTGCGATCCACATCCGCGCTCAGGGCGAGCGCCTCCTGCGACAAGCCACGCTTGCCCCGGAAGTCTTTCGTGTTGCGCGCCAAGTCCTGACGCATTTGCTCGTAGTTTCGTCCCATCAACGCCGAGCATGGGCGTCATGAGACCTTTAATCCACGGATTATATTCGACAATGTCGAATATAGTCTTCATAATCAGCTCAACTTGGGATCAAAGGGAGCTGATGGATGAGTGGACTCTGCATTCGGATGCTGGCCGGGCTGGCCGTTGTGATGACCGTGACCGGCTGTGTCACGACACAGCCGCAGGTTGACGGCTCGACCAAGGTTCACCTCTCCTTGGGTGGCGTGTCGAAGGTCAGCCAAGGTAACGTGGCACCGCCTCCTACTACCGAGACTCACCCAGCCGTCGTTGCCAATCAAGCAAAGCCAGACCAAAGCGCGCCGCCCGGCGCTCCTGGCATCCGTGCAACAGCCCTGGCAGGCGTCTTCAGCAAGCACTCCTACGACGGAACGCCCAAGACCCACTTCCCCCGCGTGGCAGTCACGGTCACGGACTGGTCCCGCAGTGACTGCTGGATCGGCACCGCCACCATTTGGAGGAGCAAGACCAAGTCCGAAGCTGTGCCCGCCTTCTCTGTGTGCTGGGGACAGTCGGTGGGGTACGCGGTCAACAACGCCGCAAACCTGCACCTCTTCATGCAGCAGATGGCGGTCGAGCACAGCGGCAATGTCCGCACCGTTGGCCCCAAGCCGCCCATGCTGGCCATCCCCGACCGGCAGCCGATTAGCGAGCGGCAGCAGCTCGCCTTCCAGGGGTTTATCCAGCAACTGGTGCTCGACACCGGCTGGCAGCCGGGCGCACCGACCAATCTTTGGTTGGTGGGGTATGACGCCAATAGGACCATCAAGCCAAGCATGCCTTCGGTCTCCAGCAACGGAGCGTCGCAGCCCGTGGACACCAAGACCAAGGCGCAGCTCGAACAGGCGTTGGGCTGCGCGGCCATCGGTCCACGATTTGAATTAGCTGAGTCAATGCTCAAGCAGGCGGGATGGAATCCAGATCAAGGCGTCACGCCGGTCATGCTCGCCGAGCCCGTCAAGGTCAATGGATTCAGCGTCCGCAAGGTAGCGGTGTCACGTGATGGTGGTGAGCAAACCTACCGCAGCTACTTGCCCGGCCTCACGGTCCAGCAGCTTGCGAAATCAGCCTCGCTGAAGCTGGGTAAGGACGGCAAGACCTATGGTCGTTTGACCAAGATCGGCGTGTTGTCGGCGGGCATGGAGGGCGGCGAAGCCACGCTGACCTGTACCGTCAACACCGAAGGTTCGGAGGACTGACCATGGCAATGCAATGTCCGAGCTGCGGCAGCACGCACATCCAGGCAATGGCCGTTGTGCATGCGGGCGGCACGCAGCAGTTCCACGCAACGCACACGGCTGTCACCTCAGATGGGCAGTTCGTTCAAGGCAGCAGCCAGGGCTCCCAGTCCACTGCGCTGGCTCAGCATTGCGCCCCGCCCGCACCGCCGTCACCGCTACCGTTCATTGGAGCCTATGGGATTGGCGGCATCATCATCTACATTTCGATGACGGTTTGCCCATTGTTGGCACGTGAGTGCGTGTACGTAGGCATGGCGGGCCTGCGCTACAACTGGAAGCAAGCCGCAGTCGGCTTGGGAGTTATCGCGTTGGGATGGCTGCTGATGAAGGGCTGGCGTGCCCAGGCCAAGGTCTACAGTACCGCGAAGCGCCAGTGGCAGAGTACGTGGTTTTGCCATACGTGCGGGCAGGCACATCTCAGAACATGATCGGTACACTCCCGTTATCGTAGTTACCGTAATTACGATAACGGATGCATGGGCTACCGATGGACAGTCATTCCAGCGGTGAAACCGATACCGGGCTTGCTGCCATCTGGAAGCAGCTTTAGGTCGGTGGGCTCGATGTGATCACGCTGATCCCGAGCGGCATGTCCGAGCGCCCGTCGCAATGCCAGGCCCAGAGTTCGCGGCGGCAGATGCTTCAACTTCGCCAAAACTGCCGCGTCGAGACGGGGCACGAAGGCAGAGCCCCAGCTGGCTTCTGCCCGCATCCGTCCGTAGATGTTCTGAGCGATGCATGCGACCTGATCAGGTGTAGGCGCATGGACATGCAGCACCGTGAGCCGCGACAGCAATGCGCTCGGGATGCCCTCCACACTGTTTGCCGTCGCAATCCAGTTCACGTGGCTGGCATCGATGGCGAAATCACGGATAGAGAGGTCAGTGAAGGACCGTGCGCTGCGGGGCTCAAGGAGGGTGTACAGCGCCGCCAATGGGTCGTACTGGCGCACCTGCTCAGTCTTGTCCAGTTCATCCAAGACCACGACTGGGTTGGCCTTTGGCTGGTAGGCAAGCAGCTCGAACAGGAGGCCCGGCTCGGAATTGCTCCAGAAGGCCTCTGAGCCAGCCAGTGGCGAACCGGATTGGGCGCTGGCCATGTCGAACACACGGAAGGGCAAGGCTAGCCTTTCCGCCAGCCAGCGGGCCGCTTCTGTTTTGCCGATGCCCGCAGGCCCGACAAGCAGTAGCGGCGACCAGGCAACACGGCCATCGCCCATCGCATTGAGGGCAAAGTGGTCGTGCAGCAGCTCGGCCAGCTCGCTGAAGTTCGGGAAAGCTTGGGTGAACTCTTCGATCAGAACGTCCCACTCGTCGGGCAGCATGCCGAGCGTGCGCCGCTCATGGCCGGCCGCCCGGATGCGCTCCGCGATCTGCTGGGCACGCTTGAACTTTTCGTCTGCCTTCGCGCGATGGCGGTCAACAAATTGCTTGAGGCCGGAAGCGTCCAGAAAGCTGATCAACGGCGCGTGCTTGTCGTCAGTCGAAGTGCCGCTGCTGTCGCGTGCGGGAATGGGGCTGTCGGGCAGGTCTTTCTTGGCGGCTTCGGTGCGTGTGGATGCATCGCTATCGGCAGTGCTGCTCGCGCGCTCTGCATCCGCCGACTCCAAGGCCTTCGCAGCCCTCTTGAAACGCTTGATATCCTCTGCGAACAGTCCGACCACTTGCTCGTGCGCGGCGCACCGAGCGCCTTGGGGGGCATTGGCATCGCCACCAAAAACCGGAGCGCCGCACACAGGGCAGCACTGCTGGGCGGCGTGCCGAGCCTGTTCCACCACGTCGAGCAAGGCGCGCTCGCGCTGGATGCTGGCATCGGAGACCTCGACTCGAACAGCTAGCTTCTCCCGGGTAGCAGTGACACAGAACAGCGGACGACGCTGATAGTCACTGCGATGCATCAACCGCTCGCATTGATCGATCAACTCGGCGACAACGGCGAGATGACCTGGGGCGGGCTGAAACACCTGTTTCTCCAGCCAAGGGTGAAGTCGCTTCAGCTCTCCAACTGCCTCTTGGTACTCTCGGCGTCGCATAGGGCGGTACTTTCGTCGCAGGCTGTGCATGGCATTCTCCATCTAACTATAATTTACTATAACAATGTAAACGCAACATGCCAAGCCTTGGCTGGGTGATGGTCGCCCTGTTATAGTAATTTACTGTTAGAACAATGTAGGTGCCATATGCCGACACTTCAGGCCGAACAACTGCGTGCTATAGCAGCCGCACTCATACGCCTGCGTGGCGATACGCTGGGCTCTGTGGGGATGGCCACTGGCATCCGTCCCGCAAACCTGTCCGTTTGGCTAAGGGGCAAAGAGCAGGTCATTTCTGTCAAGCGCGTGGCGACGTTGATGTATCACCTAGGGCTTGAGGGGAGCAGCCTGCGCGCAGACATCCTCCACCAATGGCGGGACTCTGGTGCCTTAGATGACCTGGGACTGGTGCTGAACGCCCTGGTCGGCTCAGAGGCTGTTGTGCTTTACCAGGATGGTCAGCCAGGCCTTACCAAGACCCGGTTCCTGCAAATTGGCGGTGTACTTGTCCGCGTCGAGCTAACCGCTGGTGTTGCGGCAGCACAGGACTTGGCCGACTTCATTCAACCGCACCGTGTGATCGCGCTGGCTGAGCCCCTTGCTGCGGTCCCGGTGGAGCTGGTCAGTGCCACGCGTGAAGCATTGCTTACGCTGGCTGAGCAAGCTGCAAATGACGTGGGCGACGACGAGCTGTTGGACAGTCTGCTGTTTCAGCTTGGAAATAGCAGTTGGCCGACCGCTTCAACCAACACCAGTTCTCCCGTCGGCTGGCAAGAGCTGGAGCACGCACTACGCGCAGCACTACATGATGGGTTTGAGCCCAGCGCGATTGCGCAATGGATTTCCGCAGCACGGGATAGCCAGAAATAGGCATTAATTGTTGCGAAAATGCAACGAGCGATGATTTATTTCGCTCGCACCGTCATTTGCACCCTCGCGATCCACGAAACGCGCAAGTAACTGTTGATAAAAGACATTTTCCAGTTAAAAAGATGGCGATTCAGGTTTCTAGCTTCTGAGCCAAAACAACTGATTCCATATCTGTCATGCGGCAGTGAATGGTCGTTGGCCGGCCAATTTTGAAGAAGCGGCTTTCGTATTCGTGCGCGAGCGGAGGTCAATCGACTAATGCGAAGTTGAACTGTCCGTTTCGTCGGGGACGGCAGTGCTTGCGTTTCCCTATACGGTCAAAAACGTGCCGTTGCATGTTTTAGACAATGGCATCAGTTATACGAACTTGGCATGTAAATCGCGGAATATGGCCAAAATCTCGGCCTCTGGACACGCCAACAACGCAGAACGAAGAATTGCCTGTCATTACACGAAATGGTGGGCAAGCAAATGAAAAACCGCATCCTCCGGTACAGCGACCTGGAAACACAGTTGGGCATGAACCGCGTCACCATCTGGCGCAGGACGAGAACAGACCCAACTTTTCCACGCCCGATTCGATTGGGTAACTCTGGCTCTCGCAACGCGGCCATTGGTTTTTTGGCCGAGGAGGTCGAGGCTTGGATCGCCCTGCAAGCCGCTACTGCACGGGTGGACCGCTGATTATGAGGATCAGTGGAGACGCCCATGAACGCCTCTCAGTTGCTGATCGTTCGGCGTCGGCACACGGGGAATTTCACTCAAATCCCGAATGCTTTGATTCGCAATGACGAACTTAGCTCGAAATCTCTTGGGGTGATTGTTCATCTCCTATCACTCCCACCAGGGTTTCGTATCAGCATCGAATTTCTTTGCAAAGCGCGCAATGAAGGGGAAACGGCAATGCGCAGTGCGATCCAACAGCTTGAGCGGCTGAACTACATGCGAATCGTTCGTGAGCGCTCTGCGTCCGGGCGCTTCATCCATTCGAAATGGATTGTCAGTGATGAGCCGATTGTGGACTGGGCACCACACCTTGAAAACCCACGCGTGGAAGAGCCATATCTGAATCGGCCAGTTCAGGGCGATCAAGGGGCTACAAACACTGGGTTTAAAGAAACATTGGATTCATCAAAAACAACCACTACCGGGCCAAAGGGCACGCCACCTGACACTGACGAGTCGCCGGCCTTGATCGTTGACGAGAGGGACGAGGAGTGCTGGTTGTGGTTGTGCCAAAAGCTATCACTCGACCCCCAAAGGACGCGGGATCAATGCACGGGTCTCTCCCCCTCCGTATCCCTGGATGTCTTGGCAGAAGTCCTTGAATGCAAGCGTCAAAACAGCATCCGGAGGACTGTCCCCCAATTCCTTGCCTCCCTGCTGCGCAGGGCTCGCGAGGGCAAGTTCAGCTTGTCGGCTGGGGCAGAGCTGCGACGGGACCTTCGCCAAATCATTAGGCGGCAACGCGCCGTGGAAGCCGCAGCCGAGCCCACTCAAGCAATCGTGACGGATCGGCCAGTGGTGGACAGGGCTCAAGCCAGAGAAAGGCTCCAGCAGATGCGTGATGAACTCGCAAAGAAGTCACACACATCGGCAATGCCACGAGGCACAGCATGAACAACAAAAACTTGGAAAACCGATTCGCCTGGCGAGATGTCGTGGCGGATGACAAATGGGTTGGCTGGGGATGGATGCAAACCTGCAGCGTGGCGACGGGCAGGGTCAATATTGAATGCGTACAACAACCAGCTCTTGTTAATAGAACGATGCATGCGGCTTTGCGTCATTGCGCTCGATCAGACCACGTTGATCGAATATATGGACACTGGCTTCGTGCTCCGCGTGTATGTGGCCAGACTTTCATTCGATGCTGTCATCGACAGGCTGCGCCAAGTCCCATCAACTCCAGTCCATTTGGCTGCAACGGAATTGCTGAATGGCCTGGCGGATGGCGGTCTGCTCGTGCAAGTTTTTGGTAATCAACGGAGGCGTCATGGGCAACTCACACACTGATTACACAATATGCGCCACAGTGCCCCCACATGGTTGCCATACTGTTAACACAAGGGTAGGCATCAAATCCGCCAGTTGTTCACACAGTTTCGTGCATTGTTTCGCACAGTTTCAACACACTGTTCGCACATTGGGCGGCGGGGTCCAGAGGATTTTCCCCTGGCCGACATTTATCGTTGCGATAGCGACGATAAATATAGTCGGTCACTATGTTTTCAGCGACGGTGCCCCATGATCACAGGCGGCATCCAGTTTGTTCACATATCGGTCTATTCGCTGCATCCACCGAAGAAAACCTCGCGGGGAGCAGATCGAAAATGGGCTGTGCGCGACGTGCTTGCTGAAGCCAGTCGCGAGCCGCAAGCCTGCTTGCATGTGCCGAGACCGAGGCCACCCAACCTGCTGCATGGTCCCAGCCTGGCAGAGCTGGAAGCCGAGATTGGCGCCATCCATGCGCGCAGCCGTGACGCAGCTGGTCGCCGTTTGCGAAAGGACGCGTCCGTCCTGCTGGCCGGCGTAGCGTCGTATCCACGTGGCGGCATTGAGTACAGCTACTGGAAGCAAAGCACCTTGGAGTGGCTGCAAACCGAATTCGGTGAGCACCTCCGTTCTGTGGTCGAGCACACCGATGAAGCGCACCCCCATCTCCACTTCTTTGTGGTCAATCCTGATGCTGGCAACGTCAAGGACTTGCACCCTGGCTTCCGCGCGGCAAAGGGCGCTCAAACACCCAAGGAGCAACGCCTTGCCTACAACACGGCAATGCGCGCATTTCAGGACCGATTCTGGGAGCACGTTGCCGGGCCGTCCGGACTCGCTCGTTTGGGGCCGGGCCGACAGCGCATGAGTCGTGCGCAGTGGACGCGGGTGAAGTTCGGGCTGCCGGCGCAGGCCGCGTTGCTCCAGCGTGCGCGTGAGATCACGCGTGGAACGGGTGAGCGTGACCGTCAGCTTCGCTCATTCGCGCACAAGACGATGCTTGAAGCGCAGTTGTTGATCACGGAGTTGGAAGCGCGGGAGGCTCGCGTTCTGGCACTTGAAGCCAGGTTGGGATTGAAGCCGACCGCGCCAGACTCAAACGACCCTGACAAGGCCTAACCCGATCAAAACAGGTTCAAACCCTATTGAACTGGCTGAAAGTGGCGTAGACTGTGTTCAGTTGCCGCCACGCTGGCAGCGCATTTCTGTTTGGATGCAGACATGGACGACCGCTGGCTCTCTGTCGATGAAATCGCCGACTACCTCGGCGTAGCCAAAGACACCATCTACACCTGGGTGACCTCCAAGGGCAAGCCGGGGCACAAGGTTGGGCGCTTTGTAGTGGTCAACTAATTTTGGCCACATAGTTATAGCCAAGGCAATAATTGCACTCAGCCTCGTTGGGGGCCAGACCACCGTTTTAAAGATACGGTTTGAGCTGGCTGTCGTAGCTGTTTAGTCTCGGATCATAATTTACCGACGCGCAGTTGGCGACTCTACTTGGCCCGTTCGGTTTTGAGTACGCTACGCGCCTCGACCTCCGAGTCCGCCGTATGCACCTCCGTCTGCATGGCCGCGCCCGTACCACCCCGGCAGTCCGCGCCGAAATCCAGGCTACGCCGCCCTCCATCACTGATGCCGAGCTCGCTCGCCGTTATGGTGTCAGTAAACCCACCATCGCCAAATGGCGCGAGCGCACGACCGTGCATGATGAGTCCCATACCGCGCATCGCCTGCAAACCACGCTAACACCGGCTCAGGAATACATCGTCGTCGAACTGCGCAAGTTGCGGCGCTTGGCACTACTTGATTTGCTGGTCGTGGTCCGCGAATTCCTCAACCCCAACGTTTCCCGGGCCGGCCTTGGCCGTTGTCTGGCCCGTCATGGCGTCAGCCGTCTGCAGGCCCTGGAGCCGCCGCCACCGCGTCCTGACCAGGGCAAGTCATTCAAGGCATACGAGCCCGGTTTCGTGCATGTAGATGTGAAATACCCGACGTCCACCCCATCTTGAGTAGCGCGTGACTTTAGAGTCCAATCCACCATGACCTCCTCCCGCTTAACCGAGCGGTCGAAGCTAGAGATTCCCAGCTTCAAGGTGGGCGAGCCGGAACTCGCCCGGGGTCAGGTCACCCAGCGCACTGTGCGGCCTGAATTCGTTGTAATCCATTCGCCAACGCTCGATCTTCTCACGCGCGTCATCCAGCGACAGAAACCAGTGCACGTTCAGGCATTCGTCGCGCAGACTACCATTGAATGACTCGATGAACGCGTTATCCGTGGGTTTGCCGGGGCGCGAGAAGTCCAGCGTCACCCCATGCTCATACGCCCATTGATCCAGCGCCACCGAAATGAATTCGCTGCCGTTATCCACCCGGATCCGTTGCGGCGTCCCGCGCAGGGCTCGTACATGCTGCACCGTCGCCACCACATCGGCCGCTTTCAGCGCGAAATCCACCGTGATCGCCAGGCTCTCCCGGCTAAAATTATCCACCACAGTTAACGCCCGGATTTTCTGGCCGTTGAACAGCTGATCGGCGACGAAATCCATGCTCCAGCAGTCGTTCAAACTGGAGATCACCGGCCGCTCCTGCCGGTGTGCTGCAGCCACACGCCGTCTTGGCCGCTTGCGCCGCAGATTCAGCCCTTCCTCACAGTAAATCCGGTAGGTCTTCTTATGATTGATCAGCCAGCCCTCGCGCCGCAGCAGGACATGGATACGTCGTGCCCCATACCGGATGCGCGTGGCGGCAATCTCCCGAATCCGCTGGCGCTCAGCGCGATCATCGCGTGGCCGCGGTCGATAAAAGTAGGTGGCTTGGCGCAATTGGATGACTGCCGTGGCGCGACGGATGCTGATACGGTAAGCATGGATCAGGAAATTCGCCAGCTCGCGCTTGCGAGCCGGCTTCACAGCTTTTTTTGGATGACCTCCTGCAACATCTGCTTGTCCAGGCTCAGGTCGGCGACCATGCGCTTGAGGCGCGCGTTCTCTTCTTCCAGCTGCTTCAATCGGCGCAGCTCAGTCACGCCCAGTCCGCCGTACTTCTTCTTCCAGTTGTAGAAGGTCGCTTCACTCACGCCCATCTTGCGGCAGACCTCTGCCACGGTCGTGCCTGACTCGGCCTGGCGCAGCGCAAACGCGATCTGCTCTTCGGTGAACTTTGACTTTTTCATGACAAATCTCCTGCCCGGATGGGCATCAAATTTGCCAGAAATCTCTACTTTTGAACGCTACGGTTTTATGGGAGGAGGTCAACCATGACAAGGAGTTGGACATGAATAAACGATTCACCGAAGAACAGATCATTGGCTTCCTACGCAAAGCAGAAGCCGGCACGCCCGTGCAGACGGAGATTAATTGGCCTGACTTGGAGATCGATGTGCTGAGCGTACCCAAAACCGAACGTGCCAGATAGAGTCGCCAACTGCGGGCAGGTAAATTATGATCCGAGACCAGACAGCAGATATAGCTGCCAGCTTCTGGGGCTTAAATTATCATCCGAGATGCGACATTTAGCCAGCCTGAATGCCGATAAGCTGCCATTCGATAATTCTTACACAAGGGCTAGTAAAGAGTGGGAGTGATCATCTTAAGTAGAGCTTTTTTATCCACCTTCCCGGCCCTATTTAATGGAAAAGACTCCAAACAAATTAGTTGGTTTGGCAACATATAGCTAGGCAAACGCTCAGTAAGTTTCTGCCGTAATGATGACAAGTCCGTCTTCCCAAGAAGAAAAGCTATTAGAAAAGCATCGTTTGTATCTTTCTGATCCAACAAAACTACAACGTCGTCAATTTCAGAAACATTTAGAATTACGTTTTCGATCTCGCCTAGTTCTGCTCGCATGCCGCGAATTTTCACTTGGAAATCCTTTCGGCCAACAAATGCTAGATTACCATCTTTCTTCCAATAGCCAAGATCTCCTGTTCGATACATACGACCAGTACTCCATTTAGCCAGTGGATGAGAAAAAGAAAATGACTGCCTGGTTTTGTCGGGGGCATTGATATATCCAGTTCCAACCCCTATCCCAGTTACACATATTTCTCCAACTACTCCAATTGGACAGGGATTATCGTGCCGATCTAATATATGAACGCGCAAATTCCTAATCGGTTTTCCAATTGGGACGATGTTGTCAGAACCAACGTCTGTTAAAATATAGTGTGTAATGTCGTCTGATGCTTCTGTAGGTCCATACGCATTGACAATAGGGATTGCGGGGTATAAGGCAAACCAACGATTTGCTAATTCCTGTTTAAGTGCCTCGCCCGTCACAACTATTGCTCGCAGCGAGGTGAAAGTATACTTATTTTTAACACGCTCGAGATAACTTACAAAAAGAGAAAAGTAAGATGGCACTAATTCTAGGAGAGTTATGCGGTCGTCAATAATATTCCTAAGAAACAGTGCTGGAATTATCTGAACATCTTTTGAGTAAACAACAGTTGTTGCTCCTACCAATAATCCCGTGATCGCTTGCCAAATAGATACATCAAAAGTTTGCGGTGCAGTTTGAGCAATCACATCTTTCTCCGTCAGTTCTAATAACTCGATTTTTGCTTGTAAATGATTATACATCCCCCGATGCTCAATTTGAGCTCCTTTAGGCTTACCGGTAGAACCAGAGGTGAACAAGATATAGGAAAGAGAAGTTGCTTCTGCCGTTGGTTGTGTGGGACGCACTAAATTGAACAATCCTGACTGTAAGGAGTATTCGATTAATTTAACACTTGGAGTAAATGAATCAAGAAGGCTAGCCATCCTTGAATGGAGAGGCGGCGAACAGATAATTATACTGATGCCGGCTTCCTGAATCAGCTCTAGAAGGCGTATATCGGGATCTTCTGGATCTAATGGTACATAAATATCATTGTTGCTCATGATCGCAGTCATACATACGATCCATTCTACTGAGCGCGGCATAATAACACCAATAATTCGTTGCCGCCCGCTTGGAAAGTGGCAACAAATCGATGCAATTCCATTTAGCAAGTCGACATAGCTAATACTGTTATTTGCATCTTGAAGCACTTTCTTATGAGGCTGACAATCTGCCATCGCAAAGATAGAATTTAATGCCGTCCCACTCGGAAGTTCAATTTGAGGTCCACTTCCATGCGTAGATAACCATTCGATTTCTTCCGAACCAAGTAGTGAAGCACGCAGATAGCATTGCGACGCATCGGCAGAAATTTGTGAAAGAGCACTTTGATAGTATTTTGCAATCCTAGTCATATCATCGACATTTAGCATGGATTCGTTATATCTAAAATCTAGTTGCAATGTGAATTTGGCCATCTGCTCACGAAACGTGAATTTGTATGCCCTAACTTGCAGCTCCTCGACACGCACATCAGCAGGTTTTTGCGAATGCATGGGAAACAGGAACATGGTATCGATCATAGTCTGAATATCAGTTATTTCATTTTGACGATTCGTGGTCATGAACGATCGCCTGAATTCCGTGTACTGATATTTTATTCGCGCTAGCAAGCACAGCCAACTCTCACTTTCCGAAAGCTCAACAAGAAAGGGAACCAGTGAAATTTCAGTTGAGTTTTTACCTGTTATATCATCGTATACCCCAACTAAAATACTATCACTGCTAGTTAGGAGTGCAACAACACGAAGATGTACTGCCAACAGTAAAATATCTAATGCAATTTTGTTCCTAAGAAGAAAAGCGGCGACTTCACCTACAAGTGCTACATCAATAATGTGCACAAAATCACTGGCAATATAATGCCTGGCACTGCTTGATGATTGACAAATTGGAAAACCTTGCCGCTCAGCTAGTGCGTCGCGCAAATGACATAGCATATCTAATTCTTTTTTGTTTAATGACACTGTATCCTCCATTTTCTAAATTAAGGCTCATGTGGGTAGTTTAGTGATCAACTAATTTTGGCCATATTGTTATAGCCAAGCCAATAACTGCGCTCAGCCTCGTTCCGCGCTAAACCACCGTTATGGTGGTGTGGCCTCAGCTGGCTGTAGTAGCCCAGCATGTAATCTAATATTTCCCGCTCAGCTTGCACAAATGAGCTGTAGCCGACCTCTGGAACCCATTCCGTTTTCAAGCTTCGGAAGAAGCGTTCCATTGGGCTGTTGTCCCAGCAGTTGCCGCGTCGACTCATACTTTGCTGAATCTGGCATCGCCATAATAATAGTCGCAATGCTGCGCGAGCCCGCCCGAGCCATTGCTGACGTGAAACAACTCGCGTACTTTGCTGAGGTGTTGCACCTGCTCTGGCCGGATTGGCTTGGTACGTTTCCAGGCTTTAAAGCTGCTGAGATGGACTTCAAACGTACGGCACAAAAGGGCTACAGCGTAGCTCTGCTGGACTAAGCAATTATCGTGAGTTGTTCAGCGAGTCCGACATCAAGTGAGCGGTAGCCTTATTAAATTTTTCCTTTTCGAGTTCAATCTGCTTGATGCGCTTCTCTAACTCACGGATTTTGAGCAGCTCCGGCGTCATTGGCATCGCCATGGGCGTCATGCCGGTGCGCTCTTCACGCAACTGCCGAACCCATTTATCCATGACCGATTTACCCACGTCCATCGCTTGAGCGACTTTGGCAAAGGAATAGCCTTGTCGAGCAAAAGCTGTGCGCATTCGAGGCGAAATTCTGGGGTGAATGTGGGCCTGCTTTTGTTTTTCATTAAGTCACCTAATTGTTTACGAGGTGCAGGATAACAGCTCTAATCAGGTGGCCAAATTCAGTGTGCCACAACACTGATCAATAAAAGGCATAAAATGTAATCAGGAGCTGTTTGTAAGTTGCAAGGAGTTTAATGATTACCAGCGGGATACATTACAGAAAAATCCCGGAACTGCAATATTCTTTCCTGCTTGGTCGGCCAAGTTAAACAAATAAGTTCCTAGTGCCAAATCGAGTATACCCAAACCAAAGGGTGAAAAAATAATTGGTTTGTTTTCATCAAGTTGAATATCACCAACAATAGCTTCCGCGAGCGTGCCAGTCACAAAGTTCCGATTCCCAAATTTCTGTTCTGCTAGGTGCGGCGAAGTATTAGCCTTCATGCAGTGCTCAACGTCATCAAAAACGTTGTTGGCAGTAAGTATGATTTCAGGAGAAAGATCACGCAGTGAGATATTAAGCACAACTTGGCCAGAGTTAAAAAGATCTGACTTCAAAAGATATGGCTCCGAAGTGGTGGTCGCTAGAACAATAATATCGGCCCCTTTTACTGCACTATCAATCGAGGTTGAGGCAGTTGCAATTAATGAACTGCCATACATTTCAGATGCGAAATTGGCAAAACGTATAGCATCAACTTGATTTAAATCAACCACATCCAATTCTTCAAAAACCCAAGATGAAGAATGAAAAAAATCTAGAATATTTTTTGAAATAACGCCTGCACCAATGAATGTGACTTTTTTGCATCGCCTATTTAGCCGCGGTGAAAGAACATCTGCTGCCAGAACCGCGGAGGCGGCGGTCCGAGCTGCACTGATGAGCGAGGCCTCTAAACAAGCGAATGGATAGCCTGTATCATAATCATTGAGGATAAGAACAGCTGATGCACGCTGTAAGTTGCAAATGACATTTTCAGGATAACTTGATATCCATTTAATGCCAGATATTGGGGCTTCGCCAGTTAAGGCAGCTGGAAGTGCAATTATACGAGCGTTGGGTCTGTCTGGGAATCTTAAAAAGTAACTATCTGGATTTAAAGTGCGATTTCGATGGTGCTCAATATAGGTTTTGCGAACTACTTCAATAATATTTTTTTTGTTGTTTAAAATTATTTCATTGATTGCGGAGCCTGTCGTGAAAAAAAAATTGGGTTGTGTTGATGTAGTTGTGTTCATGTTTTCTTGATTACATTTCTTTGCATTGAATTGATGTTCTTAAAAATTGATTCTATAAGTAGTCTATCGCTTGAAATTATGTAAACACCACTCGTTATTGTATATTGTATCAACATATCGCTCACCGGAGTCTGGACTGATCGCCACTACGCAAGAGCCTGCCTGGATCTGCTGCTCATATTTCTTCAATGCAGCCAGCACAGTTCCAGTGGATCCACCTATCAACAGACCATACTTATGCGCAATAAAGCGAGACATGCTTATACTGTCCAACTCAGGCACATGTACCGCCTCGGTAATATCAAGACCTTCCAAAAACTTTGGGGGCTGACTGGATCCTAATCCGGGAATAAACCGTTTACATGGAAGTTTACCAAAATTAACTGAACCCTCCGAATCAACGGCAACAACTTTAGCTTGCGGTATGTAGTCACGAAAGTATCGTGCACATCCCGCGAGAGTTCCCGTTGTTCCGGCGCCAACAAATAGAAAGTCAATATCCGGAAATTCACGTGCAATTGAGCGTGCCGTGGATACGTAATGCGCTGTTGGATTGGCTTGGTTGCTATACTGATCCAACCAAACCAATTTTTTGTCCTGTGCCAATTGTTCTTTTACATACTTGAGCCTACTCCCCAGATAACCACCATTCGCGTCCATATTATCAACTACAACCACTTCTGCACCATAAGCTTTTATTAAATTAATGTTGCTTATTAATGTATTTTTATCAACCACGCAAGTGAAATTATAACCGCGCACTGCAGAAATCATACTTATGGCGACGCCAATGTTACCCGAAGAGGATTCAATAATTCTTTTATTAGCTCGTAAATCTGTTGTTTCCTCTGCAAGATCAATCAATGCGCGGGCAGTTTTAAGTTTTATTGATCCCGCAGGATTGTAAGATTCTAATTTTAAAAATACATTTGAATGTTCAAGAAATCCTGGCAGATGTAGAAATACGTCATCAAGAATGATCTCGTCAGCTCTATCAAAAATCATATCAAAAAACCATTTTGTCCATATTTATTTTGGTCAATAATCTTGATTCAAAAGATGTTGTCAAACAATGCAAGGCGCCCATTGATAACTCTAATCCTATCATTAGGAAACATTAACGACGCTGCACTGATATCACGAAATACCCGTTCAAGCCCAGTATTACTGTCTTGTAAGAATCCATCACGAATACCTGCAATTTCAACTAAATCTCGAAGCACCTCAAAGCAATAGCTTGATGAAATAATTTTTAGATTGTTAAAAAAAATCATTTCATGAGTCTCAAATCTGCCACTTTTAGTTTCAAGCAGACGCTGCCCTTTTTCAATCATTGCCGCTATCGCATCAAGTTTCATCCGTATTCTTGACAATGTACACAGGCTAATTTCTGAGCTATCAAGTTTCCGTCTTGGAATGATCTTCAATACTCGCTTTAATGAAAAACGAGCTGCACCATACCAGGATGCAGCCCAAAGTAAATGACCAATTGGTATCATTGTTGAATTTATTGTTTTCTTGAAATCTCCTTCTAATAGGCATTCAGGCTTTATCAGGCCTGAAAAAAAAACAGGGATGCTTTGAGTGCCCCGCATTCCCATGGCATTCCAAGCTCCGAGGGGCTCGATATTGATTTCCGTCTTGCTAATTAACAATGCGCAAATTTTTGTTATGGCGGCATCTTCAGTTTCGCGCATTTTCATCAAAAAATAATCAGCTTCCGAGGCATAACTTACCACAGGAGCACGCCGTCTCACCTCGATCATTTCTCCTTTTAAGAAGACTGGAGAATTAGAAGTCATCAAATCTGCACCTCCTTCATATTCAGAGGTGACTGAAGCAACCAACTTTTGATTTGTCACATCGGCTAACACTTCCGAAACTCTATTCCCTGTCATTTGGGCAATCGTGGCAACCTGTTGCGAATGCATTGCCCAAATCAAAGCGGTTGATAAGCATCCGCCTCCCAGATTTATCGCATAGCTAGTTGCGTCTGAAACACTGCATGCAGCGCCGCCGTAGCGCTGAGGAACTAATAAGGAGAATGCTCTCACATCCTTGAGAACGCTGATATTTTCGTGAGGAAACCGGCCTTCCCTATCTGGCAGGGGTGAGTTATTAAATAAGATATTGACTAGATCAGGAGTTATTTCAGTTGCAACTTTAACCATGCTATACACTCAACATACAATCTGTTTATTGGCAATAGACTGAACCACGTCCCAAAGAGTGTTAATACTTTGAAACGTTTCTGGCGTCAAAAACTCATCATCAATTGTTATTCCAAAGGCATCTTCAATCTCGAAAAGTAGTGAAATAGAAGCTAACGAATCAATACCTGCATCGGTTAGTGACAACAGCATATTGCTGGCCAAGTAATCTTCTTTAGCTCCAGACTTTTTTGAAATTATTGAAATGAATTTTTGCAGTTCATTGTTCATTATCCACCTCCATACTTCAGTTTTCTTTACTTTTCAAGTTTTCAAATTGTTAATCAGCATCAAAATGGCGCGCTCTTCATTTTCCTTGATGTCAAGGATATCTTTTCTTGCAGAATTGATAAAATTAAGCCGACCTGTTTGCATAAATCGTGCAGATTTAAGCTTGAGCATTTCACATTTTCCGCGTACATCCTGTAATATATTCAGCAGCGTATTTGTTTTTTCATCATCAACAAGCAGCCCAATGCTTTTCAAATAATTAACTCGATCAATCATTACTTGCTTATGCTCCAAGAAAGTGTGAGTGTGTCGAATATCTGCGCGACGAAACTCCTGCTGATTCTCTCCGCATAATTCAAAGTATTGAACTAACTGATGATAGATCGACTGACCGAATCGATATTTATCTACATCTAAATTCATAGAGCCCGCGCTACAACGGGATTCAAGGTAGTCCACAAGGCTCTGCTTAATAAATAAGGCTTTCATTTCGTAATGATGGGGAAATGGATCACTGGCTGTTCGTAACCTATATGCAAACGATAGTTGATCATGCATTGTTCTCATTAGGATGGCGTGCTTCATTGAAGCGATAGATTCGATTACTTGACTCCAAGAAACCGTTTGCATACCATACATTCCCACAAACTCATTTGTTCCTTTGCCGAAACCAAACCCGCCAAAAGTTTGTGAATCCCGATCGTACGCATTAAACATAAAATGATGTGGATATACGCCATATAAGCGTATATAATCATTTTCCATTCCCTCGCCAAAACTTGGTGCAAATGGAAATTTTGATTCATCAAGAAAGAGCACAGGGTAAAACCCATCATCGATCATCTGACACAAATATTCAGGCATGCACTCGGGATTCATAAGCGGGTGGCCATTGTCATAGCCGAATACCCGTGGAATCAAATAAGGGTTGTTCCCTAACAATTCATTACTGCCTCCTCGCCAGAAGTCAATAAAAAAGTGACTTATTTGCATATAACGTTCGTTATACGAATATAGTTGTATGAAGTTGCTGTAAAACCATGCTAAAGAATCACTGTTATTTAATGTGATGCCTAGGGTATATGACCAGCGCAATAAGTTGGTGATAGGTGGCGTCACTACATTCAATTTATTGCTTTTCAATTTTTTTCCTTTCTGTAGCTGAAGATACATGAATATGGTAAATAAAACAGGGCTAAAAATTCAAACCTTGCAAATTGATTAGGCTAAATTAAAATTATCCCGGTAATGTTGATCCGTAAGTATTGACATTCGATCGTAGATTGACACAGCCAGATTTTGCCACTGCCCATTTACCAAAATGCCAGTGAGGAGCTTTTGATCGACTTTGTTGCTTCGTCCGAAAGTAAAATTAACAAACGAGGTCACTATATCAATAATTTCTTTAGTCGCAGGCCTTGACACAAAATCGACTCGATCTTGCAATAGGAGGATATCAATAATCGAGATGAATTTTATAGGTCCGGCCTTTGCTAAGCCATAAAAAAACATCTCTCGATATAAATGCAAAATGCTATCTACAAATAACCAATTGTCACTCATAGATGCTATTCCATCGCGTGACACAGCGTCCTGAAATACTTCCTCGTTTTTAATTTTTATCTCATCGTTATGCCAACCAAGCTGAAACGCAAAATCAACATTGAAACCGCGGGTTATTGTATGATCACGTTTTATATAGTAATGAGGTAAATGATCTGGGTTGAGACGATACTGGATTAGTGTTTCTCTATTAGGTGCTATTCCTGTTTCAAGCCGTGTATTGTAGATGCCGATGTTGTAATCATTTTTTTTCAAAAAATCGAGTACCTGCGCCCTGTCTGAAGTATTTATCAAAAAATCAAGATCATTGAAGCCGCGATGCCAGGCTTCTTTGTACAAAAAACCCAATGTCGGTCCTTTTCTTACGACATGAGGCACACCGTATTGTGATAGGGATGTGGAAATTTCCGAGCAGAGCGTTGTGTATTCTTTATGCTTGATCTTTTCGCGTTCTGCTGAACAAAAAATTACATCATAAATTCGACTAGGTGCATTTTGCATTAAGCCTTTTTGTAATAAATAGCTGGCAATACCAAACATTTTATGGTTGGCCAATGTTTCCAGGAGATTAGAATAGAAGCACTCGTCATCTACTATATGAGCGTTCTTGTCGCAATAAGCGTTAAATAGCGCTACAAGCTTAACTATATTTTTGTTCATTTGAAAACCATGCCTGTATGTTAAATATATGATTGGTTTTTAATAGAGGTTTAATTGTTGGCAGAATTTTTATTGCTCTCTTAACTTTTGAATGTCAGACCTTGAAAAGGTGACTATATATAGACACACCTCGTCTCACAGCCAAAAGGATGTCGTTGTTGATCCTGGAAATTTCTAGTTTGCAAAAAATTGGAGTGGAATTCTTACCCCTCCAAAAAAAATTGTGTACAGGCATTTAAAATGACTTATTTAGACACAAACATTTGAACAAAGAGAAGTACTTGTCCAGTCCCGCTCGATTAATTACCGGTTTCTTGAATAGCTCGGGCTTCTGTTTCTGCCAATCCTTCATTGCTTGAAGGGGCGTCCGGTTCTGCAGGGCCAGCTGGGGCAGGTGATGGTTGTACAACCAGACGTAGTGCATCAGCGTCTGTGCCAAATCTTCGGCACAGTTGAAGCGGTGCGTGGCCGGCACCTCGCTGATCCGCCCGTTGAAGCGTTCCACCATCCCGTTCGTTTGTGGGTGGCGCGGCTTGGTCAGGCGATGCTCGATTTCCAGTGCAGCGCACAGCCGGTCAAACTCATGCTCGCCACTGGCCTGCTTTTGCTTATTGAACAGCAGCCGGTCCGTGAATTCACTGCCGTTGTCACTCAGTAGCGTACGAATCCGGAACGGCGCAGCCTTTTTTAACGCAGCCAGAAAGGCCTGTGCGGCTGCCGCTGTCTTGTGCGGACGGATCTGCACAAACACCCAGCGAGTGGCACGGTCGATGGCCACGAACAGGCAGCGGCGCGTCGTTTCATCCGGCACTTGTGGCAGGTATTTCACATCTACATGCACGAAACCGGGCTCGTAAGCCTTGAATGGCTTGCCCTGGTCAGGACGCGGTGGCGGCGGCTCCAGGGCCTGCAGACGGCTGACGCCATGACGGGCCAGACAACGGCCAAGGCCGGCCCGGGAAACGTTGGGGTTGAGGAATTCGCGGACCACGACCAGCAAATCAAGTAGTGCCAAGCGCCGCAACTTGCGCAGTTCGACGACGATGTATTCCTGAGCCGGTGTTAGCGTGGTTTGCAGGCGATGCGCGGTATGGGACGCATCATGCACGGTCGTGCGCTCGCGCCATTTGGCGATGGTGGGTTTGCTGACACCATAACGGCGAGCGAGCTCGGCATCAGTGATGGAGGGCGGCGTAGCCTGGATTTCGGCGCGGACAGCCGGGGTGGTACGGGCGCGGCCATGCAGACGGAGGTTCATACGGCGGACTCGGAGGTCGAGGCGCGTAGCGTACTCAAAACCGAACGGGCCAAGTAGAGTCGCCAACTGCGCGTCGGTAAATTATGATCCGAGACTAAACAAGTACTGAACATTGAATGTTTGTTCGACAATATGGCATCTTGGGTTTTCACACCGAAATTTTATTGAATAGACATCACATTATATGAAGACATAAAAATTTTTATTCCTACAGATGATTAAGATGACATCAAAACAACTTATAACAACTGCCCTCTATTTTTAATTGACCCTTTTTTGATAAAAGATCAACTTTCGAAAATTTTGGTGTTTTCTTTTTAAAAACAATGGTTGACTTTGGTGCTGTAGCTCTTAAGGCTCCCATAAAATTCTGCGGCCATCTTAAATATTGAACTTAAAATACAAATTTTGGCAAAAAATATATTTACGTCACTGAAAGGGCCAAACTATCTAATTACAAGACCGATAGTGAGTACCAGCTCTATATGTGCATATTGCTAAAGTAAGCTGGCTCACTATCTTCACTGGTCTTTATGCTTTACCACTAGTGTGCCTCATCGAAGATGAGCATGTTAGAGCGCTTCTTCCAAAGAACGTATTTGTTTTCTATGCTAAAGCTTGACCGCCTTCAATCTTTGTTACGCTGATCCTTCCTTGCCCCGTAAGCCGGAATAAGTTTGTAGCTCTTGATATGAGTCATCCTCAATCTCAATCAGTGCACGCTGATTGATTAGCATATGCGGCATGATAGATCATGAATTCCTATGTGAAATACCATCATATTTATTGCGTTATTCTTTAATTATAAGGCGAGTCCTTCTTTATCACGTGCAATTGCAGCTGTATAGCCTGTTTCGTTGAAAATATCCGCAACTTTGGAGCAGCGTGTTTCACTTTCAAATGATCGATCCTCCAACAGCAGAGATCTCGTAACTTCCTTCATGGCCTGATGAGCAGCTCTGAGTAAATGATTTGCATAAATTACTGCAGAATAACCAGCAGCAAACAAATCTTCAGCGAATGTTGCATTGTAAGTTGTCGGAACACATATTAATGGTTTTCTATTTTCTTTGATTGGAAAATTTTCCTGATATTTCTTCGCAAAATCAAAAACTTGACCTGCTTCGCTGAGTCGTGAATGTACCAATATCGCATCTGCTCCAGATTCAATATAGACCATTGCTCTTTCAAGAGTATCTTCGATTGATTGACCTAATATTAATCCTTCCAAGCGAGCTACAATTAGAAATTCTGAGGATGAACATGCATCCTTCCCGCGACGGATTTTTTCGCAGAAAGCAATAGGATTCTCTAGTAGCTGATTCGAATCTTCAGAAAGGCTATTGCGCTTAGGGAAACGTTTATCTTCTATTACTATCCCAGACACTCCTAGTCGTTCCAATCTCTGGCATAAATATTCGAATGCAACTGGCTCGCCACCTGTGTCGCCATCAACGAGAACGGCTTTTTCAGTGGAATCAACAATTTCGCGGATGGTATCCAATCTATTCTCTAATAGATACATTTCCATGTCAGGGAGACCTCTTGCCGCAGAGGTAGTAAGACTGGAAACCCAGATGCCATCAAATTCTCGGACTTCATCTTTTACGCTTACCTGAGCTCTAGATGCAATGAGGCACGAGAGACCGTTGTGAGCTTCTATAAATTTTAAGTTTTGACCACTTTGTAGTCGTTGCTTAAGGGAGTGACCCAATGGCGATAATTTTTTCTTCATTTCAATCATATAATTGTTTCTTCGTGAATAAAATAATGATCAACTGTGCTCGCTAAGTTTTTTGTCTTGCAATCGAAATCAGCTAATGCGGAGGTGCCTGATGTGCCCCATTGTTTGAAATTTGATTCGCATATTCAATTTTCGAATATATGATCGAACAACAATGTTACTAGCTTAGTATTTATTCCAACTAGTTGAGGTTAGTCTTTTTTTTACGATCGTGTGCTTACACACCGCCTTCCGGCAAAACACTGTAACTTTTCGCATTGTTGGTGCAAGCTTTTTTACATGGCTGCAATTTTTAAAGTCAGAAAAATCATATATATGCAGCCATGTGTGCTGCAAAATCCTTGCGCACTATAAACTAACTGTGTAAAAATGCAAGCATAATACTACACAATAGTAAGCACATGCAAGTAGTTCGAATGCACAGGCATGTTTTCGATGAAAAAATAATATGCAATTTTGTAAGTATATGATATGTTATGCATGTTTATATGCTGTAATAAACAGACCCAATAAAGATCAAAATAGCGCATAAGCCCATGATTTAAATGATGATTTACCGCAAAAAAGTGAGGTGAAATCAAAGTCGGCAAGGGCGTGTAGATTTACGTGGCAGTTTAAGTGCTGGGCTCCTGGGTGTTAACTGCAGGCATCTTGGGCGAAAGAATGTGAGGGCTTCCTAGGGTCAATGTGGGCTATAGGTCATACCATCTACGACCTATATCTAGCTGATGGTTTGACCAACTTGCATGGCACAGTGAGTACGCATTATTAATTGGAAATATTAAAGTGCGATATTTACAATATCTAGCCGAACTTATTATTTAGATAACTCAAGCGGTTTCTGTTATGGTCAGGGTCTTTTCACTTGGATGTCGTGCCGTTAGTGTAGCCATTTTATTGATTAACATATCATTTCACACTTCAATCATTTGTTTTCTAGAATGTTTATGTTAGAAATAGCCATATCTCAATGAGCTCACATTCAGCATGCCTTGATGTAGTTACGAACAACAACGATTGACGTACAAAAAGTTTTAATACGCCTTTAAATATTTTTAATCAGCAGAATTTATCATTATGCTATCCGACTGAAACAGCTCTGCAATTGTGGCTTAACGTACCCCCCTATTAATAAAATCGATCTTGAGAATAAACTTTTTCAAAAGCCAGGGGCGTTTTAACATTTGACACTTCTTAAATAACAAAAGTGCCTTAAATTATGGTTATGAGGATAATTTAATTGATAACTGTAGAAAACTTGAATAGATTCTATCAGTCTCCATGCCCGTCTCAGTGCTGGAGCCAGCGCCTGCGTCGGCTATGGCAACCTGAATACATCACTACTCATTCTGTGCGAGATATTAACTTTAACATTGAATCTGGCGAATGCGTGGCGCTGGTTGGGCCGAATGGCGCCGGAAAATCCACAACGATAAAGATGCTAACTGGTATTTTGGCGCCAAGTTCCGGCACTGTTACGGTCGCTGGCTTTGATCCGCAGCGACAGCGTCGTGATTATGTCAGGCACATTGGCGTAGTGTTTGGTCAACGTAGTCAGCTTTGGTGGGATTTACCTGTAGAGGATTCATTTCGTATTCTGCAGGCGCTCTTTTCTATTCCAGACAGTGTATATAAGCGGCAACTAACACTGTTTCGCCGCGAGGCGGATCTGGATCAATTCTGGCGACGCCCAGCCCGCACATTAAGTCTGGGACAGCGCATGCTGTGCGAAATCGCTGCTAGCTTCTTACATTCTCCGACCGTTGCATTTCTGGACGAGCCAACCATCGGGTTGGACTTAGAAATGAAGGCGCGGATGCGTAGCTTGATCAGGCAGCTCAATCGTGAAGCTGGTACAACCGTACTAATCACGTCGCATGATGTTGGTGATATCGAGCAACTCAGCCAGCGGCTGCTTCTAATCGACAATGGCCAGCTCAAATTTGATGGTAGCCTACCGGCTTTTCATGCGTATGCCGGCGAGGGCAACTGGTGGGCTGTACGTCTTTCCGGAGATTTATCAGCAGCCCAGGCTGTCTTGAGTGCGCACAATAGCGGGCTGCCGGTACGCGTTCAGGATGACTGGTTACAAGTAGCTCGGCACGACAGCTTGCCATTCGCAGAGTTACTGCAATTGCTAGCTCCATTTGCCATTCACGAGATTAAACCCGTGGCTCAGTCGTTAGAAGAGTTGTTACACCGATACTATTTGACTGGTAAGGAGGTGCAAGGGTGAAAGGTTCTCTATCTGCCTGTTGGGTGCTAGCGTTGGCAAATGGCCGCATTTCCGCCACTGATAGTAAAGGCCGTTTGATTCTCTGTTTGGGCTATTTGCTCTCGATGTGGCTACTGTACTGCCTCTGGAGTGGCTTATACACTGATAATCCCCACCGAGCGGGGATGACATTTTCCTCGGCATTGCTGCACGTCGTTACTGCCCAAACTCTGTTCGCCATTATAACTACTGGTGCTGATTGGCGGCTTGCGCGCGAAATCCGGAGTGGCGAGGTGGCTAATCAGCTAACTCAGCCAATAAATCTTGTATTACGGCATGCCGCACTATCGCTAGGCGTGGCCGGAGCCAAAGCTCTTTACTTTCTACCAGCCTTTGCGCTGTTTCTTTATTTCTCTGGCCTACACCTCACTCCAGTTAGTTGGCTGTTTGCTTTGGTTTCTGTGCTGTGTAGCTTTAGCCTGCTGTTCACACTCGGGTTCGTTGTTGGCCTTGCTGGTTTTTTGGCTACTGATCTGTGGGGTATAACTGCTAGCAAGGATGCTGTAGTGCAGTTTCTTGGCGGAGCTCTTATACCATTGGGTTTTTTTCCTTCCCCCATCCAGCAACTACTAACGTGGTTGCCATTTGCTCATTTTTTTCATACACCGGTGGCCTATCTGACTGGTCAGCAAACCAGTATGAGCGCGTTGTGTATTCAGCTGGTATGGGTTTTAGTTTTTTGGGGGATTGCCCAACTGGCTGGGCGATGGGTGCAGCGCAAATTGGTGGTTTTCGGAGCCTAACATGAAAGCATTTTTCTCTGCCTGGCGCCGGTTGGTGCTGGTCGACTGCAGAAGCAAGCTCGAGAGCCGGGCTGACTTCGTGCTTATTCTATTGGGTATGTTTTTTACATCAGTGAGTAGTGCTGCCACGATTTATTTAATGTTAGGAGCCTCTAACACTATAGCGGGCTATAACCGCTATGAGTTGATATTCATGCAAGGCTTCATGTTTATGGCTTATGTATTTGAAAGTAGTTGCTGTAATGCAATGTATATGCTGGAGAGTTGGTTAAAGAATGGCAATTTTGTTCGCTACTATCTAAGGCCAATTCATCCGCTCCAAATGTTGATTCTGGAGCGTTTTCACCCACAGGGTTTGATTGTAGCTATCACTGGTATATCGTTTCTCAGCTTTGCTGTGGCTCATCTACCGGGAGTTTGGTCCAGTACATTTCTCCTGCACTTGTTGATCTTGCTGCCACTGGCATCTATCACTCTGAACGCCATAAATCAGATGTCCATCGCTAGCTGCTTTTTCTTTGGCGAGCATTCTCCTGTATTTCATACGGTAGGCAAGCTGACAGATATGTCACGCTATCCATTTGAGCTTTTTCCAAAAATGGTACGGCAAGTCTTCATGTTGCTACCTCTCGCAGGAATTGTCTGGTGGCCATGCCAGGTCTTACTCAGGCAGCAATCTATTTGGTTGGTGGCTCCACTAATGCTGTTAATAGCTGCTGGTAGTGTGACAACTTTGATATGGCTGTGGCAGCTGGGTATGCGCCGGTATGCTGGCGCTGGTGGATAGCCGTGCTGATTGATCACCTTTTCCAGTAGGGCGGAGTTTAGCGCGAATGCAGGGCGCCTAAGCTTTAGCTCAAATTGCCTTGCCAAGGGAAGTTATAAGGGCGACGTGATGCCCCCTGCTTAATTCTACCTCATATCAAAGTGCTTGGGAGTTTGTAAAAGTGATGAGCTCAGTAAATGGGTGGCGTGTTTCATGACTGTTCGCCGAAGCAGCATGACCTTGTCACTCAAGGAAAGAACTTTGCTGTCGCGAAAGTCTAGTACTACGCGAGGGATGCTCGAGCTCTCTCAGAATTAGTGTGGTCAATGATTGAACATTTGCTCTGATTTGGCCGTGCGCTGGTAGAAATATGATGTGAACTAATTATGAGTTCGTAATTAAATCTGCAGAACACGCCAAACCATATCATATTGGCACCATACTGGCTTGACGTAACAAACCCAATAGAAAAGTTGTCTATAATTTTTTAACCGTGATAGAATTTCGTTAAATTTTGTAATTTTATTTTTGGTTTAATCAGATTAAACCCTATTTAACTCGATCATTCTTTTTCCATAAAATTGTTTCCTGTTTTGGCACGTTTGCATCGGACGAAATAGCTGCTGTTTGGAAAAATTGTTTATTTTGCGAAAGCATATTGTTGGTGTTCGGCATGTCTGTGATGCAGTTGCCAGCATTACCTATGAATTCTCTACTACGATCCTAAATCAATGAAAAGACTAATGCTCAATCCAGGGCCGACTAATGTGAACGAGTCGGTGCGTCGTGCGATGCTCGCACCTGATATGTGTCATCGCGATTCAGAATTCGCCGATACATTAAAGCGTGTTTGTCAGAAGCTTATTCGGGTCGCTAACGGTGCTGACCGCTACGACGTGGTCCCATTCGTAGCCTCCGGTACCGGGGTCAACGAAGCAATGATGTCTATTGTCCGCGGGCGCATGCTGGCACTGGTTGCGGGGCGCTATTCAGAGCGTCTTTACCTCATCGCGCAGCGTCTTCGGGTCGATGTTATTCGGTTGGATTTTGATCCATATCAAGGCATTGATGTTTCGCGAGTAGCGGAGGTACTTGCCGCCGATTCGAGCATTTCACATTTTTGCCTAGTTCATCACGAAACTACGACCGGTGTTATGGCCCCATTAACAGCTCTCGGCGAACTTGCTGCCCTACACAATGTACAGATGTTTGTGGATGGTGTTAGCAGTATCGGTGGGCACGATTTCGACCTATGTCGTGATAACGTTGCTGCAGCCACCTTGAGCGCAAACAAGTGTTTAGAGAGCTTGCCGGGTATTTCGTTCTTGTATGCAAAAAAAACGTTGCTTGCCGAGTCAAAAGGTCGTTCGTGCAGCTTTTATTTTGATGTTTATGAACAGTGGCAGCGCTGCTCCTCTACAGGTAGGCCTCCATTCACTGCCGCGATTCCACTATTTTTTGCCGCGGAAGTAGCGTTAGATCGCCTACTTGTTGAGACGGTTTTAGGTAGAGCCCGTCGCTATCGTGGACTGAAACGGTACCTAGAGCAAGGTTTGCAGGGTTTGGGGTACAGGCTGGTCCCGTTGCCGGAGGGGCAAAGCTCGAACATTCTGACACTTGCATATTTGCCTGTAGGTTGCGAGTACGAACGATTGCATTCCTTGCTGGCACAGCAAGGTATCACGATCTATACGGACGAGGCGACTTTACGTAAAGGCATTATTTTTTTCGCAACTTTGGGTGATATGCATGAGAAAGACGTGGACCGCTTTCTTGTTGCGCTGTCGGAATGCACGGCTGCTTCTCTTCAGGGGCAGTCCGCTTTCTGAATCTACTTATTTCGCCATTTCAAGTTTTAAACTATGACGCAAGCAACTTCTGCAATCGTGCTCGCTGCTGGATTAGGCACGAGACTAGCTCCCTTGACCGATGAGGTGCCAAAATGCCTAACTGAATTCTACGGCCGCCCATTGCTTGGTTATACATTTGATGCGCTCTTGGCCCAAAAGGTGGAGCACATCGTCATGGTGGTCGGGCATCAGGCCGGGCAAATCCATAAGTACATTGAATCTAATTTCCCGACTGCAAACGTGACATTCGTAAGCAACGCTGAATATGCTAGAAGCGGGACAGTTGTATCCATGATGCATGGTTTAACTGTGGTGCCAGCAAATCATGACGTACTGATCGTTGAAGCAGACGTCGTGTTTGAATCGGCTGTCCTTGAGCGATTGCTAGCTTCGCCTGCGACTGCGACAGCGCTGTCGCGCTATCGTCCTGATCTGACCGGTACCTTTGCTACTCTAGACGCAGGTTTTTTCCTAACAGACTGGGCGCATGAACGATCTCGTTCCGATGACTTTCAGATTCGGCAAGCTTGGAAGACTGTAAATCTAACAAGATTCGACTCCGCTGCGATCCACAAACATCTACTGCCTGCGGCCAATCAGATGCTCATTGAGCATAATCGGACCGTTCCATTTGAGTTCGCTGTACAACACTGCATTAAGTCACAAGGTCTAAGGGTAAAGGGTATTGATGTCAGCGATCTGTGTTGGTACGAAATCGATACTCTAGCTGATCTAAACTTTGCAAAGCGTCTCTTTGCACCTGTAATGGGTAGTGCTTTCAGCACTCAGGTCGGTTGACTTCGTATGTGTGGCATTATTGGCGTTGTCGCGCGTAACTCAAAATCGACGGTGGACCATGCGTTATTCGCTCGCCTAGTCGGCAGTTTGGCGCACCGTGGCCCGGACGCGGAGGGGATTGTACATCGCAGCCATTTTTCTTTCGGCCACAGACGGCTCAGCATCGTTGATTTGAGCTCGAGTTCAAATCAGCCGATGCAAGATATAGATGGCAGCCTATTCATCACTTACAACGGCGAAATTTATAATTATCGTTCTATTCGAGATGAGCTCAGTGCGCTGGGCTGCGTTTTTAGGACTAATAGCGATACAGAAGTCATTTTATATAGCTATCGAGTGTGGGGGGAGAGGTTTGTTGAGCGTCTGAATGGTATTTTCGCTTTTGGCCTTTACGATGAGGAAAAGAACGAGTTCCTTCTGTACCGTGACCGCATTGGGGTGAAGCCTGTTTATTACCACGTAGCTGTCGACGCAGTATATTTCGCGTCTGAACTTAAGGGTGTCATCGGCCATAGCCAAGTGCCACGACGCATCAATCCTCATGCCGTTAATTCATTTCTAACCTATCGCCAGGTGCTTGGTACGCAAACCTACTTTGAGAATGTGCTTTCGCTTGAACCTGGCACCTTTTTGCAAGTAAGGGGGGGCCATTATGAGGTGAAGCGCTATTGGCAACTTGACACCGATCGAGGTCGCTCTACTTATGCGTCTGCAGAGTCAGTTGGCCAGCTAATCTCTGAATCTGTACAACTGCAAGCTATCGCTGATGTACCTATTGCCGCGCTACTGTCGGGCGGACTCGATTCTAGTATTCTCGTATACGAGCTTTCTCGGCTCCGCGGTGCCAACATGCATTGCTTTACTGGGCGCTTCGCGGAGGAGGCTTACAATGAGGCTCCGTATGCCCAAGATATTGCTAATCATTGCGGCATGCATTGGCACGCAGTGGATCTGTCAGCGGATGGGCAGCTTGAGTTTATACGCCAACTAATTCGGCTTAAAGATCAGCCCCTCGGTATGCACAACGAAGTTGCAATGCATGTGCTGGCGAAGGAGGTTAAGCAGTATGCCTCGGTAGTAATCTGCGGAGAGGGGGCGGATGAACTGTTTGGCGGCTATGGACGGATTTTTCGTGCCCCCTTCGACTACCGGAGGCTGCGGCTGATGACCCTTCTACCGCAGCAGGTTCGGCGCAGAATATCATCCATAACCGGTCTATGTCCTGATGAGGCTCGTGTTGGGGAGCTCGAGTTTTTCCTTAAACGCTATAGCTACTTCCCTGCTGATGATAGGCAAGCGTTATATCAGCCAGAGTTTGCAAGAGAAGTCGGTCGCGATATATACACACATGAGTTAATTGCCGGATTCTTCTCAGAGCACTTTCACTTGTCATTCTTTGATCGGATCTGGTTGTTCTTCATGCGCTACCATCTGCCAGGTCTTCTGGAAATGCTAGATGCCGCAACAATGTCGGTGGGGCTTGAGGCACGGGTTCCTTTTACTGACCACAGACTAGTGCAGCAGGCATTCAACCTGCCGCTGAGAGCGAAACTGAGGTGGCGTTCGCCAATTGCATTGTTACGTTCATTGATGCAGCCGGTTGAGATGTTCAGTGAACGGCACGATATTAACAAAGTTGTATTGCGAGATTTATACGCTGACCAGCTGCCGCCAATGGTACTACATCGCAAAAAAATGGGGTTCCCGGTTCCGCTTGGAAAATGGCTCGGTAAAAACCATCGTACCGAAGTAAACCAGCTTTTGTTCTCACCTGATGCGCGACTAAATGAGTTTATTAAGCCAGAGGCGCTGCAAGCTTGGTTTAAGCGATATGAGAAACCTGCCAATGATCAATTTGGACGGCAGCTGTGGCTCCTATGCAATTTAGAAATCTTCCTTCAGGAATACTTTTGACAATGACACATATGCCGATTGCTGCGAATTTATCCGTAATCCAGGAGATGCTTGCTGTTGTGATGCCAACTTGTCCTGCAGAAATTAGCGATAGATTTTTGCAGTTGCTCTCCACCCCCCCTGCTGAGATTACTGCTCAGGCCAAGCTATTGTTGAATAAACCCTACGGTACTAATGCAATATTGATCCCCCACGGGGAGTACGGCCTATCATTTGCTCAGTTACTTCCTAAGCGTTCGACCAGCCTGCATATGCATATGCTACGCCGTGAATTCTTCTGTGTTCACCATGGCGTGTTGACTTTGGTATCTGGTGAAGAAACGTTAATCATTGATCGGTTAGGCTGTGGATTCTCGACGCCAAACGTTAGCCACATGCTTGCTAACAACAGTGATGAGCCGCTCGGGGTGCTAGAGATTTTTTCGCCAGCACTACTTAATGATAAGGTTCGACTGCAAGATCGCTATGAGCGTTTGCTGGGTCAAGTCACCTTTGAGCAATAAGGAGTGACACATGGACGATTTCAACCAAAATTCGCTTAAAACTACTGCATGCGCCATTCGCAGGCTTATCATCGAATCGATCTACAAGGCGCAAACTGGTCATGCCGGGCCATCGTTGTCTCTGGTTGAGGTGCTAACAGCATTGTACTTTCGCCATCTGAAACTACGGCCATCCGATCCCGACGATCCTACTCGAGATCGCCTCATTCTCAGTAAAGGACACGCAGCACCAGTTCTGTATGCAACTTTAGCGCAGGCTGGTTTCTTTCCGGTCGAGTGGCTTGACTCATTGCGTAAATTGGGATCGCCTTTACAAGGCCATCCCAATGTGGGACTTGTGCCTGGCATCGAAGCTTCAACTGGCTCTCTAGGTCAGGGTATATCCATCAGCTTAGGGCTGGCCATCGGCCTGAGACGCCGACAACTACCCTCCCGCGTTTACTGTATCGTCGGAGACGGTGAGTTGCAGGAGGGGCAGAACTGGGAAGCGATGATGGCTACCGCTGCATTCAAAGTGAACAATTTGACGGTTATTGTTGACCGAAACGGGCTACAGAACGACGGAGCAACAGAGACGATTATGCCACTAGGCGACCTGAGTGCCAAAGTTGAATCATTTGGCTGGAACACCGTGGAGATCAATGGGCATGACTTTAATCAGATAGATCAGGCTCTTTCGGCAGTAAAGATTAACGACCGACCGACAATGATCATTGCGCATACGATTAAGGGTAAAGGGATTTCATTCATGGAGGGCATCGTAAAGTGGCATCACCATCCGATCTCAAGCGAAGAGTATCAGCATGCAATGGCCGAATTAGAATAAAAGTGTGATCAAAATGAACAAACTCAAAGCAACTCGCGATGCTTACGGTGACGCACTACTCGAGCTAGGCGCACTACGTGACGATATACTTGTACTTGATGCAGACTTGTCGCGGTCCACCCGCACTGAATGGTTTCGCGAATGTTATCCAGATCGCTTCATCAATGTTGGTATTGCCGAGCAGAATTTGGTTGGGATGGCTGCCGGACTAGCGATGGCTGGCTTCATTCCGTTCGCAACTACCTACGCAATATTCGTCGGCAGAGCCTATGATCAGATTCGTCAAGCGGTCGCCTTCGGACAGGCAAATGTCAAAATTGTTGCGACACATGCTGGGCTTGCGGCTTCGCATGATGGTGGATCCCACCAGGGCAATGAAGATCTCGCGTTGATGCGCGTGTTGCCCGGCATGACAATATTATCGCCAGCTGACTACCATGAAGCGAAACAAGCTGTCTTTGCGGCAGCCTCCCATCCAGGACCTGTCTATCTCAGACTGCAAAAAGAACCTGTGCCAATTGTAACCGCGCCTGCTCAACCTTTTCAAATTGGTCGCGCACAAATACTGCGCCACGGACGCGATGTTGCTCTGATTGCAACTGGCAGTTTACTTTGTCAGGCGCTCGAAGCAGCGGCCAAACTAGCCAACGAAGGTATTGAGTCTGAAGTCATTAACGTTAGCACGATCAAGCCACTCGACGTTACAACAATCTCCGGGGCAATTGAGCGCTGTGGTTGCGGTGTAATCATCGAAGAGCATAGTTGCATCGGTGGCCTATATGAGGCGGTTGCGGGTGCAATATCTGCACGCATACCATGTCGCCTTGCTTCAATCGGAATGGCTGATCAGTTTGGCAGCACGGGCGACTGGCAAGAGCTGCAAGCTAAGTTCGGCCTCAGTAGCCAGACAATTGCGGAAATTGCTCGTCAGCTCGTAGGAGTAAGCAATCCGCCAATATCAGGCTAACTCCTGCATTTCATGCTGCCTTTTACCTTTCCCAGCCTAACGGATTATCTTTATATTATGTACCAGCACTACAGAGTTGACTACGCAGGATTAACTGTAAATTTATGCGCTTTTGACGAAGTTGCTCAGTCCATCAGAGCAGAAGTCCAACCGTTCTTCGTATTGCAATCTGGATCAAATTCTGAAAGTTGCGTCGCTAACTTGACTCTTAACCTAGCACCCTTACCAACTGAAATTGCCGAACTTCTTGTTCATGAGCCACGCTTGCTTCAGGTGGATACTAGCCTCTATGTACACCTTGCGTCGGAGGGGCTGCGCTGGGATTTCGACAATCAGCATGTAATCCGTATTACTCTTACCGGAACCTACGCCGTGATCGATATCGAGCGAAGTAGGATTACGCTCTATCAACCTGAACAGACACTGCTTACGCGAGATGCGATTCGCTTGCTTAAGGGGCTCTTTACTGTCTTTGTCGAGGATTGCGGCGGAGTGCAGTTGCACTCAAGCAGTGTTGTTGCTGATGGCAAGGGCGTACTGCTACTTGGCGATATGTGGCAGGGAAAGACGACATTGCTTCTCGAAATGCTGCGCGAGTTTAATGTCCAACAGCTTAGCTGTGACACAACAGTGTTAATGCCCAACACTAAGGGCAATCAAATCTGTGCCTATGGATGGCCGTCGCCATTTAGTGTATCCCACGGCACACTCGCGGATCACCCCGAGCTTTATGAGTTTTTCCCTGAAGAACGAAAGGGAGTCAATTACGAACAATTGTGGGCGGATGGCAAGAAATCTGTACTGACCTCCGAGCAAGTTGTCAGTTGTTTTGCATCGAGCTTGGTGCCGTCTGTCAAGAACATCAGCCTGTGCCTAATCGTGCGCTTTAGTCCCGAGGATACTACCTCGATCACGCGAATCGAAAATATCGATAGCCTTGCGAAGCACCTACAACTTGTTTACCTCGGGAGCCGTGACCCCATCTATCACAATTGGCATCAGTATCTAGAGGTCGACGATGCCACTATTGACAGAAACATTCAGATGATTGCAGAAGCGTTGTATGCGAGTTCTGAAGTGTATGTCCTGACTTGGGCCCCGAGCGCCGTTAGCTTAATGAAGCGAGTACCTTTACTCGCGCTATCACATAAAGCGCTATCGCGCCTCATGCAACCCGTAGCACCGAATTAAAAAGATAGGATTTATCAATGGCTACTGTTTACCGATACTGGGAACATTCGATTGCCGTAGAGTGGCAAGGCGATTGCAAGGATGCTAAAGATTTTCTCGCAGCTTACCTTGAACCTTATTTCGAAATTGAGGACGTTGAACAATTGCCAGAGTTGGTTACACATATTCGTGTCAGTCTGGGGCCGATCTTAAAAGAATTACCTGATGATCAGCAAGCTACATCAATCATTATTGACGCTAGCAAGGGCTTCCTTCATTGCACGGGTCGAGTTGTTCCGACTACCGAAGGTATTCTCGTGCTAATACAGCCGTTTGGGGTATTAGTTAGCGTTAACCGTATTGCAAAGAACATCGAGGTCTGGGCCCGCTCTGTTGAGTCGCTACGAGTGCCTCTACTCAGAATCATTGAGGATTTTATCCTCAATGAGGTGCAGCTCCACGGCGGAGTAGTACTGCATGCGAGTGGAGTCGTTGCAGGTGGGCAAGCGATATTATTAGTTGGCAATAAAAAGGCGGGCAAAACAACTGGGTTATCCCGACTGCTGTCAGCTTTTGATGCATCGAAACTCGCAAATGACAATGTATGCCTGGCGTTGCGCAATGGCGTGCTTACGGCGCGAGGTTGGCCTGCGTTCTTCAAAGTAAGCGCCGCAACAATTGCGGCAGTTCGTGAGCTAAATCATGACTTTCCGATAGCCGTCCGTGATGAGCTTTCAAATGATGAAGCACTTTGGGCGGTCTACGAGAAAGTTGCACTGTACCCACTCCAAAGTGCGCAGCGTTTCGGCAAAGAAATTGAACCCGAGGCTCCACTAGGTGGCTTGATATTCCCGGAGTATCGGCACGATATCGGACCGGGTTTATCGACAATTTCCATCGATGAAGTTGCTACCAAGCTGCCAATTTACTTGCAAGGAATTCGCAATCCGAATCACTGCGACTGGCTCGGTCTAAACCCGGTAGGCGAAGGGCAGGTGCTGAAACGATTGGAAGAGTTGGTTGAATGTATGCGACATGATCAGATCCCACTGTACCACCTCCGTTGGGCCCCCTCTCTGGAGGAGCTGTTTGCTCGCGTTAATGAGCTGCGCCCGTTCCACATCGGCTTGGGTGCTTGCCGTACCGCCAATCGGATTGAGGATAACTGGCCAGCACTGCCGGAGGCTTCCGCGCCGACTTTTTGACCGAGAGTACAACTTTGCTTGAACAAACAAACAAATTGCTAGAATGGGCGCGTCTCGAACGCAACGTTCAACTAATGTGGTTGGGCCGGACCTGTACTTTCTTTGCAGAGCAGACCGCTGAGATCGCGCTAATCTGGTTTACTTGGCAGCTGACTAAATCTTCGTCACAGGTCGGACTGATAATTTTTCTAGTTCGTATGCCATTTTGGGCATTCGGCTGGTTAGCCGGAATTTATGCGGATCGATTCTCGCGTCAGCGTATTGTGATTTCTGCCAATGTAGTCGGCGCTATGCTCGCCGGACTTATCCCGATGCTGTATGTCTTCAATTTACTGAACTTTGTATTACTAGCGATTTTGGCATTTCTGTTCTCACTTTCGCGCGCAATCGAGCAGCCAGCATTAGGCGCTCAGATTCCAGATATCGTGCCCGTAGAGCGTATTCCAATGATGAACACGGTGCTTGACAATACCAAACGAATTGGGCGGCTACTGGGGCCGTTGTTGTCGTCACTACTCCAGATTGTCTTTGCCGTACCATTATTATATGTTTTTGTTGCTGTAGCCTTAGCCATTATGTCAATCTGTTCGCATTCCCTAAAGCTTCAAGAACCTTTGAGGCAGTTCAAGACAGGGTCTAGTATATGGGAAGATCTGTCCGCAGGCTGGCAAGTACTTCGGGCTAATCGACAGTTATTTCTAACTGTAATCTGTTTCGCATTCTATAACCCGGTGTACGCAGTTGCGTATTGGGTATTACTCCCGCGCTTCTTTAGCCTAGAAATGGGCGGTACAGGTAGCGTGTACAGCTTAGCCATCGCGTTTTTTAGCATTGGTGCATTGATTAGCAATCTAGCAATTGGAGTGTTCGGGATACGCACCAAGCATCGCAGTGTTTTGCTAGGTTTTGTCTTCGTTGGTTTTGGTTTTAGTTTGCTTTCGATTGCTCCAAACACACCAAGTGCGATTTGTATTGTGGTTCTGGCAGCTATTGGTATTCCGCTTATGGACATTGGCATTGCCTCACTAATTAATGAATGCATACCACGTGAGCATCAAGGTAAAGTATTTGCGCTCTTCCGGTACTTTGCCGAAATTGGCCTAGCAATAGGACTGTTGATAGGAGGTTTTTTGGCCGACAAGATCGGCTCCCGTGCGAGCTTTGCATTTCTAGGTGCTTACATACTCCCACTTGTTGGAGTTTTTGCATGGGGCATCCGACGTGCATCGTAAAGACAATGTCCAACAAATAGGCCGGTTCTATGAAGCAAAACATCACAAATGATCTGGAAAGCTTGAATCAAACTGCATTAGCAAGCAACTCCATCCTTGGCTCCGGCCCCCTCCCAAGCATTCCTACCGGGGAAGTAAATCTCATTGAAAGTTCGGATGTCGCTGGTAACGTGATCGATTGTACCGAGCTCCATGTCCTTTACCCGCGCTACGGTGGAGAGAGGACTCAACCAATGTGCTTTCACGTCGCCAATACTGAAGATCTAGTTGCAGCCGTACTTCATCATGCTCAGAGTGATCAGTTAGTTCTGGTGCAACAGTTCCGGCCAGCAGCTTTGCTGCGCGACGGCGCTTGCCGGTCTACGTGGAACCAGCAGCTTTGGCAAACTGAGGTCGTCGCTGGGGCACTGCCGTGTGGGGCGGATCCTGAAAGTGTTATTCGGCAGGAGATTCTCGAAGAAACTGGCTGCCGCATAGCAAATCTGACTCAGGTGTGCGAGTTTTATGTCAATCCGGCATTGCTCGCAAGTCGGGTGTACTTGTACTTCTGCGAGATCGCAGAGCTTCCCACTGTCGAGCTGCATGGACGTGAGGATGAAGGCGAGGATATCCGAGTGCTCACCATTTCCGTAGATACAGCAATTGAATGGGCAGTATCCGGGCGTTTACACAACTCGCTTACTCTATTAGCGATTAGCCTGTTTGCAGTAGAGCGGTCGAGAGCGCCGAGCCAGACTCTTAAATAATCTGAAATAAACTTAAGAAAGGACTATCCCCATGCTCTCTCAACGAGCAAACCTCATTAGTGGATCTAAAACCTCGGGCATGAGAAACCTTGCTGCACGCCTCAAGGCTGAGGGTAAACCAGTAGTCAATTTTGCCGCCGGTGAGCTTGACGATAATATTAGTGATGTCGTCAAACATGCGGCAATCCAAGCCGTAATAGCCGGAAACAATAAGTATACGGAGACGATTGGTATTCCAGAACTGCGCCAAGCTATCGCAATCCGGCTGTCTCAACAAACTGGGCTGGATTGGTCGGCTGATGAGGTCGCAGTAACTGCTGGTGCCAAGCAGGCTTTGTTTAATACAGCAATGATGCTATTCAATCCAGGAGATGAGGTAATTATTCCGGCCCCGTACTGGACAACATTCCCGACTCAAATTAGGCTCACAGGGGCTCTACCAATATTCGTTGATACTGCGCTGACTGGCTATGTATTAGATAGCGCAGCTATCGCTGAAAAAATATCGCAGAGGACCAAAGCAATTGTCCTCAATACGCCAAACAACCCAACCGGTTCGGTCATCCATGCGGACGTTCTCGGTGAAATTGCAGCGCTAGCTGAACAGCATGGGCTGTGGGTAATCTTCGACCAGTGTTACTCGGACTTTGTCTATGCCGAGGCACAACACCTCAACATTTTGCAGATCGCTCCAAATTTACGATCACGCGTCGTAATTATCGACTCTTTCTCGAAATCGCACGCCTTAGCAGGCTGGCGCGTCGGATATGCGGCCGCGCCAAAGGCGTTGACAGCGGCCTGCTCTAATCTTCAAAGCCACACGACATCTAACCCAAATGCTATTGCACAGATCGGAGCATTGGCCGCACTCGAACACTATGATAGCCGGTATCATGAAAAAGTGCTGGCGCGCTTGAATGCAAATCGGCAGCTTGGGTTGCAGATCTTGCAGTCTTTGAGAGACGTAGAGGTAATAACCCCAGAAGGAGGGTTTTACTTTTATCTGAACATTAGGTGCAAGATTAATGGTCAGGCAGCCGAGGGACAAATTAGCAATTGTGCTCAGCTTGTTGAGCATCTCCTCGCCAACGCACAAGTAGCGGTTGTTGGAGGGGAGGCGTTTGGAGATCTAAATGGCCTGCGTATCTCATATGCAATCAACGAAAGCGACTTGGAGCAGGGATTATGGCGAATAGTAAATTGCCTCAATGCCATTGTCGAGCCCAGGTAGGATGAGCTTGGCAAGACGCATTTGGAATGCCAAAGTATTAACACTCGAGGTCAACCGGGATTGCTTTGGGAGGCTGCTTTCCATGCATCGAGCCTGTTTGCCCAGTCTTGCATCATGGCTCGCCGCTCGTCCAGGTAGGTGGCATGGTTGTAGGTGCGGCGCACCCCATTCGGCTCAGCGTGCGCCAACTGGGCTTCAATGGCATCAGGCCGATAGCCCATTTCATTGAGCCGAGTGCTGCCCGTGGTGCGCGTGCCATGCGGGCTGTACTTGGTTGCCCAGCCTAGCTTCTTGAGTGCCTGCCGCAGAGCTGCGTCGGCCATGGGGCGCTGGCGGTCATCGCGGTTTGGGAATACGAACTTCGTGTGCCCCGTGATCGGATGCATGGCCTTGAGAAGTTCGACCGCCTGAGTCGGTAGCGGAACGACGTGCTCTCGCCGCGCCTTCATCCGGCGTGCAGGAATGGTCCAGAGCGCCTTGTCCAGGTCGAACTCGACCCACTCTGCTTGGACGGATTCATTCGGGCGGCTGAGCGTCAGCCACATCAGCTGGAAGGCCTTGATGGTCTGGAAGTTGCCGCCATGTCCATCAAAGTCGTTCAGCAACTGGCCGACTTCCTCCGCGCTGAGGGCGCGCTTGTGTTGCGTGTTGTTAGGCGGCAGCGCTTTGCGAACCGGCCAAACGGGGTCAGTGTCCGCCCGCAAAGTTGCGACTGCATGCTCGAACACGCCAGACATGGTGCGCTTGGCTTCAGCCGCTACGGTGGGGGCACCCCGCTTGACCGTCTTGTTGAGAATGTCGAGGACATGGGCCGGAGTGATCTGACGTACCGGCAGCTTGCCAATCGACGGGAAGACCACGCGCTCCAGCATGTCGAGTCTCCGCTTCTTGGTCACTTCCTCCCAGTCTTTCAGGGCCAGCCACTCTTTGGCGATGGCCTCGAATGTGTTCGCTGAGTCTTGCTCGCGCTTGATGCGTTCGATCTGGCGGTTCTGGACGGGATTGATGCCCTCCCTGACCAGCTTCCGCGCCGCCTCGCACTTCTCTCTAGCCTCGCCGAGCGTCACGCTGGGGTAGTCGCCAAGTGCGAACCACGAGGCCTTGTCATTGAGCTTGAAGCGATAGCGCCAAGCCTTGATGCCGTTGGGTTTGATTTCTAGGTACAGGCCCTTGTAGTCATTGAGGCGGTAGATGCCTTCTCTAGGCTTGGCGGCTCGGCACTGGGCGTCTGTCAGCATCGTGAAGCTCTCCTGTTCGTTCTCAGGGCTTCATCGTATACACCTTCATCGACCTGGCGCAAGATCCATATACACGCCCGTATTCACTTGCGCAGCGCCATCAGATGTCGTTGCATGCAACGAGCTGAAATGAAAAAGCCCCGTATCCACGGGGCTTTGCGTCGATTTTAGTGATGCACATGCAAGCGTGTGCAACCGCCTGAAATGGCTTGATTGAATCAGACGTTGAACAGGAAGTTCAGCACGTCGCCGTCCTTCACCACGTATTCCTTGCCTTCGGCGCGCATCTTGCCGGCTTCCTTGGCGCCTTGTTCACCCTTGTACTGGATGTAGTCGTCAAAGCCGATGGTCTGTGCGCGGATGAAGCCACGCTCGAAGTCGGTGTGGATCACGCCGGCGGCCTGCGGGGCGGTGTCGCCCTTGTGGATGGTCCAGGCGCGCACTTCCTTCACGCCCGCGGTGAAGTAGGTCTGCAGGCCCAGCAGATCGTAGGCGGCGCGGATCAGCCGGTTGAGCCCGGGCTCGTCCTGGCCCAGCTCGGCCAGGAACTCGATCTTGTCGGCGTCATCGAGTTCGGCGATTTCCGATTCGATCGCGGCACAGACCGCCACCACCGGCGCGCCCTCAGCGGCAGCGTGGGTACGCACCTTGTCGAGCAGCGGATTGTTCTCGAAGCCATCCTCGGCCACGTTGGCCACATACATCGCCGGCTTGATGGTCAATAGGCACAACGACTTGACCTGCAGCTTCTCGTCGTCGGACAGCGGCGCCGAGCGCGCCGGCTTGCCCTCGTTCAGATGCGGCACCAGCTTTTCCAGCACCTTCACCAATGCGATCGCGTCCTTGTCGCCGCTCTTGGCCTTCTTGCCGTCGCGCTGGATGGCCTTCTCGACAGTGGCCAGATCAGCCAGCGCAAGCTCCGTGCCGATGACGATGATGTCGTCGATCGGATCGACCTTGCCGGCCACGTGCACCACGTTGGGATCCTCGAAGCAGCGCACCACGTTGACGATGGCGTCGGTTTCGCGGATGTTGGCCAGGAACTGGTTGCCCAGGCCCTCGCCCTTGGACGCACCGGCGACCAGGCCCGCGATATCGACGAATTCAACGATGGCCGGCACCACCTTCTGCGGGTTGACGATGCCGGAGAGCTGCGCCAGGCGCGGATCGGGCACCTCGACCACGCCCACGTTGGGCTCGATGGTGCAGAACGGATAGTTGGCCGCTTCGATGCCCGCGCGGGTCAAGGCATTGAACAGGGTCGACTTGCCGACGTTGGGCAGGCCGACGATGCCGCATTTCAAACTCATCGTGGATTCCTGGCTAAAAGCCTGTCAGTAGATATTCGCGCTGGCGCGCCGTTTGCGGCGCCGGCATGGGACAGCCGCGATTCTACCACCGAGCGTGCCACCGGCCCCGGGCTGACAGCCCCGCCGCGCCGTTCCACAATCAAGTCGTCTCCACTGCAAAGGCATGGCATGCCCGATCCCTCGCTGGCCGATACCCTCCGTACGCTGCTGGAACAGGGCGAATCACTGTCCGCCTATCGTCTGGCACTGGCGGCGCTGGACCGGAATCCGGCCGACGCGGCATGCCACCGGCTGGCGGGTGCCTGTGCCGCCGAGCTGGGCGAGCAGGCGCAGGCCGAACGCCTGTGGCGCACCGCGCTCGCGCTCGATCCGGACGACGCCGCCACCCATTTCAACCTGGCACTGCTGCTGGAACACAACGGGCAGGACCGGCAGGCGGCAGCACATTACGCCGCCACCCTGGCGCGGCAACCGGACGATGCCGAAGCGATACGGCGCCACGGCCTGCTGCTTGCACGGCTGCACGAGTACGGGCCAGCCCTGCCGCTGCTGCGCCGGGCCGCCGCGCGCGCGCCGCTGGATGCCGAACTGCAGCTGGCACTGGGAGATGCATTGGCAGCCGCGGCCCCGGACGATGCCGAGGCGCACTACCTGAACGCGCTCGCACTCGCCCCCCAGGCAGTGGAACCGGTGGCCAATCTCGCGCTGCTGCTGGACAACCTGGGGCAGACGGCCGAAGCAGAGGCGCACTACCGCCAAGCGCTGACGCTGGCACCGGCCCGGGCCGAACTGCATCGCAATCTTGCCGGGCTGTTGGCGCGCCAGGGGCGCACCACTGAGGCCGAAGCGGCCTATGCCGCGGCGCTGCGACACGATCCGGATGCGCCCGCCACCCACTCCAACCTGGGGGTGCTGCTGGCCGACCTGGGACGCGAACAGGAGGCCGAGGCGGCATTCCGCCATGCGCTGACGCTCGCGCCCGGCTACGCGCGGGCGCGACTGAACCTGGCGTTCCTGCTGCTGGCACAGGGCCGCTGGCACGAAGGCTGGCTTGCGCATGAAGCACGCCTCGATCCGGGCCTGCCTCAACCGGGCCGGCTGCCCACCGACCTGGGCTGCCCGTACTGGCAGGGCGAACCACTCGGCGGCAAGACGGTGTTGCTGTGGTTGGAACAAGGCTACGGCGACCAACTGCAATTCTGCCGCTATGCCACCAGCCTGAAGGAAAGCGGCGCGGCGCGGGTGGTGCTGGTCTGCCAGCCGCCACTGCTGCGGCTGCTGCACACGCTGGCAGCGGCGGACGCCGTCTTGCCGCTCGATGCCGCCGCCGACGCCAGCCACGGTTGCGACTACTGGATCATGTCGATGAGCCTGCCGCGCCATTTCGGCCTGGTCGACGGCCCGTGGCCCTACCTTGGCGCCGACGCCGCCGAACAGGCGCGCTGGGCGCCACAGCTGCCGCAGGGGCCGCTGCGCGTCGGCTTGTTCTGGCGCGGCAACCCGCGGCACCACAACGACACCCGGCGCTCGTTGCCTGGACCCGCCGTACTGGCACCACTGGCTGTATCGGAACAGATCCGGTTCGTCAGCCTGCAACCGGGCGACACCGAAGCGGCGGCCCCGCCCCAGTTGCCATTGACGCGCCTGGGCGACGCGCTGACCGATTTCGCCGATACCGCGGCCATCCTGACGCAACTCGATCTGTTGATCAGCGTCGACAGCGCGGTCGCCCACCTGGCAGGGGCGCTGGGGGTGCCATGCTGGATCCTGCTGCCCGCCCGCGGCACCGATTGGCGTTGGCTGCGCAATAGCCGGCACAGCCCATGGTATCCGGACAATGTCCAGCTGTTCCGTCAGACCACGCCGGGCGACTGGGAAGGGCTGATCGACCACGTGGCGGTGACACTGGCCGCATGGGCACGCGGGCGCTGAGGCAGCCGGGCCCGCTCAATCCCCGCTGTCGCCGAACTCCACGAACAGGTCGTCCGACAGCGCTTCCAGATCACGCTGCAACGCCCCCTGGTCAAACCCCGGCGGCGCATGCAGCACCGCATCGGCATAGAACATCGGCTCGCTCGACATCGCCGCCGGCGCCACCTCGGTACTGAGCTGCTCGACATTGACCCCATGTCGTGCGAGCACCTGGCTCACCTCCTTGACGATGCCGACCCGGTCATGTGCGACCACCGAAAGCGTGAATTCATGCGGATAGTCCTGCGCCTCGCCGCCTTCGACCAACGTCACGTGCAGATCGGCCAGCCCGGAAAGCGCACTCTCCAGCGCGGTGCGGCGTACCGCATCGATCTCGATGCGCAGGATGCCGGCGAACTGGCCGGCCAGCCGGCTCATCGACGACTCAAGCCAATTGGCTCCATGCGCCGCCAGCGTCTCGGCCAGTTGCTCGACCAGACCGGGCTTGTCGGTGCCCAGCACAGTGAGGACAAGGGATGCGAATGCCATGGCAGAAATCCTTGGAGATGCGGCTCAGGCCGGTAGGTTGAAGACGGCTTACAGGCAGTGGCCGTCCGATCGATGACGAATGCCGCATAGTAGTGGGCACCGTCGTGCGGCCGCAAACCGGGCGTGCCGTTGTGGTGCCCGCCGTGCCGCCGTGCAGCGGCATGGAATGCATCGACGGCATGGTGCGACGGCGCAGCAAACGCGAGGTGGAATCCGGCACCGGGAGCCGTGGCGGCCGGACGCAGCTTGAGGCAGAACTTGTCCCGGCCGTCTTCCACACCGTAGCCGATCGCCGCCACGCTCGCGAACACGCGCCGGTAGCCGAGCGCGGCCAGCGTCGCGTCGTAGAACACCGCGGGGCGGGCAAGATCGGTCACCCCGAAAGACAGATGATGCAGCACGGCAGTGCCTAGCGATACACCGCACACGCCTGGGTGCGACGGGCCTTGTTGCGACGCAGTCCCACACAGTAGTGCCATGGATAGAGCAGCATGGACCAGGTCCAGACCGGGCACTGATCGTTGCCCGCCAGCATCTGACCAGGGCTCAGTGCCATGGGCAGCGCGCCGTCGATCACGCGCAGCCTGCGGCGTACCGGGGCGCGGCGGCGGCGTGCGGCATCGACCGCGGTCTGGTAGGGGAATTGCGCCGACGCGCCGAGTTGCTCAAACACCCGTCGCTGGCGGGCGAACAACGGCTGCAGGCCGGGGTGCTCGGCAAAGCAGGGCACGATGAGCAAGGGGCGCAACTGCGCGGCAAGTGCCAGATCGGCAGCGGAAAATGCCTCGCCGACAACGAATTCGCGCGTGTGCAATGCGTCTGCCAACGCCAGCAGATAGTGCTCCAGCGCTTCGTACAGCCCCATCGCTTCGCTGCGGTGGAAGGCAAAACGCTTGGTCAACAACAGGCCAAGGCTGTGGCCCGCCAACCAGCGCAGCCCGGGTCGGGTGAACACGCCGCCAGCAACCCGCCCAAGGAACAGCTGCGGCAGCAGCGCCGGGCATTCGAGGATGACCTGGGTATAGGCGACGCGCCGTGCCGCGATGCCAAGCAGGGTGTCGAACTCGATCAGTCGCGCCCGGATGGCGGCCCGGTTCGCCGCGTCACCGGGAAACAGCCTTGGTGCGTCGGGAAAGCGGGCTTCCAGGTAGTCGAGGATGGGGGTCGATTCGAACACCAGCGCACCGGTTGCTTCGTCGCGGATGGCCGGGAAGGCATGGCGCGGCACCGGGACGCCATCGGCCACGGCGTGGATCTCCGCCTTGCTGAAGGCGTTGCAGGAGACGCTGCGCCAGCGTACGCCTTGCCAGGCGAGGGCCAGGCGTACTTTCTCGCAATAGTGCGACCAGGGCAGTTCGTAGAGGGTGATCATTGCTGTCCCCCTTGGTTGCGGCACAGGTGGCGGGCCAAGCGCCGGCCATGCGCCAGCGCACAGGTGCTGCCCAACTGCAGCGGGCTGGCGTTCCGGCGAGCCTGCATGGCCGCCACCGCCGGCAACGCCCGCTCAGCCCTGATAGTCGTCCATCGGCACGCAGGCGCAGAACAGGTTGCGGTCGCCGTACACGTCGTCGATGCGGTTCACGCTCGGCCAGAACTTGTTGTCGCGCACCCAGGGCAGCGGGAACACCGCCACATCGCGGCTGTAGGGGCGTTCCCATTCAGTGGCGATCACGTCGGCCTGGGTATGCGGTGCATGCTTGAGCGGGTTGTTGTCCAGCGGCCATACGCCACTTTCCACCTTGGCGATCTCGACCCGGATGCTGACCAGCGCTTCGACGAAGCGATCAAGCTCGGCCTTGGATTCGGATTCGGTCGGCTCGATCATGATGGTGCCCGGTACCGGGAAGCTCATGGTCGGGGCATGGAAGCCGTAGTCCATCAGGCGCTTGGCGATATCGACCTCGGACACGCCGCAGGCCGCCTTGATCGGCCGGATATCGATGATGCACTCGTGCGCCACGCGGCCCTGGCCGCCGGTGTACAGCACCGAGTAGTACTTGGCGAGACGGGTGGCAATGTAGTTGGCGTTGAGCAGCGCGGTCTGTGTCGCACGCTTCAGCCCCTGGCCACCCATCATCGCGATATACATCCACGAGATCGGCAGGATGGACGCTGAGCCGTACGGCGCAGCCGAGACGGCGCTCTGGCCGACGCTGGGGCCGGGCACATTGCGCACCGCATGATTGGGCACGAACGGCGCCAGGTGTGCCTTGAGACCGATCGGGCCCATGCCGGGGCCGCCGCCGCCGTGCGGGATGCAGAAGGTCTTGTGCAGATTCATGTGGCTGACGTCGGCGCCGATGAAGCCGGGCGCGGTCAGGCCGACCTGGGCGTTGAGGTTGGCGCCATCCATGTAGACCTGGCCGCCGTGGGCGTGGATCACCTCGCAGATCTCGCGCACCGCTTCCTCGAACACGCCATGCGTGGACGGATAGGTAAGCATCAGGCACGACAGCTCGGCCGCGTGTTTTTCCGCCTTGGCCTTGAGATCGGCCACATCGACGTTACCGGCCTCGTCGCAATCGACGACGATCACCGACAGGCCCAACATCTGCGCGGTAGCCGGATTGGTGCCGTGGGCGGACCTGGGGATCAGGCAGATGGTGCGATGGTGATCGCCGCGCGACTGGTGATAGCGCTGGATGGCGACAAGGCCGGCGTATTCGCCCTGCGCGCCGGAGTTCGGCTGCATGCATACGGTATCGAAGCCGGTGATCACGCGCAGCCACTCGGCCAGTTCCTCGATCATCGCCACATAGCCCGCCGTCTGCTGCACCGGGGCAAACGGGTGGATGCGGCCGAATTCCGGCCAGGTGACCGGGATCATCTCGCTGGTGGCGTTGAGCTTCATCGTGCAACTGCCGAGCGAGATCATCGAGTGGTTGAGCGCGAGATCCTTGTTCTCCAGTCGCTTCAGGTAACGCAGCATCTCGTGCTCGGTGTGATAGCGGTTGAACACCGGGTGGGCGAGGATGTCGCTGGTGCGCGCAAGGCCGGCGGGGATCAGGCCGATTTGCTCCGAACAGCTGGTGGTGGCGTCCAGCGCGTCGATATCGGCGGTGACGCCGAATACCGTCCACAGCGCGGCCACGTCGCCGCGTGTGGTCACCTCGTCGAACGACACGGCGACGGTACCGGTATCGACCAGGCGGAGGTTGTAGCCGGCGGCCTCGGCGCGGGCGATGAGTGCGGTGGCGTCCGCGACGGCGATGCGCAGCGTATCGAAGGCGCTGCGGTTCAGCACCGACACGCCGCCCTGCCTGAGGCCGGCGGCGAAGATCGCGGTCAGGCGGGCGGTGCGCCCGGCGATGCGGCGCAGGCCGGCCGGACCATGGTAGACCGCGTACATGCCGGCGATATTGGCCAGCAGCACCTGCGAGGTGCAGATGTTGGAGTTGGCCTTCTCGCGGCGGATGTGCTGCTCGCGTGTCTGCAGCGCCATGCGCAGCGCAGTCTTGCCGCGCGCATCGACCGACACGCCGATGATGCGGCCCGGCACCGAGCGCTTGTGCTCGTCGCGGGTGGCAAAGAAGGCGGCATGCGGACCGCCGAAGCCCATCGGCACGCCGAAGCGCTGTGCCGAACCGAGCGCGATGTCGGCGCCAAGCTCGCCCGGCGATTTCAACAGCACCAGCGCCAGCAGATCGGTGGCGACAGCGACGACGGCACCGTTGGCCTTGAGCGCGGCGATGGCCGGGGCAAGATCGACCACCTCGCCGTTGTCGCCCGGGTATTGCAGCAGCGCGCCGAACACGTCGCCAGCCGCGGCCTCATCGACAGGGCCGACCTTCAGCTCGAAGCCAAAGCCCGCGGCACGGGTCTTCAGCACGTCCAGCGTCTGCGGGAACACATTGGCATCGACGAAGAACACATTGGAGCTGGACTTGGAAATCCGCCGCGCCATCGCCATCGCCTCGGCAGCAGCGGTCGCTTCATCCAGCAGCGATGCGTTGGCCAGCGCCAGCCCGGTCAGGTCGATCACCATCTGCTGGTAGTTCAGCAGTGCTTCCAGCCTGCCTTGCGCGATCTCGGCCTGGTACGGCGTATAGGCGGTGTACCAGCCCGGGTTCTCGAACACGTTGCGCAGGATGACCTTGGGCGTGTGTGTGTCGTAGTAGCCCTGGCCCAGCAGCGAAGTGCGGACCACGTTGCGTCGGGCATGGTTGCCGATGTCGGCAAGCGCATCCACTTCGCGCCGCGGTGCCGGCAGCGGCAGGTCATCCGGCAGGCGGATCGCCGCGGGCACGGTCTGCGCCACCAGTTCGTCCAGCGAGCCCACCCCGAGCGCCGCCAGCATGGCGTCTTGCTGCGCGGCGTCCGGGCCCAGGTGGCGGTGGATGAATTCGTCGTGGGCTTCGAGTTGGCTCAGGCTGGTCATGATATGGACTTGAAAATAAGAAGAATGGGCCGGCGCGGGAGGATCACGCAGCGCCGGCGTGCACCACCCTCAGGCACATGGGGCCGGGGCAGCGCGCGGCCGTCGGTCACACGCCGATCAGTTCCTTGTATTGCTCGGCGCCCATCGCCTGTGCGTAATCGCCCGGATCGGCCGGCATGATGCGGAAGAACCAGGCTTCGCCATAGGGATCGGCATTGACCTGCTCGGGCATGTCGACCAAGGCTTCGTTGACCGCCACAACCTCGCCCTCGATCGGCACATAGACATCGCTTGCGGCCTTGACCGACTCGACGACACCGGCGGTGTCGCCGCGGTTGAGGCGCGTGCCCACTGCGGGCAGGTCGATATAGACCACGTCCCCCAGCAATGTCTGGGCGTGGTCGGTGATGCCGACGGTAATGCTGCCGTCCGCTTCCAGGCGCAGCCATTCGTGGGTATCAACGTACTTGAGTTCGGCAGGAACGGTGGTGCTCATCGATCAATTCTCCGGATCAGCGTAAAGGTGGTCACATGGCGGCCGCATGCCGCCACGCCTGGTGCTGCCAACAACCCGCCCGGCGTGTGTCGGACGCCGTATGCAACACAACCCACATGGGTTTGCCCGCATCCTGGCCGGGTTTTGCCGGCAGCGCTTATTCGAAAACGGCCTGGCCATGGCGTACGAACGGCATCCTGACGATGCGCGCCGGCTCACATTGGCCGCGGATCTCGACCTCGACACGGCCCTCAGCCGCGGCCGGCACGCGTGCCATGGCGATCGACTGCTTCAGGCTAGGCGAAAAAGTCCCGCTGGTGACGATGCCATCGCCCGCCGGGGTTTTCACCGTCTGCCCGGCGCGCAGCACGCCCTTGCCTTCCAGCAGCAGGCCGACCTGCTTGTGCGCCACGCCGGCCTCGCGTTCGGCCTCCAGTGCCGCACGGCCGATGAAATCGCGGCCGGCGGGCTCCCAGGCAATGGTCCAGCCCATGCCGGCGGCCAGCGGCGACATGGTCTCATCCATCTCGTTGCCATAGAGGTTCATGCCGGCCTCGAGCCGCAGCGTATCGCGCGCACCCAGCCCCACCGGTGCCACACCCGCCTGCAGCAACGCCTGCCACAACGCCGGCGCCTCGTCGCCTGGCAGCATGATCTCCAACCCATCCTCGCCGGTATAGCCAGTGCGGGCGACGAACCATCCGCCGGCAGGCAGGCCCTGGAACACCTTCAGGCTGTCGATCAGGCCGGCCAGCTGCGGTGCGGCGGCACGGGTCAGCGCGCGGGCCTGTGGCCCTTGCACCGCCAGCATGGCCAGCTGCGGGCGTTCGTCGACTGTCACGCCGAAAGGTTGTGCCTGTTCGGTGATCCAGGCCAGATCCTTGTCGCGGGTGGCGGCATTGACCACCAGCCGGTAGTCCCAGGCGGTCCTGTAGACGATCAGGTCATCGATGACCCCGCCTTGCGGGTTGAGCATGGCCGAATACAGCGCCTTGCCCTCGAACCCCAGCCGGGCCACGTCATTGGCGAGCAGCCGCTGCAGGAAGGCGGTGGCCTGGGGGCCGCTGACGTCGATCACGGTCATGTGCGAGACATCGAACACCCCGGCGCCGGCTCGCACGGTCTCATGCTCCCTGAGCTGCGAGCCGTAATGGATCGGCAGCGACCAGCCGGCGAAATCGACGAGCTTGCCTGCGGCTGCGGCATGGGCGTCGAACAAGGGGGTGCGTTGCGGCATGGTGGACGTCCATCATGAAAAGTGCGGCGATTATACGAGGCAAACCCGCCGGGCGGGCCGGATCCGGCGCCGCCCGGCGGGGCAGGGGCTACTTGGCCACCTTGATCGGCCGCTGCCAGCCCTCCTTGAGCACCACCTCGCCGCGCTCAACGGCCAGCGCACCGGCCGGCACGCTGCGGCGCAGCGTGGAACCGGCCCCGGTGGATACACCGTCACCCAGCGTCAGCGGCGCCACCAGGCTGTTGTTGGAACCGATGAACACGTTGTCGCCGATGGTGGTGCGGAACTTGTTCACCCCATCGTAGTTGCAGGTGATGGTGCCCGCGCCGATGTTGACGCCGCGGCCCACGTCGGCATCGCCGATATAGGACAGATGATTGACCTTGGAGCCCACGCCGATGTCGGCCTGCTTGATCTCGACGAAGTTGCCCACGTGCACCGCCTCGGCCAGCCGGGTGCCGGGGCGCAACCGGGCATACGGGCCGATACGGCTGTCCGGCCCCACCACGGCGTCTTCCAAATGGCAGAACGGCAGGATCTCTGCGCCGTCGTGCACCGTCACGTTCTTCAGCACGCAATTGGCGCCGATCTGCACGCCCTGTCCCAGCACCACCTCGCCTTCGAAGACGCAGTTCACGTCGATCAGCACATCCTGACCATGCTTGAGCGTACCGCGCACATCGATCCGCGCTGGATCGGCAAGGCCGACGCCGGCCGTCAACAGCGCCCGTGCCACCTCACCCTGGTGGATGCGTTCGAGCGCGGCCAACTGCAGCTTGTTGTTGATGCCTTCGGCTTCCCAGTGATGGGCCGGGTGCACCGTGGCGATCGGCACCCCGTCGCGGACTGCCAGCGCGATCAGGTCGGTGACGTAGTACTCGCCCTGTGCGTTGTCGTTCTTCAACTCGCCAAGCCAGCCGGCCAACCGCGCCGTCGGCAGCGCCAGGATGCCGGTGTTCATCTCGCGGATCGCCGCCTGTTCGGGCGTGCAATCCTTCTGTTCAACGATGGCCCGTACCGCACCGCTGCTGTCGCGCACGATGCGCCCGTAACCGGTGGCGTCGTCGAGGATATCGGTAAGCACGCCCAGCCGGCCGCCTTCGCTTGCCGCCAGCAGCTGTTGCAGTGTCGCCAAGCGGGTGAGCGGGACATCTCCGTACAGCATCAGCGTGGTGCCCTCGCCTTGCAGGAAGGGCAACGCCTGCGCCAACGCATGCCCGGTGCCCAGCTGCTCGGCCTGATGCGCCCAGGTGAGATCGGCAGCCTGCGCAAAGGCGGCGCGCACCTGGTCGCCACCATGGCCGAACACCACGGTGAGCTGGCGCGGCGCCAGCTGGCGCGCGGTATCAAGCACGTGCCCAAGGAGCGGCTTGCCGGCCAGACGGTGCAGCACCTTGGGCAGTTTGGAATACATGCGCTTGCCTTGGCCGGCAGCAAGCACGACGACATTGACGTTGGAATGGGCGGTCATTGAGTGGGAGATTGGATGTGAAAACCGGACGGATTGTACCGGCGCCCCACTACGACACAAAGTCAGGCCGGCAGCGACCTCAGCGGGCCCACGCCTTCATGCAAGCAAAGCGATGTGACGCCGGCGTGCCATGTGACAGTCTGCGTCAGTGGCAGCGGCGTGCAGGTGCTCCACGTGAAACAGTGCCGGGACGGGCCGCCCGGCCGGCCAAAGAAAAAAGGCAGCTTTGCAGCTGCCTTTCGATTGCGCCTGTCCTTGCGGATCAGTGGCCGCGCTTCTTGAGCTTTTCGATGACGGCGAGCTTGGCCACCGCTTCGAGCAACTCCGCCTGCGCCATGGCGAAATCCATCGCGCCATTCTTGTTCTTCAGTGCCTCTTCGGCCTTGGCCTTGGCATCGCGTGCCTTGGCCTCGTCGATGTCAGCGCCACGGATCGCCGTGTCGGCCAGTACGGTCACCACGTGCGGTTGCACCTCGAGCAAGCCGCCGGATACGTAGAGCACGATATCCGGGTCGTTGCTGTTGGCCGGCCTGATGCGCAGCGCACCCGGACGGATCCGGGAAAGTAGCGGCGCATGGCGCGGCAGGATACCGATCTCGCCCTTCTCGGCAGGGGCCGAGATGAACTCGGCCGTGCCGGAATAGATCAGTTCCTCGGCGCTCACCACGTCCACATGCATGGTCATGGCCATCGCCTATCCCCTTATTGCAAGGTCTTGGCTTTTTCGAGCGCTTCCTCGATGCCGCCGACCATATAGAAGGCCTGCTCGGGGAGGTGATCGTAATCGCCGTTGAGAATGCCCTTGAAGCCCTTGAGGGTTTCCTTGAGCGGCACATACTTGCCCGGCGAGCCGGTGAACACTTCGGCCACATGGAACGGCTGCGACAGGAAGCGCTGGATCTTGCGTGCACGGGACACGGTGAGCTTGTCCTCGGGGGACAGTTCATCCATGCCCAGGATCGCGATGATGTCCTGCAGCTCCTTGTACTTCTGCAGCGTCTGCTGCACGCCACGCGCCACGTAGTAGTGCTCGTCGCCCACCACTTGCGGATCGAGCTGGCGGCTGGTCGAGGACAGCGGGTCGACGGCCGGGTAGATACCCAGCGCGGCGATGTCCCGGCTCAACACCACGGTCGCGTCCAAGTGGGCGAAGGTGGTGGCCGGCGACGGGTCGGTCAAGTCATCCGCAGGCACGTAGACGGCCTGGATCGACGTGATCGAGCCGGTCTTGGTCGAGGTGATGCGCTCTTGCAGCACGCCCATCTCCTCGGCCAGCGTCGGCTGGTAACCCACTGCGGACGGCATCCGGCCCAGCAGCGCGGACACTTCGGTACCGGCCAGCGTGTAACGGTAGATGTTGTCGACGAAGAACAGCACGTCACGGCCTTCGTCGCGGAACGACTCGGCCATGGTCAGGCCGGTCAGCGCCACGCGCAGCCGGTTGCCCGGCGGCTCGTTCATCTGGCCGTACACCATCGCCACCTTGTCAAGGACGTTGGAGTCCTTCATCTCGTGGTAGAAGTCGTTGCCCTCGCGGGTACGCTCGCCCACGCCGGCGAACACGGACAGACCCGAGTGCGCCTTGGCGATGTTGTTGATCAGTTCCATCATGTTGACGGTCTTGCCCACACCGGCGCCGCCGAACAGACCCACCTTGCCGCCCTTGGCGAACGGGCAGACCAAGTCGATCACCTTGATGCCGGTTTCCAGCAGGTCGACGGTCTGGTTGAGCTCGTCGAACTTCGGGGCGGCCTGGTGGATGGCGCGGGTGCCTTCGGCACCGATCGGGCCAGCTTCGTCCACCGGATTGCCCAGCACGTCCATGATGCGGCCCAGCGTCTTGGGGCCGACCGGCACCGAGATCGGGTTGCCGGTGTTGCCGACCGCAAGGCCACGCTTGAGGCCGTCGGTCGAGCCCATGGCAATGGCACGCACCACGCCGTCGCCCAGCTGCTGCTGCACTTCCAGCGTCAGTTCCTGGTCGGCGAGCTTGAGCGCGTCATACACCTTGGGCAGGCTGTCGCGCGGAAACTCCACGTCGACCACCGGGCCGATGATTTGTACGATTTTCCCTTGACTCATCTTAGGGTTCCTAATTCATTCAATTCGGGAGCGACCTGCGTCAGACCGCTGCGGCGCCGGCGACGATTTCCGAGAGTTCCTTGGTAATCGCCGCTTGACGCGTCTTGTTGTACAGCAGCTGCAGATTGCCGATCACCTTGTCGGCGTTGTCGGTTGCCGCCTTCATCGCCACCATGCGCGCCGCCTGCTCGCTCGCCATGTTCTCCGCCACCGCCTGGTAGACCAGGGCCTCGAGGTAGCGGCTCATCAGCTCGTCGATCACGGTCTTGGCATCGGGCTCGTACAGGTATTCCCAGTTGTAACCATGCGCCGGCTGGCCGAAAGGCTCGCCGGACAACGGCAGCAACTGCTCTGCCACGGGCTCTTGCTTCATCGTGTTGACGAACTTGGTGTAGACGAGGTGCACTTCGTCGACTTCACCGGCGATATACGCGTCGATCATCACCTTCAGCGGGCCGACGAGCTGATCCAGGTGCGGCGTGTCACCAAGGCCGACCGCCGAGGAGATCACCTTGGCACCGCTGCGGCTCATGAAACCGAGACCCTTGCTGCCGATCGCGGTCACGGCGATCTCCTGACCACCCTGATGCCATTCCTTCATCCGGTTGAACGCCAGACGCAGGGCATTGGTGTTCAGGCCGCCACACAGGCCCTTGTCCGACGTCACGACGACGAGGCCGACACGCTTGACGGTTTCACGCTTCTGCAGAAACGGGTGCGCGTAGTCCACGAACGCAGCGGACAGGTGCGCCGCCACATTGCGGATCTTCTCGCCGTAGGGGCGGGCCGAGCGCATGCGCTCCTGCGCCTTGCGCATCTTGGAGGTGGCCACCATTTCCATCGCGCTGGTGATCTTCTGCGTGTTCTTGACGCTCTTGATCTTGGTGCGAATTTCCTTGCCGCCAGCCATGATTCGATTCCTTCTTGATTAAGCGGTTTCGAATCAGTAGGCGTTGGTGGACTTGAAGCTTTCCACCGCCTTGAGGATGGCCGCCTCGTCGTCGCCCGACAGCTCGCCCTTCGCATCCACACGCGCCAGCAAATCAGCGTGGTTGGCCTTCAGATAGGCCAGGAAAGCCGCTTCGAAGGCCAGTGCCTTCTCGACCTTCACGCTGTCGTAGGTGCCCTTGGCGATCAGCAGCAGCGTCACGGCGAGGTCGGCCACCTTCAGCGGGCTGTACTGGGCCTGCTTCATCAGCTCGGTCACCATCTTGCCGCGCTCGAGCTGCTTGCGGGTGGCTTCGTCCAGATCCGAGGCGAACTGCGCGAACGCAGCCAGTTCACGGTACTGGGCAAGGGCCAGACGCACGCCGCCGCCCAGCTTCTTGATCGCTTTGGTCTGTGCGGCGCCACCGACACGCGACACCGAGATACCGGCGTTCATCGCGGGGCGGATACCGGCGTTGAACAGGTCGGTTTCCAGGAAGATCTGGCCATCGGTGATCGAGATCACGTTGGTCGGCACGAACGCGGACACGTCGCCAGCCTGCGTTTCGATGATGGGCAGTGCGGTCAGCGAGCCGGTCTTGCCCTTCACTTCGCCATTGGTGAGCTTCTCGACTTCGTCGGCGTTGATCCGCGCGGCGCGCTCGAGCAGGCGGGAGTGCAGATAGAACACATCGCCCGGGAATGCTTCACGGCCCGGCGGGCGACGCAGCAGCAGCGAGATCTGACGATAGGCCACGGCCTGCTTCGAAAGATCGTCGTACACGATCAGCGCGTCTTCGCCGCGGTCGCGGAAGAATTCGCCCATCGTGCAGCCCGAGTAGGCGGCAATGTATTGCAGCGCGGCCGATTCGGAAGCGGCGGCGGCCACGACGATGGTGTGGCCCATCGCGCCGTGCTCTTCCAGCTTGCGCACCACGTTGGCGATCGACGATGCCTTCTGGCCAATGGCGACATAGATGCAGATGACGCCGGTGCCCTTCTGGTTGATGATGGTGTCGAGCGCGACGGCGGTCTTGCCGGTCTGGCGGTCGCCGATGATCAGCTCACGCTGGCCGCGGCCGATCGGCACCATGGTGTCGATGGCCTTGAGGCCGGTCTGCAGCGGCTGGTCAACCGATTGACGCGCGATCACACCCGGCGCGATCTTTTCGATCGGGCTGGTCTGTGTGGTGCCCAGCGGGCCCTTGCCGTCGATGGGCTGGCCGAGCGAGTTCACCACGCGGCCGACCAGTTCGCGGCCGACCGGCACTTCCAGGATGCGGCCGGTGCACTTCACTTCGTCGCCTTCCTTGATGTGGGTGTAGTCACCCAGCACCACGGCGCCGACGGAATCACGCTCGAGGTTGAGCGCAAGACCAAAGGTATTGCCCGGGAATTCCAGCATTTCGCCCTGCATCACATCGGACAAGCCGTGGATGCGGACGATGCCGTCGGTGACCGAAACGACCGTACCGGTGGTACGAACTTCGGCGCTTTCCGACAGGTTCTGGATCCGAGCCTTAATCAGTTCACTGATTTCAGACGGATTGAGTTGCATTCAAAAATCTCCTAGCTCTTCAGGCTTGTCGCCAGCGCTGTCAGCTTGCCGCGCACGGATGCGTCGATCACCAAGTCACCGACCGTCACCGTCACGCCACCGATCAGGTCGGGATCGACCGTCACCTCGGTTTCCACCTTGCGCTTGAGCTCGTCGGCCAGCAGGGCCTTGAGTTGGGCGATCTGGGCGTCGTTGAGCGGGAACGCCGAAGCGATCTCGGCCTTCACCTCGCCTTCCTCGGCCGCCTTGAGCGACTCGAACAGGTCGGCGACGTCCGGCAATGCGGTAAAACGGCGGTTTTCCAGCACCACGGCGATGAAGTTTTCCACCTCGGGGCCGACATTGCCGCCCAACAGGCCGACCAGCAGTTGCTGGAGCTGAGTGGTGGAATACTTCGGATCGGCCACGACCGCGGTGGCGGTCTCATTCCGGGCCACGGTGGCGAGCGCGGCAAGGGTCTGGGACCACTGCCCCAGTCTGCCGGTCTCCTTGGCCAGACGGAAAACAGCCTCGGCATAGGGTCTTGCGACGGTGATGAGTTCTGCCATGACTGTCTTTACAGTTCCGCTTGAATGGATGCCAACAGATTGGCGTGCTTGGCCGCGTCGATTTCCTGCTTCAGGATCTTTTCCGCACCGGCGATGGCAAGGCCGGCGACCTGCTGACGCAGTGCCTCCTTGGCCTGCTGGACCTGCTGGTCCACTTCGGCCTGCGCGCCCTTGATCAGGCGATCGCCTTCCAGCTTGGCCTGTTCCTTGGCCTCTTCGACGATCTGGGCCGCACGCTTCTCGGCTTGGGCGATCAGTTCGGCCGCCTGTTGCTTGGCTTCGCGCAGCCGATCGACCGAGGCACGCTCGGCGTTGGCCAGATCCTGCTTGGCACGGTCGGCGGCAGCCAGACCATCAGCGATACGCGCAGCGCGCTCGTCCATCATCCGGGTCAGCGGAGGCCAGACAAACTTCATGGTAAACCACACCAGGATGGCGAACGTGATCGCCTGCCCGATGAGGGATGAATTGAATTCCACGAACTAGTCCTCCAGGTTTAAGGGTTTTCTCTTAAACCGACCGATTAGCCGAGCGCGGCGAGGAACGGGTTGGCGAACGTGAACAGCAGGGCAACACCCACGCCGATCATCGAAATGGCGTCCAGAAGACCCGCGATGATGAACAGCTTGGTTTGCAGGACCGGGATCATTTCCGGTTGACGTGCCGAGGACTCGAGGAACTTGCCGCCGAGAATGGCGAAGCCCAGCGCGGTACCGATGGCGGCAAGACCGATGATGATCGCAACCGCGATCACGGTCATGCTCTGGACGCCGGCGATGAGTTCAGGTGCAGCCATTTCTATATCTCCTAATAGGAAAGGTCATTGATACAAGGGTTGAAACACGAGCCGGGCAGCTGATCCACCCAGCGCGATTCTGATGGCGGCTGTCGGATCAGTGGTCTTCGACGGCCAGCGACAAATACACAATGGTGAGCACCATGAACACGAAGGCCTGCAGCGTCACCACCAGGATGTGGAAGATCGCCCAGGGCGCGCCCAGCACCCAGTTCACCCACCAGGGCAGGAGTGCAATCAGGATGAAGATCAGCTCGCCGGCGTACATGTTGCCGAACAGCCGCAGCGACAGCGAAATCGGCTTGGCGAAGAGTTCGACCATCTGCAGGGTCAGGTTGGCCGGCGCCAGCAGGATGGTGCCGATCGGGCCCGAGGCATGGAAAGGCGCGGTCAGCAGCTCCTTGATCCAGCCGAAGAAGCCCTTGGCCTTGATCGAGAAGCCGATGATGACGATCAGCACCGACAACGACAGCGCGAAGGTCTGGTTGACGTCCGCGGTCGGCACCACCCGCAGGTAGACATGATGGGGATCAGCGCCGAAGAAGGTGTAGCCGATCCATTGCGCGAGCACCGGCAGCAAGTCCACCGGCAGGAAGTCCATCGCGTTCATCAGGAACACCCAGACGAAGATGGTCAGCGACAGCGGGCCGATCACCTTGCTCTTGCCGTGGAAGGCATCCTTGATCTGGCTGTCGACCATCTCGACGATCAGCTCGACGAAATTCTGCAGCCGCCCGGGCACGCCCGAGGTGGCGCGGCGCGCCACGAGGCCGAACACGCCGGCGAACACGAAACCGAGGACCAGTGCGACCCAGAAGGTATCAAGGTGGAAACCCGACCAGAACCCATCGGTGTGGGCACGCCAGTGGGTCAGATGGTGGACGATGTAGTCTGTTGCGCTTTGCTCGGCAGCCATATGCTCAGTTCTTTTCCAGTTTTACGAATAAGCCCAGCCAGTAGGCCGCTGTGGCGGCAATGTAGCCCAACAGCAACCCCAGGCCGTGCACCGGGATCAACAGGATCACCAGCGCGAATCCGGTTATGGTCCAGCCAAATTTGGCCATTTCGGCAGCGTAGTGACGCGACAGCATCGCCGTGGGCGCTTGCCAGCCACCCCGATAGGCGATCCGTGCGTAGATCAGCGCCCCTGCCAGCGAGATCGTTCCGCCCAACAGGCTTGAAAATCCCGCCGATGCCCCCCATAACAGGTACGCGAGCACCGAAACAGCGATGGTCAGCACCAGTTTGAGACGGATGACGCGTCGGATTTCCGGCCGCTTGACCATGACTTCCCTAAGGAAAAACCCCGGGATTATACGGAGCAGGTTTGCGCCCCGTCAATTTTACTGATTGACGAAAACTATGCCCTCGTCGTGCATACGGACGCCCCGGGAACACCGGTAGCTGGCGCCCGATGGGCGGCTTACTTCAATAGCGCCAGCAATCTGTCCAGATCATCAAGATTGTCATAATCTATCGTAACCCGGCCTGATCCACGCTTGCCCTGGCGGATCTGCACCCGCGCGCCCCAGCGCTGCGAGACCTCCTCCTCCAGCCGGCGTACGTCCGGGTCCACCCGCTGCTTGGCAACCGTCGGCATCCCGGCCTGCAGCTTCTTGACCAGCGCCTCGGTCTCACGCACCGACAGGCCCTTGAGCGCGACCGTCCTGGCCGCCTCGAGCTGCGCCAGCAGCTCCAGCCCCAGCAACGCCCGGGCATGGCCCATGTCGAGCTGGCCATCGAGCAGCATCTGGCGTACCGGCTCGGCCAGGTTCAGCAGCCGCAGCAGGTTGGTGACCGCCGCGCGTGATTTGCCCACCGCATGCGCCACGGCCTCGTGCGTCATGCCGAATTCGTCGATCAGCCGTGCAAGGCCCTGCGCCTCTTCAAGCGGGTTCAGATCCTCGCGCTGGATGTTCTCGATCAGCGCCATCGCCGCGACGGCCTCGTCGGGCACCTCGCGCACCAGCACAGGGATCTCGGTCAGCCCGGCCAGGCGGCTGGCGCGCCAGCGGCGCTCGCCGGCAATGATCTCGTAGCGGGCTTCCGGATCGCCGGCGATCGGGCGCGCCAGCACCGGCTGCATCAGACCCTGGGCCTTGATCGACTCCGCCAGCTCGGCAAGCGCCGCCTGATCGATATGCATGCGCGGCTGGAAGCGGCCTGGCTGCAGCTGGTCCAGCGGCAGTTGCTGCAGGGTATCGCCGGGCGCAGCATCGCCCATCAGCGCGTCAAGACCGCGGCCGAGGCCTTTGAATTTTTTACCGACCATGGATTACACCGGGTGAACTGCTTCGGCCGGATTATGCCGCGCCAACAGTTCCTCGGCGAGCTGCAGATAGGCCTGCGCCCCTTTGGAGGACTTGTCGTAGGACAGGATGGGCCGCCCATACGAGGGTGCCTCGGCAAGCCGTACATTGCGCGGGATGACCGTGTGGTAGAGCTTGGACGTGAAATGCTTGACCAGCTGATCGCTCACCTGCTGCGCCAGCGTGCTGCGCGGATCGAACATAGTGCGCAGCAGCCCCTCGATTTCGATCTTCTTGTTCAGGCCCTGCTTCACCCGCCGCAGCGTGTTCACCAGATCGGAGAGGCCTTCGAGTGCGTAGTACTCGCACTGCATCGGGATCATCACCGAGTCGGCGGCGACCAGGCCGTTGAGCGTCAGCAGGTTGAGTGCCGGCGGACAGTCGAGCACGACGAAATCGTAGCGGGGCGCCACTTCGGCAAGCGCTGCCTTCAGCCGCGATTCGCGTGCCTGTGCCTGCACCAGCTCCACCTCGGCGCCGGCAAGGTCACGGTTGGCCGGCAGCACATCGAAACCACCGGCCTCGGAACGCTGCAGCGTTTCCTCCAGCGTCGATTCGCCGATCAGCAGGGTGTAGACCGTGTGTTCGAGCTTGGCCTTGTCGATGCCGCTGCCCATGGTGGCATTGGCCTGCGGATCGAGATCCACCAGCAGGACGCGGCGCTCGAGGTGAGCCAGGCTCGCTGCCAGGTTGACCGCTGTCGTCGTCTTGCCAACGCCGCCTTTCTGGTTGGCGATCGCCAGTATCTTCATGTGCGCTTCACTGTCAGATGGACCACGTGCCGCTCGGCATCGACGCCGGGCACGGCCAGATGATCGACGCTGTTCACCGCGATGTCCACCGGCAGTTTGGCGATCTCGTCGTGCGGCCAGACCCCCTTGAGCGCCAGCCAGCCACCGCCGGGTGCCAGCAGGTGACGGGTCCAGCCGACGAAATCGGCGAGCTCGGCGAAGGCGCGCGAGGTGATGAGGTCGAACCCGCCGTCCTGCGCGACGGCCTCGACCCGGCCGTTCACCACGCTGACATTGGCAAGCTTGAGGTGGAGCACCGCCTGGCGCAGGAAGGTGGTCTTCTTCTGGTTGGCGTCGAGCAGCGTGAACTGCCAGTCCGGCCGGGCGATGGCAAGCGGAATGCCCGGTGTACCAAAGCCCGAGCCGACGTCAAGGATGCGGCTGCCGCCCAGCCGGTCGAACACCGGCAACGGCGCCAGCGAATCGAGCAGATGCTGCGGCACCATGCGCTCCGGTTTGCGGATTGCGGTCAGGCTGTAGGTCCTGTTCCATTTGGCCAGCAACGCCACGTAGTCGAGCAGCGACTGCTGCTGTGCACCGGACAGCGGCAGGTCGAGCGCAGCCAGGCCGTGTGCCAGCAGCGGCGCCAGCGCGTCTCCGTTCACCACCGTCATCAGGCCACCCTGTCCTGACCGGCGGCAAGCTGCTTCTTCTTCAGATGCACCACCAGGAGCGCGATCGCCGCCGGCGTGATCCCCGAAATGCGGCTGGCCTGGCCCAGCGTCTCCGGCTGGTGGCGCGCGAGCTTCTGCTGCACTTCCTTCGAGAGCCCGACCACCTGGCCATAGTCGAAATCGGCCGGCAGGCGCGCGTCCTCCAGTGTTTCGCGGCGCGCCACCTCAGCCTGCTGGCGCTCGATGTAGCCGTGGTACTTCACCTGGATCTCGACCTGTTCGGCCACCAGCGGATCGGTCACCGATACCTTGCCATCCCTGGGCTGGGCCGCAGCCAGCGTCAGCAGCGTCTCGTAGCTCACCTCGGGCCGGCGCAGCAGCTCGGCCAGCGAATACTCGCGCTCCAGCGGCTTGCCGAACACCCGCTCGGCCTCATGCGCGGCCACCACGCGGCCATTGACCCAGGTCGACTTCAGCCGCGCGAGCTCCGCCTCGACCGCGTCGCGCTTGCGGCAGAACAGCTCCCATTGCGCGTCGCCGACCACGCCCAGCTGGCGGCCGATCTCGGTCAGCCGCAGGTCGGCGTTGTCCTCGCGCAGTTGCAGCCGGAACTCGGCACGGCTGGTGAACATGCGGTACGGCTCGGTCACGCCGCGGGTGATCAGGTCGTCGACCAGCACGCCGAGGTAAGCCTCGTCGCGGCGGGGCGTCCAGGGCGCCGCATCACGGGCGAACAGCGCGGCATTGATCCCGGCAAACAGGCCCTGCGCCGCCGCCTCCTCGTAACCGGTGGTGCCGTTGATCTGGCCGGCGAAGAAGAGGCCGCGGATCGCCTTGGTCTCGAAGCTGGCCTTGAGGCTACGCGGGTCGAAATAGTCGTACTCGATCGCATAGCCGGGACGGAGGATGCGGGCGTTTTCCAGGCCGTGGATCGACTGCACCGCGGCGATCTGGATGTCGAACGGCAGGCTGGTGGAGATGCCGTTCGGATAGAACTCGTGTGTGTCGAGGCCTTCGGGCTCCAGGAAGATCTGATGGCTGTCCTTGTCGGCGAAGCGGTTCACCTTGTCTTCGATACTGGGGCAGTAGCGCGGGCCCACGCCTTCGATCTTGCCGGTGAACATGGGGCTGCGGTCGAAGCCGGAGCGGATGATCTCGTGGGTGCGCGCATTGGTGTGCGCGATCCAGCACGGCAGCTGCTGTGGGTGCATGGCGCGGTTGCCGCGTACCGAGAACACCGGTTCGGGCACGTCGCCCGGCTGCACTTCCAGCACATCGAAATTGATGGTGCGCCCGTCGATGCGCGGCGGCGTGCCGGTCTTGAGCCGGCCCACCGGCAGCTGCAGCTCGCGCAGCCGGGCCGACAACGAGAGCGATGCCGGATCGCCGGCACGGCCGCCGATCTGGTTTTCCAGGCCGACATGGATCTTGCCGCCCAGGAAGGTGCCGGCGGTCAGCACCACGGCGCTGGCTTCGAAACGCACGCCGATGGCGGTGATGGCGCCGACCACACGGTCGCCGTCGACGATCAGGTCGGCCACTTCCTGCTGGAACAGGTCAAGGTTGGGCTGGTTCTCCAGCATGCCCCGGATGGCGGCCTTGTAGCGGATGCGGTCCGCCTGGGCGCGGGTGGCGCGTACCGCCGGGCCCTTGCTGGCATTGAGTGTCTTGAACTGGATGCCGCCCATGTCGGTGGCCAGCGCCATGGCACCGCCCAGCGCATCGACCTCCTTCACCAGATGCCCCTTGCCGATCCCGCCGATCGACGGGTTGCAGCTCATCTGCCCCAGGGTTTCGATGTTATGCGTCAGCAGCAGCGTCCTGCGCCCCATCCGGGCGCTGGCCAGTGCGGCCTCGGTGCCGGCGTGGCCGCCGCCGACCACGATGACGTCGTAACGGATGGGATGGAGCATGGCGTGCGCCCGAAGGATCAAAGGGGCGATATTCTACGGCAAAACAGATACTTGCACCAAGAACAGGGCGCCGGCGGCGGTGCTCCTGCCGCGATCAGTCCTGGCTTGGCGGGAGCGGCGCCACGTAAGGCACCATCACGCCGCCATAGAGCTTGGCCGCCTCGATTGCGGCGCCGACGATGCCGGCATCGTTCTTCAGCGCGGCCGGCACCACTGGAAAGCGCAGGCCGACAAGCTCGGGGATGAATTTCTCGTGCTTCTTGGAAATGCCGCCACCGATGATCACCAGATCGGGCGACAGCAGCAGCTGCAGGTGTTTCAGATAGCCGTTCAGGCGCTCGGCGTACTGCTTGTACTTGAGCCCCAGGTCATCCTTGACTTTGGCCGAGCAGTACTTTTCGGCAATGGTGTCCTTGGGAAACACCAGATGGCCGAACTCGGTATTGCTGATCAGGTTGCCATCGACGATCAGCGCGCTGCCGATGCCGGTGCCGAGGGTGAGCATCAGCACCTTGCCGTTGCGGCCCTTGGCTGCGCCGAACATCACCTCGGCTAGACCGGCGGCGTCCGCGTCGTTCAAAAGCTTAAGCGGTAGACCGACCGCCTCGGCCAGGATGCGCTCCGCCGGCGCCTCGATCCAGCTTTTGTCGACATTGGCCGCCGACAGCGTCACGCCGTTGTGCACGATGGCCGGAAAGGTACAGCCGACCGGTCCTTGCCAGCCAAACGATGTGACCAGTTGGCGCACGGTAGCCCCCACCGCCGCCGGCGTCGCAGGCTGCGGCGTATCCAACCGCACCCGCTCGGCCAGCAATTCGCCCGTGGCCACATTCACCGGCGCTCCCTTGATGCCGGTGCCGCCGATATCGATGCCGAGCACCGCCTTGACCATCGTATTGCCGCTGGCTTCCTTCATATAAACCGATCCTGTGGGCTGGATGCGCGCAGTTTGCCCCCGGCGCGGCATTGGAGAACTACGGAAATTTACCTAGCCGGAATACGGACAAACCGGCGGCGACCAGTGCGCCTGCCACATTTTACGCACGGGCCCAGGGACAAGGAGAAGCGCACAGATCAATGTGGATTCATGCACGAAATGGTGTACGCGCGGCAAAGGGCGGATAGGTGCTTGATCCGTAATCGGAAAACGATCCGCGAGGGTGGCAGCACGCGGTGCGGGCGCGGCACGTCCGATTGACCGGCCGCAAACCGCGGCCAAGGCGTTCAATCGGTCAATACGGATCGCCCTGCAGCTCGATCAGGCGTTGCTTGTCCAGATGCGCGCGCTTTTTGACCTCGGCGATTTCGTCCTCCCGCTTCAGCGTATCGCGGTCGATATCGTCGATTTCCTTGCGTGCCAACGCGATATCGGTCTGCAGATCGGCGGGCAGCAGCTTCTTCTGGCGGGTGTAGTATTCGCCGGTCTTGATCAGGCGCTCCAGCTTGGTCTGTGCGTTCTTGCGCCGGATCTTGTTGGTCTGGATCACCGCCTGGATCGCCTCGACCTGTCGATCCCGCAGCAGATCCACCTCCGCCGGCCGGGAGAACGACTGCAGCAGCGCGCGATCGCGCCGTCTCTGCTCGTTGGCCTGGCGGGCTTCTTCCTCCTGCAGCAGGCGCTCCTCCTCGGTCAGCGTCTCGGGTGACTTGCGCACCGCCCCGCTGCTGCCCAGCTCGGAGACGCCTTTCCTCGGCTGGCTCAACGGCGGCTTGTCGCCGTAATGCACCTGACCGTTCTCGTCGGTCCAGCGGTACAACCTGCCTTCGGCCACCACTGAAACCATCAGTGCAAGCGCGCCTGCCAGTATCGTCAATCGCCGCATGCCATTGCATCCTTTCAAGAGGCGGGCAGGCGGCTTTGCCGTCAACCGCGCCTGACGCCGTATTCGGCCCGGTAGGCCTCGGCTTTCTTCAAGTTGTCCGTCATATCCGGACGGGCTGCGAGAAACCGCAACAGATCATCCAGTGTGGCGATCGGGATCACTGGGATGCCGAATTGCTGCTCCACTTCCTGCACGGCCGACAACGCGCCCTGGCCGCGCTCCATCCGATCCAGTGCGATCAGCACGCCGGCCGGCTCGGCGCCGTGCGCCCGGATCAGCGCCACCGACTCCCGCACGCTGGTCCCCGCGGAAATCACGTCATCGATGATCAACACCTGCCCGGCAAGCTTCGCCCCCACCAGCACCCCGCCTTCGCCATGATCCTTGGCCTCCTTGCGGTTATAGGCAAAGGACACGTTCCGGCCAGCCTCGGCCAGCTTGATGGCAGTCGCCGCGGCCAGCACGATGCCCTTGTAGGCGGGGCCGAACAGCACGTCGAACTTGACGCCTGCCGCCAGCACCGCCTGTGCGTAGAAACGGGCCAGCTCGGACAGCGTGCCCCCTTCGTTGAACAGGCCGGCGTTGAAGAAGTACGGCGAGGTACGCCCGGCTTTGGTGATAAACTCGCCGAATCCCAGCACATTCTGTGCCACGGCGAATTCGATGAATTCCTGACGGAAGTCGGACATGGATTTCTGGCTCCTGGATACACGCGGTGGGCCCGTTCGGCCGCCCGCGTTGCGAAGCGCAGGTGCCGTAAATCGGGATCGGATGTGACGAAAATCAGCATACCATGCGGTGCAAGCCCCTTTTGCCGCAGCAGGAACAAGGAAGCTCAACGTGCGTATTGTCTCGGCCAACCTCAACGGCATCCGCTCGGCCAGCAACAAGGGTTTTCTCGACTGGGCCGCGCAATCGGGGGCCGACGTGATCGGGCTGCAGGAACTCAAGGCCCAGGCTGGTGACCTGACCGATGCGATGCGCGCACCGGCCGGCTATCGCGGTTACTTCCACTACGCGCAGAAAAAAGGCTACAGCGGCGTGGGCCTGTACTGCCGGCGTGAACCGGACCGGCTGATCGAAGGGCTGGGCCTGCCGGAATTCGACGCCGAGGGCCGTTATATCGAAGCGCAGTTCGGCAAGCTGTCGGTGATCTCGGTCTACCTGCCTTCCGGCTCCTCCGGCGAGGAGCGTCAGCAGGTGAAATTCGCCTTCATGGCCGCATTCTGGCCCCACCTGGCACAGCTTGCGCAATGCGGACGTGACATCCTGCTGCTGGGCGACTGGAACATCGCGCACAACGAGATCGACCTGAAGAACTGGAAGGGCAACCTGAAGAACTCAGGCTTCCTGCCCGAGGAACGCGCGTGGATCGGCCGGGTGTTCGGCGAACTCAAGCTGGTTGACGTCTGGCGCACGCTCTATCCGGACGCCCCCGGCTACACCTGGTGGAGCAACCGTGGGCAGGCCTACGCCAAGGATGTGGGCTGGCGCATCGACTATCACATCGCCACCGCCGCCCTCGCCGCCACGGCCCGGCAGGCCAGTGTCTACAAGGACGTGAAATTCTCCGACCACGCGCCGCTGGTCGTGGATTATGACTATCCGCTGTGAAGCCGGCATAGCGGCGTCGGGCCCATCCCCTCGCCGACGTGCCCTCTTCAGCATTGCCCGGCGTGGTTTACATCCGACCCACTGCCAGGGATTGGGAAGCCGTTGCAGCTGCAAGCCGGAACGTGGCACGCCCTGCACCTGCCCCATCTGGCTTGGCTGCTATCTGGTTCGGCTCCAGCCAGTGCGACAGCTGCAAGCAGCCGCCAAAGCACTGATGGCTCTCGCTTACCTGGCATTCGCCTTCCGGCGGGTACGCAAGGTATGCGCTGTATGAACACACAGAGCAAACTCTCGCATCACGTCGATGGCGAGTGGCAACGCCACAGCTTTCTGCCGACGTACTACATACAGTCGGACCAGTTGATTGCGGGCTTGCCCGCCAACTCATTGGAAGTCTTTGAAACACTGTCCAAGCAGCTCACAGCGCCGCTCTACCTCCTCTACGTGTTGCATACACCCCGCGGTGAAGGTGCGCCCGGGCGATACCAGAGCCCGGAAATGGACACGACAACGGTTGCAACGCTGCTGCGCAAATATCAAGCATTGCTCACGGGCGATGCGCGATGCGATCTGTGGGTGCATTCCCCTGAAGACAACGCGACCCTGGTGCTTGATCGGCACAACCTACTGTTTGCCTACGGCCCGCTGCAAGGCTTCGCCGCAACCCTGAATCAGCTGGGCTTTCTTGAAGGGGAACCGGTCATTCCGCTCCCACACCAGCATCACTATCGCGAGACACTGGACTTCGCTGCCCGGGAATTGCTCGCCGAGCTGCCATGGCGGTACACCCCGCTGCGTCCCGAAGACGAGCAGTAGCTACGCGGGCCTGAACCCCAATGTCGCCTGCACCGCACGCTGCCAGCCGCCATACAGCGCCTCGCGTCGTTCCGGCGCCATCTGCGGCGTGAAACGCTGTTCCTCCTGCCATTGGCCGACCAGCGCCGCCGCATCATCCCACACACTCGCCGCCAGCCCAGCCGGATAGGTCGCGCCCAGCGCCGTCGTCTCACGCTGCTTGGCGATGTCGACGGCGTCGATGCCGGCCCGGTTCACTGCCTCGGTCATCGTCACCAGCGCGCTGCTGAAGATCTCGTGTGCATCGTGCTCCACAGCCCGGCTGGCGGAAACGCTGGGTGACCTCGCACTGGGCATGCGCCACCGGCAGGCCGCCGGCAATCGAATACACTGCAGCGCGTGCTGGCGGTGCCCTGGTCGATGGCGAGCAGATAAGGGGCAGCGGGCAAGGGATGATCTGGGAAGAAGACGCTTCACCATACATCGTCACCACTGCCTGCAATGCACTCGCCACAATCGCAGGTCCCCACCGGAACACGGGGATACGCCATGCGATACTGCGCGCTTGTCCCGCTAGCAGCCCTGCCCATGTCGCTCGCCACCTACACCGCCGTCTTCACCAACCGCCGCATCGCCGCGGCGATGTTCCTAGGCTTTGCCTCGGGGCTGCCGCTGGCGCTGACCGGCTCGACGTTGCAGGCGTGGTTGTCTGACGCCGGGCTCGATGTGAAGACCATCGGCTGGTTCACGCTGGTGGGACAGCCCTACACCTGGAAATTCCTATGGGCACCGCTGATCGATCGCTTCGTGCCACCGTTGCTGGGGCGGCGACGCGGTTGGATGGTGTTGGCGCAGCTGGCGCTGGCGCTGGCGATCGCCGGCATGGGCGGGCTCGATCCGCAACAGCATCTGGCGACCTTTGCGGTGCTGGCGGTGATGATTGCGTTCTTCTCCGCCACGCAGGATGTGGTGATCGACGCCTATCGCACCGAGCTGGTCCACCACGAGGAGCGCGGCGCCGCGGCAGCGGTGGGGGTGTTCGGCTACCGCATGGCCATGCTCACTTCCGGCGCGCTGGCGCTGATCCTGGCGGATGGCATCCTCAGCTGGCAGCACACCTACTGGGTGATGGCGGCACTGATGGGCGGCATGGTGCTGGTGAGCTTCCTCGCGCCCGAGCCCACGCTGGCGGCGCGGCCGCCGCTGACCCTGAGCGAGGCGGTGGTGGCGCCGCTGCGCGAGTTCTTTTCGCGCAAGGGTGCGCTGCTGTTGCTGGCACTGGTGATCGCCTACAAGCTGGGCGATGCCTTTGCCGGCAGCCTTTCCACCAAGTTCCTGCTGGACATGGGCTACAGCAAGAGCCTGATCGGCCAGGCCAACAAGGTGTTCGGCCTGATCGCCACCATCGTCGGCGGCTTCGCCGGTGCAGCGCTGATGGTGAAGCTGGGGCTGTATCGCTCGCTGCTGTGGTTCGGCACCGCCCAGGCGTTCACCAACCTGGGCTATTGGCTGATCGCCACCACGACCTCGCCCGGCAACGAACTGCTGTTCCTGGCGATCGGTCTGGAGAACCTGGCCGGCGGCATGGGCACCACCGCGGCAGTGGCCCTGTTGATGGCGCTGTGCAACGTGCGCTTCACCGCAACGCAGTATGCGCTGCTGTCGGCGCTGGCCGCCTTCGGCCGCGTCTACGTGGGCCCTGCTTCGGGCTATATCGTGGCAGCCTTCGGCTGGGCGGATTTCTTTGTGATCAGCGTGCTGGCGGCCTTGCCGGGCGTGCTGCTGGTCTGGAGCATGCGGGCCAGGATCAGGGCGCTGGATCACGATCCGCAGGCGGCAACAGCGCAAGAGTAGGCGCACCACATCAAGGCGGCGCCTGCGGCGTAGCCGGGCGCCACCGATACAACCCGCCTTGACCGCATCGCGCCCACCTGCCGCGCCACCGCTACTGTCGCCGACCAAAGCAAGCCCGGTTCACCGCCTTCAGGACATTTCGCGCTGCCTGCCGGGAACGCAACACCCGGTTTTGTTGGCCGCTCCAATCTAACTTCCCATTAACCCGGCGTTGGTTTCGAACGGGCTTTCAAGGCGCCCAGCATTGCTTCGGCCTAAAAAATCCGGGCTATTCTCAGCACGCCCTGGTCTTTCATTGAACCAGTGGTCGCATTTTTGCCTTTATCATCAATCTGCACAAAACTTCGAGCAATGTTTGCCCGGATTATCCGATGATATCGGCTACTTTCTTTTCTGTTTCATTGGTTGATCCGGCGTGTTTCCCCAGTCGACTTCTTTTCCGTCCGAATTGTTTCTGGCCCAGCCTGAGTCCAAGGTCAAAGTTGGAAGAATACTTATTCTTGAGCAGGCATGTTGTTGGAACAAGACATTCCCAGTGCCGCCGGCTTCATCACCGTATCTTCATCGTCATCCATCCACCTTTTCTGATGTTCCCGGATAACGCAGGAGCCAATCGGTTTCATGGCGCAATGGAAAGCTGGGGTACGGAACGACCCTGGCCCTTTTGCAATGGATCATGCAAACCGGAATCTGCCCACCGATTCCCGCAACTCATCTGCAAGCTTCACCAGCCGGCGGGCCGCGTCGGCGGCGGAGGTGGAGGCCGAGGCGTTCTGCTCGGTCATACGGGCCACCTGCTCGACGTTTTGCGCGATCTCGTTGCTGGCGGTGCTCTGTTCCTTCATGGACATATTGATGTCCCCGACCAGGGAGCTCATTTGCTGCACGCTCTCGCGGATCGCCTCGATGCGCTCGTGTACGCCACGCGCCTGCTCGACACCGCTGTCCACCAGGGTCACCACATTGCCCATGCCGGCCACCGCATCGCGCGCGCCGCCAGTCACGGCATTGATCTTTTCTCCGATTTCCCGCGTGGCATTCGTGGTGCGCTCGGCAAGCTTGCGCACTTCGTCGGCAACGACCGCGAAGCCCCGGCCGGCCTCGCCGGCGCGAGCGGCTTCAATGGCCGCATTCAGCGCCAGCAGGTTGGTCTGGTCGGCTACCTCCTTGATGAGCGTCACGATGCTGGAAATGGCCTGCACCTGCTGATCCACCGATTCAATCGTGGTGGAGGCGTGTGCCACCGAGCCGGAAATCGCGATGATCTTGTCCACCACGCTTTGCACTTGCTCCGCACCGTGTCGCGCAAGGCGGGTCGAATCGGTCGCCAGCGTTTCGCCGTCGCGGGTGCGGTCGGCCACATGGCTGATGCTGACAGTGCTTTCCTCGACGGCCGCCGCAGCCGAAGCTGTGGCGCCGTTCTGCTGCTCAACCGCACCGGCGACCTGGCTTGCAATCGACTCGAGATTGCGGCCGAGCTGCTCAACGCCCGCCGTGCGCTGTGCCACGTCACGCAAAGTGCCTTGCCATGTGACAAGCAGCGCGTCGAATGCCTGGGCTGTGGTGGCCACCTCATCGCGGCCCTGCACGCCTGCCCGCCCGGTGAGATCGTGCGTGTGCCGCACATGCTCGATGCTGGCTTGCAAGGTGGAGAGCGGGCGCACGATCAGGCGCGTGATGTAAACCGTCAGGAAGACGGCCAGAACAATGGCTATTGCAAGTAATGACCATCCCGTGGTGCGGCTGGTGTCATAAGCTTGCTGGGCTTCTTTGGTGCCAGCGGCAATCAGGTCGCGCTGCTGCCGTTTGATCACTTCGATGGCTTCCGTATATGCACGGCGCAGTGGAAGTACACGGGTTTGCACCTCGCGCTCTGCCCCGTCCATATCGCCGACATTGTGCAAGGCAATCGCCTTGTCATACGCCGCAATGTATTCGCCCCGTGTGCGGTGGATATCTGCCAGCAACTGCTTGCCTTGGGCTGTATATACCAAGCTTTCCAGCGATTTGAGCTTTTCCGATACGGCCGCGCGGTTGGCGGCAATGCTGGCGCGCAAAGCCTCTTGTTCTTCAGGGCGATTGAGCAAATCGAGCAGGTTGGTGGTGTTCTCGGTGGCAGCGAACTGAATGTCGCCGCTCAACTCCATTTTGCGTACGTCATACGAAACGATTTTCTGCATGTTCCGATGCTGGATGCCCATCTGGAGCAGCAGAAATATGGTCAACATCGTCATGACGAGAGTAAGGCCGGTAAACCCGATGGCCAACTTGTGTTGTACCCGAAGATCGCGCATTTGACTTGCTCCGCAAACGGCGACCGGTGCGGCGCCCTTCACAAATCATGGCGCAGACAACCGGAGATCGCTAATTGATTGTAACAATTCGCATCATAGTAAGGTAATACCTTACAAACAAAACCCAGCCGACTTGCCATTGGGCGGTGCCCATCGCCGCCATCAGAAAAACCCAGGCAATGGAGTCATGTTGATGCGAAGTTGTAAGGTATGGAGCACGGTGTTTGTTCGCGTGGCGCTTGCCACAGGGGATACGGTGGTCAGTGCACACGCCTGGGGATCATTGCGGCGCGCGGCATGGCAGTGGCAGGCGTCAAACAATCAGGCTACTTTCGCCCCAGTTTGCGTGGATCGAAGCCCGTCGCCAGCGCGGTACCCACCAACACCAGTGCCGCGCCCACCAATGTGTGGTGGCCGATGGTTTCGCCGAGCAGCAACACGCCCCACAGCACGCCGAATACCGGGATCAGGAAGGTGACGGTCAGTGTCGGCGCAGGGCCGATATCCTGCACCAGCCGGAAATACAGCAGATACGCTGCGCCGGTGCAAACCACACCCAGCGCCAGCACCGCGCCGACCGCAATGCCACTCGCCACCGGTGCAGCCGGCTGCCACAGCAGCAACGGCGCCATCAGCGCACTGGCGGCCCACATGCTGCCGTGGGCGGCGGCAAAGGGCGGCATCTGAGCGGCATGACGCTTGCCGTAGCTGCTGGCAAGCGCATAACAGAAGGTGGCCACCAGCACCGATGCGATCGCCCAGCCCGCACCAGGCGCGCTGCTGGCGCTGTCCAGCCCCACCAGCACCGCCACGCCGACCACACCCAACAACAGGCCGCAAGCCGCTTTCAACGTCGGTCTCACACCCAGCCATACCGCGGCCACCAGTGCACCCCAGATCGGCGTGGTGGCATTGAGGATGGACATCAGCGATGCAGTCAGCGTGCGTGCCGCCAAGCCATAGCACAGGAACGGCAAGGCCGTGTTGAACAGACCCAGAATGGCGTAATGGCGCCAATGCGTTCGCTGCAGCGGGGTACGGACCCACAGCAATGCCGCCGTCCCCAGGAAGGCGGCACCGACCATGACGCGTCCCGCCGCCGGGATCACCGGCCCCAGCACAGGCACCGACAGGCGCATGAACAGGAACGAAGCACCCCAGATGGCGGCAAGCAGGATCAGGCGCAAGGCAGAAGCAGTATTCATCATCCGATCCGTCAACAATCCCCCCCAGGATGCCATGCCTACCTGCTGCCCGCCTCCCGTTTGTTGTCGCCAATCGATGCTTTGGCGGAGGCAGGATTGATCGCAGCCTTCGCTGACAACGCCTCTTCGATGACAAGCTGCAACACCAGTACCAAATGCATTGGCCTCCCTCATTGGGCACCTCACCGGGCTGCACTCAACCCTCGACACAACATCTGTGTAGGAATCCAATTGGCGGCGGGCGCGTGTGCTCTTCCACGCACTATCGATATTTCACAAAACAAGTAAGCAAAATATTAGAATTTATTCATTTTTGCTTTTGTCATAATTCAGAAACGCGGATATAGTTGCAGCTGATCACTGCACTGATCCAGCGATAGCGCCATCGCTGCCGGACAATGCCCGTGATCCGGCAACACACCGCGTCGTGCCTTCAACAGTTCACTCAAGGCACTGCCACAGCAATTACTTACAGGAACATCCGCCATGTACAGACCTCTGCTTGCCCTGCTTGCAGCCGCCTGGCTGAGCCCCACCTGGGCCGCCGCACCCATCCCGGAATGGCGCGAGGGCGATGGCTATCTGGTCGGCGTGGCCGTGCAATACCAGGGCCAGACCTACAAGGCGCTGCAATCGCATACTGCCCACAAGGGCACTAACTGGAACCCCGTCAACACCCCGGCGCTGTGGCAGCTGCAACGCGATCCGGTGCAGCGCTGCGCGCCGTGGCAGGAAGGTGCGGCCTATCAGGTCGGCGACAAGGTGCGGTACGAGGGTGGCTACTACCGGGCGCAGCAGGCGCATACCGCCTACCAGGGCACAGGCTGGTTCCCGCCCAAGGTGCCGGCGCTGTGGCAGCCGATCACGCAATGCGATGCCGTGACCCCGGTGCCGCCGGGCAATGGCGAGACCATCAACGGCATCAAGGTTCCACCCGACCCCGGCGCCGAAGGACGCAGGACCCTGGCCGGCATCGACAGCGACAACGATGGGGTGCGTGACGACGTGCAGCGATTCCTGGCCAAGGAGGTGGGGCAGCATCCGGCGCGGTTCAGATACGCGATGGAAATGGCGAGGATTACGCAGCTGGAGATTTTGGCTGCAAGTGGGAATGACCGGGAAAAGGCAAGGACATTAAGTAACCAAAAAGAAATCCCATTTGAATGTTTTCACAATACATTTATTAAATCAAAAGACAATTATAAATGGAGAATGGAATATTCAAAGAAATTGGCCGCGCTGCATGCCAACACACCAGATCGCATGAAAACCGTAGTAAGAAGCAGCGAATTGCTTAGTTGGATGATGCTTCAACCCCCGCTTCGCATTCAATGCGACTAAGGGTAAAGCATGAAAACAAAGATCATTTTTCTCAGCCTTTTCTACGCAAATTTGGCATTCGCCGAGCTGAATCAGTGCGACCAGATTCCAGTCATCATTCATATCAATGGAATCAACACCCTGGCCGACGATGCAAGGGAAAGCAGAAAAATGCTTAATGAAGCTTTGCAAGAAGAACTAGGCCACCCTGTCAAAACCACTCTCGCCTACAACCAGACCCACGGCTTCTTTGCCGATATCGCCCAGACCTTCTACCAGCTCAACCAGCAAAACCCCGACGAAGCCCCGGAAAAGATCGCCCAGGCGCTGTTGTACGGCGAAGCACCGGCCGGGCTGGAGCCCCGCCTGGCCGAGGCGGCGCAGCGCTATTACCGCGCCCAATACGAGCGGGCCATGCTGGCGCAATTGACGCTGGACGAGGAAAGCGAAATCCTGCGCGATATCCGGCAGGCGACCAGCAATGACGACAAGGTGCTGCTGGTACCCCATTCGCAGGGCAACCTGTTCGCCAATCGAGTGTATACGCTGTTGACGCAGAACGGCGTACCCGATTCGGGCCAGGTGCGTATCTTTGGCGTGGCGTCGCCGGCGGACCGGGTGCTGGGCAACGGCAGTTATCTCACCTCGAGCAAGGATCTCGTGATCGGCGGCCTGGATCTGCTGCGCAATGTATTGCCCAGCAACATTGTCGTGCCCGCCGGGGACACTTTGGGCCACGGTTTCAAGGAAACCTATCTGAACCCGGAATTGAACGGGCGGGAAGCCATCGTGGCAGGGCTGTTGACGGCCATCGAGAAGATGAATACGTCGACCAACCCATTCTATGCAGATGATCCTGTGTTGAGCCGGGCGCCGTTGGTATTTTCTTATTACAACACGCCGGTAGGCGAGGAATACCATGCATTGTGGCGTGCCCATGGTTGGGGAGGCGCCCTGAAATCTTTAATTGGCCTATATCATGTGACGAATGCGCGTGGCACGGTTCGATACGATACGGGGCGTAGACCGCCCAGCGCCCCATTGGAAACCGTCATCAGTGTGGCAAAGACGATTTCCGAAGGAGTAAACGCCCGATTCATCTACGGCATTTCCTGCGCACCCTATCCCCTTGGAAATGGGGCCAAGCTGGAGCAAGGGGATTATGAGATCAAAGGGGACTTTGGATATGCCTCGCCCATTGGTCAACCCGAAGTCCCTCTCGGCCTGCCAACTGGCTTCTCGTTGGAGAAACAAGGCTGGCATTACGACTACCATTTCGATACCACGACGCAACAGCGGTCGCTGGACGATTCGCACTCGACCATCCCCAACCGTGAGGGATATCCCGGCTTTTCTACCGGCTTTATCAATCTGATCCTCGGCAAGGCCGTCGTCACCGAAGATGAGGTCACTGGCCGCTACAAGATCGAGTGGCAGCCGACCCCCGAATTGAAAGCGACCGAAATCCACCACTGAGGGTTCCGACTGCAGCAACAAACAGGGCGCAGCGCGCCCTGTTTCGTTGCACGCCCGAATTGGCCCGATCAGATGCCGCGTTCGGTCACCGACAATGCGTGACGCCAGGCCGGCTTGAGCTGATAAAGCTGTGCCGGGCGGTGTGCGTTGCCGCTGGAGAACGCGCCAGGGATGGCTTCGAGCACCGCCAACTCGTCCATCTTGCGACGAAAGCTCACCTTGTTGAGCGGCTCGCCCAGCACCGCCTCGTAGACCGTCTGCAGTTGCGGCAACGTGAAAGGCGCCTGGCATAGATGCATCGGCAGTGATGAATAGCTGCTCTTGTTGCGTACCCGGTGTACTGCAGTCTCGACGATCTGTGCATGGTCGAAGGGCAGGCCGCGCAGGTCGTCCACTGGACACAGTGCCGTGGTACCGCTGCAGTCTTTGCCGTTGCCGATCAGGTTTTCCGGCACCAGCGCGTAGTAGGCCACGCTGACCGACCAACCACGTGGATCGCGCGCCGGCCCGCTGAAGGTTGCCAGCTGTTCCAGATATGGGCTCTGGATACCGAGCTTGTCCTGCAGCACCCTGAGTGCGGCATCGCGGGTATCGCGGTCGGTATGGGGGTGCACATAGCCGCCTGGCAAGGCAAGCACGTTCTGGAACGGCTCACGTTCACGCCGGTGCAACAGCACATGCAGCGCGGCGGTCCGCAGCGTCAGCAACACCACGTCCACGGTACAGATCACGTCCCCCATGCCTCCTCTCCTTGATGCAATCTTTCCAGTTAGGATATTTTATAGACTAACATTTCCCAACTTGATTTAAGCCACCCAGACATTCTAACCGTACTTTCTGGCGATCCATGTATCCCATTGTCGGCGACCAACGACTATTAGTTGCAATAATAAACTAAGTACACTACATTGGCATTCATACGCAGCCGGAGACGCCGTCATGTTCAAGCAGCATCTGTTGATCATTGATCCGCAGAACGACTTCTGCGATCTGCCCCCCGGATTCCGCCCGCCCGATCCGCTGCTGCAAGGCACACACCGTGCACCGGCATTGCCTGTTGCGGGCGCCCATGCCGATATGCTGCGCCTCGCCACATTGATTGATGCCATTGGCGATCGGTTCAATGCCATCACCATCACGCTCGATTCGCATCAGCGGCTCGATATCGCGCATCCCACGTTCTGGCAAGACGGTGATGGCACGCCGATTGCCCCGTTCACCCAGATCCGCGCCGTGGATGTGGCGAACGGCCGTTACATGCCGCGCGACCCGGCCGCCACTGCCCGTGTATTGGACTATCTTGGCGCACTGGAAGCCAAGGGCCGTTACGTGCACATGGTCTGGCCGGTGCATTGCGAGATCGGCAGCTGGGGCCATGCAGTGCACGATAGCCTACGTTCTGCCTACAACCGTTGGGAAGAGCGCACGCTTGGCATCGTGGCCAAGGTGGTCAAGGGCACCAACCCGTGGACCGAACACTACAGCGCCATCGAAGCCGAGGTGCCGCTGGACGAGGATGCCAGCACCCAGGCCAATGCCCCGCTGGTGGCTGCACTCGATGTGGCCGATCGCATCGTTGTCGCTGGCGAGGCCGGCAGCCACTGCGTCAGGGCCACCGTCGAGCACCTGGTGGCACGCCTGCCGGACGGCGCGACACGGTTGACCCTGCTGACCGATTGCATGAGCGCCGTGGCGGGCTTTGAAACGCAGTATCGCGACTTCCTCACCGACATGCAGACCCGCGGCGCCAGGCTCGCCACCAGCCTTGACTTGGCGGCGGCATCGCCGGCCTGATACGGCCTTGATGAGACAACCGGAAACCGAGATGAACGCGCCCATCGTACGCAGCCTGCTGGAAAACGATCTTTACAAGTTCACCATGTGGCAGGCCCTGCTGCACCACCAGCCCGGCGCGATGGCCGAATACGCCTTCGTCTGCCGCAATACGCCGGCCTTCGCGCTGGCCGATCTGAAAGCCGAGGTCGAGGCCGAGCTGGACCACCTGTGCAGTCTGCAATTTGCTGCGGACGAGCTCGATTACCTGCGCGGTCTGCGCTTCATCAAAAGCGATTTCGTCGATTTCCTGAGCGTGTTCCATTTCCAGCGCCGCTTTGTCACGGTCAGCACCGAGGGCGAGACACTGCGCATCGTGGCGCGCGGACCGCTGGTGCACGTGATGGGGTTCGAGATCTTCGTGCTCTATATCGTCAACACGCTCTACCACCGCCGGCTGGGTGACAGCGAGGCTGTGCTCGCCGAAGCGCGCCAACGCCTGCAGGCCAAGATCGATGTGATCAAGGCAGCGGACGCCGAATTGCGGGACGAGGCGGAATTCCCGTTCGTGCTGTTCGATTTCGGGTTGCGCCGGCGTCATTCGGCGCAGTGGCACGACGAGGTGCTGGCAGCGCTGACGCGCGAACTGCCGCACTATCTGCGCGGCACGTCGAATGTCCACCTGGCCAGGCGCTATGGCATCACACCGATCGGCACGATGGCGCACGAGTATCTGCAGGCCTACCAGGCGTTCGGCTCGCGGCTGCGCGATTTCCAGAAGTCGGCGCTGGAGGGCTGGGTACAGGAATATCGCGGCGACCTGGGCACGGCATTGACCGACGTGATCGGCATGGATGCCTTCCTCGCCGATTTCGACCTGTATTTCGCCAAGCTCTTCGACGGATTGCGCCATGATTCGGGCGACCCGGTGGCATGGGGCGAGAAAGCGATCGCGCACTACCAGAAGCTGCGTATCGATCCGCGCACCAAGCGGCTGGTGTTCTCGGACGGGCTCAATCCGCAGAAGGCGCTGGCGCTGTACCGGCACTTCCATGGCCGCATCCATACCAGCTTTGGCATCGGCACCGACCTGACCAACGACACCCCGCAGCGGGCGCTCAACATCGTGATGAAACTCACGCATTGCAACGGCCAGCCGGTGGCCAAGCTCTCCGATGCGCCGGGCAAGACGCTGTGCGAAGACCAGACGTTCCTCGCGTATTTGCGGCAGGTGTTCAGTCATACGGCCAGTTAGGCCGGCAGCCCGCTGCCCTACATTCTGGACAAACCCATGGAAGCACAAACACTTGAACCCGGGATTGCCTCAATCAATTCAGGGCCTCCAACTGCAATTCCGGGGGTCAGAATCGATGGTCAATCACTGGAAATTACCCTGCTTGGGCACGAAAGAATAAGCCTGTATGTCTTCAATTATTTAATGTTTCCCATTGCGAAGAAACGTGAGGGAATTGAGAAATACAGTTTCTCCGGGCCATATTTGGGCTTGTACCATGATACGGCCGATCCCCGCGAAGGGCCTTACGTCAATCACCATATTGAAAAACTTGAGATTACTATTTTCTACCCGACTTGTGACAAAGCAAAATTCATAATTAAGGGCTGCTGCGATATTACTAAATCTTCGTTTGATCCGTATTGGTACAGAGGGCCAGTTTCTGGGTTTTGGCTTTTTGAAATTTGTTTTACACATAGCTTCCAGAAATGCCAGTTATCAGTCTAGACCAACAACATTCCGAACAAATCTGTGTCATGGATGATGATTTATGTAAATTCATTGAGTTCGCCCACAAACCAAATAGTTTCACCACACGACTCGGCGAACTCGAAATAATCGAAGAACTGTGCAACTTCGTAGCGAAGACCCCATAGGGTGTTTGGGATGAATACCCAAGAGGAAGCGGCTTGCTCAACCACCTCTTGATTGGATTGAAAACATGTAAATTCCGTGAGGCTCTCAAACCGGACATTATTTTGTTATACGAGCGCTGGTACCAATAACTGCCATCGAAAGCCAATATCGCCTTCCGGTCTCTCCAACCTTTTATTGAGGACCACCATGCTTCGTATCACCCTCGCCCAGCTCAATCCCACCGTCGGTGACTTCGCCGGCAACCTCGCATTGATGCGCGCCGCGGCCGAAACGGCGCAACGCGATGGCGCGCAACTGGTGGTGTTTCCCGAGCTGTCGCTCACCGGCTACTACCCGGGCGATCTGCTCGACGAACCGGCCTTTCTCGCCGCCAGCGACGCGGCGCTGGCCGAGCTGCTCGCCGCCAGCCATACCACGCCCGGCCTCAACTGGGTGATCGGCGCACCCACGCGGCGCCAGGGGCCGGGCAAGCCGCTGTCCAACAGCCTGCTGGTGATCGCCGATGGCGAAGTGCGTTTGCAGTACGCCAAGCAACTGCTGCCCACCTACAACATCTTCGACGAGCGCCGCCACTTCGAGCCGGGGCCGGACAACAACCGCGTGCTGCGCATTGGCGCATGGCGCGTCGGCTTTTTGATCTGCGAGGATGGCTGGAACGATGACGGCCGCGACTATGCGGTCAATCCATTCCAGCGGCTGGCCGAGGCCGCGCCGGACCTGGTGGTGTCGATCAACGCCAGCCCGTCCAACATCGGCAAGCGCGAACAGCGGCATCGGCTGTTTGCCACTGCCAGCCACCGCCACGATCTGCCGCTGCTCTACGTGAACCAGGTCGGCGGCCAGGACCAGCTGGTGTTCGACGGCGCCTCGTTCGCCGTCACCCCGCAGGACGGCGTGGTGTTCGAGGCGCGGCGTTTCGAGGAAGACGTGCGCACGCTGGCATTCGACGGCGCACGCTTCGTCGCCGCCGATGGCGCCGCGCTGCCCGCGGTCGATCCGGCCGGCCTGCCGGCGATGGCGTTCTACCGCCGGCAGACCGTGCTGGGGCTGCGCGACTATGCCCGGCGCTGCGGCTTCACGCATGCGGTCATCGGCTGCTCGGGCGGCATCGACAGCGCATTGACGCTGGCGCTGGCGGCCGAGGCGCTGGGCGCCGACAACGTCACCGCCATCACCATGCCCTCACGCTTTTCCAGCGCCGGCAGCGTCGACGATTCGGTCACGCTGTGCCGCAACCTGGGTGTGCGGCTGATCGAGCATCCGATCCGCGATATGGTCGATGCCTATGCCACGGGCTTTGCCGCGGCCTTCGGCGCGCCGCTGGCGGGCCTGCCGCTGGAGAACCTGCAGGCGCGGGTGCGCGGCACGGTGTTGATGGAATATTCCAACGCGTATGGCCATCTGCTGCTCACCACCGGCAACAAGAGCGAGATCTCGGTCGGCTACTGCACGCTGTACGGCGATACCAACGGCGGACTCGGGCTGATTGGCGATCTGTACAAGACCGAGGTCTACGCGCTGAGTCGCCACCTGAACGAGGCGGCCGGCCGTGAGTTGATCCCCGCGCCCATCCTCGACAAGGAACCGTCCGCCGAGCTGGCGCCCGGCCAGCGCGATACCGACAGCCTGCCACCCTACCCGGTGCTCGATGCGCTGCTGAAGGTACTGGTCGAAGGCCCGTTGCTGGGCCAGGACGAACGCGCGGCGGTCGAGGCCGAATACGCCCGGCTGACCGCCGATGCGGGCGGCCAAGCGCTGGTGGCACGCATCCGCAGCCTGATCGCCCGCAACGAATACAAGCGGCGCCAGGCCCCACCCATCCTGCGGCTGCGTGCCCGTGCCTTCGGCAGCGGCCGGCAGATGCCCATCGCCGCCCGCCACGTGTTCTGACCGGAGTCCTTGCCATGTCCCATGATTTCGACTGCGCGGTATTGATCGGCCGCTTCCAGCCTTTCCACCTGGGCCATGCCGTGCTGCTGGCCGAAGCGCTGCGCCGTGCGCCGCAAGTGATGGTGGTGTTGGGTTCCGCTCACCGTGCGCGCGATGCCAAGAATCCGTTCACCTGGCAGGAACGCGCGGCGATGATCGCCGCCACGCTGCCCGAAGCCGATGCCGGCCGCGTGCGCTTTGTCCCGGTACGCGACTACTACGACGATGCGCGCTGGACCGCAGCGGTGCAGGCCGGTATCGCCGGTGACACACCATCGCGCCGCGTGGCGCTGATCGGGCACGAGAAGGATGCGTCGAGCTACTACCTGCAGCGCTTTCCCGACTGGACGCTGGTCCGTATGCCATTGCAAGGCGAACTGGACGCGACCGGCGTGCGCCAGATCCATCTGGGGCTGGATGAGCCGGCAGCGGCCGATGCGCTGCTCACCACGCTGGTGCCCCACCCGGTGGCAGCCTATCTCAAGGGTTGGCGTGCGTTGCCGGCGTACGCACAACTGTGCGCCGAGCACGCGGCACTGATCGAGAACCGCAAACGCTGGGGCAGTGGGCCGTTCGTGACGGTGGATGCCGTGGTCGAGGTGGCAGGCCATGTGCTGCTGGTCGAGCGCAAGCACATGCCGGGGCAGGGGCTGTGGGCGCTGCCTGGCGGTTTTCTCGATGGCCGCGAGCGCCTGTTGCAAGGGGCGATCCGCGAGCTGCGCGAGGAAACCGGGCTCGCGCTGTTCGACAGTACGCTGCATGCCGCGCTGCGCGGAGTGGCGGTGTTCGATCACCCGGATCGCAGCCTGCGTGGCCGCACCATCACCCACGCCCACCACTTCGGCATCGCGATGGAACGCCTGCCCGAGGTCGCCGGCAGCGACGACGCCGCCGACGCACGCTGGGTGCCGATCGCCGAACTGGCGGCGATGGAATCACGTTTCTTCGAGGACCACTTCCATATCCTCGACCACTTCCTGCAACTGACCGGCTGAGCATCGGGCCTGGCGCTGCCTGTATCACCTGTGGCCGCGCTGACGGGGAGCGTGCCTGCCGGCTGGCCGCTGCCCTGCTAGCGGGTGCTTCACCTGCCGCACAAGCACCGCGCTTTTCCCGGGACAGTTGGCAGGCGCGTAATGGCAGCGGGCAGGACACGACCGGTGCGGCATCGCACGCCCGCATACCGTGCCACAAACAACCTTTGCAACGAGCGCGACAGTGCCGGCATGGGCTCACCCGCCACGGCGTTGCCGGACGGGTTTTACCATTGGTATGTAGCCTCGGCGTCTAGTCGGCCAGCGCCGCAAGCCGGGCGCGTACCTCGGTTGCGGTGCCAAGCTGCAGCACCTCGTTGGCCAGCTTCAGGCAATCGGCGCGATTGAGCTTGCGCACCAGTGCCTTGATCGACGGAATGGCCGGCACGCTGACCGACAGTTCATCGACACCGATACCGAGCAGCACCGGCACCGCCAGCGGGTCGGATGCGATCCCGCCGCATACGCCGACCCATTTGCCCTGCGCATGCGCACCTTTGACGGTCATGGCGATCAGCCGCAGCACGCCGGGATGCAGTGCATCGGCCTGCTTGGCAAGCTTGGGGTGGCCACGATCCATCGCCAGTGTGTATTGGGTCAGATCATTGGTGCCGATCGAGAAGAAATCCACCTCGCGCGCAAAGATCTCACTCATCACGGCGGTTGAAGGCACTTCGACCATGATGCCGAACTTGATCTCGGCGGTGACGCCAAGCGCTGCCTTCTCCTCGGCCAGGATGGCCTTGGCCTCGCGCACCTCGTCGAGCGAGGCGATCATCGGGAACATGATGTGCAGCCTGGCGAAGGGTGCGGCACGCAGGATGGCGCGCAACTGGGTACGCAGGATCTCCGGCGCGGCAAGGCACAGCCGGATGCCGCGCACGCCGAGGAATGGGTTTTCCTCGGCCGGCAACGGCAGATACGGCAGCGGTTTGTCGCCCCCCACGTCCAGGGTGCGGATCACCAGCGTGCGCTCGGTGCCAAGCGCCTTGGCGATGTCGGTATAGATCTGGCTCTGTTCGGCCTCGGTCGGTGCGTCGGTGCGCTCCAGGTAGAGGAACTCGCTGCGCAGCAGGCCCACGCCTTCACTGCCCAGCTGCACGCCCTGCACAGCTTCGTCCAACCCGCCGATATTGGCCACCACTTCGATCCGCACCCCATCGCGGGTGATCGCCGGATGATGGGCGCTTGCCTGCTCCTCGGCGCGTTTCTCGGCCTGGGCCGCCTGTTTGTCGCGGATCTGCTGGATCTCGGCATCGCTTGGGTTGCGGCGCAACGTACCCTTGGTGCCGTCCAGGATCACCGGCACACCATTGGGTAGTTGCAGCACACTGTCTTCGATGCCGCAGATGGCCGGGATATTGAGTGAACGCGCCAGGATGGCCACATGGCTGGTGGCACCGCCGCCAGTGGTGGCAAAGCCCAGCACCTTGGTGCGATCCAGGCTGGCGGTGTCCGAAGGCGTGAGTTCCTCGGCGATCAGGATGGCGTTGTCCGGCACCACGAGCTCGGCCTCCTTGACGCCGGCCAGCAGGCGCAGCACGCGCCGGCCGACATCGCGGATATCGTTGGCACGGCCGGCAAGGATCTCATTCTGCAGCCGGGCGAGCTTGTCGGCGTAGGTGGTGAAGGCCTGGCGCCAGGCGAACCCCGCGCTCTTGCCATTGCTGATGCCGGAAATCGCGATATCGAGCAGATCCGGATCGGCCAGCAGTTCCTGGTGGGCGGCGAAGATCTCGGCCTTGGCGGCGTCCTCGATCTCGGCCTTGAGTGCTTCGAGCTGCTGGCGTGCCTCCTTGAGCGCATCATCCAGCCGCCGGCGCTCGACCTGGGCGTTGGCGCCGGTTTCGCGCACTTCGATCACATCCTGCCTGACCTGGAAGATCTGGCCCACTGCGAGGCCGGGCGATGCGGATACGCCGGTCAGCACGTTCGGATCGCTCGAATGCGGCTTCACCACCTGTTTGATCGGCGGCTTGGGCGCTGGCGGCGGCACGCCCGGGCCGCAATCCTCGCCGCAGCCGGAGCGGATCAGCTCGACCAGCGCCTTGACCGCCGCCTGCGCGTCCGGACCGCTCGCCTTGACCTTGATCTCGTCGGCGTACTTCACCTCAAGGCCCATGATGCCCACGACCGACTTGGCGTTGCCTTCGTCTGCACCGCGCAGCAGCTTGATGTCGCTCTTGTAGGTCTTGGCTGCATTGGCCAGCACCGCCGCCGGGCGGGCATGCAGGCCGGTGCGGTTGGGCACCTTCACCGGGTCGGAAACAACGGCATCGACAGCCACGGCCGCGGTGGAAGCCGCATCGTCGGCGACGATCAGATCGAGCACCAGCGCCGGCGTCAGACCTGCACGGGCGAAGCCGCTTGCGGGCAGGTAGGCGGCAACCTTGTCGCCATTGGTGATCACAAGTTCGGTGACGATGCTCTTGCCGCGCTGCATGATCAACTCGGCATCGAACTCGATCAACGGCTGGCCGGCACGGACCGTATCGCCTTCCTTGACCTGCGCGCGGAAGCCTTCGCCCTTGAGCATCACCGTATCCAGTCCGATATGCAGCAGCAGCTCGATGCCCTCGACGGTCTGCAGCGTGATCGCATGCTGCGAGGCATGCAGCTGTTTGACCTTGCCGGCCGCGGGTGCGACAAGCACGTTGGACGTCGGATCGATCGCAATCCCGTCACCGACCATCTTCTGCGCGAATACTGGATCCGGCACGGTTTCCAAGGGGACGATCAAGCCGGTCAGCGGGGCTAACAGTTCTATGCGCTGGTGGGACATGGGAATACAACCTCAAGGTGCGTAAAGGCCAATCGGATCCGCCGTATATCAGCGTTTGCTCCAGAGTGTAGAGCCGGTCCCATAGACGAGCTGTGAAATTTTTCCAGTTGTCGTACCTATCCAAGCCGGATTTGATGCAAATCGAATTTGGGCCGCATATCACGGCAGCACCGGTGGACTCTGTGCACGCAGTATGCCAGCCGGTGTGATCACCAGATCCAGATGCAGATCCCAGCGTTCAGCCGGCACATGGCAGACGCGCTGCTCATCGAACGCAAGCCCCACCAGCAGCGGTTTACGCCAGCGACGGCGGATGCGCCGGAAATGGAAGGTGGTGTCGTAGTAACCGCCGCCCTGTCCAAGACGCGCCAATGCAACGTCAAACGCGAGCAGTGGCACGAACACCACGTCCAGTGAGCGGGCGGCGACCACTTCGTGGTGGTGTGGCTCGAGGATGCCGAACTGTCCAGCACGCCATTCGGATGCCGCATCCAGCCGGACGAAGTCCATTTTGCGGCCGCGGCGTGGTACATGGGGCAGATACAACGCACAGCGTCGGCGCAACGCCTGCAGGATCAAGGGCCAGGTCGACAACTCACTGCCGGTCGGCACATAGGCGGCCAGGCGACGCCCGGCGCGAAACAGGCCGAGCGCCAGCGCGTGCCGTGCCACCGCAACGCTGGCTTCATGCCGCACGGCCGCGCCGAGTGCGGCGCGGCGGGCACGGATCATGCGCCGCAACGCCAGCTTGTCTTGGGGTGGATTTGGAGAAGGAAACACGAAGAAGGGGCTTCCCGCGAGTGCCGTCCGGTTCAGCATCCTGAACCCTGAGGTTCAAGTGGTCACCAGCTCGCCGCCATCAGGTGCGTTCGACGAAGGAACGCGCACAACAGGCAGCTGGATTGCCGGCGACCGATGCAAAAGCTTATCGGTTCAAGGAATATAAAACCGGACAAACACCGCAGGAAAGCAACGGTTGCACTCGCCGCGCCGGCCGGATCAGAACAGTGCCGCCTGATCCTGCAGCGCCGCGTCGAGCGTTGCATTCATGTGGGCGATTCTACGCCGATACGCAGCGATGTCAAAACCGCCGGCCTCGACATGCAGGTACTCGTGGGCAAAGTTGAGCGCGGCCATGATGGCGATCTTCTCGATGCCGATCACTTTGCCGCTTTCGCGGATCTCGTGCATCTTGGCGTCGAGCATGCGTACCGCCTCCAGCAACGCATCTTCCTCATCCACTGGGCAGGCCACACGGAACTCACGGCCCATGATGCTCACATCAAGCTGCTTGATCTCGCTCATTCCTCGGCCTCCGCTGCGCCCGGCAGCCTTGCCAGCACCGCAGCCACCCGGGTCTTGGCGCCGTCCACCTTGGCAACCAGCTGCTGGTTCTGCTGCTGCAACGCCAGGACCTGTTGCCGCAAGCTGCGGTTTTCGGCTTTCAACTGACCGCACAGGCGTGCAATCTGCCCGATTTTGTCGCTAAGAACAGCAAGTTCGGCGTCCATGAAATGCTCTCCGGTGGCCCTTGGCGATTCTAAGGCATTTTGCGGTCGCCAACGTGCAGGGGCAGGCGGCGTGGCGTCGCTTCAATCGGCAGGCAGCGTTTCGACTTCAGCTGGTGGCGGCGTCAGGAAATCCTCCGGGGTCTCCAGCGAGATCCGTCCGAGCGTACCGCTGCGAAAGTCGGCCAGGATCAGCTCGGCGGTCTTTTGCCGGTCAATGCGTCCACCGCCCAGCATCGCGCCGCGCTTCCTGCCGATCTCGGTGAAAAGCTCATCGGCCGGCCGGTCCAGCCGGTCAAGGCCATAGCGCGCAGCAAGCAGCTGCGGGTAGCGCTGCTGCAACAGTTCCACTCCGAACCACGCCACATCCTCATCGTTGTAGGCGTTGCGCCCGACCGACCCCGCCATTGCCAGCCGGTAGCCGGATTCGGGCCGCTCGATCTTGGGCCAGAGCAGACCCGGGGTGTCGTAGAGGATCATCCCTTGGGCGGTTTCCACGCGCTGCTGCGATTTGGTCACACCAGGGGTATCGGCCACATTGGCAATGCGCCGGCTCATCAACAGGTTGATCAATGTGGATTTGCCGACATTGGGAATGCCGAGGATCAACGCACGTACCGGCTTTTCCATACCGGTGCGGTGAGGCACCAGCTCACGGCACCACTGGGGCAGCTTCCTCACCTGCGCCTGCTTGTTGTCCTCGCCCATCAATACCGCGGCAGTCGCATCCTGCGCCTTGAACCAGGCAAGCCAGCGCGCATTCAACGCCGGATCGGCCAGATCGGCCTTGTTGAGGATCTTGAGCGCAGGGCGCTGCCGCGCACGACGCAACACATCGATCATCGGATTGGTGCTGGACAGCGGCAGCCGCGCATCCACCAGCTCGATCACCAGATCCACCTTGGCCATGGTCTCTGCAACCGCCTTGCGGGCTGCGTTCATATGCCCGGGAAACCACTGGATCGACATGGATCTTCCTTGCGTAAAAGCGGGCGATTATACCTGCGAGCGAAAAGCGCACGGAAATCAACAGCTTGTACTGTGGAAAACAGCAGTGTCGCTGTGGAAAACCCAGGATGGCGAGCAAGGCTGCAAAACCATCACCGTTTTATCCACAGCCAAACCAGAAGGTTCCGGCGAGGTCAATCAAGCGGCAAGCCACTGATCAATAAGGAAAATATGAGTTATCCACAGCAACGGCCCGGCCTTATTAACTATTCTTAGTCTTTCTATTCCAACATTGTTGTATAAGCCGGAACACAAACAAGCCTGCTGGATGCATATCCTGCAAGCACACCACCGCGGCAGAAACCCTGCAAACGGTGTAGCCCCATCAACCGATGTGCACGCCATCGCAGTCACACCGATGCAGCATCAGCCGATCAGCAAGGATTGCGCACCATCGATCCAGACCGGTGTACCGCTGATATGGCTCGACCGCTCGGAAGCCAGGAACAGAGCAAGTTCGGCCACCTGTTCTGCAGTACCGGATCTGCCCTCGGTCAACGGCACCTGACCCTGAGGGTAGTCGACAGGTATGCCGATCGATTCCAGGTCACGCTGCTCGGTACGTTCGTTGATATCAGTCGCAATGCTGCCCGGGCAAAGTGCGTTGACCCGGATGTGAAAGGGTGCAAGCTCCAAGGCAAGCATCTGTACCAATGCCAGTTGGGCCGCCTTGGAGCAGGCATAGGCGCTGGCGCCACTGTTGCTGAAGACACGGGTACCGTTGATCGATGAAGTAACCAGGATCGCACCACCACCGGACCGCTTCAGATGCGGCACGGTGTAATGGATGGTCAGATAGGTGCCACGCAGGTTGATCGCCAGCGTCTTGTCCCATTCCTGTGGTAGCAAGGTATCGATGGGTGCCCACACACCATTGATCCCTGCGTTGGCAAACACCACGTCAAGCCGACCATGCATATCGACCAAGCGTGATACCGCATCGCGGACCGCACTGTCGTCAGCCACATCCGCAACCAGCGCCAGCGCCCGACCGCCAGCGGTTTCGATCTCGGCCACTGTTTCATCCAGCGCCGCCCTATTCCTTCCCAGCACGCCGACGATGGCACCCTCGGCTGCGAAACGCAGTGCGGTTGCACGCCCGATTCCCGAACTCGCGCCCGTTACGAGCGCCACTTTGTCTTGCAATTGCATCGATCACTCCTTGTGCCACGGCAACATCCGTGTCACTGGATCGTGCGGCGCAGTGGTGCAAAGGGCACTGGCACTTCTTGCCTTGGCCCTCACAGAAACCGGCACTAGACCGGGTTTCCACAAAGAAAGGAACATGGCCGTACTGCAAGTTCTGCAAATGGGCATGTAAAAGCAACGCACCATTGCCGTTGCAGCAGCTTTTCAGCAGCGCTTATTCCGGCACGTTTTCTGCATAGCACTGGGCGTTACTTCTTCGGCCCGGCCTACTCATGAACCACCCGAACCAGCCTGACCTTGAAACATTCGAGCCACTGTCGCTGGCACCGGCTGTGCCAGCGCTATCGCGGATCCAGACACAGCAGGACCAACAACACACTCGCCAGACACTGTTGCAGGGGCTGTTGGCACCACAAGCGCGGATCTGCCCGAAGTTTCTCTATGACGAGCAAGGCTGCGCGCTCTACAACGCCATCTGCAACCTGGCGGAGTATTACCCGACCCGTACGGAAGCCGGCATCTTCAACCGCTACCGGAACGAAATCGCCCGGAAACTGCCACGTGGCTGCCAATGGGTGGACCTTGGATGCGGTGATGGCGCAAAAGCGTTCGAGTGGCTGATGCATGTGAACGCCACCCGCTACGTGGGCGTCGACATCGCCAGCGATTGGTTGCAGAACACATTGCAATCCGGTGCCAAGCGCTTTCCAGAGATCGAGTTCATCGGCATCGTCACCGACTTCACCAAGCCATTGAAGCTGGACAGAGTCATTGCCAGTGCCGAGGAAATGACCCCGGTACTGTTCTATCCCGGTTCATCGATCGGCAATTTCGAACCTGAAGCCGCATTGTCCTTGTTGCAGGCGATGCGCATGCACCTTGGACGCGACGGCAAGCTGCTGATCGGTGTGGATACGCCCAAGGATACGAAGCTGCTTGAAGCAGCGTACGACGATGCATTGGGTGTGACTGCGGCGTTCAACCGCAATGTGCTGCGTGCAGTGAACCGCGAACTGGGCAGCGACTTCGATCCACGCGGGTTCGCACATCGCGCGGTATTCAATGCCACACACAGCAGAGTGGAAATGCACCTGGTGTCACTGCGCGAGCAGCTGGTGCACCTGGAGAGCCAGGCAAGGCATTTCGCGGTGGGCGAATACATCGTCACCGAACACTCGTACAAATACAGTACGGAGCGCTTCACCGAGCTGCTGTCGTTGGCCGGATTCGGCCGGATCGATCATTTCAGCGACGAAACCGGCGGGTTCAATGTCTTTCTGGCAAGTCCGGCAGGGGCATTGGAATGAGGGATACAGACCGGTGCTGATCACCCGTACCGCGGCATTACGCGCCGCATTCACCCAGATCCGGGCCCAGACTTCGATATTGGTGCAACGGCTTTCGGCCGAAGACTGCATGGTGCAGTCGATGCCGGATGCAAGCCCGATCAAGTGGCATCTTGCCCACACATCCTGGTTTTTCGAAACCTTCGTACTGGCACAGGCGTTGAGGGACTTCAAGCCGTTCGATCCTGCCTATCGGATGCTGTTCAACTCTTACTACGTGGGTGTGGGCGAGCGCCATCCGCGTCCAATGCGTTCAGTTCTGTCGCGTCCAGGACTGGATGAAGTACGCGCGTATCGCGCCCATGTGGAACACGGAATCGATACATTGCTGGCGCGCGGCATGCTCAAGGCGGAACAGCTTGATCTGATCGAGCTGGGGCTGCACCACGAACAACAACACCAGGAACTGATCCTGACCGACCTGAAACACCACTTGTGGTGCAACCCGTTGCATCCGGCATTCCATGACCGCTCACCGGTGCAACCGGCAGCAGTCCCGCCACAGCGTTGGCTGCGTTTCAGCGGTGGGTTGGCGGAAATCGGTCGCCCTGCCACCGGGTTCGCTTTCGACAACGAAGGACCGCGACATGGCATGTGGCTGCAGCCCTATGAACTTGCCACACGGCCGGTCAGCAACGCTGAATACCAAGCCTTTATCGAGGATGGCGGCTACCGGCAACCGCAACTGTGGTTGTCGGATGGATGGGATTGCGTGGTGCGCGAAGGCTGGCAGGCGCCGCTCTATTGGTTGGAGGACGGCACCAGCCATTTCACGCTGGCGGGCGAACAACCGTTGCCGCCACATGCGCCGGTTTGCCACTTGAGCTATTACGAGGCCGAGGCCTACGCACGCTGGGCAGGCGCACGCCTGCCCAGCGAGGCTGAATGGGAACATGCCGCGGGCACGGTGTGGCCACCAGGGCCGGATGAGGGCAATTTCCTGGAGGACGCGATATTCGCGCCTTGCGCCAGTGCCTCGGAGGGGTTGGCGCAATGCTTCGGTGACGTTTGGGAATGGACCGGCAGCGCCTATCTGCCGTATCCCGGGTTCCGACCGGCCTGCGGTGCGGTAGGGGAATACAACGGCAAGTTCATGATCAACCAGATGGTGCTGCGCGGCGGATCGTGTGCGACGCCACGCCACCATATCCGGCCGAGCTATCGCAATTTCTTCCCACCATCGGCACGGTGGCAATTCAGCGGTGTACGACTGGCACGCGATGCACAGAGCACCTAGGCTGCACGTCCAGGTGCCGGCAAAGCAAAACGGCCCGGATAGGGCCGTTCTGTTCGACTTCGCATGAAACGGCAGCCGGTCAGGCTGTCACCAGCGAGGCCCGTTGCCAAGGCTAGCGTGGGAATCTGCGCCGGCGGGCAAACAACAGCCCGATCATGCCAAGCCCGATCAACGCATAGGAGTGCGGCTCCGGTATCGGCGCGAGCGAGAAAGTCAGATTGTCGGCATAGCCATCGTTGTAGCTGCCGGCTGTGCGCAACAGGTCAAGCGTGAATTCAGCGTTGCGCGCACCGACCGGTACCCACCCGTTGCCCTCAACGGCCCACAGCCCGGTACGATCACCGCGTTCCATGGCGGATGGCCCGGTCAGGCTGAACTCACCCAGTGACTGGCGATGGACGTCAAGAAAACGCACGGTGAAGCGTGCGTGGTCATTCTGGGAAGCATAGCCGCCAAGATAGGCGCCAAGCGAAAAGGTCAACGCGCCCGCGTCGATCAGTTTGCCAAGCCCGGCCAGTGATCGTGTCTGGGTCGCATGGGCAGCTGCACCGACGCCCCCGGCGAAGAAGCTGTCGCCACGTTGCAGCGGGCCTGGGTCCTGCATCGTCGGAAAACCGCCGCCCGCAGCATAGGACACGGTTTCGATGGCGCCGTCGGTACGCCAGCCGGCAAGGCCGCGCTCGGCATCGCCGTTGTGGATCAGGTTGGTATGCAGCAGATTGGCATGCGCGGTCTGCAAGGTACCGAGCAGCACAAGCATACCGGCAAGATAGCGGATAGCAGACATGAGGCGTTCCATTGCTTAAATAGAGGCCGCATTTTGCTTTCACGAGACCTTGATTTCAACTGGTAAAATTATGTGGCATCGCAATATAAATCCTGTCATATCAAGCTGCTAGCGCTTTTGAAGCCGCTTTGACATTTAGACAGAAGGCAATATTTAAAAGATAAACGGAAATATTTTGACCGCTGGTCTGCCAGCTTGCTAAAAGCCAACAGCGCTGGAACAGTGCCGGAAGATGCATTGCAGCAAAAACTTACAATACGTAACGTGCCAGATCCTCATTGGCGGCGAGGGTGCCGAGTCTTGCTTCGACGTAGGCGGCGTCGATCCGCACTTCCCCGCTGTACGCGTTGAACGACACGTCTTCGAGCAGTTTTTCCATCACCGTGTGCAGCCGGCGCGCGCCGATGTTCTCGGTCCGCTCGTTCACCTGCCACGCGATTTCGGCCAGACGCCGGATCCCGTCATCGGTAAAGGTGAGGGTCACCCCCTCAGTGGCGAGCAACGCCTGGTATTGCTTGGTCAGGCATGCATCGGTACCGGTGAGGATGCGGCCGAAATCCTCGACGGTGAGCGACGCCAGTTCGACGCGGATCGGCAGCCGCCCCTGCAGTTCCGGGATCAGATCCGAAGGCTTGGCCAGCTGGAATGCGCCACTGGCGATGAACAGCACATGGTCGGTCTTGACCATGCCGTACTTGGTCGTGACCGTGGTGCCCTCCACCAGCGGCAACAGGTCGCGTTGCACGCCCTGGCGGCTGACCTCGCCTGCCGCACCTTCGGCGCGGCTGGTCACCTTGTCGATTTCGTCGATGAAGACGATGCCGCTTTGCTCCACCGCGTGTACCGCGTCGCTGCGCAGATCGTCGTCGTTGACGAGCTTGGCTGCCTCCTCGTCCACCAGCAGCTTGAATGCATCGGCAACCTTGAGCTTCTGCGACTTCTTCTTGCCGGCGAAGGCGCCCTTGAACATGTCCTGGATCTGGCTGGTGAAGTCTTCCATGCCCGGCGGGCCCATCACATCCATCGACGGCGGCGCCACGTTGACCTCGATCTCGATTTCCCGGTCGGCAAGCTTGCCTTCGCGCAGCATCTTGCGGAACTTCTGCCGTGTCTCGCGACCGCCTTCATCCTCGTCCGCCGCAGCGAACGCGTTTTTGCGCGGTGCCGGCAGCAGCACATCGAGGATGCGTTCCTCGGCGGCGTCCTCGGCGCGGGTGCGCTGCTTGCGCAGCGCAGAATCACGCACCTGCTTGAAAGCGATCTCGGTCAGGTCACGGATGATGCTGTCCACGTCCTTGCCCACATAACCCACCTCGGTGAACTTGGTCGCTTCAACCTTGATGAAAGGGGCGTCGGCCAGCCTGGCCAGGCGGCGGGCGATCTCGGTCTTGCCGACACCGGTCGGGCCGATCATCAGAATGTTCTTCGGCGTGATCTCGTGCCGCAGCGGCTCGTCCACCTGCTGGCGGCGCCAGCGGTTGCGCAAGGCGATGGCCACTGCCTTCTTCGCCTCGCGCTGGCCGACAATGTGCTTGTCCAGTTCGTGGACGATTTCCTGCGGGGTCATCTGGGTCATGGGTGAATGTCGGTTCAGGGGTGTCAAACAGAGGCAAGCTGGGGGCTGTTTGCCGTTTTTAAAGCGTAGCTGTGCCGTTTCGGCGAGCGTCGCCACTGCTATCGTCAGCCAATGAAACCTGCTTCCGGCCAGACCGTACTCGCACTCTGCCTGCTGACCATGTACCTGGTCTGGGGCTCCACCTACCTTGCGATCCGCATCGGCGTGGCGCAATTGCCGCCGCTGACGCTGGCCGCGTTGCGTTTTGTCGCCGCCGGCGGCGCCATGCTTGTCGTGCTGCGCTGGCGCGGGGTGGCCTGGCCGACCTTCGGCGAAACGCGCAATGCGTTGTTGATCGGCACGCTGATGCTCGGTGTGGGCAATGGCGCGGTATGCATTGCCGAAAAGACCGTCCCGTCCGGCCTCGCGGCGTTGCTGGTGGCCTGCGGGCCCCTGTTCGCCATCCTGATCGCCTGGGGTTGGGGTTCGCGACCCCGTGCGGCCGAATGGCTGGGTATCGCATTGGGGCTCGCCGGGGTTGCCATCCTCAACTTCGATGCGCGCCTTGCCGCCAGCCCCACCGGATTTGCACTGATCGTACTTGCCGCCGCCACCTGGGCATTCGCCTCGGTGTTGCAAGGGCGGATCCGGATGCCGGAAGGACCGATGTCCGCCGCGATCCAGATGGCGGGCGGGGGCATGGTATTGACGGTGGCCGCGTGGCTGGCAGGCGAGCGCATGCCGGCGCAGGTGCATTGGCACGGTTGGGCAGCGCTGGCGTATCTCACCGTGTTCGGCTCGCTGGTGGCCTACAACGCCTATGTCTACGTGCTGCGCCATGCCCGTCCGGCCTTGGCGATGAGCTACGCCTATGTCAATCCGGCTGTGGCAGTGGCGCTGGGTGCATTGTTCGCTGGTGAGGCGCTCTCGCTGCCCATCCTGCTGGGCATGGCGGTGATCCTTGCCGCCGTGGTGCTGATCGCACTCGGGCAGCAACGCGCCTGAGCCGGTGGGCAGCCACTCCGTCACGGCGTCGGCTCGAAACAGGATGCGCTGCTGTCTTCCTATACTGCAGCTGCCGGATGGAGAAGCGCATGCAGAACGAAGACGACTGGCTGATCGACGATAGCGAAGAGCCTCAGGACGAAACGGCGGCGGCTCCATGGCCGGTGCTGATCGTGGACGACGAGCCGGATATCCACCAGGTGACCCGTCTGGCGCTGAACGGCATCCGTTTTCTGGGGCGACCGCTGGAACTGATCTCGTGTCATTCGGGAAGCGAAGCGCTGGCACTGCTTGCTCGGCGTGACGATGTGGCGCTCATGCTGCTCGATGTGGTGATGGAATCCGAGGATGCCGGCCTGAAGGTGGCACGCGCGGTACGCGAGGAGCTGGGCAACCACCGGGTACGCATCATCCTGCGTACCGGGCAGCCCGGGGCCGCGCCCGAACGCGATGTGATCGAGAGCTATGACATCAACGATTACAAAGCCAAGACCGAGCTGACACGCGACAAGCTCTATACCGCGGTGCTGGGCACGCTGCGCTCGTATCGCGACATCATGCTGATCGAGCAGCAGCGGCGGATGCTCGATGCCAACCGGCGTGGCCTGCACAAGGTGATCGACGCGTCGTCCAGCATCTTCCAGCTGCAATCGATCCGGCAGTTTGCGCAAGGCGTGCTCGAACAACTGCAGGCGTTGCTGTTCTTCGAGCAGGAAGCGCTTTACGTGGTGGTCGAAGGTGGCATCGCGACGCTCGCGCAGGACGACGAGCCGATCCTGGTGCTATATGCCACCGGCAAGTACGCGGCACTGCGCGACCAACCGCTGCCGCAACAGGAGTTGGAACGCTTCCGGCCGGCGATCGACACCGCGATGCAGCAAGGTGGCAGCGTGTTCGGCGCCGATCATTTCGTCGGTTTCTTCCGTGCGCGCCAGGGTGCGGCCAATCTGCTGATCATCGACGGGCCGGTGGCGTTGTCGCATGCCGACCGCGATCTGGTGGAACTGTTCTGCCGCAATGCCACCATCGCCTTCGAGAACCTGATGCTCCATGCCGAGATCGAGGACGGTCAGCGCGAGCTGATCTACCGGTTGTCCGACATGATGGAAGACCGCTCCCCCAGCGCCGGCCAGCATGTGCGGCGCGTGGCGGAATACGCCTACCTGATCGCGCTGGCGCTCGGCTGGTCCGAGGACGATGCCGAGCGGCTGCGCATGGTCACGCCGCTGCACGACCTGGGCAAGATGGCGCTGCCCGATGCGGTACTGGACAAGCCGACGGTGCTGGACGACCAGGAACGCACGCTGATGATGCGCCACCCGCAGCAAGGCTTCGAATTGCTCGACCATGCGCGTTCGCGGTTGCTGCAACTGGCGGCGCTGATCGCGCGCCAGCACCACGAACGCTGGGATGGCAGCGGCTATCCGCAGGGGCTCGCCGGCGAGGCGATCCATCCCGCCGCGCGCATCGTGGCGCTCGCCGATGTCTATGATGCCCTGCTCAATGCGCGCACCTACAAACCGGCCTGGACACGTGACGACACGCTGGCGACGATCCGCACCGGCCGGGGAACGCAGTTCGATCCGGCGGTGGTGGATGCGTTCTTCCACGTGCTGCCGCAGTTGGAAGCAGTCACGGCGGATGGGCACGACCGCGGCGGGCACTGACACCACCGTTTCCGGCAGGTGCTGTGCTCGCGGGCGGCAGGGGCGCTCTGTACAATCGTCGCTTTATGCCACTGCGCCTTCCGGAATCCGACATGCCCGAGCCCAAGCCCGACTACCTCGAACGCATCCTGGCTGCGCGCGTCTACGATGTGGCGGTCGAGACCCCGCTGGAAACCGCGACCAACCTGTCGCGCCGCATCGGCAACCAGGTGCTGCTCAAGCGCGAGGACATGCAGCCGGTGTTCAGCTTCAAGATCCGCGGCGCCTACAACAGGATGGTCAAGCTGGGCCGTGCGCAGCTCGAACGCGGCGTGGTGACCGCCTCGGCCGGCAACCATGCGCAAGGCGTCGCATTGTCGGCCCAGCATCTGGGTTGCCGCGCCACCATCGTGATGCCGGCGACCACGCCGCATATCAAGGTCGACGGCGTGGCGCGACGCGGCGCCGAGGTGGTGCTGATCGGCGATTCGTACTCGGATTGCTATCAGCATGCGATCAAGATCGCCGAGGAAACCGGCGCGGCCTTCATCCACCCGTATGACGACCCGGATGTGATCGCCGGCCAGGGCACCATTGCAATGGAGATCCTGCGCCAGCACCCCGATCCGCTGGACGCGATCTTCGTTCCAGTGGGCGGTGGCGGCCTGCTGGCCGGGGTGGCCGCATACATCAAACGGTTGCGGCCGGATGTGAAGATCATCGGTGTCGAACCGACCGACGCCAACGCCATGTATCTGAGTCTCAAGCTGGGCGAGCGGGTGCTGCTGCCGCAGGTCGGCATCTTCGCCGACGGCGTGGCGGTCAAGCAGGTCGGTGAGGAGACTTTCCGGCTGTGCCGTGAGCTGGTCGACGACATCATCCTGGTGGATACCGATGCCATGTGTGCGGCGATCAAGGACGTGTTCGAGGACACGCGCTCGATCCTGGAACCCTCGGGCGCGCTCGCGGTGGCGGGTCTGAAGCTGTGGGCAGCGCGCGAAGGCGTGCAGGACCGTACGCTCGTCGCCATCGCCTCGGGCGCCAACATGAATTTCGACCGGCTGCGCTATGTGGCTGAACAAGCCGAGATGGGCGAGGAGCGTGAAGCCATCATCGCGGTCACCATTCCGGAAAGGCCGGGGGCCTATCGCGATTTCTGCACCCTGCTCGGTACGCGCAATGTCACCGAGTTCAACTACCGTTACGCCGACGACGACGTGGCGCATATCTTTGTCGGCCTGTCGATCCAGGGCCGCGGCGAGGTGGCCGAGCTGATCGCCCGACTGGTGGAGCAGGGTCTGCCGGCGATCGACCTGACGGACAACGAGCTGGCCAAGCTGCATATCCGCCATCTGGTCGGTGGCCGCGCGCCGCATGCGCGCAACGAGCGGCTGCTGCGTTTCGAGTTCCCGGAACGTCCCGGCGCGCTGATGAACTTCCTCACCCAGATGGGCAGCGACTGGAACATCAGCCTGTTCCATTACCGCAACCACGGTGCGGACTACGGGCGCGTGCTGGTCGGCATCCAGGTTCCCGAGGCGGAGGAGGTCGCATTCCGCGGCTTCCTGGAAAAACTGGGCTATCCATACTGGTCGGAAAGCGACAACCCCGCCTACAGGCTGTTCCTGTCCTGATCCGCGCGTGCAGCGCTAGTCCAGCGCCGCACGCGCGTTGCGCAGCAGCTCGGCCACAACGCTGGCCGAGGTGTCGAGGATTTCGTATTCGTCCTGCCCGGGCGCGCCCATCTTGACCGCCGGATTGCGCCAGCGCATGCCGCTCTGGCGCGGCGTACGCGCCGAGGTGTGGAATTCGCGGCAGCCGGTCGAGCGCACCAGCTCGCCGATATTGTTGAGCCGCACTCCGGCACCCGGCATCACGCTCAGCCGCCCAGCAGCCTGCCGCTGCAATTGCGCCAGCAGGCCCGCGCCTTCCAGCGCGCTGGGGGCCTGGCCGCTGCTGAGCAGCCGGTTGCAGCCGGCGCCGATCACATCCTCCAGCGCCTGCACCGGATTGCGCGCCACATCGAAGGCGCGGTGGAAGGTCACCTGCATCGGTGCGGCCAGCGCAACCAGCTGCCGGGTGCGGGCGATGTCCACATCGCCGTCGGCCGTCAACAGCCCGATCACCACGCCATCGACGCCGAGCTTCTTGCACGCCAGCACATCGCGCTGCATCACTTCGAATTCGACTTCGTCGTAGAGGAAATCGCCGCCGCGTGGCCGGATGATGACGTTGAGGGTGATCCACAGCCGGTCGCGTGCGGTTGCAATCGCGCCATGTGAGGGGGTGGTACCGCCTTCGAGCAGGTTGTCGCAGAACTCCACCCGCACGGCGCCGCCCTGCTGTGCCGCGAGGCAGGAAGCGACTGAACCGGCGCAGATTTCGAGCTGGATATCGTCGGCCATGATGCCATTCCATCGGATCGATGCCGTCATGCTGGCCCAGCCGCATCCCGTTGGGCAAGCAGGCGATCAAATCAGCGTGGCGCCCAGTGTCTTGGCTTCGTCCAGCCAGCGCGCGCGCCTGGCATCGTCGGCGCTCCGCACCGGCCCCAGATAGCGGCATCGCCCAACCTTGATCCCGACCAATTCGAGCACCGCGCGACGCAGTTGCCGTTCCACCGGGGCACCCTGCCAGTAGCGGTAGTACCAGGCCGGTGTATCCAGCGTGATCATCAGCTCGGCGCTGCGCCCGGCAAGCAGTGGCTCCGGCTGGGCCCGGCCGGCGTGATAGCGGAACGCGAATCCGGGCAGCAACACCCGCTCGAGCAGGCCTTGCATCCGCGCCGGCAGCGTTCCCCACCACACCGGTGCGACCAGCAGCAGGTGTTCGGCCCACTGCAGATCGTGCTGCATCTGCAGCAGATCGGGCTCCAGCGGCGCCGGCGCATCGTAGCCATGGCGCAGGTCCGGTTCGTAGTCGAGCTGCCCCACTTCCCGTACCCGGAGCGTGTGCCCGGCTGCTCGGGCGCCCAATGCATACGACAGCGCCAACCCCTGGCACAGGCTGGCGGGCTTGGGATTACCGTTGATGACAAGGACGCGCATGGCGGCACGGCAGTGAAAGGCGAGGACGCCAGACTGCGGTGTACCGCATGGGGGAGAGTCAAGCGGCTGCGTAACCGGGTTCGCTTTGCGCCGGTACGCCTTGCATGCAGTTGCGCAGTTTCTGTTCGGTTTCCATCAGGTGCAGCGCCAGCGCCAGCGCCAGCGCCAGCGCCTGCAATTGCGAGATCTGTGCCTGTACTGCCTCGCGCTTGACCACCAGCTTGTGCAGCACCGTCTGCCAGAAATCCGCATCGGTCTGCACTGTGTTGCCGATCTCGCGCAATTCACTCAGCCGGAAACCCAGCATCAATCCACGGCGGATCAGGGCGATACGCCCTACCAGCGCCGCGTCGTAGATGCGGTAGCGTTTCTGGCGTAGCGGCGCGCGGATCAACCCGAGTGCCTCGTACAGCCGGATGGCCTTGACGCTGGCGCTGGTCACCCGGTCACCGCGCCGATGCGTAACGGGACCGTCCCAGGCAACGGAGCAGACGGATTGCAGGCAAAAAGCAGCGGGTCCATCCCAATACGGTACCGCGGCTTGCCTACGGCAGCGAGCATCAGTGGCGGCGACCGGCGACCGGCGACCGGCGACCGGCGACCGGCGACCGCCGATGACTGCGCTGTATACGGCCGCTGCGGGCAAAGGGACGTTGCTACAATGCCGGGCAAAAATGACAGAATCATCGGGGGAGTCCATGCAACGCCGTTTTTTCTCCGCGCTGGAAGGCATGCGCGGCATCGTCGCCATCGCCATCATCTTCTTCCACACCACCTTCCACTGGCCCGGTTACCTCGGCGTCGAATTCTTCATGATGCTCTCGGGCTTCGTCATGGCCCATACCTGTCTTGACCGTCCAGACCGGCCTGAAGGCGGGCTGTTCGTGCTGCAGCGGCTGGCGCGTCTGTATCCGTTGCACCTAGCGGCGCTGTTGCTGTTCATCGCCACCTACCTGCTGCGTTACGGGCACTGGCCCGATTACAGCGACGGCACGCTGTTTACGCTGATCCAGCAGTTGCTGCTGCTGCACAACGTCGGCTTCAACCCACAGGGATTGACCTGGAACTACCCGGCATGGAGCGTCAGTGTCGAGCTGTGGGTCAATCTCATCGTGTTCTTCGTCGTGCCGTTGCGGGTGCGCAGCGTCCACCTGCTGCTGCTGGCACTGGCGGGCTACCTCGTGATCTACAACCTGAGCCGCCAACTGGACGTGCATCACGGTTTGTATTGGAGCTGGCTTGCCGCCGGCATGGTGCGGGGGCTCGCCGGATTCCTGCTGGGCTGGTTCGCCTATCGCGCAAGCCGGCGGCTGGCCGCGCTGGGTGGTGGCATGCTGTCGTGGAGCCTGGCCGAACTGCTGCCGCTGCTGGCCCTGCTGCCCATCCTGGTGATCCCGGTGCGCAATTCACCGTTCGATTTCGTCGCGGTGATCCTGATGCTGGCGATGATGCTGGCGCTGGCGCAGGAACGCGGCGTGCTGAGCCGCTTGCTGGCCATCCCGCCGTTGCAATACCTCGGCCGCATCTCCTATTCGATCTACCTTGTGCACATCCCGGTGCAGAACGTGCTGTATGGGCAGGACATCGACATACCCCATCTGGGCATGCTGCCGTACATGACACTGTTCGCGGTCTGCGTGGTGGCCCTGGCGTCGTTGACCCACCATGCCGTGGAGCTGCCGGCGCGTCGCTGGTTCAAGGCGTGGCAGGCTCGCAGCGCCCAAGCCGCGGCACCGGGGGCAACCGTGGGCGCATAAGCCCGACGACCAAGGCACGTCGGCATGGCCGCCTTCATCCTGCAGTGTGGCATCCCCACGACCCAGCGTGGCACGGCCTGGCAGTGGGGCAATGACGGCATCGCGGACATCCTGGCGTCAGGATGCCACCTCTGTGCGGCAAGCTTGGCCGCGTCAGTCGGCGTATTAGCCTTGTCTGATTTAGAAAACCGCCGGTATGATCGCGCGATATGGCGTGAATACTGCCGTGCAGGCTATGCTATCGTTGCTCGCTGGGCTCTTGAAAACACCGACAGAGGGCTCGCAAGGAGGGGGAATATGTCGAATCTCGCCGGGATCAAGGTGATGGTCATCGACGACAGCAACACCATACGCCGCAGCGCGGAGATCTTCCTGGGTCAGGCGGGATGCGAGGTGATCCTCGCCGAAGACGGTTTCGATGCGCTGGCCAAGATCAGCGACCATCAGCCGGACGTGGTGTTTGTCGACGTGATGATGCCGCGCCTTGATGGTTATCAGACCTGCTCGCTGATCAAGAAGAACCCGCGCTACAAATCCACGCCGGTGATCATGCTGTCGTCCAAGGACGGCCTTTTTGATCGTGCCCGCGGTCGCATGGTCGGCTCGGACGAATACCTCACCAAACCCTTCACCAAGGACAGCCTGCTTGCCGCCGTGGACGCCCACGTGCTGCCAGCCGGCTGATACCGACCCATAACGTCAAGTAACTCAAGCAATAGACTGCAGGAACAACGCAATGGCCATCAAGAAAGTGCTGATCGTCGACGACTCGCCCACCGAGCGCCATTTCCTTGGCGAGCTGCTGACCAAGAATGGTTTCCAGGTGGTGACCGCCGAATCGGGCGAGGAGGCGGTGGAGAAGGTCAAGGACATCATGCCGGACCTGATCCTGATGGATGTGGTGATGCCCGGCATGAACGGCTTCCAGGCCACCCGCACCATCAGCCGCGAAGAGGCGACCAAGCACATTCCCATCATCATGTGCACTTCGAAGAACCAGGAGACCGACAAGGTCTGGGGGCGCCGGCAGGGTGCGGCCGAGTATGTGGTCAAGCCGGTCGACCCGCAGGAACTGCTGGACAAGATCGCGGCGTTGCCCTGACCACGCGTACGGACGAACACGGGAGAGGGAGATGGCCAAGCGCATCAGCCTGCGTGAATACCAGGAAGGCGTGGTTGCACGCCTGAAGACGGCCACGGCCACGGCCCAGGTCGATGCCCGCCTCGGCGTGCGTATCGACAACCGCAACTGGCTGATCGACCTTGCCGACGTGGCCGAGGTGATGCCGGTACCCACCATCTCGCCGGTACCGCTCGCGCACCCGTGGTTCCGTGGCACCGCCAATATCCGCGGCAACCTTGTCAGCGTATCCGATCTGGCATGGTTCTTCGGCGGCACGCCGCTGCTCTCGAATCCCGCCAACCGGCTGGTGCTGCTGCATCCCCGCCATCTGCCGCATGCGGCGGTGCTGGTCGAGCGCATGCTCGGGCTCAAGCACCTGGCTGATCTGACCGAAGTAGAGGCCGATGGCGGCGGGAACTGGAACGGCGCGCAATACGACGATGCGGCGGGCACACGCTGGCAGGTGCTCGAGATTCCGAAACTGGCCAGCGAGCCGACATTCCTGCAGGCAGGGCTCAATTAAGTGCCTCTTCCCGGCGCGGCGCGCCGGGCGGGCATCATGCGATCTGCAGCATACAACGAGAGATACAGGCAGTACCGGGAGAGGAAAATGGCATTCAATCTGAGATCGCTGTTCGGCAAGTCGAACGGTGCCGCCAAGGGGAAGTACGACCCGCTCAAGACCACTTGGATCCTCGAACGCATCCGTCTGCCCGACTCGGATGAGAGCAGACTGCTGCGCCCGGTGCCGTTGATCGGCCATCTGCCGGCGCGGCAGCAGATGGCGATCCTGCTGCTCTCGATGATCGGCTCGGTGCTGTTGTTCGCGCTGGTGGCGTTCCTGTCGTTCCAGGCTTCGAACATCAACGCCGAGCGCCGCTCGGTCGCCACCGAGATGGAAATGCTCTCGCAGCGGATCGCGCGGGCCTCGACCCAGGCGGTGCAGGGCTCGGCCGACAGCTTTGCCACGCTGGAGCAGGCCTACAAGGAGTTCGACGAGAACCTTGCCCAGCTCAACCGGCGCAGCCTGTTCAGCTGGCTGGCGCGCCGTCCGGGCGAGCTGCTCGATTCGGTGGAAGCGACCTGGAACAATACCTACAAGCCGCACCCGAGCCGGCCGAGCGTGCAGACCATCCTGAGCCAGAAGGAAGCGCTGGTCACTGTCGGCAACAGCGTGGCCGGCATCAACGCCAACGACGCCAAGCTGTTGGAGCTGACGCAGCAGTTCGCCACGCTGCTCAGCGAAGGCGGCGGCAACATCCAGGAGATCGACTACGCCAACCAGCTCTCGATGCTGAGCCAGCGGATGGCCAAGAACGCCAACGCCATGCTCGGCGGCGAACTGATCAACCCCGAGGTGGTGTTCCTGCTGGGCAAGGACGTCTCCACCTTCAAGGAGATCGTCGACGGCTTCGTGGACGGCAGCGAGACGCTGCAACTGCGCCCGGTGCCCAGCTCGGCGATGGTGGAACGGCTCGAGGAGATCCGGGCGCTGTTCAAGGACTTCGAAACGGTGGTGGCCGCGTTGTCCAAGAACCTGCAGCCGCTCGTGAACGCCCGGCTTGCCAACCAGGCCATCGTGCGCGAATCGGACAAGCTGCTCAGGGAGACCGCCGAGCTTGCCGCGGTGTATGAGAACAAGACCGGCGGCATCATCATCACCATCACCGAACTGTTGCTGATCGCCCTTGCACTGGTGTCGCTGTACTTCCTGGTGCGCGCGTTCAACCAGGAATCGCTGCGCCGGCGCCTGGCACTCGAGCAGGAGAACAAGAAGAACCAGGAAGCGATTCTGCGGCTGCTCAACGAAATGTCCGACCTTGCGGACGGTGACCTGACCGTGCGTGCCCAGGTGACCGAGGATCTGACCGGCGCCATCGCCGACTCGATCAACTACACCATCGAGGAGCTGCGCTCGCTGATCATCGAGATCAACCGCGCCACCGACCAGGTGACAAGTGCCTCGACCGAGGCACAGGCGGTGTCGGTCGAACTGCTGGCCGCCGCCGACCGCCAGTCGCAGGAGATCGTCAACACCAACCTCACCGTCGAGCAGATGGTCCGTTCGATCCAGGGCGTATCGCACAACGCGGCCGAGTCGGCCGACGTGGCGCAGGCATCGTTGACCGCCGCCATCAAGGGCTCGGATGCGGTGCAGAACCAGATCAAGGGCATGGACGAAATCCGCGAGCAGATCCAGGAAACCGCCAAGCGGATCAAGCGGCTGGGTGAATCCTCGCAGGAGATCGGCGAAATCGTGGAATTGATCTCGGACATTACCGAGCAGACCAACGTACTGGCGCTCAACGCTGCGATCCAGGCCGCTGCCGCGGGCGAGGCGGGACGTGGCTTCTCGGTGGTGGCCGAGGAAGTGCAGCGCCTTGCCGAACGCTCGGCCGAGGCGACTAAGCAGATCGGCGCCATCGTCAAGACCATTCAGACCGATACCCATGATGCCGTCGCGGCCATGGAAGTCTCCACCCAGGGCGTGGTCGAAGGCGCCAAGCTCTCGGATGCGGCCGGTGCCGCGCTGACCGAGATCCGCCGGATTACCGACGCGCTTGCCCACCTGATCGAATCGATCGCCCGGGAGACCGAGGACCAGACCGCGCTGGCGGCACAGGTGAACACGTCGATGCGCGACATTCTCGCGATTACCGACCAGACCACGCGCGGCACCAAGCAGTCGGCAACCGTGGTGGGACAGCTCTCCACGCTGGCGCAGGAACTGAAGGACTCGGTATCGGGCTTCAAGCTGAACTGATCCAGATGGGTCCTACCGCGGCGCCGTTGCGGCGCCGTCCCCCCGCAGCCGGCATCGCTATGAGAACACAAGCATGAGCGCGCATACCGAATTCGACCAGGGCTCGCTGGTCTGGCTGAAGGGAGAGCTCGAACAGACGCTGTCCCGCGCCACCGAATCGCTTCGCAAGTACCAGTCCGAGCCTGACGCCGCCTACCTCAAGCACGCGCAGACGCACCTGCACCAGGCCGTCGGTGCGCTGGAAATGGTGGAGCTGGCCGGTCTTGCCCGTTTTTGCGAGGAAGTCGAACAATTGGTCGCGGCGATCGCGCGCGACCAGGCCAACAGTGATGCCGTGACGCTGGCTTGCAGCGCCATCGCCGATGCCTGCGGCTTTCTGGACCGGATTGCCGCCGGTGCGCCCAATGTGCCACTGGCACTGGCGGGCCGCTTTGCGGAACTGGCAGAGACGCGCGGTGCCAGCCCCAGCGGCTCCGAGCTTTTCTTTCCGCAGTTCTCCGAACTGACGCTGCCACCCGGCCTGCCGGCGCGCCCGGTTGCGTCCGGCGACTGGAGCGGTTTCGTCAAGCAGCAGCGCCGCCGCTTCGAGGCCGGGTTGCTGCACTGGCTGCGCAACGCCGATACCGAAGCCTCGGCTGCGGTGAGCATGGCCCGTTCGCTGTCGGAACTCGCCGCGTCGCAGACAGGCGTGGTGCGCACCTTCTGGTGGACCGCCGCCGGCGTGCTCGATGCGCTGGCCCGCAGCGGACCGCACAGCGATATCGACCTCAAGCAGCTGCTGATGCGGCTCAACCTGCAACTGCGCCGGCTGGCCGATGGCTCGGGCAAGGTGGCTGAACGGCTGTTCCGCGACCTGTTGTACGTGCTCTCGCATGTGGAGGACAACCAGCACCTGGGCGGGCACCTGGCCCGTGCCTTCGAGCTTTACACGCTGCTGCCCGGTCACTACGGCGATACGCTCAGCCCGGAGGCGGAAGACCGCCGGCGCGAAGCGCGGGCGCTGCGCGAGGAACTCGCGACCGCCAAGGAACTGTGGAGCCGCGTGGCTGGCGGCCAGGGCGAGCGCCTGCCGGCGCTGACCCAGGAGCTGGCCCGGCTGACGGAGCGCAGCCGCGCGCTCAATATCGCCGGGCTTGATGACCTGTGGGCCGGAGTGGACGACGCCGTCAACCGTTTCAAGGGCGGCGCCGTCGGCGAGAACGACGCGTTGGAAATGGCGACCGCGCTGCTGCTGGCCGACAACGCGCTCGCCATCTATCCCACGATCGCGCCCGACTTTGCCGAACAGGCGACAGCGATGCGCCGCCGGCTGGCCGAGCCGGGCAGTACCGAGCTGGCATTGCCGCACTTGGATGCGGTCAGCCGTGAAGCACAGGAAAAGCTGCTGCTGGCGCAGCTTGCGCAGGAGATGCGCAGCAATCTGCAGGTGATCGAGGAGACGCTGGACGGCTATTTCCGCGATCCGGGCCGCCATGCCGAGCTTGGCAAGCTGGATGTATGCCTGCGCCAGTTGCAGGGTGCGCTGATGATGCTGGACCGCGCCGAAGCGGTGCTGCTGCTGCAGCTTTGCCAGCAGCGTATCCAGCAGTACGCCATCGGCGAGGAGACCCCGAGTGGCAAGGAGCTGGAGGATCTGGCCGAAGGCCTGTCCAGCCTCGGTTTCTACGTGGACGCACTGGAACAGGATGGCGCCGAGGCCGACAAGCTGATCGGCCCCGCGCTTGCGCGTCTTGCCGGATCGAGCGTGGTGCCGCAGGCGCCTGACGAAGTGGCCGCGACGCTGGAGGCCGAACCGCCGCTCACCCCCGAGGCCGCCGAGCCGGTCCCACTGGCCGAGCCCGCGCCGCCGGCACGCCCGCTGCCGCAATCGGACGCCGCCATCGACGCCGAGCTGCTCGAGGTCTACCTCGAAGAGGCGGTGGATGTGCTCGCCGCCATCGACCATCACCTCACCGCCTGCCGTCATGCGCCGCACGACCGCGAAGCGCTGACCGTGATCCGCCGCGGGTTCCATACGCTCAAGGGCAGTGGCCGCATGGTGGGTCTCAACCATCTGGGCGAAGCCGCCTGGGCGGTGGAGCAGGTGCTCAACAAATGGCTGCAGGCCGAACACCCCGCATCCGGGGCGCTGCTCGATCTGATCGCCGAGGCGCATACCGCCTTCATCCGATGGGTGGCCGAGCTGTCCGAGACCGGCACGGCCCAGGTCGACGCCGCCGGCCTGCAGGCACGCGCCGAGGCACTGCGCCAGGGCCTGGAGCAGGCACCGCCGGCCGAGGCGTACAGCGAAGCACCCACGCTGGAAGTCGACGAGGCATTGCCCGAGACGGCTGCCGACGAGATACGGGTCGGCGACGTGGCGGTCTCCAACACGCTGTTCACCATCTTCCGCGACGAGGCGGGGCACCACCTGCAAAGGCTGCGGGATGGCCGCGCCCGGCTGGAAGCGGGCGAGGCGCTGCCCTCCGATTTCCTGCTCAGCGCCCATACGCTGGGCGGCATCGCCTCCACCGCGGGTTTCCGCCCGCTGGGCGAGCTTGCCTATGCGCTCGAGCACGCGGTGCAGGAGCTGGGCAACCATCCCAGCGAGCATGCAACGCCGCTGATCGCGGCCATCGAGCGCATCGACGGCATGCTTGAGGCGATCTTCAGGCTCAACGCGCCCGACAGCCCGCAGGACGAGCTGGCGGCGCTCAATGCACTGCATGAAAACGCGCTGCCGCCGGTACAGGAATCCGCCACACCGGGTGCGCTCGACCTGGGCGAGATCAGCCTCGACCTGGGGCCGGAAACGGTCGCCGCCGACGACACGCAGGATGCCGGGGCGCTGTCGTTCGATCTGCCCGAGGACGATCTGGACGAGGCACTGCCCGAACTGGCCGAGCTTGACGGGATCACGCTGACCGACGCGGCAGCACCGGCAAACGAGGGCGAGGCCCGGCTGTTGCCGGAGGAACCTGCGCAGTCGACCGGATTCGACGACGATCTGGCAGCGCTGCTCGATGCCGCGATGGCAGGCGAGCCGGCGCTGGCGGACGAGCCGCAGGCGCTGCCCGAGCTGCCGGTGGCGCCGGAGCAGGCCACGGTGCCGGCCGATGACGCAGGGCAGGCCGACGACGTGGCCATCGATCCGTTCGCCCCGTTGCCGGAAGAGAATCTTGCCATTGCCCTGGACGAAGCGCTGGCGGTGGTGCAGGACGAAGCGGCCGCATCGCAACTGCCGGGCGAAGACGAGCCGCTCACGCTGTCGCTCGATGCATTGCCGGACGAGCCCCAGGTCGAAGCCGGTGGTGTGGTGCCGGACGCTGCCGGCACGACGCAGCTTGCGACCGAGCCGGTCGAGGACGAACCGTTCACGCTGTCGCTTGAGGAAGCCCCGGCAGTGCCGGAATTCCCCGCAGCGCTGGACGAAGCCATCGCACTGGTCGATGCACAGGCCCATGGCGCCGCGCCATCCGTGACCGATGAGGCGCCGCATGCCGGGCCGCAGGACGATGCCGACTGGATCCGGGCGCAGGATGCGCAGGTGGCCGCCGCGCTCGATGCCGCGATGGGCATCGGCCTTGTCGCGCAGGAGCCGGCCGATATCCTCCCGGCCCCGCCCGGCCGCGATGCGGTGCCTGACGAGACCACCCTGCCGCCGTTGCACGATCTGCTCGGCGGCGACCAGAGTCTCGTCGAGCGCCGTGCGGACCTCGACAACGCGTTGGTCGACGAAATCGATGAACAACTGCTGCCGGTGTTCATCGAGGAGGCGGACGAACTGTTGCCGCGCGTGGGCAACCAGCTGCGCACGCTGCACCAGGGCGAGACCAGCCAGGCCGACGAACTCAAGCGCACGCTGCACACGCTCAAGGGCAGCGCGCGCATGTCCGGTGCGATGCGCATCGGCGAAGCCACGCACCGGATGGAATCGCGGCTGCTGGCAGCGGGTGAGACACTGTCGCAGGCGCTGCTGGACGAACTGGAGGTCGACTACGACCTGATCTCGGCGCTGTTCGACGAACTGGCCGGCCGCAACCAAGCTCCGCAGGCCGAGCAGGCCGGGTCTCAGCCGCAGTCCGGCCAGCCGGCCGCGGCGCCGGTGCTGCCGCAGCAGCTGCTTGCCACCACCGAGTCGGACGGCAAGGCGACCATCCGCGTCAAATCCGAACTGGTCGACAACCTTGTCAACCAGGCCGGCGAGGTGGCGATCGCGCGTGCCCGTATCGAGTCGGAGATGCTTGCGCTCAAGACCTCGCTGCTCGATCTGACCGAGAACGTCACCCGGCTGCGCGGGCAGCTGCGCGAGCTGGAAATCCAGTCCGAATCGCAGATCGTGGCGCGTACCAAGGAAGTGGAAGGCAAGCACGAGGCGTTCGACCCGCTGGAGTTCGACCGCTTCAGCCGGCTGCAGGAAATCACCCGCTTCATCGCCGAAAGTGTGAACGACGTCTCGACCATCCAGCACAACCTGCTGAAGAACCTGGACGAATCGTCGCTGGCGCTGACCGCGCAAGCGCGCATGACCAAGGAATTGCAGCAGAGCCTGATGCGCGTGCGCATGGTGCCGTTCTCCAGCGTGGCCGACCGGCTGTACCGGCTGACCCGCCAGACCGGCAAGGAAGTGGGCAAGAAGGTCAACCTGGAGCTGCGCGGCGGGCGCGTCGAAATCGACCGCAGTGTGCTGGAGAAGATGGTCTCGCCGTTCGAGCACATGCTGCGCAACGCGATCGACCACGGTCTCGAAACGGTCGAGGAGCGTCTGGATGCCGGCAAGAGCGACTTCGGCGAAGTGCTGATCGAAGTGCGCCAGGAAGGCAACGAGCTGGTGCTGACCATCAAGGACGACGGCCGTGGCCTCAACCTGGAGCGCATCCGTGCCAAGGCACTCGAACGCGGGCTGATCACGCCCGAACAGCGCCTGAACGACCGCGATCTGATGCAGCTGATCTTCGAGCCGGGCTTCAGCACCGCCTCGTCGGTCACCCAGCTTTCCGGCCGTGGCATCGGCATGGACGTGGTCAAGAACGAGATCGGCAACCTGGGCGGGCGCATCCAGGTGGCAAGCGAAACCGGCCAGGGCACGACCTTCACCATCCATCTGCCGCTGACGCTGGCGGTGACCCAGGTGCTGCTGGTCCGTTCCGGTCCGCGGGTCTATGCCATCCCGTCGGTGATGATCGAGCAGGTGCAGGAACTGAAGCAGGAAGCGCTGGCGCACCTGTACGAATCGCGCTCGCAGGAGTGGCTGGGTTCGAGCTACCCGTTCGCGTATCTGCCACGCCTCATGGGCGACAGCGAGACCGTGCCCGAGCAGAAGCGTTTCTCCACGGTGCTGCTGCTGCGCTCCGGCGCCGCGCGCATGGCGCTGCATGTCGACGATCTGATCAAGAACGTCGAAGTGGTGGTCAAGGCGATCGGCCCGCAGCTGGCACGCATCCCCGGTGTTGCCGGTGCGACGGTGCTTGGCAACGGCGATATCGTGCTGATCATGAATCCGCTGGCGCTGCTGGCGCGTGGTGAGGTGGCGGCGAGCCAGGGCAGCGATGCCGCGGTGACCGTGGCCCCGGCACAGCTCCAGACCGCGCCGGTGGTGATGGTGGTCGATGATTCGCTGACGGTGCGCAAGATCACCGGGCGCCTGCTGGCACGCGAGGGCTATCAGGTGGTGACCGCCAAGGATGGTGTCGATGGCCTGCAGCAGCTGGGTGAGATCCATCCGGCGGTGATGCTGGTGGATATCGAGATGCCACGGATGGATGGTTTCGAATTCACCCGCAATGTCCGGGCCAACGAGGCGACGCGTGGCATCCCGATCATCATGATCACGTCGCGTACCGCGGACAAGCACAAGAACTACGCGTTCGAACTGGGCGTGAACGTCTTCCTTGGCAAGCCCTACCAGGAAGACGAGCTGCTCGGGCACATCCGCAGCTTTATCACCGCGCGGGGCTGACGGTACGACGGGCGGCAGGGCGGGCGGGTTTTCCCGCCCGCTTTGCTTTTCAGCGTGCTGCCCGGCGGCGGGACAAAAAAACAGGGCGGGATGACCCGCCCTGCGTGCTGTCCGGAGCGCGCCCGGTGCCTACTTCTTCTTGGCCGGTGCGGCTGGTGCGGTCTTGCGCTCGCTGGCCAGCAATGCATCGATCACCGCGAACACGCTGTTGTCCTCGCGGCCGACCATGCCGGGCGATGTCATGTACTTGCCGTTGACCACGAACAGCGGCACGCCCTCGACGCGGTAGGCCTGGGTGGCCTGCGCGAGCTTGTTGATTGCCACGCTCATGCCAAAGCCGCTGTAGATGCTCTTGAACTTGGCAACGTCGATGCCCTGCTTCTTGACCCAGTTGAACAGCACCTCCTCACGGCGCAGTTCCAGCCGGTCGCGCTGCACCGCGTTGAACACCGCCAGCGAGTGCTTCTCGGCAAGGCCCATCTGTTGCAGCGTGACGAAGATCTTGGCATGGCCTTCCAGATCGCCACGGCCCGGCCACATCACGTGCACCCGGCGGAAATTCACGTCCTTGGGCAGGGTCTTGGCCCAGGCTTCGGCATGCGGTTCGATCGCGTAGCAGTGCGGGCAGCCGTACCAGAAGAATTCGATCACTTCGAGCTTGCCGGGTTGCGCCACCGGCTGCGGGGCGGCCAGGCGCTGGTAGTCCTTGCCTTCCTGCGGGGCGGCCTGCACCAGCGTACCGGCCACCAGGCCCAGGGTGATGAGGCCGGTCTTGATCATACGGATGAACATCGGGTTTCTCCTTCCTGTCCTTCAAGTGTCAACGTCAGTTGCCGCGTACCGCGGTGCTTTCCACACCGCTGTTCTTGAGCAGGTCACGGGTGCGTTCCAGGTCGCCCAGGTTGTTGAACGGGCCGACCCGCACCCGGTGCCATACGCCCTTGCCCGGGATGTCGGCGGTGAAGATCGAGGCTTCCACCCCCACCAGCGCCAGCTTGGCCTTCAGATTGTCGGCATCCTGCTCATTCTGGAAGGCGCCGATCTGCAGATAGGTGCCCTTGGGCGCCTCCACCTTGGCCGGCGGGCTGGCTTCGGCCGGTGCCGGGGTGGGCTGCGCCTGGGCTGGGGTTTTGGCGTCGGTGTTTTCGGAGAGTTCCGGCAGCACCTTGTAGAAATCGAAATCGGTCCCCTCGCCGGGGTCCTTGCCGCTGCCCGGACGCAGGACCTCGGGGCCCTTGCCCTGCGCGGCCGGGGCTGACGAGATCGCATCGGGCGGCGGCGATCTGGGGCTGGTGAACGGGTTGCTGCCGCGGTTGAGATAAAACGCCAGCACCACGGCGGCGGCCACCCCGCCCAGCAGGCCGATCAACAGACCGGTCAGCAGTGACGAGCCGCCGCCTTTGCCACCCGTGCCGCGTGCGCGTTTCATATCCTTGCTCATTGCGTCGATGCTCTCCGTTCGTCGCCGCGACGTCCGGCAATACGGGCGCGTCGGTGCGGTCAAACCGGTGATTATACGTGGAACGCCAGTCATCACGACGGCGGCGATATACGGTCGTGCCACAGCGCGCGGCGTTGTTGCTGCGGTGCGTCCATACCGACCGTATAATCCGCTGGTTCAAAAGCCGTACAGGATTTCTCCCATGCAGGACGCCGCCAACAAGACCTGGTCCGGTCGCTTCAACGAGCCCGTTTCCGAGCTGGTCAAGCGTTATACCGCCTCGGTCACCTTCGACAACCGCATGGCGGAAGTGGATATCCAGGGCTCGCTGGCGCACGCCGCCATGCTCAACCGCGTCGGGGTGCTGCCCGACGAGGATTTCCGCGCCATCCAGTCGGGTATGGCCGATATCCTGGACGATATCCGCAACGGTGTCTTCGAGTGGTCGCTGGACCTCGAAGACGTGCACATGAACATCGAACGCCGGCTGACCGAGAAAGTGGGCGATGCCGGCAAGCGGCTGCATACCGGACGCAGCCGCAACGACCAGGTGGCCACCGACATCCGCCTTTACCTGCGCGGGGCGATCGACGCCATCGTCAAGCTGATCGCCCAGCTGCAGGCCGCGTTGCTGCATCTGGCCGAGCAGCATGCCGCGACGGTGATGCCCGGCTTCACCCATCTGCAGGTGGCCCAGCCGGTCACCTTCGGCCATCACATGCTGGCCTACGTCGAGATGCTGGGCCGGGATGCCGAACGCTTCAGCGATGCGCGCAGGCGCGTCAACCGGCTGCCGTTGGGCGCCGCGGCGCTGGCGGGCACCACCTACCCGATCGACCGGCGCATCACCGCCGAGCTGCTGGGCTTCGAGGCGGTGTGCGAGAACTCACTCGACGCGGTCTCTGACCGGGACTTCGCCATCGAATTCACCGCGGCGGCGGCGTTGGTGATGACACATCTGTCGCGCCTGTCCGAGGAGCTGATCATCTGGATGAGCCCGCGCTTCGGCTTCATCGACATCGCCGACCGCTTCTGCACCGGCAGCTCGATCATGCCGCAGAAGAAGAATCCGGATGTGCCCGAGCTCGTGCGCGGCAAGACCGGGCGTGTCAACGGCCATCTGGTGGCGCTGCTGACGCTGATGAAGGGACAGCCCCTGGCTTACAACAAGGACAACCAGGAGGACAAGGAGCCGCTGTTCGATACGGTCGATACCTTGTCCGATACGTTGCGCATCTATGCCGACATGATGGCCGGCGTGACGGTCAAGCCCGAGGCGATGGAACGTGCGGTGCGCCAGGGCTATGCCACGGCCACTGATCTCGCCGACTACCTGGTCAAGCGCGGGTTGCCGTTCCGCGATGCGCACGAAGCGGTGGCGCTCGCGGTGCGCTACGCCGAGGACAAGAAGAAGCACCTGGCCGACCTGTCGCTGATCGAACTGCAAAGCTTCTCGCCGCTGATCGACGCCAGTGTGTTCGACGTGCTGACGCTCGAAGGCAGCATTGCCGCGCGCGACCATATCGGCGGCACCGCGCCGGCCCAGGTGCGCATCCAGGTGGCCAAGTGGAAGGAAAGGCTGGGCCTTTGAGGGTTGCCGGCCAGTGATGGGCACACCGCACGCCATCCGCTGGCGCTGGCGCGCGCTCGACGGATTCGACGCGATGGCGCTGTTCGAGTACCTGCGCCTGCGCCAGCAGGTGTTCATCGTCGAACAGCGCTGCATCTATCCCGACCTTGACGATTGCGACCCGCCGTCGCTGCACCTCACCGGGCACGATGCCGCCGGACGCCTCGTCGCTTGCCTGCGGCTGGTGCCGCCGGGACGCAAGTATCCGGAGCCCTCGATCGGGCGGGTGGTGGTCTGCCCGACGGCGCGTGGCGGCAGCATCGGTCACGCACTGGTGGCCGAGGGCCTGGCGGAGGCGGCGCGTCGCTACCCGGGCATGGCGCACCGGATCGGGGCCCAGGCACACCTTGCCGCCTTCTATGGACGGCACGGCTTCGTACCGGTGGGCGAGGTCTACGACGAGGACGGCATCGACCATGTCGACATGCTGCGCCGCCCGGATGCCGCCCTGCCGGCAGACCCGGCGTGAATCCACGGCACCCGCCGGCTGCATATCCACCCCTACCATCCATGCCGGGCCTCGATGCACCAGCCGGTTCGCGTCCTCGCCGCAGTGCGCGCAAGGCCGCTGCCGCCTTGGCGCATAACCTTGCGCTAGCGCAACCGGGCGCCAGAAGGTGGGGATTCACCTGATTTCTGCGGGCCGATCGCTTATCAAGATGAGGACCTGCTCCGGATTTCTCCCGGTGCACCTTGTTCGACCGGCATAGGAGGCTTCGCATGAATCGTTACGGCCCGGCGCTTGGCGCCCTGCTCATCCTGGTGGCCGGCAGTACGCTGGCGGCCGGCAAGACCCTGGTGTTCTGCTCCGAGGGCAGCCCTGCCGGCTTTGACCCTGCCCGCTACACCACCGGGACCGATTTCGATGCGTCGGCCGAGACCGTGTTCAACCGGCTGGTCGAGTTCGAGCGCGGCAAGACCAGCATCCGGCCGGGGCTGGCGCAGCAATGGGTGGTTTCGCCGGATCACCTGACCTATACGTTCACGCTGCGCCGCGGCGTGAAATTCCATACCACTCCGTATTTCAAGCCCACGCGCGATTTCAATGCCGACGATGTGGTCTTCACCTTCCAGCGCCTCATCGACCGGAACCATCCATTCAACAAGGCTGCGCCGGCACAGTATCCCTATGTGACCGACATGGGCATGGACAGCAACATCGTCGCTGTCGACAAGGTCGACCCGTATACCGTGCGCTTCAAGCTCAAGGCGGTGGATGCGGCGTTCCTGCAGAACCTGGCGATGTCGTTCTCGTCGGTGCAGTCGGCCGAATACGCCAATCAGCTGCTCAAGGCCGGCAAGGCGGTGCAGATCAACACCCAGCCCATCGGCACCGGGCCGTTCGTGTTCAAGAGCTACCAGAAGGACGCGGTGATCCGCTTCGACGCCCATCCGCAGTACTGGCGCAAGGACGAGCTGCTGCTGGACAAGCTGATCTTCGCCATCACCCCGGATGCCTCGGTGCGCTACCAGAAGCTGCAGAAGGGCGAGTGCCATGTGATGGCCTATCCGCGGCCGGCTGACCTCAAGGCCATGCAGGCCAATCCCCGGCTCCAGGTGCCGACCCAGGCCGGTTTCAACCTCGGCTGGGTGGCCTACAACGTCAGGCACAAGCCGTTGGACCGGCTCGAAGTGCGGCAGGCGCTCGACATGGCCATCAACAAGGATGCCATCCTGAAGGCGGTGTACCAGGGCGCCGGGCAGCGCGCCACCAATCCGATGCCACCCACGCAGTGGTCGTACAACAAGACGCTCAAGGATGCCCCCTACGATGTGAACAAGGCCAAGGCACTGCTGAAGAAGGCCGGTGCCGACAAGCTCGACATCACGCTGTGGGCGATGCCGGTGCAGCGGCCCTACAACCCCAATGCCAAGTTGATGGCCGAGATGATCCAGGCCGACTGGGCCAGGATCGGCGTGAATGCCAGGATCGTCACCTATGAATGGGGCGAGTACCTCAAGCGTGCCAAGGCCGGCGAACACGACACCATGCTGATCGGCTGGAGCGGCGACAACGGCGATCCGGACAACTGGCTGGGCGTGAACCTGGGGTGCGCCGCAGTGGGGGGCAACAACTACTCGCTGTGGTGCGACAAGGCGTTCGACGAGCTGATCGTCAAGGCGCGCGCGCTGACCGATCAGGCCGGGCGTGCCCGGCTGTACGAGCAGGCCCAGGTGGTGTTCAAGCGCGAAGTGCCGTTCACGCCGATCGCGCACTCCACGCTCTACCAGCCGATGAGCCGCAACGTGCAGGGCTTCAGGATCGGCGTGCTGGGGCTCAATTCGTTCTACGGCGTGAGCCTGAAGTAAACCCGGTGGCGCGCGCCATTGCGGCGCCGCCGCCTGAGGGCCCGTCCCGATGATCCGATTCCTGCTCAAGCGCCTGGCGGTGGTGGTGCCGACCTTTCTGGGCATCACCGTGTTCGCCTTTGCGCTGATCCACATGATTCCAGGCGACCCGGTGCTGATCCTGCTGGGCGAGCGCAACGTCGATCCGGTGTACTACCAGGAGGCCATGCGCCGTATGGGGCTGGATCTGCCGCTGTGGCAGCAGTACCTGAATTACCTGTGGCGGCTGGCGCATGGCGACCTGGGCCTCTCGCTGGTGACGCAGACCGCGGTGCTGGACGAGTTCCGCGCGCTGTTCCCGGCCACGTTGGAATTGTCGCTGGCGGCGATGCTGCTGGCCGTGGTGCTGGGCCTTTGCGCCGGCATCCTTGCTGCGGTCAGGCGCGGCACCGTGCTTGACCATGGCGTGATGGGCGCGGCACTGGCTGGCTATTCGATGCCGATCTTCTGGTGGGCGCTGATCCTGATCATGGTGGTGTCGGTGCAGCTGGGGCTGACGCCGGTATCCGGCCGCATCGCCATCGAATATGACATCACGCCGGTGACTGGGCTGATGCTGGTCGACACGCTGCTGTCCGGCGAGCCGGGCGCGTTCGCCTCGGCGCTGCACCATCTGCTGCTGCCGGCCATCGTGCTGGGCACCATCCCGCTGGCGGTGATCGCCCGGATGACCCGCTCGGCCATGCTCGAAGTGCTGCGCGAGGACTATATCCGCACTGCCCGTGCCAAGGGGCTGTCGCCGGCGCGGGTGATCCTCAAGCACGCGCTGCGCAACGCGCTGATGCCGGTGGTCACCGTGATCGGGCTGCAGGTGGGCACGCTGCTGGCCGGGGCGGTGCTGACCGAGACCCTGTTTTCCTGGCCCGGCATCGGCAAGTGGCTGATCGATGCCGTAGGCCGGCGCGACTATCCGGTGGTGCAAGGCGGTGTGCTGCTGGTGGCCACCCTGATCATCCTCGTCAATCTGCTGGTCGATCTGCTGTACGGCGTGATCAACCCGCGCATCCGGCATGCAAGGTGAGCCGATGAGCACAACCACGTCCCCCGCGTTGGCCGCGCCTGCCGCGGTGTCGCCGCTGGCGGCCTCCTGGCGCGGCTTTTTGCGCAACCGCGGCGCCAGCGCGGCGCTGGGCTTCATGCTGCTGCTGGCGGTGCTGGCGCTGGCCGCACCCTGGGTGGCCCCGCACAGCCCGATCGAGCAATACCGCGATGCGCTGCTGCATCCACCCGTGTGGTCCGACGGCGGCAGCTGGCGCTTTGTGCTCGGTACCGACGAGCTGGGCCGCGACATCCTGTCCCGGCTGATCCACGGGGCGCGGGTATCGCTGTGGATCGGCTGCGTCTCGGTGCTGCTGTCGCTGCTGCCTGGCGTGGTGCTGGGGCTGGTGGCCGCCTTCCATCCGCGGGGCTGGGGCGTGGCGATCATGCGGCTGATGGACATCATGCTCGCGCTGCCCTCGCTGCTGCTGGCGGTGGCCATCGTCGCCGTGCTCGGCCCGGGCCTGGCCAACACCATGCTGGCCATCGCCATCGTCGCGCTGCCCTCGTACGTGCGCCTGACGCGTGCCGCGGCGATGGCCGAGCTGACCCGCGACTATGTAGTGGCTTCGCGGCTGGCCGGGGCCGGCACGCTACGGCTGATGTTCGACACTGTGCTGCCCAATTGCATGGCACCGCTGATCGTGCAGGCAACGCTGGGGTTCTCGTCGGCCATCCTCGATGCGGCGGCGTTGGGCTTCCTCGGCCTCGGGGCGCAACCGCCGCTGCCCGAATGGGGCACCATGCTGGCGGCCGCACGCGACTACATCGAGCGTGCCTGGTGGGTGGTGACCATGCCGGGGCTTGCCATCCTGCTGACGGTGCTGGCGCTCAACCTGATGGGCGACGGTCTGCGCGACGCGCTGGACCCGCGGCTCAAACAACATGACTGAGGGCGGCATGCTGCTGGATATCCGGAACCTCGACGTGCGCTTCGGCGCCGGCCCCACCCCCTTTCGCGCGGTGGCGGGCGTCGATCTGCAGGTCGACGCGGGCGAGATCGTTGGCATCGTCGGCGAATCGGGTTCGGGCAAGAGCGTTGCCATGCTGGCACTGATGGGGCTGATCGACGCGCCGGGCCGGGTCAGCGCCGACCACCTGCGCTTCGACGGTCGCGACCTTCTGGCGATGAAGGCACGCGACAAGCGCGGCATCGTCGGCAAGGACATCGCGATGATCTTCCAGGATGCGCTCTCCAGCCTGAACCCGGCCTACACCGTGGGCGACCAGCTGCTCGAAACGTTGCGGGTGCACGAAGGACTGCGCGGGGCGGCGGCGCGGGCGCGGGCGCTTGCGTTGCTGGAACAGGTGGAGATCCCGGCGGCGGCATCGCGGCTGTCTGCCTACCCGCACCAGCTTTCCGGCGGGATGAGCCAGCGGGTGATGATCGCGATGGCGATCGCCTGCAATCCAAAGCTGCTGATCGCCGACGAGCCGACCACGGCGCTGGATGTGACGGTGCAGGCACAGATCATGGCGTTGCTGGTGCAGCTGCAGCGCGAGCGCGACATGGCGCTGATCCTGATCACGCACGATCTGGCGGTGGTGGCCGAAGTGGCGCAGCGGGTGGCGGTGATGTACGCCGGCGAGATCGTCGAGGCCGCGGCAGTGCCGCAGCTGTTCGCCACGCCGCGCCATCCCTACACCCAGGCGCTGCTCGCCGCCATTCCGGAGCACAACAAGGGAGCGCACCGACTGGTCACGCTGCCCGGCGTGGTGCCAGGCCGCCACGACCGCCCGGCCGGCTGCCTGCTGGCGCCGCGCTGCCCCTACGCCGAAGCGGCCTGCGCCGAGGCCCATCCCGCATTGATCGCGGCCGGCGGCGCACTGGCGCGCTGCATCAAACCGCTCGACGACACAGGAAGGCCGTTGCGATGAGCGATACCCCCGTCTTGATCGCCAGCGCGCTGTCGCGCCACTACATGGTGCGGCGCGGTTTCATGCGTGGCAGCGCCACCGTCAGGGCGCTCAACGATGTGTCGTTCACGCTGGCACCGGGCCGCACGCTGGCGGTGGTGGGCGAATCGGGTTGCGGCAAATCCACGCTGGCGCGCCAGCTCACACTGGTCGAAACCCCGACCAGCGGCCATCTGACCCTGGCCGGGGTGGATGTGGCCAGGGCGGATGCCGGCGCACTGCGCGCCTTGCGCCCGCAGGTGCAGATGGTGTTCCAGAACCCGTATGCCTCGCTCAATCCGCGCAAGACCGTGGCGGCGATGCTGGAGGAGCCGCTCAAGCTCAACACCACGCTGACCCGCGCCGAGCGCCGCGCGCGGGTGGCGCAGATGGTCGAGACGGTAGGGCTGCGTCCGGAGCACGCCGAGCGCTACCCGCATATGTTCTCCGGCGGACAGCGTCAAAGGGTGGCGATTGCCCGCGCGATGATCCTGCAGCCGCGCATCCTGGTCGCCGACGAGCCGACCTCGGCGCTCGACGTCTCGATCCAGGCGCAGATCCTCAATCTGTTCATGGACCTGCAGCAGCAGCTGGGCACGAGCTACGTGTTTATCAGCCACAATCTGGCGGTGGTGGAGCACGTGGCCGACGAGGTGATGGTGATGTACTTTGGCCGCACCGTGGAATACGGACCCCGACCGACCCTCTACGCCCAGCCGCTGCACCCGTACACCCGTGCGCTGCTGTCGGCCACGCCGACCATCCGGCCCCAGGACCGGCGCATCAAGATCCAGCTCACCGGCGAGCTGCCCTCGCCGCTCGATCCGCCCAGCGGCTGCGCTTTCCATACCCGCTGTCCCTATGCCGAGGCGCGTTGCCGTGCCGAGGTGCCACCGCTGCGCGAAGTGGCAGGCCGGCAGGTGGCCTGCCACCGCGCTGAGGACATGGCGGGCTTGTCTTAGCGCCGCCAACCAGACCGGCTGGCCGCACCCGCTTGCGGTGCGCCCCGTGCTGCAGTGGGCGGGCCGGTTTCACGATGGCAGGCGCAACCGTGCGCGCTGCTGTGGTCGTGCCGTCGTGTTAGTGCAGCTTGATCGCTGGCCGTGCCACGCGGCGCAGCTTGTCGCCGATCCACAGCAGGACGGTGCGCACCCAGCCATGCAAGGTGGCCTGGTGGATGCGGTAGAGCGAGGTATAGATCAGCTTGGCGCTGCGCCCGGCCACGTAGTAGTCGCGCTTGGGGCCGATGATGGCGGCAAGGCTGCCCACCGCGGTGTGCTTGCCCAGCGACACCATGATGCCCTGCGGCTCGAAGACAAAGGGCTTGGGCTTGCGCCCGGCCAACTGGTCGGCCAGCGCCTGTGCCAACCATGCCGCCTGCTGGTGCGCCACCTGGGCGGTGGCCGGCAACGGTGGGCCGCCTTCGCCGTCCGGCGCGCTGGCGCAATCGCCCAGCGCGAAGATCGCCGGGTCGGCCGCTGTCTGCAGCGTGGCGTTCACCTCGATCTGGTTGTGCCGGTTGACCGCCAGCCCCAACCCGGACAGCCACGGCGCACCCTTGACCCCGGCTGCCCACACCGCCACGTCCACCGCGAGGCAGGTACCGTCGGCCAGCATCACCTGGCCGGGCGCCACCTCGGACACCCGCCGGTGGGTAAAGATCTGGATGTTGCGTTTTTCCAGCTCGGCCCGGGCATAGTCGGCCAGCGCCGGCGGCGCGGCGGCCAGGATGCGCTCGCTGGCCTCGATCAGCGTGATCTCCAGCTGTGTCGGGCTGAAATTGGCGCCGTAGTGGTGCATTTCGCAGATGGTATGGTGGATCTCGGCCGCCAGCTCGACGCCGGTCGGACCGGCGCCGATGATGGCGATCCGCAGCGGCGTGCCGGGATTGACGCGGGTACTGGCGGCGAAGGTGAGCGCCAGGATGCGCTTGCGCAGCCGCTCGGCCTCGGCCGGGTTGTTGAGGAACATGCAATGCTCGCGCGCCCCGGGCGTGCCGAAGTCATTGGCGACCGCGCCGACCGCGATCACCAGCGTGTCATACGGCATGCTGCGCGCCTCGACGATCAGCGAGCCTTCCTCGTCGCGCACCTCGGCCAGCGTGATCCGGCGCTGCTCGCGGTCCAGCCCGGTCATCCAGCCGTATTCGAAGTGATAGCCGTTGCGCCAGGCATGCGCGAAATAGTTGACTTCGTCCTCGCCGGTGTTGAGCGCGCCGGTGGCCACCTCGTGCAGCAATGGCTTCCAGATGTGGGTGGCGGCGCCGTCGACCAGCACCACCTGCGCCTGGCCTGCCCGCCCCAGCGTGCGGCCCAGCCGCGTCGCCAGCTCGATCCCGCCGGCCCCGCCGCCGACGATGACAATACGATGTGCTGCCTGTGCCCCAGCCATGGTGCGATGCTCCTTGTATGAAATGGGGTTCCGCGGAGCGTGCGGCGCGGGCGCCGTCACGCCCGCAGTCGACTGACAGCATGCCCGAGTCCGGGGCGGGCGGTGAACGCAAAAAAAGTCACAGGAACCCTGCGGCCTGCGGGGCGCCGCGATCGGGCCCCCGCCAGGGCCGTGGCGCCGGGAATGGCGCCAATACGCAGGGCGCTCAGCGGTTGGCGCGCGCCCAGGCCTTCCAGCTTTCGAACAGCGCCGCGGTCCGCGCGGCGACCAGTGAACGCCCCCACACGCGGTGGCTCCAGTAGTCGTCGCTGGACAAGGTGGCGTAGTGGCAGCCGGCCTCGGCGGCGATCAGCGCACCGGCAGCGTAATCCCACAGCTTCTGCGAGCCATGCAGCAACAGGTCGACGCGCCCGGCCGCCAGATAGCACCAGTCCACCGTCGAGGCACCGAAGTTGCGGAAGCTGCCGAATGGGGCCACGGTGGCCACCCGCGTCGGCAGGTGTCCGCCCAGCCACTTCGGTTCGACGATGGCCACCGCGTCGGCCATCGCCACCTCCTCGGTCACGAACGGCAGCGGCACATCGTTCATCCAGGCACCCTGTCCGGCGGCGGCGGCGAAGCATTCCTGCAGCACCGGCAGATAGACCACGCCCAGTACCGGGCGCCCCTGCCGCATCAGCGCGATCGAGACGGCGAAGTACGGCAGGCCGTGTGCGAAGTTGGTGGTGCCGTCGATCGGATCGACCACCCACAGCCCATCGGGATTCTCCTGCCACAGTGCCTGCTGGTGTGCCTCGCTCATTTCCTCGCCCAGCACCGGGCAGGGCACGAGTTCGGGCAACAGGCGCGTCAAGGCGCGTTGCGTGGCTAGGTCGGCCTCGGTGAACAAGGTGCCGTCATGCTTCTTTTCGATGGTCACCGACAGAAAGCGCGGCATGATCTCATCGGCGGCGACCTGGCGCGCGATCCGGCAAAGGCGGGTTAGCGAATCCGGTGGGGACACGGGCTGCTCCAAGGGATGAATGGGGACGATTGTAAAGACCCCTTTGCCCCGCCGGGAACCCTCGTTGTTGCCAACCCCGCTCGCGTAGAATCGCCTTTTTGTCCGATCACCCGGAGTAGAACCATGCCCGTTTCCCGTCCCTATCCGGCCTGGCGTGCACGCCGGATGCGCCGCGACGACTTCTCGCGCCGCCTGATCCGCGAACATGCGCTGAGCGCGGCGGACCTGATCCTGCCGGTCTTCGTACTGGACGGCAGCCAGCGCAGCGAAGCCATCGCCTCGATGCCCGGCGTGGTGCGGCAAAGCATCGACCTGTTGCTGGAAACGGCCGCCGAGGCGGTCGCGCTCGGCATTCCGGCGCTGGCGCTGTTCCCGGTCACCGAGCCGGCACTCAAGAGCGAGGACGCGAAGGAGGCATGGAACGATGACGGGCTGGTGCCGCGCGCGGTCCGCGCACTCAAGGCCGCCTTTCCGCAGCTTGGCGTGATCACCGACGTGGCGCTCGACCCCTACACCAGCCACGGCCAGGACGGCCTGGCCGACGACAGCGGCTATGTGCTCAACGACGAGACGGTGGCCGCGCTGGTCCGGCAGGCGCTGTGCCATGCCCGGGCCGGTGCCGACGTGGTGGCGCCATCGGACATGATGGACGGGCGCATCGGTGCCATCCGGCAGGCGCTTGAGGCGCACGGCTTCGTGCACACCCGCATCCTTGCGTACTCGGCCAAATACGCCTCGGCCTTCTATGGGCCGTTCCGTGATGCGGTCGGCTCGGCGGCCAACCTTGGCAAGGGCAACAAGTTCACCTACCAGATGGATCCGGCCAACGGCGACGAGGCGCTGCATGAGGTGGCGCAGGATCTGGCCGAAGGGGCCGACATGGTGATGGTCAAGCCGGGGCTGCCGTATCTGGACGTGGTGCGGCGGGTGAAGGATGAATTCGGCGTGCCCACCTTTGCCTACCAGGTCTCGGGCGAGTACGCGATGCTGCGCGCGGCGATCCAGAACGGCTGGCTTGCCGAAGCGCCGGTGGTGCTGGAATCGCTGCTGGCATTCAAGCGCGCCGGCGCCGACGCCATCCTCACCTACTTCGCGCTTGATGCCGCGCGCTGGCTGGCGGCGCGCTGAGCGCCCCGACCAGACCGTGCTGAGCACGCCGCGCCCACGTGCCGTACCACCCGCACTGTCGGCGAGCGAAGCACGTCTGATCCAGCGCGGTTCAGGATGTGTCGCACGGCTTGCCGGCACTGCGGCGCCGGGTGTTGTCCGCGCTGCCGACGCCTGCCCCGCGTCCGGCCTGGGCAGCGCCGCCGCTGGCGGGCCTCAACCGCGCCGGGGCAGGGTCTCGCGGATGGCCTGGGCCTGTTCCAGCGCATCTTCGGCACTGGCGGCCAGCACGTTGAAATGGCCCATCTTGCGCCCGATGCGCGCCTGGGCCTTGCCATACAGGTGCAGCTTGGTATTGGGTGCGGTCAGCAGGATCTCCCAATCGGGCTCCTCGCCCGTTTCGCCCCACACATCGCCCAGCAGGTTGACCATCACCACCGGCGAGAGCAGCTCGGTGCGGCCCGGATACAGCCCGCACATCGCCCGGACCTGCTGTTCGAACTGGCTGGTCAGGGTGGCATCGAGCGTGTAGTGGCCGCTGTTGTGTGGCCGCGGCGCCATTTCGTTGATGACGAGCGTATCGTCCTGCAGCACGAAGAACTCCACCGCCAGCACGCCGACGTAGTCGAGCGCTTCGGCCAACTGCATCGCCATCGCCCGGGCACGCTCGGCCACCCCGGCCGGCACCCGTGCCGGCACGATGGAGACATCCAGGATGCCGCCGGCGTGCTGGTTCTCCGCCACCGGAAAGCTCGTCACCTCGTTCCTGGCGCTGCGGGTGACGATGACCGAGATCTCGGTCTGCAACGGCATCAGCTTTTCCAGCACGCAGGGCTGGTGCTTGAATTCGGAAAGTGCATAGCGGGCGGCTTCGGCGGTTTCCACCCGGGCCTGGCCCTTGCCGTCGTAGCCCAGTCGCGCAGTCTTGAGGATGCCGGGCAGGTAGGGCGACAGATCGCCCTCCAGATCGCGCGCGGTGCGCACGGCCAGGAACGGCGCGGTGGCAAGGCCAGCCTGGCGGACAAAGGTCTTCTCGGCGATGCGGTCCTGCGCGATGGCCACGCAATCGCCCGACGGCGAGACCGGCACGCCTTGCGCGGCCAGCCAGCGCATCGAATCGGCGTTGACGTTCTCGAATTCGGTGGTGACGGCGGCGCAGGAGTCCGCCAGCGTATGCAGCGCGGCCTCGTCGGTATAGGGCCGGCACAGGTGGACATCGGCAAAGGCCGCGGCCGGCGCGGCCGGATCGGGATCGAGCACCGTCACCCGGTAGCCCATGGTGCGGGCGGCGACGGCGAACATGCGGCCCAGCTGGCCGCCACCGAGGATGCCGAGCATGGCCGGCGGCAGAATCGGCTTCACGGTAGTTCTTCTTCCTTGGCGTGTTTCTGTTTCAGGTGCTGCAACTGGCAATAGCCCCACAGGGCCCAGCCATAGATCGTGCCGGCCACCAGCCCGAACGGCAGGTTGGCCAGCACGGCGGCGGGATAGTCGGCCGTGCGGGCGGTCATCAGCTCCACCGCCGAGAACAGCACGGCGAAACTGCAGCCCCAGCCGAGCGTGCCGCGCCAGAACACGGCGCGTCGCCAGCCTTGGGCATGGATCCGGGCCCAGCGTTCGGCCTGCCGGTTCATACCTCGGGCAGGGTCATCGCCAGTGCGTTCTGGCGCTGGCGCTCGCGAAAGTCGGCCAATGCCGCCGCGACCGCAGGTGTCCCGCCCGCCAGCATCGCCGCTGCAAACAGTGCCGCATTCGCCGCGCCGGCCTCGCCGATGGCGAAAGTGGCCACCGGCACGCCCTTGGGCATCTGCACGATGGACAGCAGCGAATCCTCGCCGCGCAGATACTTGGACGGCACCGGCACACCCAGCACCGGTACCACGGTCTTGGCCGCCAGCATGCCCGGCAGATGCGCTGCGCCGCCCGCCCCGGCAATGATCGCCTTCAGGCCGCGAGCCGCGGCGGTCTCGGCGTACTCGAACATCAGATCGGGCGTGCGATGCGCGGACACCACGCGACACTCGAAGACGATGCCGAATGCCTTGAGCTGCTCGGCGGCATGGCGCATCACTTCCCAGTCGCTGTTGCTGCCCATGACGATGCCTACCTGCACCATGTCGTTGGCCCTCAAGCAAAAAAGGGGCAATTGTACCGAATCAACCCCGATGTTCGTAAGCATGCCGACCGGAGGAACGCATCCAAGCTGCCGTCGCGACGCATCGGTGCTGGAAGGAGCGGGGAGCGGCGCTGCCTTCACCGGGAGGCACGACCCTGGGTCAGCCGAAGGGGCATGGCCCGTGGGTGCGGCACAGCGCATGCACGGATTGACTGCGGGGGCATTGCGGCGCTGCCTGCCGTAGCAGTGCGGTGGCACTGTCAATGTGCCGGTCCGGGTGGCCTGTGCGAGCTGCCATCCAGGGCAGCGACACGCTGCCGCCTGGCGTTTGAGCAGGCACGTCAGGACAGCGACATCAGGCAAGCGGGCTGTCGTCCATGCCAATCGCCTTGGCGGGACGGGCCGAGTAAACCATAAGCGTTGTCGGCACCGAGATAGTGGACGTCAGATTGACACTTTCAACCCATGCTTCAGCCGTTTCAGCTTCACGCGCCATGTAATCCCGATCGTATTCGAACGACTTCCGGGCCGGGTTCGACATGAGACAGCGCCCGATACACGGATCTGGGGTGGATTTCTGGCATCAGAGGCAGATGCAGCAGACTTGAGGCTTACGGGCAGGCTGGCTGATCGGGCGATTTTGTTGACAGAGCAACCGTTGATGTGCTGCTTTTGTGCAGTTGTCGGTTGGAGGGCCGCGCAGCAGCATATTACGATTGACTGATATTGAAAGGTCTAAGCAGAATGCATTCGCGAATGCGGCCGGGGTTTGCCTGGTTTCATTTCCATCCTCTGATTCAACGCCGGCCTTCGGGCTGGCGTTTTTTTTTCGGCCCGGCGTCAGGGTGCGCGTTGCCTGCCAGCCGGCATTGCACCGGCTGGATGCACAGCGGTGGCGGGTATCAGGTGCGCTCGCGCAGCTCGTACAGGGTGGACATGTCCGGCGGATCGAGTTGGCGCACCACCTGGCAGGGGTTGCCTGCCGCCAGGACACAGGCGGGCACGTCGTGCGTGACCACGCTGCCTGCGCCGATCACGCTGTGATCGCCGATGCTCACCCCCGGGCAGATGATTGCACCGGCGCCGATCCAGACGTTCTGGCCGATGCGGATCGGCTTGGCCCAGAATGCCCAGCGTTGGCGCTCGGTGGGATCGACCGGGTGGGTGACGGTATGCAGCTGGGCACTCGGGGCGATCAGCGTGTAGTCGCCGATTTCCACCTGGGCGCCGCCGGAGATGAGCACACCACCGTTGATGAACACCTTCCTGCCCAGGCGGACGCGATCGCCCCGGGCGACGAAGAACGGTGCGATCACGTTGCTGTCCTCGCCACACTCGACCAGTTCGCGCAGCAGCGTGTGCCGCTCGTCCCAACTGGTCTGCGGATCGTTGTAGCGCATCAGCAGTGCCTGTTCGCGCGCGTAGGCCTCCCGGTCGCCTGGCCGGGAAATGTCGTCGAAACCGTAACGGATCAGGTCGTGCTCGGCCATGGTATATCCCGAATGATGCGTGAGATGAGCTTACCGCAGCCCCTGCCACGGCGGCAGCGCCCATGCGACGGCCCCGCAAGGTCGGCCAAGTCTGCATCGGGTCGGGACTGCGCCGCACGTGCTGGCCGGCGCAGTTGCCAGGTGGGGACCGCCTAGGTTGAGCGCGCCTGCTGCAGCGCGCGGGCCATCCGCGCCAGTGCCTCGTCCAGCGCCGGCGCGGGGCAGCCGAAATTGAGGCGCACGAAACCCGGTGCGCCGAAATCGGCGCCGTCGGACAGGCCCACGCCGGCCGCCTCGAAAAAGCGCTGGGGCTGCGTCAGCCCTGCCGGGCGGCAGTCGATCCAGGCCAGATAGGTCGCTTCGGGCGGTGCCAGTTTCAGGCCGGGCATGCCGTGGACTGCGCTCACCACGCGCTCGCGGTTGCCGCGCAGCACGGTGAGCAGCTGCGTGCGCCAGTCCGTGGCATCGCGATAGGCCGCGGCCGCCCCCACGTAGCCCAGCAGGTTCACATGCGGCACGATGCCGCGCATCGCATGCTGGAATGCGTGGCGCAGCGCCGGGTCGGCAATCACGGCAAAGGCGCAGCCGAGACCGGCGATGTTGTAGGTCTTGGACGGGGCCATCAGGGTGATGGTCCGGTGGGCCAGATCAGGGGCAAGTTTGGCGAACGGCGTATGGCGCGCGCCCGGTTCCAGCAGCAGGTCACAGTGGATCTCGTCACTGACCACCAGCAGGTCGTTCTGCCGCGCGATGTCCGCCAGTGCGGCCAGCTCCTCCTGGCGCCAGGCGCGTCCCACGGGGTTGTGCGGATGGCATAGCAGCAAGGTGCGTGCCGTGGGCGCCGCGGCGGCCAGCGCCGGCAGGTCCCAGCGCCAGCCGGCGCTGCCGTCCGGCTCCAGCAGCGGCAGCTTGATCAGCGGCCGCCCCGAAAAATGCGTGGCCGACATGAACGGCGGATATACCGGCGTCGCGGTCAGCACTGGATCTGCCGCGCCGGCCGCGGTGCGGCATGCCACGTTCAGGCCGGTGACAAGGCCGGGCAGTGGGATCAGCCACTCGGGTGCAATCTCCCAGCCGTAGTCGCGCCGCAGCGCAAGGCACAGCGCGGCGATCACCTCGTCGGTCGGCTCGCTGTAGCCGAAGCTGCCTGCGGCGACGCGTGCCTGCAGGGCGGCGGTGATCTGCGGCGCGCAGGCGAAATCCATGTCCGCCACCCACAGCGGCAGCACATCACGGTCGGCATAGCGGTTCCACTTGATGTTGTCGGTCACGCCGCGCGCGGCACAGGTGGTGAAGTCGTAATGCATGTCGATCCTGTCGGTCGATGCCGGAAAAGAAAGTGTATGGATAGCCCACGGCGTTTGCCGGCCTGCTGTTGCCCCGGCTTGCGCTGTTGCGCCGGTTCCGGACCTGCTTTGCCGGTCCTCAAGCCTGCAGTGCCCGCGATGTGGGACAGTATTTTCTTTTATGGGTGTACATCGATGGCATTGCTGCACAGGGTGGTGAGGTTGGTGGCGGATCGGGATGCGCGGGGGCGGTCAGGCGGGTGGGGCGGCAGGCGATGAACAGCGATCGTGACATGGTGCTGCGCCCGCTCGGCCTGGACGATCTGCATCCACAGCTGCTGGCGGGCTTCGTGCGTGCGCAAACGGTCGAACAGGCCTGGCGCGGCCCGCACGGTCGATGGCGGCTGCAGCCGGTGCGCTTCGAGGAGCATTGGGATGCGGCCACGCTGCAGGACATCGTCGCGACCGATCTGCGCCACAGCCTGGCGGCGGGCGGTGCGGCGTGGGTGGTCGAGGTGGGCGGGCAGGTGGTCGCGTTTGCCACGCTGTGCCGCCCGCCGCTGGGGCGCCATGGCCAGTATGTCCAGCTGCTGCAGTTGCACGTGTCGCAGCCATGGCGCGGCCGCGGGCTGGGACGGCGACTGTTGTTGCAGGCGGCGCGCCAGGCGCGTGGATGGGGCGCTGCGCGGCTGTACATCTCCGGGCACTCGTCGCTGGAGTCCTACGCGTTCTACAGCGCGATGGGCTGCCTGCCCGCCGAAGAGGTCGTGCCGGAGATCGCACAACGGGAGCCATGTGATCTGCAACTGGAGTACCGGCTCTGATCCCTGCGCTACTTCTTGTTGCTGCCGACGATCCAGACACCGCCGATGACCACCGCCGCCCCCAGCCACTGCAGCCAGCCCAGCCGCTCATCCAGGACGCCCATGCTCAGCACGATGGTCAGCACCGGGCCGATGCTGCCGATGATGGCGGTGCGGCTGCTGCCGATGCGTACGATGGCGCCGGCGAGCGCATAGATGGGCAGGACCGTGGCCAGGATCGCGATCGCCAATGCGTAGCCCCACACCGGCAACGGCTGCACCAGCGCACCAAGCGGCCGCGTCGCCAGGAAATGCACCGCCATCGCCAGCGCGGACACCGCCAGCGCCGTTTCGGTGAAGCGCATCGCGCCGACCCGGGCGATCACCGCCGGACTCAGCGTGAGGTACAGCGCATAGGACAGGGTGGACAGCAGCACCAGGATCACACCGCTCCAATGCGCCCGTGCCTGTGCCAGATCCGGTATCAGCACCAGCAGCATGCCCGCATAGGTGATGGAGAGCGCCGTGACGATGCGGCCGGTGACCCGCTGCTTGAGCAGCCAGGCTGAGAGCAGCACGGTGAAGGTGGGGTACAGCATCAGCAGCAGCCGCTCCAGGCTGGCGCTGACGCTCATCAGCCCCAGGAAGTCGAGCAGGCTGGAGAGGTAGTAGCCCAACAGGCCCAGCAGCAGCCAGCCACGGTCGCGGCCGCTGATGGGCGCTGCGCTGCCGCCGCGCCATAACCGCACCAGCAGCAGGAACGGCATGGCCAGCGCCAGCCGCAGCGTCAGCAGCGTGACCGCATCCACCTGGTAGCGGTATGCAAGCTTGACGAAGATGGCCTTGGAGGCGAACCCGGTCGCCGCGCACAGGGCGAGCACGACGCCCAGACGGAACGTGGAAGCGGAAGGGGATGGGGGCATGGCGGCTCCTCGGTGGGCGGGAAGGTCGCGGCGAGGAGACAACACAGCGCACCGCGGCAGACCCGCGGTGGCGAAAACGCGCTACCGCAGGGGGCTTGTCAGCCACCAGGCGGCGATGTTGAACAGGGTGTTGGTGCGGCGCGTCATGAGACGGGACGTTAGCAGCCGGGCGTGGCGAGGGTCAAGCGTCACGCCCGGTGGGCGCGGGTCAAAGCCGGAAGCGGCCCATCTCCTGCTCCAGCGACTGCGCCGAGGCGGCCAGCCGGTCGGCGGCGTCGGCACTGGCGGCGATGGCCTGGCTGTTCTCCTCGGCCATGTTGGCGATGCGCTCCACGTTCTGCGCCAGTGCCTCGGTGGCCTGGCTCTGCTCGTGGGTGGCCTGGGCGATCGCTTCGACGTTCTGCACCGAACGCGTCGCCTCGTGATGGATCTCGCGCAATGCCGCTGCCGCCTGTTCGGAGAGCCCCAGCCCGCGCTCCATCAGCGTGGCGTTGACGTTGGCGTCCTTCACCACCGCCTCCACGTCGTTCTGGATCGCGCCCAGCATCTGGCCGATTTCGGTGGTGGCCTTGCTTGAGCGTTCGGCCAGCTTGCGTACCTCATCGGCCACCACGGCGAAGCCGCGGCCCTGTTCACCGGCACGTGCCGCCTCGATGGCGGCGTTCAGCGCGAGCAGATTGGTCTGCTCGGCGATCTCGTGGATGGCGTCGACGATGCGGCCGATGTCGGTCGAGCGCTGCGCCATGCCCTCGGTCAACGTGGCGGTGCGGCGGATGGTGCCGGCCAGCGAATCGATGTTGCTGCGGTTCTCCCCGATCACCGTTTCACCCGAGGCGGCAAGCCCGCCCAGCTCGCGTGCACGCTGTGCCGAATCGCTGGCCGTGGTGGCCACATGCTTGATGCTGACCGCCACCTGCTCCACCGAGGCGGCCATGGCCTGCGCCGCATCGGTCTGCTGGCGCGAGCCGTCGGCCACATGGTGCGCGGTGCGCGCAGTTTCGGTCGCGCCGCGGATCACATCGCCGGCGAAGGTGCGTGCGCGGGCGAACGCCTTGCGCATTTCGTCCATCAGCTGGTTGTATGCCTGGGCCACCTCGCCCAGCTCGTCGCGCTGCGCCAGCGGGCTGCGTTCGAGCAGCGACAGCGACTTGGCGGCGTTGACCATGGTGAAGCGCAGCCCTTGCACCGCACGGGATACGCCGCGGCTGATCACCCACCAGGCCAGCCCGCTCAGGATCAGACACAGCAGCAGCACCACGGCCACGATGCGCTGGCCGGTGGCCCGGGTGTCGTCGGCATCCTGGTGGGCCGCCTCGGCCAGCTTGAGCTGGGCCGGCATCAGCGCGCCGAGCTTGTCGCGCAGATCCCGGTATTGCTTGATATAGGTGGGGTAGACGGCGCGGGCACCGTCAAGGTCGCCTGCGCGCAGGGCACGCAGCAACGGGGCGATGCTGTCGGCACGCAGCCGGTTGAACTCGGTCTCGACTTCGGTGATGTGGGTGGCAAACCCAGGGTCCGAGGCTACGCTCTTCAGTGCCGCGATCATGCGCGCCATCTCCTGCACCTTTTCCTGCTCGATCTCGTCGGCCCGCTGCGCCGGGGTCTTTTCACCCTGCCCGTTGTCGAGCAGCGCCTGCATCACGTCGATGCGCATCCGCGGCAACAGGCTGTTCAGGGTGGAAAGCTCGTACAGCGGCTTGGCGCTGGTCAGATACATCCGTTCCGCCTGCTGATTGAGCCGTTCGCTCGCCCAATATGCGGTGCCGGCCAGCAGCAGCATGCCGGCCACCGGGGTCAGCAGCAGCAGCAGCAGTTTGGTGCCGATCTGCAGATTGTCTAGGAAGCGCATCCGGGGTCCCCCTGTGGAATGGTCTTTCAGCCTGTCATGGCAGCTTAACGTCTGGCCTGCGTATGGTGCCATCCAATGCACGATATTGACCGTCTGTCGCAGTGTGCTGCCGGCATCCGCGCCACAGGTTTGATGTCGGTCAACACATGGCGAAATGTCGGCTTGGCCGAGGAAAAACACAACATATTGTGTCTAAGCTTGTCATCCGATCGCAGATATTGAGGATTGCAGCATGTCCGGGCACCCGCAGTACGTCGAGAAGCGTGATGGCCGCATCGTGCCGTTCGACGCCACCAAGATCGCCGACGCCCTTGCCAAGGCCGGCGCCGTCACCGGCGAATTCGACGAGGCGAAGGCCGCCGAACTTGCACTCACTGCCGTCGCGCGACTGCCTGCCGGCGCCACGCCTGGCATCGAGCTCATCCAGGACGCGGTCGAGAACACGTTGCTGGCTGCAGGTCTGCTGGCCACGGCACGTGCCTACATCGCCTACCGGGAGGCGCATCGGCGGCTGCGCGAAGACACGCGCACGGTGGTCGATGTGGCCGACAGCATCAACGAATATCTGGAGCGCACCGACTGGCGCGTGAATGCCAACGCCAACCAGGGTTTCAGCCTGGGTGGGCTGATCCTGAACACCAGTGGCAAGGTCACCGCCAACTACTGGCTCAACCATGTCTACCCGTCCGCCATCGGCGAAGCGCACCGCAGTGGGGCGATCCATATCCATGATCTGGACATGCTGTGCGGCTACTGTGCCGGCTGGTCGCTGCGCCGGCTGCTGCACGAAGGGTTCAACGGTGTGCCCGGCAAGGTGGAGGCCCGCCCACCGCGGCATTTCTCGGCCGCGATCGGCCAGATCGTCAATTTCCTTGGCACGTTGCAGAACGAATGGGCAGGCGCCCAGGCCTTCTCCAGTTTCGATACCTACATGGCACCGCTGGTGCGGACCGACCGGCTTGGCTATGCGCAGGTGAAGCAATACATCCAGGAACTGATCTACAACCTCAACGTGCCGAGCCGCTGGGGCACGCAGACGCCGTTCACCAACCTCACCTTCGACTGGACCTGCCCCGAGGACCTGCGTGGCGAAGTGCCCTATGTGGGCGGCGAGGAATGCCCGTTCACCTATGGCGAGCTGCAGGCCGAAATGGACCTGATCAATCGCGCCTACATCGAAGTGATGATGGAAGGCGATGCCAAGGGCCGCGTGTTCACCTTCCCGATCCCCACCTACAACATCACCCGGGATTTCGACTGGGACCACCCCAATACCACGCGCCTGTTCGAGATGACGGCCAAGTACGGGCTGCCCTACTTCCAGAACTTCGTGAACTCGGAGCTGGAGCCAAACATGGTGCGCTCGATGTGCTGCAGGCTGCAGCTCGATCTGCGCGAGCTGCTCAAGCGCGGCAACGGCCTCTTTGGCAGCGCCGAGCAGACCGGCAGCCTGGGGGTGGTGACGCTCAACTGCGCGCGCATCGGCCATGAATTCCAGGGCGACGAACCGGGCCTGTTCGCGCGGGTGGACCATCTGCTCGAACTGGGGCGGCAGTCGCTGGAGCTGAAGCGCAAGGTGATCCAGCGGCTGATGGATGCGGGCCTCTACCCATATACCAAGCGCTACCTTGGCACGCTGCGCAACCATTTCTCCACGCTGGGGGTGAACGGCGTGAACGAGATGATCCGCAACTTCACCGGCGATCGCGAGGACATCACCACCAGCTGGGGGCACGCGTTCGCGCTGCGGCTGGTCGCCCATATCCGGGATCGGATCACTCGCTTCCAGGAGGAGACGGGGCATCTGTACAACCTGGAGGCCACACCGGCCGAAGGCACCACCTACCGCTTCGCGCGCGAGGATCGCAAGCGCTATCCCGACATCCTGCAGGCCGGCACCGCCGGGCAGCCCTACTACACCAATTCCACGCAGCTGCCGGCCGGTTTCACCGACGATCCGTTCGACGCGCTGACGCGGCAGGAGGCGCTGCAATGCCAGTACACCGGCGGCACCGTGCTGCACCTGTATATGAACGAGGCCATCTCATCCAGCGAGGCGTGCAAGCAGCTGGTGCGCCGCGCGCTCGGCAATTTCCGGCTGCCGTACGTGACGGTGACGCCGACCTTCTCGATCTGTCCCAGACATGGATACCTGTCGGGCCACCATCCGTTCTGCCCCAAGTGCGATGCCGAATTGCTGGCGCGCCGCGCCGCCTGCTGCACCGACTGAACCCGATCCGGTTTTATCCGCCACTTGCCACAAGGAGCCAAGCATGACCGATCTGTCCGAACCCACCAGGCTGGCCGCCGCACCAGCGGCGCCGTTGAAGGACGAAGAACGCACCCCGTGCGAGATCTGGACCCGGGTGATGGGCTACCACCGCCCGGTGTCGGCCTTCAACATCGGCAAGCGCGGGGAGTTCGCCGAGCGGCTGTTCTTCCGCGAGCGCTGAACGCGGGTGCCGCCCGCCGTGCACCACACTGCGGCACGGTGACGGCTTGCGCTGGCGCAGCGCGACGCTTCGTCGCCGTATCGTCGGCGGATGCCGGCAGCGAGGCCGGGTTTGCCGTAACATCGGACCCGTCCTTCATGCCTGTGCGCCTGCGTCTGCCATCATGCCGCTTGCCCGCCGCACCACCGGAGTGGTCCTGGTCCTGATTTCCGCCGTCGCCTTCGGCCTGATGCCGATCTTCGGTACCTGGGCCTATCGCGCCGGCGTGGATACCCAGGGGCTGCTGCTGATCCGTTTCAGTGTGGCCGCGCTGGTGATGCTGGCGATCATGCGCTGGCGCCGGGCACCCTGGCCGCGCGGCGCGGTGCTGGGGGGCCTCGCCGCGATGGGGGCCGTGGGCTACGCCGGGCAGGCGTTCAGCTACTTCTCGGCGCTGCATCATGCCAATGCCGCGCTGGCGGCGCTGCTGCTGTACCTGTATCCGGTGGTGGTCACGCTGCTGTCGGCGCTGTTCCTGGGCGAACGGCTGCGCCGGCGGGTGTGGGGTGCGCTGGCGCTGGCCTGCCTGGGTCTGCTGCTGACCATCGGCGCGGCGGCGCAGGGACGGGCGCTGGGGGTGATGTTCGGCCTGGCGGCGGCGCTGATCTATTCGTGCTACATCCTCGCCGGCAGCCGCCTGGTGCCGCGGGCCGGGGCGCTGCCGGCCGCCAGCGTGGTGGTGATCGCCGCGGCGCTGGCGCTTTGGGGATCCACCGCGTTCGCCCAGCCGCAATGGCCTGGCACGCCGGGCGGCTGGCTGGCCACGCTGGCGATCGCGCTGGTGTCCACCGTGGTCGCCATCTTCGCCCTGCTGGCCGGGCTCGACCATCTGAGCCCTGCCGAGGCGTCCACGCTCTCCACGCTGGAGCCGGTGGTCAGCGTATTGCTGGCGGCGTGGCTGCTGGCCGAGCCGCTGACGGGTTGGCAATGGCTGGGAGGCATCGCCATCCTGGCTGCCGCCCTGGTGATCTCGCTGGCGCCGCCGGCCCGCCAGGTGACGCGTGATCCCTGAGCCGGGCGCTGCCTAGCCGGCGCTGTCGAACGCCAATGCCGACGGCGCGTGGCAGCCGACGATGGCGGGCGCCTCGTGGACCAGGGTGTTGTCCTCCAGCGCCGCCACCATGAAGAGCGCGAAGTCGATGCGGCGGGTGAGGTTGCTGGCCAGGACCGGATCGCCCACATGCTGGCTCCATACCGGCAGGCCCTGGCTTTCCCCTTCCTCAAGGTCGCTGCCGCGTACCACGGTCCAACGGCGGTCGCTGGCAAAGATGCGTCGGCATGCCTCGTCCTGATCTTCGATCTGCGCCATGCGCAACGAGCGGGTGATGAGGCCGGCCAGCCAGAGCAGCATCTTGAACCCGCGCGAGTACACGTCCTTGCCGTCGCGGCTGATATGCCAGCCGCACGAGAACACCAGCCGTGCGCCGGGCTGCGCGAAGTCGAGCACGGCCTGGGCCGTGCCGGACGAGTACTGCTGCATACCCCATGGCACCAATACGGTCAGCACGCCGTCGCAACCGGCCACGGCCCGGCGGATGACCTCCCGGTCATTGGTGGCGCCCGGCACGATGGTGATGCGCTCGCGAAACGCATCGAGCTTGCCGACGCTCTTCCCGCGGCAGACCCCGACCACCTCGTAACCGCGATTCAGCGCGTGCTGCACCATGTAACGGCCAAGCTTGCCTGAAGCGCCCACGATACAGATCTTCTTCATCTCGCCCTTTCCTGGGCATCGCTGGATGCCCGGTTGTGCCCGCGCGCGGTGCGGGATCGCCGTCCCATTGCAGCACAGCCGCATTGCAGGCGGTGGAACCGTGCCTGCCGCTGCCGCGGGCTGCGCCGATGCGCCGTTATCACCCGTTTCGCCCGGTGCGGCAAGCGGCGGCGGGCAGCTGCTGGCGCAAGGGCGGTGCTGGTCGGACGAAGGGTAGACGTTTGTCATACGCCAGCACCGGCGCCATGGTGGCTCGTGAAAGCGAGGTCTGTCGCTGATGGGATGGCGGGCGGCACGCAGGCAGTCACAGGGGGGACGGGACCACGGCATGCACTCACCGGAAGGGTCGGCTTCCCACTGGTACCGGTGTTCGGCGACGTGGCCGTGCACCGGCGGCGATGGCCATGCCACCCCCTGCAACAAGCGGCTCGTCCCCAGGCCACTGCATGGCTCAACCAGCCGGCCGGGTTGCCTCTTCCAGTTGTGCAAGCCACGTGAGGGCATGCGCGCGGTCGGTGCCACACATTTCCGGCGAAGGTTGCAGGCCGCTGCAGCACCGCGGCCGCGCCGGCTGTCCGAAGATGCTGCAGCGCATTGCCGCATCCAGATGCACGCAGGGGGTTCCCGCCGGCTTGCCTTGCGGCATGCCCAGAAACGGTCGGGCGATGGACGGGGCGATGCAGCATGCCCCGCAGTCGGGACGGCATTGCATGGCACGGTCATCCTGTGGCGGAGCCCCGGATTCTACGGCCGGGCGGTGTCCGGGCAAACTGCCGCCTCGCAGCGCAGCGGTTCAGCGTCCGGTGGGTCGTGCATGGCCTGTTCAACGGGGACCTTGGGCCTGGTACCTGCTTCGCCGCAGGCCACCCGCTGCATTGCACTGTCCTTGCTTCACTGGCGTTCGCCGCCGCGGCAGCGCAGCTTGGGCAAAACCGGGCCGGGGCAAGGCGCCGGGCAGCGTCTTATGGCAGCCGCATGACCGGCTTGGCGATACGCGATTGGCAATTGTTGTAGTAAGCTTCTGCATTACAACAAAGAACAGTCGCGCTGACGGCAGTGCTTGTCCGGATGGTTACGGGCGGCGTGCTGCACGGGCTGTTTCGCCAAGTGCGTGCCGCAAAGCGGGGCGCCGATAAAGGCGGGTACCATAGGACCCGCTTCGGAGGAGTACCAATGAGCCTGATCTTCACCGCATTGACGGTGCTGCTGCTGCTCGTGCATCTGGCCGCCCTCGGCCAGCTGGGCGGCGCGCGCTGGTCGGACCGCCATCTGGCGCGGGCCGTCGTCCTGTTCCTGTTGGTGCTGGGCGCGTTCTTCGTCGAACACTTCTTCGGCCTTGGCCCGTTGCGCGGCCTGTGGCCGTTCACGCTGGCGGCCGCGCTGCTGATCCTGCGCCACAAGGTGGCCGATCCGGGGTTCTGGCGCGGCGAGCTGCCTTTCATCCTGCCGTTCGCCTGGGCGCTCCTGTGGCGCTTCCTGTTCCCGGACATCGATGTCACCGCCGAGCACCTGACCGATCTGTATTTCGTGCGCAACTATATGGACGGGGCGACGCTGCCGCCGCCGGACCAGTGGTTGCCGGGCTTTCGCTTCGATGCGTATTACGCGCTGCTGCATTACGCCACCGCACTGATGGGGCGCCTGCTCCAGTTGTCGGCCGGCTGGAGCATGAACCTGGGCTTTGCCGTGCTGATCGGCCTTTTGGGCAGCCTGGTGTGGTCGACGGTGGCGCGCTGGGTGGCAAGCCGCCGCTGGCGTGCGCTGATCACTGCTGCCACGGTGGCGGGTGGCAATGGCGTGGCGCCGTTGCTGCCCCTGTTGTTCCAGGGCCCTTTCGATGCGGCGACGGCGATCACCCGGCTGTGGAGCAATACCCGTTTTACCGGGGTGTACGACCAGAACATCACGGCCGAGTGGGGGCGCCGGCTGTTCGGCAGCGGCCCGGCCGACCTGCTGCAGCAGCCATGGGGACCGCGCGACCTGCCGCTGGAGAACATCGGCTACTTCATCTACCTGGGCGATCTGCACCCACCGCTGGCCGGTTTCCTGCTGCTGTTCCTGGCGCTGGCCCTGATTGCCCGGATCGAAACCGGCGGCATGCCGTGCAACCGTGACGCAGCCGACAGCGAGACGCAGGTCTGCGGCTGGCTGCATGCGCTGCTGGGCATGAGCGTGCCGGCGTCGATCGCGCTCAACAGCTGGATTCTGCCGCTGCAGGGGCTGCTGGTCGTGGCCTGGGTGGGGTGGCGCCTGAGCCAGGGCAAGCGGGTGTTGTATGGTGCGCTGCTGGGCGGCGCCGTGGCCGGGCTGGCGCTGCTGTATCCGTTCCTGACGCATTTCTCGCTCAATTCACTGGCCGTGCCGCTGCGGGTGGTGCAAGGGGTGGACCACACCCCGTTGGTGCAATGGGTGGCGGTGTGGTGGCCGGTGCTGTGGCTGGTGGCGCTGTGCTGGATACGCCGTTTCGGTGAAGACAGCCCGGAGGCGCGCTGGGGGGCGTGGGCCGCGCTCGGCGTGGCGCTGTGCCTGCTCTTGACCGAGACGGTATACGTGGACGACCCGTCCGGCGACCGTTACAACCGCTTCAATACCACGCTCAAGTGGTGGTCCTGGCTGTTCCCGGGGGCGCTGGCGCTGCTGTCGGCGGTGCTGATCGGCGCCGGACGCCGCATCTGGCGCTGGCTGGCCGCCGTGCCGCTGGTGGCGGTGCTGGCGTATGCGCTGCCGCAGGTGCAGTACCTGGCGCTGCAGCCCAAGCCGCATGCCGGCAAGCTGGCCGGCGACGGCTGGCTGATGTCCGACCCGGTACACCGCCGCATCCTGGAATACCTGCGTGCGGCACCGCGTGGGCTGGTGCTGGAAGGGCTGGAAGGCGGGGCCTATATGCAGACTTCGGCGTTTGCGTTGCATGCGGGGCAACCGGCGGTGAACGGCTGGCCGGCGCACGTGGGGCAATGGCGCGGCGAGCCGGCCTATGTGCCGCGCGATGCCGAGACGGTGCGCCAGCTCTACCGCGGCGCGCTGCCGAACGCGGCCGAATGGCTGAACACGCGCAACGTGCGCTACGTGGTGTGGAGCCGCTACGACCAGCGGCGCGATCCGGCGGCCTTTGCGCAGCTGCAGCAGCAGCTGGCGCTCAGCTATCTGTGGCGCCCGATCGCGGATGCGGACGGTGCGAGCTTCGGCGTATGGGAGCGGCGCTGAGCCGCGCCTCAGGGGGAGAATCACTTAAATGCAATCGATATTCCTGTTGGGCAGCCTGCTGCTCTTGTGGCTGCACCTGGCCGGGGCTTCGCTGATCGCCGGCCGCTGGCTGCCGTATCCGCTGGCGCGCGCCTGCAGCGTGCTGCTGGTGGCCTTGCTGTTCTGCGCCACCGAGCATTTCGTCGGTCTGGGGCGGTTGTCGTGGCTGTGGCCCATCAGCACCGCCGGCATGCTGTTCGTGCTGTATCTCTTTCGGGCCGAGACGCGCACGGTGGCGTTCCGCCACGCCGAGCGGGTGTTCATCATCTGCTTCGCAGCCGCCTTCGCCTGGAAGTTCGTGTTCCCCAATATCTATCCCAACATGGGTGAGCGCGCGGCCGATCTTTACTTCATGCTCAACTACTACCCGGGAGAACGGCTGCCGCCGCTCGATATCTGGTACCCGCCGTTCCGCTTCGATTTCTACTACGCGTTCATGCACTACGGTGCGGCGCTGCTGGGTCGGCTGTTCGGCTGGCAGCCGGGCTTTGCCTACAACGTCGCCTTCGGGCTGATGATGGGCCTGTCGCTGACGCTGGTGTGGTATTTCGCCAGCCGCTTCATCACGCAACGCTATGGACGCTGGCTGCTGGCGGCGGCGATCGCGCTGGGCGGCACGGGCATCACCCCGTTGATCCACTTCGCCGTCGGCCAGCCGGCCAACCACCCCAACGAGTGGGCGGCCACCGAATACATGTGGGGCAGCGCGCGCTTCATCGGCAATTTCGATACCAAGGTCAATACCGACTTCGGCCGGGCGTTGTTCCCGCTGATGCGGCCTGAGAACAAGCCGACCCCGGATTTCGAGCCGCACGATCTGCCGATGGAGAACTTCGGCTACCAGTTCTTCCTGGGCGACTACCATCCGCCGGTGGGCGGGTTCTTCCTGCTGTTCCTGGCGCTGGGCCTCTTGGCCTGGCTGGAAACCCCGGCGGCGGAGGGCGAGGTGGTGCGGCGGCGGCTGGCGCAGGGGCTGTTCGCGCTGACAGTGCCGGTGATGCTGATCACCAATACCTGGATCTTCCCGTTCTCGGTGATGTTGCTGCTGAGCTGGGCGGCATGGCGGCAATGGCGTGGTGATCCGCCGGATTGGCGGGCGGTGATCGGCGGCGGCCTCCTGGGCGCGCTGTTGGTCTACCCGTACCTGTCCGGGCTGGCCGCGCAGGCCATCCAGACCCCGATCAAGCTGGTGCCGATGCTGGCGCATACCCCGCCGCTGCGCTTTGTGATCTTCTTCTGGCCGTTGCTGGTGCTGATGGCGCTGGCGCTGGTCGAGCGGCGCACCCGGCCGCTGGCGGTCTGCTTCGTGCTGGCGTTCGGCGCCATGCTGGTGCTGTCCGAGCTGGTGTATGTCGACGATCCCTCGGGCGGCAAATACGACCGGACCAATACCACGATGAAGTGGTGGGGCTGGCTGTACAGCGGCGGCGTGCTGGCGTGCGGTGCGATCGCGCTTGCCAGTGCGCGCCGTTGGGTCAGGATGGCCGCGGCGGCATCGCTGCTACTGATCTGCTCCTACGCCTTCGACGTGGCACGCTACTGGTGGTACACGCCCAAGTCCGACGCCGGCAAGCTCGACGGCGCGGCCTGGTTCGTCCGTGAGCCGGTCAACCGCGATCTGGTGAAGTATCTGCGCAGCGCGCCGCGCGGCATCGTGCTGGAAAACTGGCTGGGCGACGCCTACACCAACCAGACGCTGGTGGCGATGTTCTCGCAGCAGGTGTCGATGCTGGGCTGGCCCAACCATGTGAGCCTGTGGCACGGCGCGCCGCAGTCGGTCTGGAACGAGTCGAACCTGATCAAGGCGTTCTACAAGGGCGAGCTGCCGGACATGCCCAACTGGCTGGCGCGGCACAAGGTCGACTACATCGTCTGGATGCCCGCGGACAACCAGGCCAATCCGCAGGCGTTCAACACCATCAACGCGGCCATCGGCGGCTACTACTACTGGAAGCCATTCAGTGACAATCCGCTGGCCGGCCTGTGGATCCATCGCGAGGTGAACAAGCCGTGAGCCCACTGCTTTCCATTGTGGTGCCCTGCTACAACGAGGAAGAAGTCATCGGCGAGACCATGAAGCGCCTGACGGCCTTCTGCGCCGAGCTGCGCGACCTTGAGGTCGAGCTCATCTTCATCGACGACGGCAGCCGCGACCGCACCCGGGCGCTGCTGCGCAGCTTCGCCCAGGAAGACCCACGCATCCGAGTGATCGGCTTTGCCCGCAACTTCGGCCACCAGATCGCCGTCACCGCCGGCATCGACGCCGCTCGCGGCGACGCGGTGGTGCTGATCGACGCCGACCTGCAGGACCCGCCCGAAGTGGTGCATCAGATGGTCGCCAAATGGCGCGAAGGCTACGACGTGGTCTACGGCACCCGCACCGAGCGTCCCGGCGAATCGGCATTCAAGCTTGCCACCGCACGCGGTTTCTACCGCTTGCTGAACCGGCTCTCCGACGTGCCCATCCCGCTCGATACCGGCGACTTCCGGCTGATGAGCCGGCATGTGGTCGATACGCTGCGGGCAATGCCCGAGCGCGACCGCTTCGTGCGCGGCATGGTGAGCTGGGTGGGATTCAAGCAGACCGCATTGCCGTACAAGCGCGCCGAGCGCTTCGCCGGCGAGTCCAAGTATCCACTGCGCAAGATGCTGCGGTTCGCCACCGACGGCATCCTGTCGTTCTCGACCAAGCCGCTGCAGATGTCGATCGGCCTTGGGCTGTCGGCGGCGTCGCTGGCGCTGCTGGGCATTCTCTATGCGCTGGCGATGCGCATCTTCACCAACGAGTGGGTCGAGGGCTGGACCGCGCTGATGATCGCGGTGCTGTTCCTTGGCGGGGTGCAGCTGATCTGTGTGGGCATCCTCGGCGAGTACATCGGCCGGATCTACAACGAGGTCAAGCATCGGCCGCTGTATGTGGTGCAGGAATACCTGGGCTACGGCGAGCATGCACCCGCGCTGTCGCGCAGCCCGGTGGTGGATCGCAAGTGAAGCGCCATGCGCGCCCGGTGCTCGGGCTGGTGCTGGCGGCCGGTTTTGTCTGGCTGTTCGTGCGGCAGATCGACCCGGCCGAACTGGCCCGCGCCTTTGCCGGCACCGACCCCGGCTGGGTGGCGCTGGCGCTCATCGCCTTCTGCGGCGGCTACGCCTGCCGCATCGCACGCTGGCGTGCCATGCTGGCCCGCGACAACCCGCAGCTGGCATGGCGCGACTGCGCCGGGCCGCTGCTGGCCAGCTTTGCGCTGAACAACGTGCTGCCGCTGCGAGCCGGCGACGTGCTGCGCGCCTTCGCCTTCAACGACCGGCTGGGCGTGCGGTCCGGTACCGTGCTGGCCACCTTGTTCGTCGAGCGGCTGCTGGACCTGTTGATGGTGCTGGTGCTGTTCGGCGCGGCGCTCGCCGCCTTCGGGCTCGATGCCGGTGCACTGGCGGGCGTCGGCAGCGCCGTGCTGCTGGCCCTGGGCCTGGCGATCCTGGCCGTGCTGCTGTTCCCGCAGGGCTTCGCCCCGCTGGCGCGGGCCGGCGGCCGGCTGGCGGCGCGGTTGGCGCCCCGGCTGGGCGACAAGCTCAACGCCGAGATCGAGCGTGGCCTGGCCACCCTCACCCACCTGGCCGGCGGCGGCACCATGGTGCGGTTGGCCGGCTGGTCGCTCCTGGCCTGGCTGTGCGAGGGGGCGGTGTTCTGGTGCGCCGCGCTCGCGGTGCCGGCGCTGGCCGTGCCGCTGGCAGGCTGGCTGGCGCTGCCGGTGGGCACGCTTGCCACGCTGATCCCGAGCACGCCCGGCTATGTGGGCACCTTCGATTACTTCACCGTGCGCGCAATGACCGCGCTCGGCAACGGCCAGGCCGCCGCAACCGCCTACGCCCTCCTGGTGCATGCGCTGCTGTGGCTGCCGCCGACACTGGCCGGCGGCGCCTATCTTGCCGCCACCCGTACCCGCATTCCCAAAGAGTCCATGCCATGAGCCTTGCCCACACCACCCGCGTCGCCATCGTCGGCGGGGGATTCACCGGCCTGTCGGTCGCCTACGAGCTTGCCAAGCAGGGGATCGCCGTCACCGTGCTTGAAGCCGAGCAGGAGATCGGCGGCCTTGCCGCCGCGTTCGAGGTCGGCGGCGAGAAGCTCGATCGTTTCTACCACCACTGGTTCACCAACGACGTCGAGGTGATGAGGCTGATCGACGAGCTGGGCCTGAACCACAAAGTGGCGATCAACCCGACCAACACCGGCGTCTACTACGCCAACCACTTCTTCAAGCTCTCCACCCCCTGGGATCTGTTGAACTTCACGCCGCTGGCGTTCACCGACCGCATCCGGCTGGGCCTCTTGGCGCTGCGTGCGCGCCGGGTGGACGACTGGATGGCGTTGGAGCACAAGACCGCCGCCGAATGGCTCAAGGAGCTGGGCGGCGAGCGTGTCTACCGCGTGGTGTGGGAGCCGCTGCTCAAGGGCAAGTTCGGTCCGGTGGCCGATGAGATCTCGGCGGTGTGGTTCTGGAACAAGCTGAAGCTGCGCGGCGGCTCGCGCGGCAAGGGGGGCGAGGAGCGGCTGGCCTACTTCAAGGGTGGTTTCGTCGCGTTGGCCGAGGCGCTGGCCGCGCGCGTGCGCGAGCTGGGCGGGCGCATCGAGACCGGTGCGGCGGTCACTGCCATCCGCCCGGACGGCGCGCTGTGGCGGGTCGACACCGCGAACGGCACCGTCACCGCCGACCAGGTGATCGCCACCACCGCGTTGCCGCTGGTGGCGGGCATGGTCAGGGACTGGGCCCCGGCCGACTACGTGGCCCGGCTCGAACGCATCCATTACCTTGCCAATGTCTGCCTGGTGCTGGAGCTGGACCGTTCGCTGTCGGACACCTACTGGCTCAACGTCAACGACCCGAGCTTCCCCTTCGTCGGGGTGATCGAGCATACCAACTTCGAAAAGCCGGAAACCTACGGCGGCCGGCATATCGTCTACCTGTCCAAATACCTGCCGCACACCGATGCGCTGTACCGGATGGATGCCGACGCGGTGCTGGACTTCGCGCTGCCGTACCTGCAGCAGATGTTCCCCAAGCTGGAGCGCGGCTGGATCCAGCGTCACCACGTGTGGAAGGCGCGCTGGTCGCAACCGGTGGTGGAGAAGCGCTACAGCAGTCTGATCCCGCCGGTGGCAGGCCCGCTGCCGGGGTTCCACCTGTGTTCGATGGCGCAGATCTACCCGGAGGACCGCGGCACCAACTATGCGGTGCGCGAGGGGCGCAAGCTCGGCCGGGAACTGGCGGAGCGGCTGGGCTGATGAGCCGGCTGGCGCGCTTCACATTGGTGGGTGCCGCCGGCACCGCCATGCATTTCGCCGTGCTGTGGCTGCTGGTGCGGCTGCAGGTGGGCGTTGTCGTCGCCACCACCGCGGGCGCGATCGCAGGTGCGCTGGTCAACTATGCGCTCAACCGGCGCTACACCTTCCAAAGCCATGCGGCACACCGGGTGACCGCGCCGCGCTACTACCTGCTGGTGCTGGGCCTGTGGGGATTGAACGCGGGCCTGATGGGGCTGCTGGTGGACGGCGGGCGCTGGCATTACCTCGCGGCGCAGGGCGTGGCGACCGCAACCTGTTTCGTCGTTCATTTCGTCGGTAGTCGCAACTGGGTGTTCCGGGAGCAGGGTCATGGGTGAAACGAAGCCGCTGTTGTCGGTGGTGGTGCCGGCCTACAACGAAGAGGCCGTGCTCGGGCAGTTCCACGCGCGGCTGGGGGCGGTGTTCGACAGCCTGCCGGACTACCGTTGCGAGGTGGTCTACGTGAACGACGGCAGCCGCGACCGCACCCAGGCGATCATCGATGCGCTATGCAACGCCGATCCGCGTACCGCCTCGGTCGATCTGTCGCGCAATTTCGGCAAGGAGATCGCGATGACCGCCGGGCTCGACCATGCGCACGGCGACTGGGTGGTGCTGATCGACGCCGATCTGCAGGATCCGCCCGAGCTGATCCCGGCGCTGTTGGCCAAGGCGGCCGAGGGTTATGACACCGTGTATGCACGCCGCACCCACCGCGATGGCGAGAGTGCTGCCAAGAAGGCCACCGCCGCGGTGTTCTACCGGCTGATGGACCACCTGTCCGGCAAGGTGCGCATCCCGCGCGATACCGGCGACTTCCGGCTGATGAGCCGGCGCTCGGTCGATGCGCTGCTCAAGCTGCGCGAGCAGCACCGCTTCATGAAAGGGCTGTTCGCCTGGATCGGCTTTCCGTCCACCGCGCTCGAATACCGGCGCGATCCGCGCGCCGCGGGCGATACCAAGTTCAACTACTGGAAGCTGTGGAACTTCGCGCTTGAGGGCATCACCTCGTTCACCATCGGCCCTCTGAAGATCGCCACCTACCTTGGCGTGACCACGGCAGCGCTGGCCTTCCTCTATGGCCTGTGGATCGTCGCCAAGACCCTGCTCTGGGGCGAGAACGTACAAGGCTACCCCACCATCATGGTGACCATGCTGTTCCTTGGCGGGGTGCAACTCTTCTTCATTGGTGTGCTCGGCGAGTACCTCGGGCGCATCTTTGATGAAACCAAGGGGCGTCCGTTGTACTTCGCCCAAGGTTGGCGACCGGCGCGGCAGTCGCCGGCGCTGCCATTACAAGAAGAATCGTCATCCAAGGAGTGTGGACATGTTCGGAAACCTGATCCCATGGTGGGGGGGGTTAAGTAACGGCAACCCTGTAGAAACCTGGCCGCTCAAGCCCGCATCGCCCGTCGCGACGTGGGCGTTCGCCCCGCTGTGGACCGGTGTGGCCGGTGCGCTGCTGCTGTTTGTCGGCCAGATCTTCTGGCTGTTCAACCGGCTCAGCCCCAATAGCGACAGCTTCGTGCGCGGCTACGACTATTTCACCCTGCCGCGCTGCGGGCTGGCGGTGCGTTTCGGCACCAATGTGTTCACCAGCTCGCAGGACTACGCGCAGTACGGGCCGTGGGCGACCAACTGGGTCACCCATCCCAACCTGTGCCTGTTCCCGGGCGTGCCGCTGTCCTACCTGCCGCCCTATGCCGGCTATTGGCTGCTCAACCTGTTGCACCTGGGACTGCACCTGTTCATCCTGTGGCACTTCGCACGCCGTGCCGCCGCCGATGTCGCCACCTTCCGCGGCGGGCAGCTGCGCGATCACGCGATGTTCGCGCTGCTGGGCTTCTTCTTTCCGATGTACGTGCTCTACTACCAGGGCCAGTACCACAGCGTGGCGGTGCTGGCGCTGATGCTGGTGTTCCTGCAGCCGAAGAACCCGGCGCTGGGCTTCATCATCAGCGCCTTCGGCAAGCCGCTGCTAGGGCCGGCCGGGCTGGTGCTGCTGGTGCGGCGGATGTGGAAGACCGTGGCGCTGATCGGCCTGGCGCTGCTGTTCGGCTACGTGCCGTGGTTCTTCTTCAGTTATTCGATCGAGCAGGGCGTGTATCTGGCACGCAGCACGCTGCTCGACCCGTTCTTCGCCATCGGCAGCGACTACCTCAAATACAATGTGCCGCGCTGGAACCAGGAGCAGTCGATGGCCTCGTTCCTGGGCGAGCTGGTCAGCCCGCAGGCCAGCCTGGTGCTGCGCTATCTGTTCGGCATCGTGGTGACACTGGTCGGGGCGATCGCCTTGCGTCATAAGCCGCTGGAGCTTGCCGTCGGCTTTGTCACGCTGTGGTTCTTCCTGGTGTACGGGCGCGGCCACGACTATCACGCCACCCTGTTGATCCCGTTCCTCGCGTATCTGTGGTGCCAGCGGCCGCAGCATTACCGCAACGGCTTCATGCTGCTGATCACCGCCCTGTACGCGTTGCCGACCAGCTACGCCTTGTTCCGCACCGTGCTCGGCTTCACCCAGGAGGTCAGCGGCGAGGCCATGCTCGCCAGCCATCCGCTGCTGTTCTATGCCTTTGTCGCCCAAAAGCCGGTCGCCACACTGCTGCTCACCGGCTATATCCTGTGGAAAGAGTGGCTGGCCGGGAAGCTGGCCGAGCTGGACCCGGACAACCCGGGCGCCTCGCTGTTCAAGGTGTCCGAGTAAGGAAGGGAGCGGCCGGCAGGGGGGCGTGCCCCGGCCGGCCGCACACGGCGGTCTACAGCCTGATCCGGTCGCCGAAATTGACCAGTGCCACGCCCGCCACCACCAGCCCGGCGCCCACCAGGCGCCAGGTGCCGACGTCGCGCAGCGGCATGCCCAGCAGGCCGAAGCGGTCGAACAGCAGCGAAGCGAACATCTGGCCGGCGATGATCAGCGACAACATCGCCGCCACGCCGATGCGCGGCGCCAGCAGCGTGCTGCCGAACACGAACAGCGCGCCCAGCACGCCGCCGCTCAGCATCCACCATTCGGCCCGGGCCACGTTGGCAAGGCCGGCCCATTTCTGGCCGGTGGCCAATGCCGCGACCGCCAGCACCACCGAACCGACCAGGAACGACACCAGCGCCGCCAGCACCGTGCTGCCGCCGATCAATGCCTTGAGCTGATTGTTGATCGCGGCCTGCAGCGGCACGACAAGGCCGATGGTCAGCGCCAGCGCATACAGAAACACATGCATCGCGTTGTCTCCGATCCGTGCTCAAGGGCGCCGTACGGTGCCGGCATCCTGCCCGAACAGGATCTTCTTTTCCTCGTCGCCCATCGGCTGGGGCGGGTTGATCTGCTCGGCCAGCGCGTACGCACGCGCTGTTGCCGGACGCGCGGCGATGTGGTCGAACCAGCGCTTGAGGTTGGGGAAATCCGACAGCTGCTGGCCTTGCCGCTCATGCGGCACCACCCAGGGATAGCTGGCGATGTCCGCGATCGAATACGCGTCGCCGGCAAGGAACGGCCGGTCGGCCAGGCGCCGGTCCATCACCGCGTACAGGCGCGCGGTCTCCTTCACGTAACGCTCGATCGCGTAGGGCAGCTTCTCCGGCGCGTACTGACTGAAGTGGTGGTTCTGCCCGGCCATTGGGCCAAGCCCGCCCACCTGCCAGAACAGCCACTGCATCGCCTCCTGGCGGCCGCGCAGATCGGCCGGCAGCAGCTGCCCGGTCTTTTCGGCCAGGTACAGCAGGATGGCGCCGGACTCGAACAGCGCCACCGGCGTGCCACCGTCAGTGGGTGCGTGGTCGACGATGGCGGGAATGCGGTTGTTGGGCGAGATCCGCAGGAACGCCGGCTCGAACTGCTCGCCCTTGCCGATGTTGACCGGGTGGATCCGGTATTGGAGCCCGGTTTCCTCAAGGAACAGCGTGATCTTGTGGCCGTTGGGCGTGGTCCAGTAGTGAAGGTCGATCATGGGAACTCCTGAGTGGCGCGGGCGTGGCATTTGCCCGGTGTGTACACTGTGACGGGCTGACCGGGGACAGATGATGCCGTTTTCACTCGATAACAAGTTGGTCGTGGCGATTTCCTCGCGCGCGCTGTTCGATTTCGAAGCGGAGAACGCGGTTTTCGAAGCAGGTGATGCCGCGGGGTACATGGCCTTGCAGCTGGAGCGCCTGGAGCAGGTGGCCGGCCCCGGGGTGGCGCTGCCGCTGATCCAGAAGCTGTTGGCCTTCAACACCGAAGCGGCGCACCGGGTCGAGGTGGTGATCGTCTCGCGCAACGATCCGGTCAGCGGCCTGCGCGTGTTCCACTCGGCGGTGGCCTCGGGGCTGCGATTGGAACGCGGGGTGTTCACGCAGGGGCGCGAGCCGTATCGCTATCTGCGGCCGCTGCGCGCCAACCTCTTTCTGTCGGCGAATGACGCGGATGTGCGCGCGGCGCTGCTCGACGGTTTTCCGGCGGCGCACGTCTATCCGGATTCGATGCATGCGGCCAATGCACACCCGGCCGAGGTCCGGATCGCTTTCGACGGCGACGCGGTGCTGTTCTCCGACGAGGCCGAGCGTGTCTTCCAGCGCGATGGGTTGGCGCTGTTCCACCAGCATGAACAGGCGCACTCGCGCGTACCGCTCAGCGCCGGGCCGTTCAAATCGTTCCTGGAGGCACTGCACCGGCTGCAACAGGCCGATGCGCCGATGCGGCTGCGCACCGCGCTGGTCACCGCGCGCAGCGCGCCGGCGCATGAACGGGCGATCCGCACGTTGATGAGCTGGAACATCCATGTCGACGAGGCGCTGTTCCTGGGCGGGCTCGACAAGGGACCGTTCCTGGCCGAGTTCGAACCGGATTTCTTCTTCGACGATCAGACCGGCCATTGCCGCTCGGGTGCCCAGGTCGGCCCGACCGGCCAGGTGCTCGCCGGTGTCGTCAACGAAGCGTAGCGCCCAGCCCGCGTCTGCCGGGCGCGTCGTGTCAGGGGCCGGTCACGCCTGGGATGACCACGGCGAATGTTTCGTCGTACCGGCCGGTCCGGCGCATCATCACCGGCGTGGCGGCAGGGCCCGCTGCATGGATCCCGGTGCGCTCAGCGGGTGCCGCCCGCCCATGGGGGATGCCTGAGCAAGTGCTGCAGCGGCGCCGGCAGCCGGGCCAGCGCGTAGGACCAGTCGGTGGCATCCAGCAGATTCTTCAGCTGCAGGCCCAGTTCGGTGTCGCCCTCGATGCGTAGCCGGCGTTGGAAGAACAGCGTATCGGGGTCCTCGCGGCGCAGCGCCATCGCCCAGTAGTCGGCCGCTGCCGCCGCGAAACCCACGTCGCCCTGGCCGCGGCCAGGGCCGAAGCGTCGGCCGTCGAAACGCAGCGTCACCCCGTAGCCAGTGTCCAGCAATGCCAGCCGCAGGGAGCGCCCCGCCAGCCAGCTGAAATCCTCGTCGGGCCAGAGCCGGTGCCGCAGCAGGTTGAGCAGCTGCGCGCAGGCGCAGGCCGGCGGGGTTTCGGGCAGCAGCGCCAGCAGCCGCGATGGCAAGGTTGCGCGCGTCATGCCGATACCCCCTGCGGTGTGGCAATGCCGGCGGTGCCGCGCCAGTAGCCGTCCACTAACCCTTCGGGATGCCAGCGTGCCCAGTCGGGCTCGGTTGCCACTCCGGCCAGCCGGTCGGCGTAGGCAGCGACGATCTCGCCGGTATGGGCCGCCTGCGGGCTGATGCGCAGCGCATCGATCGGCAGCGCGGCAAGTCGGGGCAGGTGGGGCCATACCGTGTGGCAGGCGGCCGACTGGGTCTGGATGCCGTTCAACCGCAGGAAGGGCTGGCCTTCGCGGGTATCCAGCGGCAATCCATCCGGATGCGCCAGGCATTTGAACTCGCAGTTGTCCTTGTTCAGCCCGTAATGCCGGGCGGTGAAGCAGCGCGCAGAGAAGGCGAGCGGCAGCCGGCCGTGGGCGAAGATCTCGGTTTCGATCCGGCATTGCCTTTCCGCCATGACCGCCGCGATGGCATCGTGCCCCAGCTCCAGCGGCGGCAGCCAGCGCACTGCGCCGGCCGCGGCCATCCAGTCGAGCGTGGGGCCGTTGTAGATGTTCAGATGCGGTCCTGCCACGAACGGGACACCCGCGCTGCGCGCCACCTGCACCGCCCCCAGATCGTTGGCTTCCAGCAGATGGCCGCTGGTTGCCAGCCGCGACAGCCCGTTCAGGTCGCTGGCCGATTCCAGCAATGCTTGGCTGGACAGCACCGGCGTCTTGCCGGCGGCCTTGACGTCGGCGGCCAGTGCCAGCCAATCGACCAGGCGCAATTCATGGCGGCGCGCGCACACCGCCTCACCCAGGTAGACGGTATCGAGTGGCCATTGCAGGGCCGCCTCGTAGAACGCCAGGATCTGCGCGCGGGGCCAATAGTACAGTAAGGGACCAAGAGTCAGTTTCACGTTCGGCTCCTGAGAAGGGCGGGGCGGATCGACCGGATATCGGCTGAACGCGACTGGCTATCGCGTGGTTTTGTCTGGATTGCCGCGTTGTTGCCCGCTGCTCGTATGATGTAAGAAAAATCAGGTATTGATGCGATTGTTGGTGTTGTGCATGCGATAAAAATTACAACGGAGGGGCCATGGCATCGTATTCGCGGGTCCGTTGCACCGATGTGCAGCTCGGGCAGGCGCTGCCCTGGGACGTATTCGACGGCAAGGGCCTGCTGCTGCTGTCGCGGGGACAACGGGTGGGCAGCGAGGCGCAGCTGGCGCGGTTGCTGGAGATCGGCGTCTATGCCGACAGCGAGGCGCTGGCCCGCACCCGCAACGCGCCGCAGCGCGAACGCCTCATCCCCGGCTCGGCCCGGCCGCCATCGGTGCTGGCCATGCTGGATGCGGCACAGCAGCGGCTGGAGCAGCTGCTGCAGAATCCCACTCCGTGGATACAGGCACGGCGCCTGGAAGCCGAGGTGATGCAGCTTGCCGCCCTGGTCGAGAACGCCAGCCGGTGCGATCCGAATGTGGCACTGGCGCGTGTGCTGCTGCGCCAGGACGGCCGCTACCCGGCGCGTCACATGGTCAATGTGGCAGTGGTGGCCCGGCTGGCGGCCGTCTCGATGGCGCTGCCGCCCGAAACGGTGCGCGCCGTGGTCTGTGCCGCCCTGACCATGAATGTGACGATGGCCAGCCTGCAGGACACCTTGCAGCAGCAGCGCGGACCGTTGTCGCCGGCGCAGCGGCAGGGGCTGCAGCGCCATCCCGAGGAGGCCCACGCGCTGCTGCAGCGCGCCGGTGTGACCGATCCGGTGTGGCTGGGGGCGGTGCTGCAGCATCACGAGCGCAGCGACGGCAGTGGCTATCCGGCCGGCCTGTGCGGCGAGGCGATCAGTCCGGCGGCACACCTGCTGGCGCTGGCCGATCTCTTTTGCGCCCAGGTGACCCCATCGGCCTACCGGCAGACGGCACTGCCCAACGTGGTGTTGCGCAGCATCCTGCTGGCGCGCGGCAAGGATGTCGACCTGCTGGCGGCCGGGTATTTCATCAAGACGCTCGGCGTCTACCCGCCGGGGCAACTGGTCCGGCTGGCCAATGGCGAAGTGGGCGTGGTGGCCAAGCATGGCAGCAAGGCGAGCTGTCCACTGGTGGCCAGCCTGATCGGTCCGCGCGGCGCACCGTTGTCGTTGGTGCTGCGGCGCGATACCGCCGAGGCCTTGTATGCGATCCGCGAGGCGGTCGATGCCGATCGCTTCGGCGCGTTCATCCGGCCCGAAGCCGTCTGGGGCGATACCGCGCGCAGCATCGACGCCTGAGCGATGTGACGCCGTAAAGGCCGGCCGTATCATCGCCATGGCCGGCTGTAGGCCCCGAGTGTCTGCTGCTGGCCTTCCGAAAGCGGGTCCAGTGTGTGGCACCAGGCGCGGGCGACTGAATATCCGGGCCGTGCCGCCGCGTCGAGCGCCGCACGCAGCGTGGCGGTGACCGCGCCGACATAGGCGGGGCTGCGCTGCCGGCCTTCCACCTTGATCGCGGCCACGCCGATGCGCATCAGCTCGGGCAGCAGCGCGAGGGTGTTCAGGCTGGTCGGCTCCTCAAGCGCGTAGTAGGTGGCGTCGCCGACATTGAAGCGTCCCTTGCACAGCGTGGGATAGCCGGCGCTCTCGTCCGGGGCGAAACGGTCGATCAGGATGCCGTTCAGGCGTGCCTGCGTGGTCTGGCCCTGGTTTTCCCAGCGTACGTGGCTTGCCGGCGAGCAGACCCCGTGCAGATTGGGCGCCTCGCCGGTGGCGTAGCTCGACAGCAGGCAACGCCCCTCGGCCATCACGCACAGGCTGCCGAAGCCGAACACCTCGATGTCCACCGGCACCGCCGCCTTGGCGAGCGCCTCGATCACCTGCGCCACCTGCTGCAGCGTGAGGACCCGCGGCAGGACCGCGCGGCGCACGCCGAAGCATTCGTGGGCCATCTTGATCGCCGCCGCGTTGGTGGCGGAGCCCTGCACCGACAGATGCAGCCGCAACTGCGGCCAGGTGCGGCTGGCGTAGGCCATCAGGCCGGGGTCGGCGAGCAGCACCGCGTCGGCGCCAAGGGCGGCTGCATCGTCGATCGCCTGTCGCCACAGCCCGCTCCGGCCGGCCTGGGCATAGGTGTTGATCGCCACCAGCAGCTCGCGCCCATGCCGCCTGGCATAGGCCAGCCCCTCCTTCAGCTGTCCCTCGCCGAAGTTGAGCCCGGCGAAGTTGCGCGCATTGGTGGCATTGCGAAACCCGACATAGACCGCATCGGCGCCGTGATCGACCGCCGTTTTCAGCGCGGGCAGGCTGCCCGCCGGACAAACAAGCTTCAATGGTGCGCCCACGCGCGCCTCCCTGGCAGGATGAGTCGGGCGAGCTTAGTGCGACGCGGACGGGCCCGCCTTGCGGCTGGTCAAGGCGGCGCTCGTAGGTAGTCGTTTTCCACTACGGAGCGGCAGCGATGCCATAATTCCCCATGGTCAGTCGCGTCCGTTGCGGACAAAGTGCGGGCCGTGATGGCAGGCGGTTGCAAGGCCGGCCTGCGCCAACGCTATCGACGAGGAATCCAGTACATGAATATCGCGATCATCGGTCTGGGCAAGATGGGCGGCAACATGGCGCGGCGGCTTGCCCGCGGCGGCGCCAAGGTGTTCGGTTTCGACCTGAGCGACCAGACGCGTGCGCAACTTGCGGCGGAAGAGCCCAATTTCACCGGATTCGATTCGGTGGCCACGCTGGTGGCCAATCTGCCGCAGCCGCGGGTGGTATGGATGATGCTGCCGGCGGGCGAGATCAGCGAGGCCACGCTGGCCGAGCTGAAGACGCTGCTGGTGCCGGGCGATCTGATCGTCGACGGTGCCAATGCCAACTACAAGGACAGCCAGCGCCATGGTGCGGAGCTGGCGGCACTGGGGCTGCGCTTTGTCGATGCCGGCGTCTCCGGCGGGGTATGGGGGTTGGCCAACGGCTACACCATCATGTTCGGCGGCGAGCGCGAAGCGGCGGCGCAGGTCGAGCCCTTCGTCAGACTGCTGGCGCCGGCGCCCGATCGTGGCTGGCTGCATTGCGGGCCGGCCGGCGCGGGCCACTACACCAAGATGGTCCACAACGGCATCGAATACGGCATGATGCAGGCGTTCGCCGAAGGGTTCGCCATGCTCAAGGCCAAGGAGGAGTTCGGGCTCGATATCGCGCAGATCAGCGAACTGTGGCGCCACGGTTCGGTGATCCGGTCCTGGCTGCTCGACCTGATCGCCGGCACGCTGTCCGAGGACGCCGAGCTGAAGGACCTGCAGGCCTATGTGCCCGATTCGGGCGAAGGGCGCTGGACCGTGGTGGAATCGATCGAGCTCGGGGTGCCCACGCCGGTGATCGCCCAGGCGCTCTACGCGCGCTTTGCCAGCCGCGGCAACGACGATTTCGCGATGAAGCTGCTGTCGATGATGCGCAACGCCTTTGGCGGCCATGCCGTCGCCAAACACTGACAGGCCATTGCTGCAGAGCGTGAACAAAAAGGCCGCGGTGATCGCGGCCTTTTGTATCGGCGCAGTGCGCGACTAGCCGTTGGGCAGTGCCTGGCCGAAGGCGGCGGCGTAGCGTACGGCCAGCCCCTCGCGTGTGAACGTGTGGTTCTGCGGGCCGCGGTGCTCGATCTTGATCGAGCCCAGCAGTGAGGCGAGCTGCCCGGTGGTCTGCCAATCCCAGCCACGCTTGATGCCATACAGCAGCCCCGCGCGGAAGGCGTCGCCGCAGCCGGTCGGGTCCAGCAGCTGCGCCGGCGACACCGGTGCAATGGCATGCACCACGCCGTCAGCGTGGATGCGCGCGCCGTCAGCGCCGAGCGTCACGATCAGCGCCTTGACCCGGCAGGCCAGCGCCGCCAGCGGCAGGCCCGTCTTCTGCTGCACCAGCTCCGCCTCGTAATCGTTGCAGGCAAGGTAGTCGGCGGCGTCGATCATTTGCAGCAACTCGTCCCCGCTGAACATCGGCAACCCCTGCCCGGGATCGAATATGAAAGGAATACCTGCATCGGCGAGTTGCCGGCAGTGTTCCTGCATCCCCTGCTTACCATCGGGCGATACGATGGCCAGTGCCACCGGCGCCGTGGCGTCTTCGATCCGGTTCAGATGCGCCAGCCCCATCGCGCCGGGATGGAAGGCGTTGATCTGGTTGTCGTCCAGGTCGGTCGTGATGAAGCACTGGCCGGTGAACTGCTCCGGCAGCTCGCGGATGGCGGCGCGCGAGATGCCCAGTTGATCCAGCCACGCCGCGTAAGGCCCGAAGTCGCTGCCGACCGTGGCCATGATCAGCGGCTCGTCGCCTAAGGCCTTGAGGGTATAGGCAATATTGCCTGCACAGCCCCCGAATTCGCGGCGCATCTCGGGCACCAGGAACGAGATCGAGAGCATATGGATCTGCTCGGGCAGGATGTGATTCTTGAAACGATCCGGGAACACCATGATGGTGTCGTAGGCCATCGATCCGCAGATCAGCGTGGTCATGCTTTGTCTCCATGGGTATGCGTGTACTGAACCATGCCACTCGTCAGAGCTGGCGACCGAACAGACCTTCCAGATGCCACGCTATTTACGCGTGTGTTAAGCTGAATGTTGTCCGAAAACTTACAAATCAATCGAAGCAATGGGTTTATCCTTCCCCCTGACGGTTGCGGTCCTGCTCGGGGTATTGACACTGCTGGCCACCGGCAGCCTGGCACTGCTTGCCCTGGGTCACCGCGAGCGCGGGCTTGGCATGCTCGCCTGTGGCGCATTATCGGGGTTTTGCGCCGCCGTGGCGCAAGCTGCAAGCGCAGACCTGACGGCTCTGGCGTCGTGGCTGGTCGCGGATACGCTGCTGCTTGTCGGCGGCCGTCTGTACCTTGGCCAATCACCGCGCTACCTGACCACGCTGCCGTGGCCGTCACTGGCGCTGGCCTTCGCGCTGTACGGGCAGTTCGAGCTGCAATCCGAGGCGTTGCAGGTGCTGTGTTTTGCGGTATCGGTGCTGCCACTGGCGCTGATGCACGTCAGTTCGCTGATGCCGCGCGTGGTGGAAGAGCGTTGGGCCGCGCCGCGCCAGCTGTTCGCCGTGGCCCATATCCTGCACGCCGCCTACTGGCTGGCCGTGGCGCTCGCCTGGCTGATGGGTTCGCCGGCGGTGTGGGCACGCCTGCCGGTGGCCTACCTGCCGCTGGGCATCATGGTATTGCTGTGCGGGCTGACCTGGCCGCAGCTGGTCAGCCAGCGGCTGCGTTCACGCATTTCGCGGCTGGCACGCTTTGATGCGCTGACCGGCGCGCTCAACCGTCGGGGACTGGAGGAGGTGGCGATCCGCGAATTGCGGCGGGTGCGCAAGCACCACGGTCACCTCGGTCTGCTGTTGATCGACCTGGACCGCTTCCGCACCCTCAACGCCCGCTATGGTCACGGCGCCGGGGATGCCGCGCTGCGTGCCTGTGCCGATGCGGTGCGCGAGCAGATGGGCCGCTCGGACTATTTCGGCCGGGTCGGTGGCGAGGAGTTCTGCATCGTGGCACCCGGGCTGACCCAGGAGCAGCTTGATCTGATGCTGGCAGGCGTGCGCCACGCGGTGCACGAACTCGAGGTGGAGTACGACGACCTGTTGATCCGCTTCTCGGCCAGTGCCAGCCTCGCGGTCTACGGACAGGATGGGGCCGACTTCGACGCGTTGTTCCGCGTGGCGGCCAAGCGCATCTCGCAGGAGAAAAAGGGCCCGATCGCATTCGCCGACACCGGGCCGCATGCCGCAGCGGCGTGATACCGGGTTTGACAAATAACAGCTGGTTCTAAAAATCTGCCGGTATATCCCTTGTTGTTCGGATTGGCGTGGTGCTAGATTCGCCGACGTCTTTGCCGTTCATTCAGGAGGATGCAGATGAAGTTCGATACGCTCGCGATCCACGCCGGCTATGGTCCGGACCCGACCACGAAGGCGGTGGCGGTGCCGATCTACCAGACCACCAGCTATGCCTTCGATGACACCCAGCACGGTGCCGACCTCTTCGACCTGAAGGTGCAGGGCAACATCTACACCCGGATCATGAATCCGACCAGCGCCGTGCTGGAGCAGCGCGTGGCCGCACTGGAAGGCGGCATCGGCGGTCTGGCGCTGGCGTCGGGGCAGGCGGCGATCACCTATGCCATCCTCACCATCGCCGAAGCGGGCGACAACATCATCGCCACCAGCACGCTCTATGGCGGCACCTACAACCTGTTTGCGCATACGCTGCCGCAGTACGGCATCGAGGTGCGCTTCGTCGACTACCGCGATCCGCAGGCGGCGGCCGGGCTGATCGATGCGCGCACCAAGGCGGTGTACTGCGAATCGATCGGCAATCCACTTGGCAATGTGGTCGACTTTGCCGCCTTTGCCGAGGTGGCGCATGCCGGCGGCGTGCCGCTGATCGTCGACAACACGGTGCCCACGCCTTACCTCACGCGGCCGTTCGAGCATGGCGCGGACATCGTGGTGCATTCGCTGACCAAATACATCGGCGGACACGGCAACAGCATCGGCGGCCTTATCGTCGACTCCGGCAGGTTTCCCTGGGCCGAGCACAAGGCGCGTTTCCGCCGGCTGAACGAGCCGGACGTGAGCTATCACGGCGTGGTCTACACCGAGGCACTGGGCGAGGCCGCTTTCATTGCCCGGGCGCGGGTGGTGCCGCTGCGCAACATGGGCGCGGCGATCAGCCCGTTCAATTCCTTCCTGATCCTGCAGGGGCTGGAAACGCTGGCGCTGCGCATGGACCGGCACGTGGAGAATGCGCTCAAGGTGGCGCAGTTCCTGCAAGGCCATGCCAATGTGGCGTGGGTGAACTACGCCGGCCTGCCCGACCACGAATCGCGTCCGCTGGTGGACAAGTATTTCGGTGGCAAGGCATCCGGCCTGCTCACCTTTGGCGTCAAGGGTGGCCGCGAAGCCGGCGCGCGTTTCCAGGACAAGCTGCAGCTGGTGACCCGCCTCGTGAACATCGGCGACGCCAAGAGCCTGGCCTGCCATCCGGCCAGCACCACCCACCGCCAGCTCTCGCCGGAGGAGCTGAAAAAAGCCGGTGTCAGCGAGGACATGGTGCGCCTGTCGATCGGCATCGAGCACATCGACGACATCCTGGCCGATCTGGAACAGGCGCTGGGCTGATCCGGCTGCAAAACCTTAAAAAGCGGAACCCCGCGTCTTGAAACACAGAGCGCGCTGAGCACACCGGGCCTCGCAGAGAAAACCAAGGACACGGGAGCCCGAAGAAGTGCGAAGGTACGGTGCGGCGCATGCCAATGCACCGCTCTCTTCTGTTTTGTGGGCTTTGTGGTTCAGGATTTGGGGTTCCACCCTGCTTACCCATTCCACTTCCCCATGCTGCTCAACCTGATCGGCGCCGGCCGCCTTGGCCGGACCCTCGCCCGTGCCTGGCGCGATGCGGGGTGTTGTGAAATCGGGGCGGTGCTGTGCCGCGACGCCGCCCATGCACGTGCGGCTGTCGGATTCATCGGTGCCGGCCAACCCATGACCGGGCTGACCGGTCTGCCGACGGCCGGGCTCTGGCTGATCGCCACGCCGGACAATGCCATTGCGCAGGTGGCCGGTGCACTGGCGCAGGCTGGCGGCCCGTGCGCGGCCGACCTGGTGTTTCATGCCAGCGGCGTGCTCGATGCCGGCGTGCTCGCGCCCTTGGCGCGCCAAGGCGCGACGTGCGGCAGCCTGCATCCCGCCCTCAGCTTTGCCGAGCCGCAGCGGGCCCTGGGGGACCTGCCGGGCACGGCCTGGGCAGTGGAGGGCGATCCCGCCGCGCTGCCACGGCTGGAAGCCCTGGCGCTGGCACTCGGTGGGCTGCCGTTCCGCCTGGCGCCCGGCGGCAAGGCCGCCTATCACGCGGCCACGGTGGTGGCGTCGAACTATCTGGTCACACTGAACGTGCTGGCGCAGCAACTCGCGGTGCAAGCCGGGCTGGACGCCGGCACCGCGGCCGCAGTGCTCGGCCCCTTGATGCGCCGGACACTGGACAACGTGCTGGCGCTCGGCCCGGCCGCCGCGCTGACCGGCCCCATCGCCCGTGGCGACGGCGCCACTGTCGCGCGTCACCTGGCTGTCATCGACGATATGCGGCTTGACGCGGCCTACCGCACCCTTGGCCTTGCCACATTGCCGTTGACAGCGCTGCCCGCCGAAAGCCGGGAAGCCCTGGCGGGATTGTTGAAGTTGAATACAGAGGCTACGGAGAACACCGAGGCTCGCCGGGAACATCCCCAGGCTTGAGTCTGCGCTTGGTTTTCCCTGTGCCCTGCGTGTCTCAAGGTCCGGCCTTCAGCATTCAGCCTTCCAGCGGCCTCACGGCCGCGGCGAGCCGGCCGTTGTCGGCCAGCTCGGCGAACTCCTCGCCGATGCGCCGGCCGGCGGCGAGTGCTGCGCGCCAATGGGCGATGCGCTCGGCGTCGCGGCCGGCATAGCGCAGGAAATCCCTGCGGTCCGGAATACGGCGTGCCGGCAGGCTGGCGATGAGCTCGGGTGTCGGTGCCAGCACCACGGTGCGCGACAGGTGCTGCGCGCGGCGCCAGGGCAGGAATTTGTCCAGCCAGCCCGGCGTCACTGTGGCCACGAAGTGCGGCAGCAGCACCAGTCCTGGCGGTTCGGCCAGCGGCAGGTCCATGTGGTAGTCGATCAGGCCGCCGTCCAGATGGTAGCCGGCGGGTGCGCCCGGCAGGGCCGGTACCCCGGCGATCACACCGGGAATCGCGGCGGTGGCCATCAAGGCCGGTGCCACGCCGGCAGCATCGAGCGGTACCGCATGCGCGCCCAGTCCATCGTCCAGCAACTGCACCGGTGCTTCGCCGGTATGCAGCACCGTGCGGGTCAGATGCCGCCCCAGATGCCGCCGTGCCATCACATTGGCAAAGGCCGCGCGAGCCAGTGCCAGCTTTTCGCGCACACTGCCACTGCCGTCGATGCCGGCCACGGCGCGCGCGACGATCACATTCAGCCGTAGCCACGGGTGGGCGACGATCTGTGCGGCGCCGTCATCGCCCAACACGGCATCCAGAATGCGCCGCGCCTCACGGGTGATCTCGTGCATGCCGTCGTTGCGGCCATAGCGCTGCACCTCGACATAAGCATGGTTGAAGCGGTCGAGGGCGGCGAGCGGGTCCTGCTGTGCCGCGGCTGCGAGCCGCCATGCGCCGATCGATGCGCCCACCGCCGTCAACGGCTGGCTGCGCCCGGCCAGCCAGTGGCCGAACAGCACCCGGTCGAGCCCTTCCAGTATCAGCCATTTCGCACCGCCCGCCGCTGCGCCCAGATGGCTGAACTGCGCCGGGTGCATGCCTTGCTCGCGGATCTGCGCCAGCGCCTGCGGCCCGGCCAGGATCTGCAGTGCTTTCATCCCACGGTATCGGCCTGGCCAAGCCGTGCCAATTGCGCCTGATCGAGGTGGCACCATTGCCCTTCGGCCAGTTCAAGCTCGGCCAGCGACAACTGGCCGATCCGGGTACGCGTCAACGCCGCGCAATGGTTGCCTGCCGCGGCCAGCATGCGTTTGACCTGATGGTATTTGCCCTGGTCCAGCGCGATCTCGATGGTGAGTGGGTCCAGCAGCGAGGCGGCCAGCGCGGCGATGGGGGCTTTTTCGTCGATCAGCTGCACGCCGTCGAGCAATTGCTGCACCAATCCGGCGTCGGCCGGATGGGCCAGCGTGGCCTGATAGACCTTGGGCTGGTGCCGTTTCGGGTGCGATTGGGCGTGGATGAAGTCGCCGTCGTCCGACAGCAGCAACAGGCCGGTGGTGTCATGGTCGAGCCGGCCGACCGGCTGCACCTCCCGCCAGGTGAATTGTTCGGGCAGCAGCGTATGTATGCCGGGATGGTGACTCGGCTTGCGGCTGCATTCGTAGCCGGGCGGCTTGTTCAATGCGAGGTAGAGGTGCGCGCGATAGGCCCACGGCTCACCGAACACGGTGAATGCCAACCCTTCGGGCTGGAATTCGGTCTGCCAGCGGGTGACGACGGTGCCATCCACCGCCACCTCGCCGCCCTCGATCAGCGCACGGCAGCCCTTGCGCGTGCCAAAGCCCTGACTTTGCAGGATGCGGTCCAACGAAAGTGTCTTCATGGCCGCGACTTTACCGCGTAGCGCGGATGGTGGGCCACGGCAGCATACGGCGCAGACGAAAAACGGCGGCCCGTGAGGGCCGCCGTGGATCGACAGGCGCAGCGGCTTATTTGGTGTTGTCGATCACCACCTGGCCGTTGTGCACCACCTTGCCGCGGAACATGTAGTCGACGCAGGCCTTGTAGTCGCCCGGCACTGCCAGCGAGAACGGCATCTGGTAGTCGACCAGTTGGCAGGCCCAGCTCACGCCACCCGGATTGTTCGGGTTGTAGCCCCAGGCCTTGTCCAGGTAGGTCTTGGTCGCTGCCGCCGAGCCGGACTGGAAGCCCTTCATGTTGGCGCAACCCAGCGCTTCGTTGGCCGGGATGGTCACGCCCAGTTCACGGGCGAACTCCACGTAGGCCGCGATGCGGTTCTGCGATTGCTGCACTTCGCCGCCCTTACCGCACTCGATGCCACCGTTGATGATGAAGGTGGTGGCACCGAAGCCCGGGGTCATGCCGTTGGCCAGGTCGACCGCGTTGGGCGTCCAGGTGCCGTCGATCACCCAGGTCATCGGCGGCTTGGGCGACTGCGGATAGACCGCGAACCAGATCGCCGAGGCGAAGTTGAGCCAGGTGTCGGCCACGCGTGCCGGGTTGTCCAGCAGCACGTTGACATCGCCGTAGAGCGACTTGCTGAAAGGACCGTAGTTGTAGTTCCACGACAGCTGCTTGGAGCCGCGGCCGAAATAGTCGATGAACTGGCCCGAACCGTTCTGTCCGCACGGATAGAAGATCGAGAAGATCGAGCCGCCGGCACCGCGGAAGCAGTCCTGATAGGCGCCGGTGGCCGAGCCTTCGTTCATGCCCGACTCGCGCAGGTACCACAGCGCCTGGCGGTACTTGGGAATCGCCTCGTTCTGCGGCAAGCCGGCCAGCACCGGGTTGTTGTGATCGGCATAGGTGCGCGCGGTCGCCGGGGTCAGCGCCGGCCAGTTGGCGCCGGTCTCCTGCGTGAAGTGGGCGAACGAGGTTGCCAGCAGCTTGCGGCAGATCGCGTCGGCGTCACGGCCGTCGCTGTAGTTGTCGCAATAGGCCGGGAATTTGGCCACGCCGCGCAGGAAGTTGGTGTAGGTGTAGTTGATGTGACGCACCGGGAAGAAGTGGTCGAAGCGCGTCTCACCCAGCAGGCGCTCCACGCGCTTGACGTTGTCCGGGTTGGCGGCACGGCCGGGTACCACCGCTTCGACCTGCGTGTCCGGCAGCACGCGCAGTGCGGCGCGGATGCGGGCGATGGCCTGCGCATCGGTACCTGCCTGGGCGGCAAGTGCGTTCTCGGCCGCCGTGAATTGCGCATCGCTCGGATAGCCTGCCGGGGCCGCGATATAGGTGATCTGCGGCTTGTACGGCGCCGGTGCCGGCGTGACCGGAGTCGGTGTGGGTGTCGGCGTAGGTGTCGGTGTCGGTGTCGGTGTCGGAGTCGGAGTCGGAGTCGGAGTCGGAGTCGGTGTGGGCGTCGGCGTAGGTGTTGGGGTCGGCGTCGGCGTGCCACCGCATGAACCGATCACCTTCCAGACCCCCCATGCCCCGGATTGCGCCGGGTTGTCGCCCTGGGTCCACCATTTCGCTTCGTACAGGGTGCCGTTGTAGGCCACGCGTTGGCCGCCGGTGTAGGCCGTGCCTGCGTTCCAGGCGGGAGAGCAGCCGGTCGGGGGTGGCGTGGGGGTGCTGACCACCGGGGTGGGCGTCGGAGCCGGTGTCGGCGTGACGGCAGGGGTCGGTGTCACCGGGGTCGGTGTGGGAGTGGTTGGGGTCGGCGTCGGGGCCGGGGTGGGGGTTGGGTTGCCGCTGGTGGACCCCAGGTCCTTCCACAGCGTCGGCGTGCCGGCGGGGTTCCAGTTGGTGCCGACGTAGGCGGTATGGGTGGACAACGCCTCGTAGTCCCGGCCGTTGAACGTGGTCTTGGTACCGGCGGTATAGGTCGAACCCTCTTGCCATGCCGGGTAGGCATAGGCGGAAGAGGCACTCATCATCACAGGCCCGAACGTGCCGAATGCAATCAGGCACGCCGCGCCAAGCTTGCGCATGCGCAGGGTTTTCATCGCTCCATCCTTCTTTTGGCTTTTAATTGATTCGCCGATAACGATATCGGCGGTAGCGCCATCATAACGCACACTTGTAAGAAAGCGACGCCGATGGTGTCACCGGCCATGCCGCGCTCCCATTGCCCCGCAACGGCCTCGTGCACGCACAAGCATTGCATGCAGCGGGTTGCGAGGGACAAATGCCGGGCCGCAGCGCAGGCATCACCGTGATGCCCGACGTTTGTCTCCGACGATAGGCTGGCACGGGTGAAGGCGCCGCAGCACTGCTTCACCCGTCGCCGCGGTCTCAGGCCGGGGCCTGACTGCCGGGAACGACCACGTCCACGGTCCCCTCGCTGTCCAGGCAGCGTGATGCATCCTGGTTGCACAGCTTGAGCCGGTAGCGGTAGGTGCCCGGCACCACGCCATCGATGCGTCCGCTGCCGCCGTAGGTGGCGATGCCGTTGGCAAAGTCGTCGGCCACATAGATGAGGCTGCTGGACAACACCACGTTCGCCTGCGCGTCCAGGATGTACCAGCGTGCCGGCGCCACGCCACCCAGTTGGCGGCCGTCGAGCTTCCAGTCAAAGAGCACGGTGGCAGCGCTGGCCGAGGCCTGCCATTGGAATGGGGCAACCGTACCGGGCGGCAGTGTGGGGGTCGGCGTGGGGGTTGGCGGCCGGTAGGGGGGCGGGCATTCGCCGATCCTGCGCCAGGGACTGGCGGGATTGGCCGGATCGGGGCGCTCCCCCTGTGTCCACCACCGCGCCTCGTAAAGAATGCCTTCCAGGCAGATGCGCTGGCCACCGAGATAGGCCTGCCCGGGCTGCCATTGCGGCACGGCGACCGGCGTCGGTGTGGGGGTGGGCGTCGGGGTGAGCGGGGTCGGCGTGGGCGGCGGCGGCGGGGTGGGCGTGCCGCCCGATTCGCAGACCGACGCACCGGATTGCCGCCAGTATGCGGTACCCGTGGGCGGCGCATTGCCAGCGTCCGAGACGTGCGGTTGCAGCGCCGCATAATTGTCGATGCACTGTCCGCGCGGCGGGTAGGGCCGGGTGATGCTGACGCAGACGCCGCTGCCGTAGGACACGCCGGCCTGCCAACGTGGCGCGAAGTTCGGGAATTGCGGGCACGGCACCGACGTTGGCACCGGGGTGAGCGTCGGGGTCGGCACCACCTGCCCCAGCGCGCGCCACAGTGTTGGCGTGGCGACCGGGTTCCAGTCGGCGCCGACGTGGGCGGTGTGCGTCAGCCGGGCTTCGTAATCCTGCCCGGCGTAGGTCACTTTGGCACCGGTGGCGTAGGTGGCGCCTTCCTGCCAGGCATCGTAGGCGTGGGCCAGCGACGCGGGACCGAACAGGCTCATCACGGCCGCGCATACGCCAGCCATCTTGCGTAAGTGCAATGTGTTCATCTCCATCCTCGATCTTGTTCTGGTTTGGTTGTCGTCGGCCGTGAACGGCCGTGCACCAAGCATAAGCAACGCGGATTCGGGCCGGATCGCCGTTGAGCGCTGACTTGACGACTGCCGTCGTTTGCCTTCCGGCCCGCGGCACGACGCCGCGCTGCTGCCAGCGGGCCCCGGAGGCGTGGTGGCGCGTGCTACATTGGCGCACTTTCGAGGGAGCGGGCATGAGGCTGATCGTGATCGCCGTCGGCCACAGGATGCCGGCGTGGATCGAGGCGGGATTCGCCGAGTACAGCAAACGCCTGCCGCGCGAGTTCGCGCTGACGCTGATCGAGCTCAAGCCGGACAAGCGCTCGGGTGGGCGGACAGCGCAGCAGGTGATGGCCGAGGAGGCAGTGCGCATCCTGGCAGCAATCCCGCAGCAGGCACGCGTACTCGCGCTGGATGAGCGCGGCGCCAACTGGAGCACGGCCAGGCTCGCCGACGCGATGAAGCAATGGCACGCCGACGGCCGCGACACCGTGTTCATCATCGGTGGTGCCGACGGATTGGACCCCAGTGTCAAGCAACGTGCCGATCAGCTGCTGCAGCTGTCGGCGCTGACGCTGCCGCACGGCCTGGTGCGGGTGCTGCTGGCCGAACAGCTGTACCGGGCGTACAGCATCCTGCATCACCACCCCTACCACCGCGAATAGCGTGCCGGCGCTGTCCCGCGTCCGTGCCGGTCCCGGCCGATGCCTGGTACGGATGGGCCTGTGCCCCGGGCCTTCGGTCGCCGTCCCGTCTGCACGCTGACGCGCGAACGTGCCACAACGGCCACGCGCGCTACAATTGCGCGCCCAGCCGATAGGAACGCCGATGGATCTCTACCTTGCCTCCGCCAGCCCGCGACGGCGCGAACTGCTCGCCCAACTGGGCGTCACCTTCGAGCGCATCACCGCGCCGGTCGATGAAACGCCGTTGCTCGACGAGGACCCGCACGGCTATGTGCTGCGCCTGGCCCGTGCCAAGGCCCAGGCTGGCTGGCTGGCGGTGCTGGCGCAGGAGCGCGACCCGCGTCCCGTCCTGGCGGCCGATACCACCGTGGTGCTCGACGGCGGGATCCTGGGCAAGCCGGACGATGCCGGGCATGCACATGCGATGCTCAAGCGGCTGTCCGGCAGCACCCATGTGGTGCTGACCGCACTGGCCGTCGCCGAGCAGGACCGTGTGGAAACCGTGTTGTCCGAAAGCCGGGTCACCTTTGCCGTGCTGACCGATGCGCAGATCGCCGCCTACGTGGCGAGCGGCGAGCCGCTGGACAAGGCCGGTGCCTATGGCATCCAGGGCCGGGCCGGCCTGTTCGTGACCCGGCTGGACGGCAGCTACACCGGTGTGATGGGGCTGCCACTGTATGAGACCGCGGCGTTGCTCGCCCGTTATGGGCTGGGAGCGCTGGCCTGAAGCGGCCTGCCTGCGCGACAGTGGCTGCGACGCGTGCGGCGCAGGGCCCGGTTGCGATAAGCTCGCCGGCGACAGTCCGGTCATCCATGGAGCAGGTTATGAAGGGGTTGGGACGCGTTCTGCTGTTGGTGCTGGTGGCGCTGGCCGGTTGTGCCACCCGGGTCGAGCCGGTGTCGGGGGCGGCAGCACCGGCACCGGTGCGCGTGGCATTCCAGCAGCCAGGGCTCAGCCCGAAGGATGGCGGGGCACTGGTCGATGCCGCCGCGCTGCTGCCCGGCGATATCCTGCTGTCGGCATCCAATGGCTTCACATCGGCCGGCATCCGCATGTTCACGCTGGCGCCGGTAAGTCACGCCGCACTGTATCTTGGGGATGGCGAGGTGGCCGAGGCGGTGGGCGAAGGCGTGCGGCTGCGCCGGCTGGACCGGTTGGTGCAGGAGGAGGCGGTGGTGGTCGCGTTCCGCCGCGAAGGTCTGGATGCCGCGCAGATCGGCGCGCTGCGCGATTTCGCGCATGCACAGCTCGGGCAGCGCTACGACTACGTGGGCGTACTGCTGCAGGCGCCGTTCTCGGTGCAGCGGCGACTCTGCGAACTGCCGCTGGTCTCGGCGACACTGCGCGAAGCGTGCTTGCGCGGCGTGGCGGCGATCCAGCTGGGCACGGTGGACAACGAGCGCTTCTTCTGCTCGCAGTTCGTGCTTGCCGCCTACCATGCCGCCGGCGCGCCGTTGACGAATGCCCACCCGCGCTGGATCAGCCCGGCGGACATCCTGCACATGCGCAAGGACGATGTCCCTTCGGTCAGGATCAATCAGGCGCTCGCCTATATCGGGCACCTGAAATTCCTGGAAACGATCGAGCTGCCCGACGCGCGCGTCGCCGTGCGCTAGCGCCGGCTTCCTGCGGCGCCATGACCGCGTGCCGGTGTGCCCGACATGCGGCCCCGGGCGCAAGCCTGGGTTACGCGCGCCTGCCGGGTTTGGCCTTGCCCTTGAGCCGCACCAGCCAGGCGCGTCCGCCGTTGCCGCTGCCAGGCTGCTGCAGCTCGAACCAGCCGGTGGCGCCGACCAGGCTGGACAGCTTGGGGTGGCCGTAGTTGCGTGAGTCGAAATCGGGATGCAGCTGGCCCAGCAGACTGCCGAGCGCACCCAGGTTGGCCCAGCCCTCGTCGTCCGAGAGCTGCTCGACTGCATCAGAGAGCAGGCGCTTGAGCCGGCGGTCCACCGGCAACAGCTGCCGGGCCTCGGACGGCGTGGGCACGGTGGCGCTTTCGCTTTCCTCATCGCCGACCGGCTGCAGGATCTCGACATAGATGAACTTGCTGCATGCCTTGACGAAGGCCTCGGGCGTCTTCTGTTCGCCAAAGCCCCACACCTGCACCCCATCCTCGCGCAGCCGCGTGGCAAGGCGGCTGAAGTCGCTGTCGCTGGAGATCAGGCAGAAGCTCTCGTAGCGCTGCGAATGCAGCAGATCCATCGCATCGATCACCATCGCGATGTCGGAAGCGTTCTTGCCCTTGGTGTTGGGAAACTGCTGCACCGGGTGGATGGCGAGCCGGGCGCAGATCTCGCGCCAGGCACGATCGTGCCGGCTGAAGTCGCCATAGACGCGCTTGAGCGCCAGGGTGCCAAGCTTGCCCGCTTCGTTGAGCACCTGTTCCATCCAGCCGGGCGAGACATTGTCGGCATCGATCAGTACTGCGACGTTGGCCATGGTCCGATCCTCACACCCGTGCCAGGCGCTTGAGCGCCAGCCGGATACCGTCCGAGACCTCGGTCCTGGCGGGCAGCGCCTTGACCGCGGCAGCGGCCTCGCGCTCGTTGTAGCCCAGCGCCAGCAGCGCATGCAGGATGTCGCTGCCCGCGCCGGGCGGGGCATCGACCGGGCGCAGCGGGGCGAGGTCGGGCGGCATGTTGGGCAGGCCGCCCAGCCTGCCCTTGAGTTCCAGTACCAGCCGCTCGGCAGTCTTCTTGCCGATGCCGGGCACCTTGGACAGCCGCGCCACATCCTCGCCCGCGATCGCCAGCGCCAACTCGTCGCTGGACAGACCGGACAGAATGGCCAGTGCGATCTTGGCGCCGATGCCGCTGATCTTGATCAGCTCGCGGAACAGATCGCGCTCGGCGCGCGTGGCAAAGCCATAGAGCAGCTGCGCATCCTCGCGCACCACCAGATGGGTGAACAGGACCACCCGCGCGTTCAGCTCGGGCAGCACGTAGAACGTGCTCATCGGCACGTCCAGCTCGTAGCCCACGCCGTGGGCGTCGAGCACGACGTGCGGCGGGTGTTTTTCCAGCAGGGTTCCGCTCAGGCGGCCGATCATGCTTGTTCCTTGTCGTCAAAACGGCGCCGCACCCCAAAGACAACGCGCCACGGTGGTTGCCGTGGCGCGCCGGGCCCGACCGCTTGGCGTGCGATCAGTCGAACAGCTCTTCCAGAAAGCTCTTCTTGCGGTACGGCTTGTGGCCCTTATGGTAGCCGTGATCCGAATAATGGGGTTGCGGCTGTTGCGGCGGATAGGGCTGGGCCGCAGCCGGTGCCGCAGGCTGTGGCGCCTGGTCGCGCGTGTTGCGCTCGATGATCTTGTCGAGCTCGCCACGGTCCAGCCAGACGCCGCGGCATTGCGGACAGTAGTCGATTTCCACGCCCTGGCGCTCGCTCATCACCAACTGGGCGGTCTTGCATACGGGACAATCCATGCTGCTCTCCTCACGGTTCGATGCACAACTAGACGCGCCGGCGCGCGCCGAGTTCCTTTGGTGCCTGCCGGCGCATCGGTCCGGCTTCGGTATGCAGGCCCGATCGGGCGTTCCTACGACAACCGCCCGCGCCGGATCGACAATCCGTGCTGTTGCAGCCGTCCGGCAATACCGCCGCTGTGCTGCGCATGCGCCAGCGCCACCGCCAGCGCGTCGGCCGCATCGGACTGGGGTGTTCCCGACAGGCGCAGCAGCCGCTGCACCATGTGGCTGACCTGATCCTTGTCGGCATGGCCGTTGCCGACCACTGCCTGCTTCACCTGCAGCGCGGTGTACTCGGCGATCGGCAGGCCCGCGGACACCAGCGCGGCCAGCACCGCCCCACGCGCCTGCCCCAGCATCAGGGTCGACTGCGGGTTGACGTTGACGAACACGATCTCGACCGCCGCCAGCTGCGGGCGGTAGGTGTCGACCACTTGCGCGATCCCGTCCAGCAGTGCCTTGACGCGTTCGGGCAGCGTCGCGCCCGGCGGCGTCTTGATGCAGCCGGAGGCGACGTAGCTGTGGGCCTGGCCAGCCAGATCGATGATGCCGAAACCGGTGACGCGCGAGCCTGGGTCGATGCCGAGGACGCGCATCAATCGTCGCCGAGGAAGCTGTCGCCCTTGCCGAACGTCCAGTGGCGGCTGATCCCGATGATGTCCGTGTCCTTGCGGATCTCGGGCGGGAAGGCGCCGTAGGGGGCGGCCTGTTTGACGATGCGCAGCGCCGCGGCGTCCAGCTCGGGGCTGCCCGACGATTTGCCGATCTCGGCACTGACCACATTGCCGGCGGCATCGATCTCGACGTCGAGCCGCAGGCGGCCATAGAGCTTGCGGCCGTGCCGGTCGGTGGGGTAGCTGAGGTTGCCAAGCCGCTCCACCTTCATCCGCCAGTCCTCGACATAGCGGGCGAAGCGCTGCTCCTTGGCGCGCGCGCCGATGAAGGTCTTGCGCGGCCGGGTCTGGTACGACTCCAGGCGCTTGCTCACCTGTGCGGCCAGCCCGGACAGCTCCCGTGCCTGGCGCCGCATCTCCTCCTGATCCAGGCCCTGCACCGCTTCACTCGTCGGGGCGTTCTGTGGGTCCTGCGGATTGAAGGTGCCGTCGTGCTTGAGCTCGGCCATCATCTGCTGGGTCTTCCGTTCGAGCTGCCTTTGCTTGCTTTGCGCCAGCTCCAGCTCGGTGGACGGCTGGGTCGAGGTGACCGGCAGCGGGCTTTTCACGCGTCGATTGAGCGCATCGGTATTGCCGCCCCCATCCAGGTTCACCTGGGCATCGACATCCGCCTTGGCCGGTGCGGTCTCGGTGCGCTGGTTGACCAGCACCACTTCCAGCGGCTGGCTGGAAAAGAGCTTGGCCGGATCGGGCATCACGAACTTGATGCCGAGGATCGGCGCCGCGTGCACCAGCACGGACAGCATGACCGCCGCTCCCATGAAAACTTGCCCGCGCTCCATCGCCAACTCTCTGAATCGACTGTTCTAGGAATCGGCAGAGTGTAGCATAGCCCTGTCATGCTCCCGTCCAGGTAGGGCGCAGCCGTCGTCCGCCAAGGGATGCATGGTCGCCGCGAGGATGGACAGTGTTGTTTGCCATGCCGACGGCGACTTGCATAATATGCGGTATGCCCTCATTTGTAAGAGAAGGTGTGTGATGCGTGTTCTTGGCTTGATGGTCCTGGCGCTTGCTGCAACCGGCAGCGCTGCGGCCGAAAATGGCGCGGCGGTGGCTGCGAAGTACAACTGTCTTGCCTGCCATGCGGTCGATCACAAGATCGTGGGGCCGTCGTACCGCGATATCGCCAAGAAATATCGTGGCCAGAAGGGCGCCGAGGCCGTGTTGATGGCCAAGGTCAGGCACGGCGGTGGCGGTGTCTGGGGCAAGATCCCGATGCCGCCGCAGCAGATCGGCGAAGCTGACCTGCGCACCATCGTCCGCTGGGTGCTTGCACAGTAAGGGTATCGTCTCGCTCCCGGTGGTCCGGTGGTAATTGCGCGTATTGCATGCCGCAAGTGAACTGATTAAGCTGCCTGCCCATTTGGCGGTGAAGGGTATTGTAAGCATTCGCCGCGTTGCGGCGAATATGGATGCCAAGAGAGCGAGTACGACGATGGCCAAACTCACGGAGCAAGACATCCTCAACTGGAACGGTCCGGAAGAGGATTACATGAACGCTGATCATCTGGCCTTCTTCAAAGAGCGGTTGCTCCAGATGAAGGCAGAGCTGCTGGCCAATGCCAGCCAGACCAGTCAGCATCTGCAGGAGCAGGAAGCGACGCCGGACCCGGCGGACCGCGCCACGTTGGAAGAGGAGTACGCGCTTGAGCTGCGTACCCGCGATCGTGAGCGCAAGCTGTTGCTCAAGATTGACTCGACCATCAAGAAGATCGACGACAACAATTACGGCTATTGCGAGGACACCGGTGAACCCATCGGCCTTGCGCGCCTGATGGCGCGGCCGACTGCTTCGCTGTCGCTGGAGGCCCAGGAGCGTCGCGAGCGGTTGAAGAAGCAGTACGCCGACTGACGGGATTGTCGTCGATGTCTGTCGTTGCCATCGAGGAAACCACCGCCACTGCACGGGCAATGGTTGCCCGGGCCGGCGCGCGCATCACGCCGTGGCGGGTGAAGGTGCTGGCGGTGCTGATGGCGGCGCATCGCCCGCTCTCCCACCTGGATGTGCTCGCGGAGCTGGAGAGCGGTGCCGACCGGGTGACTGTCTACCGGGTGCTCGAATGGCTGACCGAGGTGGGCCTGGCGCACAAGCTCTCCGGCGACGACCGGGTGTGGCGCTTCTCGGTGACCCCAGTGCCGCACAGCCATGCCCACTTCCACTGCCAGGTGTGCGGGCGCTTTTTCTGCCTCGAAGAGGTCAGTACCGACCTGCCGGTTTCCCTGCCGTCAGGTTTCGCCGCGCAGGCCCTGGAAATCACGGTCAAAGGCATTTGCGCCGACTGTCGTTAGGCGCTAATCTTGTTCCCTTGCTCAAAATAAATGCAGCGCATCGGCCGATCGAGCGGTTCGATCGCCGCCGCTGCCGTGCCATCAGGGAACACCATGCATTACCAGACCGACGACGTCCGTATCCACGAGATCAAGGAGCTGCTCCCGCCGATCGCCCTGCTCGAAAAATACCCGGTGACCGAAACCGCTTCGGCCGTCGCGTTCGAAACGCGTCAAGCGATCCATCATATCCTTGGCGGGCAGGACGACCGGTTGCTGGTGATCGTCGGGCCCTGTTCCATCCACGATACCGAAGCGGCGATGGAGTACGGCCGTCGGCTCAAGGGCCTGCGCGATCGCTACAAGGATCAGCTGGAAGTGGTGATGCGGGTGTACTTCGAGAAACCGCGTACCACTGTGGGCTGGAAAGGCCTGATCAACGATCCCTATCTGAACGGCAGCTTCAATATCAATGACGGCCTGCGCCTGGCGCGCAAGCTGCTGCTGGATCTGAACAATCTCGCGTTGCCGACTGCCGGCGAATTCCTGGACATGATCACGCCGCAGTATGTGGCGGATCTGATGAGCTGGGGCGCGATCGGCGCACGTACCACCGAATCACAGGTCCACCGCGAATTGTCGTCCGGCCTGTCGTGCCCGGTCGGCTTCAAGAACGGCACCGACGGCAACCTGCGCATCGCCATCGATGCGATCCGTGCGGCCAGCCAGCCCCACCATTTCCTGTCGGTCACCAAGTATGGCCATTCGGCCATTGTCTCAACCTCGGGCAACCCCGATTGCCATGTGATCCTGCGCGGCGGCAAGGAACCCAACTACGACGCCAACCATGTGCGCGCGGCCCAGGCCGACCTGGCGGCAGCAGGGCTGCCCGAGAAGGTGATGATCGACTTCAGCCACGCCAACAGCCGCAAGGACTACCGGCGCCAGGTCGAGGTGTGCAACGACGTCTGTGCCCAGATTTCGGCGGGCAACGATGGCATCGTCGGCGTGATGGTGGAGTCCCACCTGGTCGAGGGCCGCCAGGATCTGGTGGAAGGCAAGGGTCTTTGCTATGGCCAGTCGATCACCGACGGTTGCATCGGCTGGGAGGCCACCGAACAGCTGCTGGCCAACTTGGCCAACGCCGTTGCCGAGCGCCGCGCGTTCTCGCGGCTGGAAGCCACCACGGTCTGATCGCGCCCAGACGCCCGGGCCCGGGCGTCCGTGCCACCCGTGCATGCGCTTTTGGCCACAGGCACTGCTGTGGCGAGATCCGTGGCGCCCCGCCCTGCCTGAGCGTCGCTGTCGCACTGGGCATATCGCCAGCCTGAACCCGGATTGCTGTGGACGGGGCTAGCGCATCACGTTGCGGTTGGACAGCTGTCGCCGCACCCAGCCTTCAAGCGCCTCCTGGTCGATGATGCCGGACTGGTTGGGTGGCACCTCGGTCAGGTCCACACCCAGCCGCAAAGCCAGCTGAGCGGCAAAGCGCGTCACCTGCAGGATTTCCCCGCTGATGATGGGCGTGGCCACCGGCGCGGCGGCACAGGCGGCGGGCAGGCCATCCACCAGCGCCAGCCAGTCGTTGTCGGGTTCCTCGATCTCCATCATCAGCAACAGCTCGTCACTGTTCACCGTATCGCCCAGCGTCACGGCGAAGCTGCCTACTAGGCCGGCGCCCGGCGCGGGTACGACCACTTGCTGCCCATCATCAAGCGCAAGGCTGAGCAACGGCGCCTCGGCCTCGACCGCCTGCCCCGTGCTCACATGGAACGCACTCACGCCGGCCGGGGTCGGTAAAGTGGGGGCGCATATCAGATGCGTGGTCGTCTGTTTCATGCTGCAACTCGCTCCCTGTCGATGCGCTGCCGATGCTGTTATCGGTGAAAAAGCCAGAAAGGCGGCGTTGATCTTCGCCAAGATCGGTGGATGCTTCCGGGACTATGATGCAGCCTAGGTCAGTTCATTGCAGTGCAGCATGGCGCTTGTCCTGCCCGCCATGTCCGAGTGCATTGCCCAAGGAGTATCCATGGTTCACGAAAACATCCTGTTCAACGATATCCGTCCCGGCATGCGCTACGCACGCCAGCATACCGTCAAGGCCAACGATATCACGCTCTTCGGCATGATCGCCGGCTCGCGGGGGGACGGCGACCAACGCAGTGTACCGGCGTTGGGGGCCTTTCCGCTGTTCTCGTCGACCACCACCAATTTCTTCCCGGGCAATGGCTCCATCCTGGCCGGGCACGAGCTCAAATCGCATGACTGGATCAACGAAGGCGACACCTTGACCATCGAGCTGGAGGTGACCGAGAAGCACGAGGTCTCCAAGCAGGTGGTGATGCAATGCCGCTGCGAGAACCAGCATGGCCGCCTGGTGGCGTCGGGGCCGATCATCGTGGTGCCGCCGACCGAGAAGCGTCTGAACCGCTTTGACGAGCCGCCACAGCTGACGCTGCGTCTACACCATGTCTTCGCCGCGTTGCGTGCCAAGGCGGAAAAGCTGCCGCCGGTGCCCACCGCGGTGGTGCATCCGTGCGACCACGATTCGCTGCTGGGGGCGCTTGAAGCGGCCAAGGCCGGCCTGATCATTCCCATCCTGGTGGGGCCGGAGGGCAAGATACTCGGGGTTGCGGCAGCGGCCGGCGCCGATCTGACCGGTATCGAGATCGTCCACGCCGAACATAGCCATGAGGCGGCCGACAAGGCCGTTGCGCTATGCCGCACCGGCACGGCCAAGGCCCTGATGAAGGGCAGCCTGCACACTGACGAGATGATGCGGGCGGCAATGAACTCCAGCATCGGCCTGCGCAGTGGCAAGCGGGTCTCACATGTGTTCGTGATGGACGTGCCTGCCTATGGCCGGCCGCTGCTGGTGACCGATGCCGCGATCAACATCGCCCCGGATCTGGCGGCCAAGGTGGATATCACCCAGAACGCCATCAATCTTGCCCATATCCTGGGCATCGCGGAACCCAAGGTCGCCATCCTGTCCGCAGTCGAGACGGTGTACGAAAAGATCCCGTCCACGCTGGATGCGGCGCTGCTGTGCAAGATGGCCGACCGCGGCCAGATCCAGGGCGGCATCCTTGATGGACCGCTCGCGTTCGACAACGCGATCTCGATGGCGGCCGCCAAGACCAAGGGCATCCATTCGCCGGTGGCAGGCCAGGCCGACATCCTGGTGGTGCCTGACATCGAGGCCGGCAACATGCTGGCCAAGCAGATGAGTTATTTCGCCGGTGCCGATTCAGCCGGCATCGTGCTGGGAGCTCGGGTGCCCATCGTACTGACCAGCCGCGCGGACGATGTGAAGGCGCGTCTCGCATCCGCCGCCGTCATGGCGCTGGTGGCCAATGCCGGCGCAAAAGGGGAGTGATCATGCGCGCATCGATTCTTGTGGTGAATGCCGGCTCCTCCAGTGTCAAATTCTCATTGTTCGACCAGCAGGACGCCGCCGATCCGGGACTACGCTACAAAGGCCAGGTGGAAGGCATCCACGTCGAGCCGCGCTTCACCGCCAAGTCAGCCGACGGCGGGCTGCTGGCGGATGAAGCCATGCCGGCGGATGTGCCCAATTCGCACGACGGCGCCCTGCGCCATATCCTGGCCTGGCTGGAACGCCATACCGGCGGCGCGAAGCCGGCGGTCATCGGGCATCGGGTGGTCCATGGCGGGCGGCGCTTTTCGCGACCCGAACGCATCACGCCCGAGGTCATCGCCGAGCTGGAGCGGTTGGTGCCGCTGGCACCCCTGCATGCGCCGCACAACATCACGCCGATCCGCATCCTGGCCGAACTGCTGCCGGATGTGCCGCAGGTGGCGTGCTTCGATACCGCGTTCCATGCCGAACAGCCCGAGCTGCACCAGCTATATGCGCTGCCCTACGACTTTTCGCAGCGCGAAGGCATCCGCCGCTATGGATTCCATGGGCTGTCCTACGAATACATTGCCAGCGTGCTGCCACAGATCGACCCACAGGCGGCCCAGGGACGCACCGTTGTCGCCCATCTGGGCAATGGCGCCTCGATGGCGGCGCTGCAGGGCGGCCGTGGCATCGCTTCCACCATGGGCTTTACTGCGCTGGAGGGCTTGCCGATGGGCACGCGCACCGGCTCGATCGACGCCGGGGTGGTGCTGCACCTGCTCAACCATCTGAAGATGGATGCACGGGGCATCGAGCAGTTGCTGTACAAGCAATCCGGGCTGCTGGGATTGTCCGGCGTCTCCAGCGACATGCGCGAGCTGCACGCCAGCCAGGATGCGCGCGCAAAACTCGCCATCGATTATTTCGTCAGCAAGATTGCGCGCGAAGCGGCGTCGCTGGCCACCACGCTGGGAGGGATGGACGCGCTGGTGTTCACCGCCGGGATCGGCGAGAACGACGCGGTTGTCCGCCGGGAAGTATGCCGGCTGCTGGGCTGGCTGGGCGTGGCACTCGATCAGGACGCCAATGACGCGCGCTCGGGGCAGCCGCGGCGGGTTTCGCTGCCCGGCAGCCGGGTCGCGGTCCATGTGATCCCTACCAACGAGGAACTGGTGATCGCGCGGCACGCGCTGAAGTGCGCCGTTCGTTGAGGCAAGCTTGGCACCTGCCAGCCGATGGCCGCCGGCTTTCCCGGCGGCCATTGCGTTTGTGTATGCCCGTTGTGCTTGTCAGCCTGCAGGGGGCTCCCTACGATACGCAGGTCTTGCATCCGACGGAGGCCCTTGTGCAGCACAACGATACCGTGATCGATACCGCCATCGAGCCACGGCGCCTGCCTATTGCCAGCGGCTGGCACTGGGTTACCCGCGCTTTTGCGCTGTATCGCGCGCACTGGCTGCAATGGACCGTGATGACCGCATTGTTTCTCGCGATTCCACTGCTGCTGGCCGCTACGCGGCTGGACTGGATCTGGATGGTCACCAGCCTGGTGATGCCGATCCTGTCCGCGGGGCTGCTGGAAAGCGCCGACCGTGCCCAGCGCGGCGGGCCGGTCAATGTGGGTGATCTGTTCAACGGCTTCAAATACCGTACCCGGCAGCTGCTTAGGCTGGGCATATGGTATCTGGTGGCGATGGCGGCGCTGACCGGGTTGCTGACGCTGATACTCAGAACCCTGGCGGCGCAGGCAGGTGTGACATTCGAGCAGATCCAGCAGCAGGGGCTTGCCGAACTCGTTTCTGGTCCGGGCCTTGCGTTGTTCGGTATCGTCGGCGTGGCCGGCATGATACTGATCTACAGCTTCTACTTCTTCGCACCGGCCCTCGTGACGCTGCGCGAGGTCAAGGCGGTGGAAGCGATGCGACTCAGCTACGTGGCCTTTTGGCGCAATCTTGCGCCATTGCTGGTGACCAGCGTGGTCCTGGTGCTGCTGACCGCGGTGGCGGCCTCGCTGCTGATGGTGGGGCTGATCGTGGTGACACCGGTCGGGTTGCTGGTTTCCTATACCGCATTCGCCGATATTTTCGACGAGGACCTGGTGGGCGGACATGGCCGAACATCCATTCAAGGGTAAGACCGGCCTGCAGCGCGTGATCAATGCGCTGGGCTACTCGCTGGACGGGATCCGGGCGTGCTGGAAGAACGAGGCGGCATTCCGGCAGGTGGCGCTGCTGGCCTGCATCGGCATCGCCGCTGCCGCCTTCGTGGCGCTGCCGGCGTGGGCCAGGGCCGTCGTCACTGCCAGCCACCTCCTGACCCTGATCGTGGAGCTGCTCAATTCCGCCGTCGAGGCCGCGGTCGATCATACGTCACTGGAGCGGCATCCGCTTGCCAAGCGCGCCAAGGACCTGGGCAGCGCGGCCCAGCTGATCTGTCTGATCAATCTGGCGTTGATGTGGGGGCTGGCACTGACGGCCAAGGGCTGAGTGCGGCAGGGCGTCCTGCCGGCTGCTGCGATAGCGCCGCGGCTTCGTTCCATTGCCGTCAGCCCAGGATGCAGCGCTGACGTGGCTGTGCTGCCCTCATCAAGTCCGCCGGCGTTGCAGCTAGTGGTGCTTGCGCAGCTCGATCTCGATATCCGAGAGCAGGATGTCGAGCGCGGAATCGGAGATCAGCACCTCGAACAGGCACAGCAGCAGCGAGATCACCATCAGGAACAGACTGGCGACGAACACGATGTGCGCAGCGTCCGCCTGCTGGAAGAACACCAGCACCATGGAGACGATGCATAGCAGCAGGCTGATCAGGCCAAAGGCCTGCATCCAGCGGATCAGCGCAACCCGCCGCCGCATATTGCCGAGCTGGCGTAGCGTATTGATGTGTGGGTCGCGGCGATGTGCGTCGTACAGCTGCCGGATGATGGTGGACAAGGCAAGAAAGCGATTGGTGTAGGCCAGCATCAACAACGAGATCGCGGGAAACAGCAGCGAAGGCGTCGTGATGCTGAACTCATCCATTCTTCTTGAAATCCTTGATCACATGTTGCTGGCGACGGCTGACCGCCAATCTGTCCGGGATATCGCGCAGGACCGACACCCAATGGGTCTCGCCGCCATTGGAGGGTACCTTTTCAAAGCCGATCAGGGAATCGCGCGCCACCAGGCAATTGCGGTGGATCCGTACGAATCGGCTGCCGAATTCCTCTTCGAGACGTGTGAGCGAGTCTTCCAGCAGGTATTCGCGTTCGCGTGTGCGCAGTGTGATGTATTTCTGCTCGGCCTTGAGATAGCGTGCCTCGGAAACCGGGATCAGGTGCAGCCGGCCCCGCTCGGTCACGCTGAAGTGGCTGCGCGCGGTCGAGGACGGCTCGGCCTGGCTCTTCGCGTCGCGTAGTTCCCTGACCCGATTGAGCGCATCCATCAGCCGTTCGCGGCGGATCGGCTTCAGCAGATAGTCGATCGCGCGGACTTCGAATGCCGCCACCCCATATTCCTCGAACGCGGTGGCAAAGATCACCGCGGGGGGTTGTGACAGGCCCTGCAGCTCGCGGGCGAGCTCGATTCCGCTCATTTGCGGCATCTGGATATCGATGATGGCCGCGTCGGCATCTGCCTCGGCCAGTTGCGACAGCGCAGAGACGCCGTTGGTTGCCGTCCCCACGATTTCCAGTGGGAACTCCGAAGCACAATCCTTCAGTACATCTTCCAATCGGCGCAGCGCTGGCAACTCGTCATCGACCAGAAAAAGGCGCAATGGCGTCGTCATGAGCAATCTCCCGGTAAGGCACCACAATATGTACTTGATAATAGCCGTTCACGGCTTGTGTCGTGAGATTGGCTTCCGCATCAAAATGCAGCAGCAGCCGTTCCCGAATGTTTTCCAGGGCAATACCGTTTCCCTGATGCTGGCGCACTGCATCAACCGGCGGCAGGGGATTTCTCACATCCAGATGCAACTGGTCCCGGATGCGGAAAATGTTCACTTGTATCGGTGCCGGCTCCAACGCCGGTTCGATGCCATGATAGATGGCATTTTCCACCAATGGCTGCAACATCAATGGCGGCACGGCGGCGTCCCCGGGCATATTGTCGATATGCCATTCGACCCGCAACCGGGGTCCCAGCCGCACCGCTTCGATGTTCAGATACCGCTTCGTCAAATCGACTTCGCGATCCAGGCGCGCGAGCTGACGATTGTCTTTCATCAATACGCGAAACAGATCGGCCAAGTCTTCCAGCATCTGCTCGGCCTTCAGCGGTTCATTGCGTATCAGCGACAGCACCGCGTTCAGACTGTTGAAAAAGAAGTGCGGCCGGATACGGGACTGCAACGCCGCCAGCCTGGCCTCCGACAATCTAGGCGACAACGAGCGCTGGCGCAGCCGGAAGTATCCAAGCAGCGACAAGGTGATCGCCAGGATCGTCATCGCCCCTGCCAGCAGCACCTGCTCCCCGCCATCCACCGGCAACACCACCATCCTGCCGATGCTGCCGCCGCTCACCGCCAGCAGGCATACCCCTGCTGCGCCGTAGTTGTACGGCAACCTTGCCAGCAACGGGCTCGCAAGCCCCAGCAGCAGCAGGGCGGGCAACAGCGAGAATTCCAGCCACAGCACGCTGTCGGAGAACCGCTGGGCCCAGTTCGACCAGCTGGAAAGCCCAATCAGTGAATAGACGAACAGGGCGAGATGGGCAAACACCAGGATGCGCAGGATCACACCCATGTTACGGAAATCCGGCAACAAGTCCGGCTCGGTCGTGGCAGTCACGCTGAAGCTCTTATCTGTGCATTGAAAGCGGCTCCTACACTATAAACAAAGTCTGTTTCCGGCAACCGCGCTTCCTTACTATCCGCATGTCACTTGCCATCGTTCACAGCCGCGCCCTGGTCGGGCTGACCGCCCATCCCGTCGTGGTCGAGGTCCATCTTGCCAACGGCCTGCCGGCTTTCAATCTGGTGGGCCTGCCCGACGCGGAGGTCAAGGAAAGCCGCGAACGGGTTCGCGCCGCACTTACCGTGTCGGGCTTCGAATTTCCAGCCCGCCGGATCACTGTCAACCTGGCGCCGGCCGATCTGCCCAAATCATCCGGGCTGTACGATCTTGCCATCGCCATCGGTATTCTTGCCGCTAGCGGCCAACTCCCGGCCGATGCGCTTGCCCAATACGAATTCGCGGCGGAGCTGGGCCTGGCCGGCGATCTGCGGCCGGTGCGCGGTGCCATCGCACTGGCACGCGCGGCAAGCCTTGCCCGACGCGCACTGATCCTGCCCGAGCCCAACGCCCGCCAAGCAGCGCTGATCCCGGACGCCACGGTCCACGCGGCCCAACACCTGCTTGAGGTATGTAAGCAATTTGCGGCAGGCGAAATGCTACCTGTAGTGCCACCATCAACCCCAAGCGTGTCAGCCAGCTATCCCGATCTGGCCGACGTACGGGGTCAGGCGCAGGCCAAGCGCGCGTTGGAGATCGCGGCGGCCGGCGGGCACAGCGTGTTGCTGCTCGGGCCGCCCGGCACTGGCAAGAGCATGCTGGCCAAACGCCTGCCGGGGCTGTTGCCCCCGATGGAGGCCGACGAGGCCCTGGAAAGCGCGGCAATCCAGTCCCTGGGACGCAGTGGCTTCACGCTGGCGCAATTCGGCGCCCGCCCATTCCGTTCGCCTCATCACTCGGCCTCGGCCGTGGCATTGGTCGGTGGGGGCAGCGTGCCGCAGCCCGGTGAGGTTTCAATGGCGCACCACGGGGTCCTGTTCCTGGATGAGCTGCCCGAATTCGACCGCAAGGTGCTGGAGATGCTGCGCGAGCCGCTGGAGAACGGCCAGATCCAGATCAGCCGGGCTGCACATGCCGCTGATTTTCCCGCCCGATTCCAGCTGATCGCGGCGATGAATCCATGCCCCTGTGGCTACCTGGGTCATCCACGGAAGGCATGCCGTTGTACGCCGGAGCAGATGGCGCGTTACCGGGGCAGGCTCTCCGGCCCGCTGCTGGATCGGATCGATCTGCTGGTCGAGGTGCCGGCGCTGCCTGATACCGTATTGACTGCCAGCGCGGATGGTGAATCCAGTGCGGTTGTCCGTGCCCGGGCGCAGCAGGCGCGCGAGCGCCAACGGCAGCGGCAGGGCCATGCCAATGCGGCGTTGGAGGCTGGTTCGATCGACGCCCATTGCACACCGGACGAGCCTGGAAGGGCGCTGCTGGGCGCGGCGCTGGCCAAGCTGGGGCTATCGGCGCGGGCCTATCACCGCGTGCTCAAGGTCGCGCGCACCATCGCCGATCTGGACAGTGCCGCCCGGATCGGCGCCCCGCACCTGGCCGAGGCCATCCAGTACCGCCGGGCCCTGTAGCCCTGGCCGGATCGCGCCCGGCGGGACACCGATGACCCGCTTGAACGCCCGGCTGAATGCGGCTTCCGATTGATATCCCATCCGCAATGCCAGGCTGGCGATGGGCTCGGCATGATGCCTCAGGTGTGCCAGCGCCACATGCATGCGCCACTCGGTGAGGTATTGCATCGCGGGCTGGCCGACCAGCTGGGTGAAACGTGCGGCAAAGGCCGAGCGCGACATGCATACCTGGGTCGCGAGTGTGGCCAGCGTCCACGCCTTGCCCGGATCATGGTGCAGCAGCGCGATGGCACGCCCGATCTGCCTGTCCTGCAACGCACCCAACCAGCCTTGCCGGGCCGCCGGGTCGCTCGCCATCCAGGCGCGGATGGCCTGGATCACCAGCACATCGGCCAGTCGGGCGATCACTGTATCGCCGCCGGGCTGCAGCGTCTGCGCTTCAGCTGCCATGAAACGCAGCAGATCGTGCAGCCAGGGCTGCTGCCGGGTGCTGCCATCCAACCGCAGCACCGGCGGCAGCAGCGCAAGCAGCCGGCGTGCGGCCGGGTCGTCGAAATGCACCGCGCCGCAGATCAGCTGCGTCGCCTCGCCACCACCACCGTGGCGCAGCACCTCAAAGCGGGGCGAGAGCAGCGTGCGATCGAGCTCGAACAGATGGGTGGCCACCACCCCGGGTGCACTGCCCAGCGTATGGCCGTGGCCATGGGGCAGCAGCACGAAATCCCCGGCGCGCAGCGGTGCCGGTGCATGGCCGTGGGCATGCAGCCAGCCCTCGCCGCTGGCGACGAAGTGGAACATCAGGCAATCGGGCAGCGGCGGCAATGTCACACCCCATGGTGCGGTCAGCTCCGAGCGGCAGTAGATCAGGCCGTTCATGCGCAGGAAGTGCAGTGCCTCGGCCAGTGGGTCGACCGGGACCCAGGCGTCGTCTGGATACATGGCCGCAGTTTAGGGTGCGCATCGTGCATACGTCCAAGCAGATTGGACGGATGAGCATGAAACAGCGACTTGCTGTCATGGATCATCCCAATGCCGGGGCCGATAGTGGACGATCCATTTAAGCAAGGAGTGCCGAGATGAAGATTGCAGTCATGGGTGCGAGTGGTCGTACCGGTTCCCTCATCGCCCAGGGCCTGTTGCAGGCCGATATCGAGGTCGTCGCATTGGGGCGCGATGCGCGACGGCTCGCGGTATTGCAGTGCCAGGGGGCGCAGGTCGCGCTGGGGAACGCCGACGACGCCACCTATCTGGCGCATGCCTTCGAGGGCGCGGACGCGGTCTACACGCTGCTGCCGTACGACCTGGGCCAGCCGGGCTATCTGGCCAGCCAGGAACGCCAGAGCACGGCCATCACGCGGGCAATTGCAATGGCAGGTGTGGGGAGGGTGGTCCAGCTCAGCAGCCTGGGGGCGGACCAGACCGGTGCCACCGGCATGATCCGCAGCCTGCATACGCATGAGGCGCGGTTGGGCGGGTTGGAGGACGTCGATCTGCTGTTGCTGCGCCCCAGCCATTTCTTCGAGAACTTTGGCCCCGTGCTGCCCACCGTGCTGGCAAGCGGCGTGCATGCGGATGCGGTGGACCCCGCTGTCAAGCTGCCGATGCTGTCCACGCACGATATCGCCGATGCAGCCATCGCTGCCTTGCTCGAGCCGCATTGGCATGGCCGGCTGATCCGTGAACTGCTGGGGCCGTGCGATCTCGACTTCGTGGAAGTGACTGCCCTGATTGCCGCACAAGCCAGCCGCCCTGACCTGCGTTACCAGCAGATCAGCCCGGCCGAGCTGCTGGCGAGGTTGCGCGAGGCCGGTTTCGCCACCGATGTGGCGGCGCTTTGCGTCGAACTGGTCGAGGCCTTCAACAGCGGGCTGATCCACGCATCGCAAGGCCGCAGTGCAGCCACCACCACGCCGACCACCTTGCAGGACGCGCTGCCGGATCTGTTTGCCATGTATACAGAGTGGCCGCAGCGATCCGATCAGGCCGGGACGGTCTCGCCCAGTTGATCCAGCCTGCGATGCCAGTGCCGGGCCAGATCGCCTGGCACGTGGCGATCGATCGCGTGGTGCAGCAGGGTTTCGATGGAGTGCCAGTGGTGGCGATCGATATCATCGATCAGTGCAGGCAGTTGGCTGGTGGGCCGTGCCAGCCGGTAGCTTTCGCCATCAAGCGCGGCGTACCAGAAGGCGACCAGCCGTTGACGGTAGCGCTCTAGGTCGGCGGCGCGGGCGAGCCATGGCGCGAGCAATGGGTGCTGCGCGGCGGCGCGGAAGAAATCGTCGACCACGGCGACAATGTTGTCCAAGCCAATGAGATTGGCGAGCTTGTCCATGACGGACCTCCGTTTGCTATGTGTTGCCCCTGGGTTTGCAGCGCCTGTCCGTGTTGTTGCGCGGCTGTATCGGTGCATGCGGATGACGCATATGCGCGCCGGTGACGGGACCCGCCGCTCGGCATTGGCCGTGACGAAGCGGGTCCTGGGCAGACCCATGATTGTCGAGAACGGTTCCTATTGATTACTTTCGGTTACATGGCCGGGTCAGGCCGGCTTTTGCTAGACTGCCCCGCTATATCCGCTACCCGTTCCAAAGCAATGAGCACAGCCCGCTACGACGAATCCGCCGTCAAAGTCCTCAAGGGTCTCGACCCGGTCCGGCATCGTCCGGGCATGTATACCCGCACCGACAATCCGCTGCACATCTGCCAAGAAGTGATCGACAACGCGGCCGACGAGGCGCTGGGGGGCTTTGCCAGGAAGATCCACGTCACGCTCTATCGCGACCAGTCGCTGAAGGTGATCGACGACGGTCGCGGCATTCCGGTCGGCATCCACCCCGAGGAGGGCGTGCCGACAGTGCAGGTGGTGTTCACCCAGCTGCATGCCGGCGGCAAATTCGACAAGAAGGATGGCGGCGCCTATGCGTTCTCCGGCGGCCTGCACGGTGTTGGCGTCTCGGTGACCAATGCGCTTTCCACCCGGCTGGAAGTGGCGGTGAAGCGCGACGGCGCGCAGCACCGCATCGTATTCGCCGGTGGCGAGGTCAGCGAACCGCTGGCGTTGCTGGGCAACGTGGCCAGGAAGGACACCGGCACCACCGTCACTGTGTGCCCGGACCCGCGCTATTTCGACAGCCCGACCATCCCGCAGGGCGAGCTGGAGCACCTGCTCAAGTCCAAGGCCGTGCTGCTGCCGGGCCTGGTGGTGACGCTGGATGTGGAAACGGCCGGCGGCGAGTTCGTGCACAAGGAGTGGTGCTACCCGGATGGCCTGATCGGCTACCTGTCGGAGCAGCTTGCCGGCTACGAGACACTGATCCCCATCTTCAAGGGTGAGAAATACATCGGTGCCGGCGACGAAGCCTTCGCGCCCGGGGAAGGGTGTGCGTGGGCCTTCACCTGGAGTGAAGCCGGCCCGGTGAACCGCGAATCGTATGTGAACCTGATCCCGACCCCGGCCGGCGGCACGCATGAGTCCGGTCTGCGCGACGGCGTGTTCCAGGCGGTGAAGACCTTCATCGAATTCCACAATCTGCAGCCCAAAGGGGTGAAGCTGCTGCCGGAGGATCTGTTCGGGCGCTGTTCGTTCGTGCTTTCGGCCAAGGTGCTGGACCCGCAGTTCCAGGGTCAGACCAAGGACAAGCTCACCAGCCGCGATGGCCTGAAGCTGGTCTCGCAGATGGTGAAGCCCCCGTTCGAGTTGTGGCTGAACGAGCATGTGGAGCTGGGCAAGCGGTTGGCGGAGCTGACCATCCGCGCGGCGCAAAGCCGGCAGAAGAACGCGCAGAAGGTGGAGAAGAAAAAGTCTTCCGGCGTGGCGGTGCTGCCGGGCAAGCTCACCGACTGCGCCAGCGACGAGAGCATGCGCTGCGAGCTGTTCCTGGTGGAGGGCGACTCGGCGGGCGGCTCGGCCAAGCTCGGGCGCGACAAAGATTTCCAGGCCATCCTGCCGTTGCGGGGCAAGGTGCTGAACACCTGGGAAGTGGACCGGGACCAGATCTTCGCCAACAACGAGGTGCACGATATCGCGGTGGCCATCGGCGTCGACCCGCACGGGCCGGATGACAAGCCGGACCTGTCGGGGCTGCGCTACGGCAAGATCATCATCATGTCCGATGCCGATGTCGACGGCTCACACATCCAGGTGCTGTTGCTGACGCTGTTCTACCGGCACTTCCCCAGGTTGATCGAGAGTGGGCATATGTATGTGGCACAGCCACCGCTGTACCGGGTGGATGTTGCCGGGGTGGGCAAGGGCAAGCCGCCACGCAAGTTCTATGCGCTGGACGAGGGTGAGCTGACCGCGATCCTGGACAAGCTGCGTGCCGAGAAGGTGCGCGAAGGCGCCTGGAGTATTAGTCGCTTCAAGGGCCTCGGTGAAATGAACGCCGAGCAGCTGTTCGAGACCACGATGAATCCGGATACCCGCCGCGTCCTGCGTGTCGGCGTGCCCGACGATGTGCGCCGCAATACCCGCGAGCTGATGAACATGCTGATGGGCAAGGGCGAGGCAAGCAGCCGGCGCGCCTGGCTGGAAGCGCGTGGCAACGAGGTCGAGGCCGACCTGTAAACCGCACTGTCATCCCCGCATGCCATGATTCTCCCGTGTTGCCCAGCGGCATGCCTGTGTATTGCCCTGGCAATGGATTGCCAGCTAAGTTGGAGCGCACCAAAGGGAGAGCATCATGCTGCAGAGCGATATCCAGGCTTGGCTGGACCAGACCATGCAGGATTGGCTGGGCGGGCCGGCCCGGGTCGACCAGGTGATCGATGGCTTCTACGGGCAGGTCTATCTGCTTGAGCTTGCCGGCGGCGGGCGCCGGGTCATCAAGCGCTTCCGTATCCCGGGTTTTGCTGTGCAGGAAGCAAAGGCGACCTGGCTGTTGCGGCAACGTACGCCCGCCCATCTGGCCGTACCGGAGATCCTGCGTTTCGAGTTGGCGCAGCAGCGGCAATGGGATTGTTTCCTGATGACCTTCGTACCGGGCGTGAATGCCACCGAAACACCGGTCGAACACGCCGATGCGCTGGCCGAGCAGATCGTGGCGTTGCAACGTCACTGGCATGCCCAGCTTGGCGAGGCATTCGAGGATCTGGACGGGGTGCGCTATCCCACCTTCCTGGACAGCTATCGTGCCTATCTCTCCAAGCGCTGCGCCTTCCTGCAATCGGCCGAGGGGTTCAGCAGCGGTCTCAAATCCCGCCTGCTCGCCACGTTGAGCGGTCTGGAAGCACGCCTGCAGCCGCTGGCCGCGGACCCGCCGGTCTTTATCCACGATGACGGACACGCCGGCAACTACCTTGTCGATCCGGTCACCTGGAAACTGTGCGCGGTGATCGATCCGGCTGGCGCGCGTTTTTCGCACCGGGAGCTGGATCTGTTCCATCTGCCGGATGCCCGGGCGGATTACCGCTTGCTGGAGCGCTATCTTGCCCAATCGCCCTGCGCGCCAGGCTGGCCTGCCCGGCGCTGGCTGTTCAGCATCTGGGACGACATCAAGCATGCTGAATTCACGGGCTGGCGTGATGAAGCCTGGTTCGAGCGCAAACTAGCCGAGTTCGAGGCTGCCGATCGCGTCGCCCTTTCTGCATAGTGGGCCCGGGTGCGGGACCTGGGGTGCTACGCGTTACGAAGCATGACGTATCCAGGACGGCCGAGGTGTTGCTTTGCGTTGTCAGATTGCTGCGCGCATGGTGCCGTGATATTGGCTTGCACGAGCCGCCGTGCCATCCCCAAGGCTTGAACCGTGTCTGCTGGTGCGGGGGTGCGACAGGCTGCGTGCCGCAACAGCTGATGGCAGGGACAGTGGCACGGGGCAAGCAAGTGCTACCAGCCCGACCTCTGGCGCTCCGGTTACGGCGATGGAGCATTGATCTGGTTTCACGTGAAACAATGGCAGGCTGCGGTCAATCCATGGTCAGTCAGGAAGCAGCACCTATCCCGCTGCTGTGCTCAGGATGGTTCGCTGGCCAATTTGCGCCAGTGACCGGTGAGGGGGGGGCGGCTCGGCTACAATGCCGGCTATTGTTCCGCCATCTTCCAGAATGCCTGCCATGTCCGAACACGATCTGCTCGATAACGAAATGGAAGCCCCCGGCCCAGTGCCCGATGGGTCCGGCAACCGACGCTTCATCAACGCGGCGCCGTCGCAGGCGATGCCGGATGACGGTGAATCGGTGCAGCTCGCGTTGTATGCCGAGAAGAACTATCTCGAATATGCGATGAGCGTGGTCAAGAGCCGTGCGCTGCCGCAGGTGGAGGACGGGCAGAAGCCGGTGCAGCGCCGCATTCTGTATGCAATGTGGGAACTGGGGCTGGCGGCCAACGCCAAGCCGGTCAAGTCGGCGCGGATCGTCGGCGAGGTGCTCGGCAAGTACCACCCGCATGGCGACCAATCTGCTTATGACGCACTGGTCCGGGTCGCACAGGATTTCTCGCTGCGTTATCCATTGATCGACGGACAGGGCAACTTCGGCAGCCGCGATGGCGACGGGGCGGCGGCGATGCGCTATACCGAGGCCCGCCTCGCGCCGATTGCTGAACTGCTGCTGGCCGAGCTGGACGAGGGCACCACCGATTTCATTCCCAACTACGACGGTGCGTTCGAAGAGCCCGTACTGCTGCCGGCACGCCTGCCGATGCTGTTGCTCAACGGTGCTTCGGGCATCGCCGTGGGCATGGCGACCGAAATCCCTTCGCACAATCTGGGGGAGGTGGCCGACGCCGCCATCGCGTTGATCAAGGCGCCTGACCTCGATACCGCGGCGCTGCTGCAATATCTGCGCGGCCCCGATCTGCCCGGCGGCGGCCAGCTGATTTCCAGTCAACGTGACATCCAGGCCGCCTACGAGACCGGCCGCGGCAGTCTGAAGCTGCGTGCCTGCTGGGAGAAGGAGGAGTTGGCCCGCGGACAGTGGCAATTGGTGGTCACCCAGCTGCCGCAAGGGACATCCAGCCAGCGTGTGCTTGAGGAAATCGAGGAGCTGACCAATCCCAAGCTGCGCAAAGGCAAGAAGGCGCTGACCCAGGAGCAGGTGCAGACTCGGCAATTGATCCTGTCGCAATTGGATCGGGTACGCGATGAGTCCGGGCGCGAGCAGGCGGTGCGGCTGGTCTTCGAGCCCAAATCGTCGCGCCAGGACCCCGCTGAGCTGATGACGCTGCTGCTGGCGCATACCTCGCTCGAGACCAACCTGCCGCTCAATCTGGTCACCATCGGGCGCGACGGTCGGCCAAGCCAGAAGTCACTGCGTGATCTGATCGCCGAGTGGGTCGACTTCCGGTTCGTCACCGTGCGGCGTCGCACCGGATACCGGCTGGGCAAGGTGGATGACCGTATCCATATCCTCGAAGGCCGGATGATCGTCTTCCTCAATGTCGACGAGGTGATCCGTATCATTCGCGAAAGCGATGAGCCGAAGCCGGCATTGATTGCCCGTTTCCAACTGAGTGACCGGCAAGCCGAGGATATCCTGGAGATCCGGCTGCGCCAGCTCGCGCGGCTGGAAGGAATCAAGATCGAGCAGGAGCTGGCGGCACTGCGCAGCGAGCGGGAAGAGCTGGCCCATCTGCTGACCAACGGCGCGGCCATGCAGAAGCGCGTGATCAAGGAAATTGAAGCCGATCGCAAGAAATATGCCGATCCACGTCGCACCCTGATCGAGGAGGCCGAGAAGGCGGTGCTGGAGGTGGCCGTGGTCGATGAGCCGATGACGCTGATCCTGTCGGAGAAGGGCTGGATCCGCAGCCGGCAGGGGCATGGCATTGAGCTGCAGAACCTGAATTTCAAAGAAGGCGATCGACTGCTGACCGCCATTGAATGCCGTACAGTCGATCCGGTCGCCTTGTTCGGCAGCGATGGTCGTGTCTATACCATCCAGGCTGCGAGCGTGCCAGGTGGGCGTGGTGACGGCGTGCCGGTGACCACGCTGGTGGAACTGGCCGCCAAGAGCCGTATCACGCAGTTGCTGGCGGCCAAGGGCGAAGAATGGGTGATCATCGCCAATTCCGCGGGTTACGGCTTTGTCTGCCAGTTCGAGAATCTGTTGTCACGGCAAAAGGCGGGGAAGAGCTTTATCTCGCTGGAGCCGGGTGAAACACTGCTCAAGCTGTCGACCTTTGTTCCACGTGAAACATCACTGGTGGCGTGCTTGACCCGTCTGGGCAAGCTGCATCTGTTCCCCTATGCAGAATTCAAGCAGCTCGCCGGTGGTGGGCGTGGGGTCATCACGACGGCGCTGGACGACAAGGATCAACTGGCGGCTGTCACCGTGTGCGATGGCTTGACGTTGAAACTCACTGGCACCGGGCGCGGTGGCAAGACCACGGAACTGACCCTGGACGCGAATGAAATGGCGCCCTACGTTGGAAGGCGGGCCCGCAAGGGCAAGCCGGTGAACGCGGGTTTGAAGTTTCCGGGGTTCTGAGAAATACGTATAGCCAGGCGGCGCGGCTGGAAAAGCCATGCGGCTTGCTGTGGGCTGTGGAGGCAACCTTGCCATTGCCTGCTTTGGATATCCGAAAGCCGATGATGAAGGTCCTCAAGCCGCCGGTGCCGAACATGATGCGCCGTTCGGTCCAACAGGAGTAAACGACGCCGTGAACGAGTCGCTGCGTGCCATCTGGCAGGAATTGGGTATTGCCGAGGCGATACTTGCCGAGAAGCGCCTGTGCATCTACGAAGAGGCCACCGCGCTGGTCGATGTGGAGACTGGCCTGGACGGCCGCGTCTGGCAATTGACCGTGGAAGCTGCGGCAGCCTGGCGGGCGATGCAGGCGGCGGCCGCGGGCGACGGCGTCACATTGCGGATCGCCTCGGCCTATCGCGCCACCGCCAGGCAGGGAGAGCTGATCCGCCGCAAACTCGATGCCGGGCAACCGCTATCGACCATCCTGCAGGTGTTGGCACCGCCTGGGTGCAGCGAACACCATACCGGTCGCGCCGTCGATGTATTCAGTCCGGGTGGCCCGGTGGTCGAGGAAGCCTTTGAGCAGACGCCGGCGTTTGCCTGGTTGCAGGCGCATGCGTCGCAATTCGGCTTTACGCTGTCCTTCCCACGCGACAATCGCTATGGCTATGTCTATGAGCCGTGGCACTGGTGCTATCAGCCGCCTGCGCAGGTGTAGCGCACGCGCCGTGGCATGACAGTCCGGATCCCGTCGTTGGTGCCCGGTTCAGCCCCGTTGCTGCAGTCGGACCAAGGTGGCTGCCGCGCCGCTTGTGGGAGGGCCGTCCACCAGCTGCGCCACCAGTTGGGCGGCAGCGTCATCGGCAGAGATGGTACTGGTATCGATCTGCAGATCGTAGTCCATCCAGGCATGTACCCGCGGCAACTCCCAAGCGGATAGGCCCGGGGCACGGTCGCCCCTGGCCGCTTCGCGCGCAGCAAGGATGGCTGCATCGCAATGCACCGCCACCAGCGTCACCGGGTAGCCCGCCAGTTCGGTCAGGAGTTCCTGCGTCTCCTCCGCCTCGCACCATGCGTTGTCGACGATCAGTTTCAGCCCCGCCTGCAGCAGCGATGGCAGCGCGTAATGATAGCCCCGCACCAACGCGGTCCAGCTGTAGCCGGCACGGTCGATCGGCTCGCCGCGCTGCATCCGTGCCAGGTCGGACGCCGGCAGGCCGTACAGGACGCTGTCGATCGAGAAATTGATGAATTGCTCGGGCAGTTGTTCCTGCAACGCACGCGCCAACGCAGACTTGCCGGAACTGCTGGTGCCGTTGAGCACGATCACCTGCGGCAGCGCCATGCTCAGGCCGTCAGCGGCAGGCATAGATCGTAACGGCTGTCCGTGTAATAACGTTCCAGTCGAGGCCGCGAGGGATCGGGAACCAACCCGGTCTGCGGCAGCCAGGTCAGCATCAGGTCGCGCCACCGCGGACCGATGTCATCGGTCGTGCCACCGTGATGGAAGACCGCCCAGCGACCAACCGGCATCCGATACTCGCCCATGCCGCGTGGCAACCGGACCTGTGGCGCGATCTCGATCGCCGCGTCGTAGCGGCGGCGGCCCGCCGGCGTGGTGGCGGGGTCGTTCCAGATCAGGCCGTAGCGCTGCAAGGATGTCGGCTCGATCTGGTTCTGCCGGCATTGTGTCTCCAGCTGCTCGAACAGCTTGTGCAGATGGCAGCCATAGTCCCCGACTTCCCGCACCGTGAGCATGCGTGCGGCCGGCCATTCCTCGACCGAGATGCGCGTTGCGACCTCGGCGAACGACCATTGGTAGTCAGCCTCGGTGCCGGCGATGGCCTGACCGGGCTGGTATGAGATCGGTCCCAGATTGGTATTGAGCCATTCGCGTGCGGGTGGTGTCCCCTTGCGCCATGCACTTGGGGTGAAGCCGAAGGTCCGGTTGAACGCGCGGCTGAACGTGGCCGCGGACGAAAACCCGACTGCAAGTGCCACTTCACCGATCGGCATGCGCGGTGCCCAATGCAGCAGCGACGCCGCCACCTCCAGGCGCAGCCGCCACAGAAAGGCCTGTGGCGTGGTCTGGTAGTGCAGCTGGAAGCGGCGTACCAGATACCAGGGCGAGTAATGTGCCGCCTCCGCCAGATCGGACAGCGTCAATGGCGCTGCCAGATCGCGCACCATTCTGTTGATGGCCCGTTCAAGTCGCGGGCACGGCGCAGGTGCAAGGAGAGGCCGAGGGGCATTCATGACGGTGGTTCCCTAACCGCTTGAAAGTGCGGTACTAAATCCGAAGACCACCCATCTTGGATCAATGGGAGGCCGAATGGTTGGGAGCCACTCAATATACGCAATTCCGGCAAAAACAAAAGGCACGGCAAGCCACGCCTGCTGCTATGTCATTGCTCCTGTTGCGTTTCTTCCGGCCGGGCCCAGAACATCCGGTCCGGCACCATCTGTCCCATCCCGGGTCGGAAGGCATGCGACAGCGTCTGGTAGACGTACTCCTGCGCATCGTGCACCGCGGCGGACAGTTCGACGCCGCTGGCCAGGGCCCCGGCCAGCGCCGCCGACAGCGTGGCCCCGGACCCGTGGAAGCGGCCCGGCAACCGGTCCCACTGGTCGCTGCGTACACGGCCATGGCGCGAATACAGCGTGTTGCTGACCTTGCTGGTCTGTTCCTGCGCCCCGGTGATCAGCACATATTCACAGCCGCGGTCGATCAGCCGGCCGGCCGCGGCATCGAGCGGCAGGTCATCCTGCTCCTCGGCATCGTCCGACCCCAGGCGTCGCGCCTTGCTGCTGTTGGTGCATACGATCAGTGAATGCGGCAGCAGCAGGTCGCGCAGCGCGGCTGCGAACTCGTCGGTGGAATATTCATCGCGCTGGCTGTGCTCCAGTACGGGGTCGAGCACCAGCGGCACGTCCGGGTAGTCCGCCACGATCTCGGCGATCACGGCCAGGTTCTCGATGCTGCCGGCCAACCCCACCTTGATCGCGTCGACCCGCATGTCTTCCAACACATAGCGGGCCTGTTCATTGACCCAGTCCGATTCGATCGCCAGTACTTCCTGCAACCCGGCCGTGTCCTGCACTGTCAACGCCGTGACGATGGGCAGCGCATAGCAGCCCAGTGACGACAGTGTCGTCAGATCCGCAGCCAATCCGGTCCCGGCGGACGGGTCGTTGGCGGCAAACACAAGCACGAGTGGGGGGGTGGGGTGCATCGCGGCGGGCGTAAGGGATGGGGTAGAATCGGATTCTAAACCAGCGCTCCGAGGACACCGGATGAAAAAATACATGTGCTTGATTTGTGGTTTCATTTATGACGAAGCCGAGGGCCGCCCGGACGACGATATCGCGCCCGGCACTCCCTGGGATCTCGTGCCGCCCAACTGGACCTGTCCTGATTGCGGCGCGCGCAAGGATGATTTCGAGATGGTGGAGATCTGAGCACCGTTTCAACAATTCGCCATAAGGAGCGTCTGAACCGATGAAGCAACTGATGCTTGCAGGTCTGGTCACCCTGGCAGTCACCGGGTGCCAGCAAGTCAGCACCACCAGCGGCGGTGCCGTGGGGGTCGATCGCAAACAAAGCATGAGCGCCCTGCTCTCCGAACAGCAGGTCGTGCAGATGTCGGCGCAGTCCTACCAGGAGACGCTGGCCAAGGCCCGCACCAAGGGGACGCTCAACGCGGATGCCAAGATGGTGGCGCGGGTGCGCGCGATCGCCGAGCGCCTCATTCCCCAGACAGCGGTCTATCGTCCCGATGCGGCGCGCTGGCAGTGGGAGGTCAACATCGAGAAGAACGATCAGCTCAACGCCTATTGCATGGCGGGCGGCAAGATCATGTTCTACTCGGGCATCATCGAAAAACTCAAGCTCACCGATGATGAGATCGCCCAGATCATGGGGCACGAGATTGCGCATGCATTGCGCGAGCATGCCCGTGAGCGCATGAGCCAGGCCTACAACAAGCAGCTGGCGCTGCAAGGGCTGTCGTGGTTGACCGGCGGCAAGTACGACGGTTACCTGGGGGTGGCCGACCAGGTCACCGAGGTGGCCTATTCGCTGCCCAACAGCCGCGAACATGAGTCCGAGGCCGATACCATGGGGTTGGAACTGGCGGCGCGTGCCGGCTACCACCCGCAGGCGTCCATCACGCTATGGCAGAAGATGGCAAGCGCAGGCGGCGGCGCGACGCCGCAGTTCCTGTCCACCCACCCGTCAAGCCAGACGCGTATCCGCGACCTGCAGGCCAAGATTCCGGCAGTCGAGCCCTTGTACCGGAGCGCCCGCTCCGACAAATCGAACAAGTGAGCGTATCCAGGTGCTATGGGCTAAATCGTTCCACCTGATCTTTGTCATCAGCTGGTTCGCCGGTTTGTTCTACCTGCCACGGCTGTTCGTCAATCATGCCATGGCCGATGACAGCGTGACCCAGGCGCGGTTGCTGCTGATGGAGCGCAAGCTGCTGCGCTTCATGACCCCGCTTGCCGCGTTGGCGTTGATCCTGGGCGCGGTGACGTGGTGGTACTACGGCTTCTATGCCGGCAAGGGCTGGTACTGGATGCACGTCAAGCTGGTGCTGGTGCTGGTGCTGGTGGGCTACCATGCCTGGTGCTGGAGGCTGTACCGGGATTTCGCCGCCAACCGCAACCGCCATGGTCATGTGTGGTTCCGCTGGTTCAACGAACTGCCGGTGCTGGTCCTGGTATGCGTGGTCATCCTAGTCATCGTCAAGCCGTTCTGAAGACACCATGGCGACCGAAATCGAACGCAAGTTCCTGCTGTCGAGCGATATCTGGCGCACGCTGCCGCATACCTCGGTGCGGATCGCCCAGGGCTATCTGAGCGCTGAACCGGCACGCACGGTGCGGGTCCGGATCAAGGGGGAGGCGGGCTTTCTGACCGTGAAGGGCCAGAACCACGGCATCAGCCGTGTCGAGTTCGAATACCCCATTCCCCACACCGATGCCGAAGCCATGCTGGCGCTCTGCCCCCACGTGCTGGACAAGACCCGCCACCTGTTGCAAACCGGCCCGTATGTTTGGGAAATCGACGAATTCCATGGCGACAATGCCGGGCTGGTCGTCGCCGAGATCGAATTGCCCGCGGTCGATGCCGAGTTCACACGCCCCGCTTGGCTGGGTGAGGAGGTCTCGCATGACGCGCGCTACTACAACAGCTATCTGTCCCAGCATCCCTATAACCGCTGGTAACCGGGCTCCAGACACCATATGACTTCAAACGACGGTTTGTTCGAACGCGCTTGCCACCACATCCCCGGCGGGGTCAATTCGCCGGTGCGTGCGTTTGGCTCGGTCGGCGGGATACCCCGCTTTCTCGAGCGCGGGGCGGGGGCCCACGTGTGGGACGTCGACGGCAAGCGCTATATCGACTATGTCGGTTCCTGGGGGCCACTGATCCTGGGCCATGCCCATCCGGCGGTGCTCGAGGCCGTGACACGTGCTGCCCGCAACGGTTTGTCCTTTGGTGCGCCCACCGCGGCCGAAGTCGAGCTTGCCGACCTGCTATGCCAGCGCATGCCCAGCATGCAGCAGGTCAGGCTGGTTTCGAGCGGGACCGAGGCCACCATGAGCGCCATCCGCCTGGCACGGGGCTACACCGGCCGCGACAAGCTCGTGAAGTTCGAGGGCTGTTATCACGGCCACGCCGATGCGCTGCTGGTCAAGGCAGGGTCGGGGCTGCTCACCTTCGGCAACCCATCCTCGGCCGGGGTGCCTGCAGGCGCGGCAGCCGACACCCTCGTGCTGCCCTACAACGATGTCGACGCGTTGCAGACGCTGTTCGCGCAGCAGGGCGACCGGATCGCCGCCATTATCGTCGAGCCCATCGCCGGCAACATGAATCTGGTCCAGCCCAGCCCCGCCTTTGTGAACGCGTTGCGCACATTGTCCCAGGCGCATGGCAGCCTCTTGATCTACGACGAGGTCATGACCGGTTTCCGGGTGGGGCCGCAAGGGGCGCAGGGGCTGCACGGCATCCAGCCCGATCTCACCTGCCTTGGCAAGGTGGTCGGCGGCGGCATGCCCCTGGCCGCGTTCGGCGGCCGTGCGGACGTCATGGCCAAGCTTGCGCCGCTGGGCCCGGTGTACCAGGCCGGAACGCTTTCGGGCAATCCGGTGGCGGTCGCCGCCGGGCTTGCGACCTTGAACGAAATCGCCGCCCCCGGCTTCTTCGAAACACTGGGCAGGCAGACCACGGCATTGGCGCAAGGGCTGTGCGATGCGGCCAACGCGAATGGCACCGTCTTCAGCGCGCAGGCGGTCGGCGGCATGTTCGGTATCTATTTCAGTCCGCATCCGCCCACAAGCTATGGTGAAGTGATGAACAGCGACCGGGCGGCCTTCAACGCGTTCTTCCATGCCATGCTCGAAGAGGGCGTCTATTTTGCCCCTTCGGCGTTCGAGGCAGGCTTCGTCTCGTGCCAGCACAGTGCAGAAGACCTGGAAGCAACCTTTGCCGCTGCCCGGAAGGTTTTTGCCCAGATTGCACTGAACACGCGTTAAGTACCCCCATCTCCGGATTTCAATCCGGGCTGAGAGACTGAGTGGCCGGCAGCATGCTGTCCTGCCATTCAATCTCCTTTCTCCGCACGCCCGTCAGAGGTGTTTGCTTCCCAACCGATCGGCCGCTGATTATATTTATCAGAACATACTGATAAAGCCAGGAGCGGCACTATGCGGCAAGCGGGGTTTACGCTGATGGAGGCGATGATCGTCGTCTCCATCATTGCGATCATCCTGGCCATCGCCACACCCAGCTATCAAGCGATGATCCGCGACAGCCGCCTCGTCGCCGCCTCGGAGGAACTGCTCACCAGCCTGATGCTGGCGCGTACCGAAGCGATCAAACGCAACCGCGCGGTGGTGATCTGCAATTCGGCCAACCCAACGGCCAGCAATCCTGCCTGCATCACGGCCAATCCCAACTGGGCCACGGGCTGGATCATCTTCGCCACCAACGGCAGCGGTACGAACTACGACAGGGCAAACGACACGCTCATCCGTGTGGGCAATCAAGTGGAAGGCGTGGACCGTCTTGGCGTCAACAACAACATCACCCGGATCCGCTTCCACTCGATGATCAACGCGAGTGCCCAGACCGTGGACTTCGAGTTCTGCATCACGGGACGCAAGAAACGGGTGGTCAGCGTCGACAAGACCGGCCGGGTCTCTAGATCGCAGCAAGATACATGTACCGGCTAAGGGTCAGTCATGCGCACCAACCAACTTGGCATCATCATGATCGAAGTGCTGGTATCGCTGGCGGTACTGGCACTCGGCATATTGGGGCTTGCTTCGCTGCAGGTGTATTCACTCAAGAACAGCCAGAGCGCCTATTCGCGCTCGATTGCCTCCGACCTTGCCAATGACCTGGCCGACCGGATCCGCGCCAACCGCTCGCCTCGCCGCAGCGAATCGGACGGTGGGGCGGCGGCGTATGACGAGAACGGGGCCGTGATCCCGCTGGCGCCGGACTATGCGCGCCTGATATGCGCGGTGGATGCCAGTGCCGCCGGTGCCATCACCTGCAGTTGGCCCAGCGGTTTCACCCAGCCTGCCAATACCGCGGGTGCGGCGCTGGCGGCCCAGGATCTGGCGGCCTGGAAGAATCTGGTTGCCGCAAGCCTGCCGGCCGGCAGCGAAGGTGGGGGGGTGATCTGCCGCGACAACAATTTGAACAATGATCCCAAGAACACGCCGGGAGCCGGCACCTACACCAGCAAGCCGGTAGCACCCGACCATGCCAACTTTGCAAGCCTGACAGGCTGCCTAGCGCCCGGCAGCGCCGGATACGCCACGGCCCCGTATGTGGTCAAGATCTGGTGGCAAGAGAACGTCAGCTCGGTCGAACGGGGTGATGCCAGCAGTGTGAACGCAAAGCAGCAGGCGACATTGAGCCTGTTCTCGACCCCAATCTGAGCCGGCCCATCAGCATGCATCGCCTTCGCGGTTTCACCATCGTTGAACTCATGATCGGCCTGTCGCTGGCGCTGCTGCTCGCGCTGGCCATCGCCAGCGTCTACTCGCAGACGCGCCAGACCTTCCGGCTGCAGGCAGCCCAGAGCCGGTTGAGCGACGACGGGCAATATGTGCTGGAAACCTACAAGCGGATGCTGACGCAATCAGGCTATCGCTCGTGGAACGGCAGTGCCGGTGGCCAGATCCTCATCGCGGCATTCCCGGCGGCGACGCCCTTTGCTGCCGGCGACACGCTGCTTGAAGACGATGACGGCATCCATGTGCGCTTCTATGGCGATACTGATGGGAATGTGATCCGTTGCGAGACAAGCAACGATGCCGATTATCCATTCCTCAAGGCCGCCGGTGCCGCTACGACCCGCTACACCTTTGTGTTGTACCACGACGACAATGCCGACACGCTCAATTGCGCCGCGGCGGACAAGAGCAATGCGAGGGTGCTGGTCAGCAACGTGGTCGATTACAGCATGCGGTACGGGCAGGACACCGGGAGCGACAGGATACCCGACCAGTATGTCGCGGCGGCGGCAGCGACCTGGGCCAAGGTCTATGCAGCCCGTCTGTGTGTGGTGTTGCGAAGCGCCGAGATCAACCTGGTCAACGAAGCGATGAAATACCAGGACTGCAGTGGTGTCACCCAGACCGCGACGGACAAACGCCTCTACCGCACCTTCACCGCCACTGTGCAACTTCGCAACCGTTTCGATTGAACGAGGCTCCCATGTGCTTCATTGCACGAAAACGCGGATTTATCCTGATCACCAGCGTGATCTTCATGCTGGTGCTTACCCTGGTCGTCGTCTATGCCGTGCGTTCCGCAACAGTCTACGAACGGGTGGCGGGCAACAACCGCAATCACAGCCAGGCATTCCAGGCGGCCGAGTATGCATTGGCACAGGCGCGCGGAGCCCTGGTGGAAGAGCCGCCTGCGGTCAGCGCCAGCGGCTGTACCGGCGGTGCCTGCCCGAAAAGCTACGATACATCGCGTTTCGACAGCCCTGCCTTCTGGATCGCGAATCAAGCCGCCACCTGCGCTGTCAATGCGGCCTGCAACAACCGTGGCGCAAACAAGGTGCCGGTCGGGACGCCGGCGTCGTTCCCCAGTGCCACGGGCGAGCAGCCCCGCTATGTGGTCCGCGAACTGGGCACGGCCTCGCCCGGCGGCAAGAGCTGCAATTTCTACGAGATCACCGCATTTGGCCAGGGGAGCAATGCGCAAAGCGCCTCCATCCTGCGTTCCGTGGTCAAAGCCTGCGATAGCTGAAGGAAAAGAACATGAAAACCCGCGTCTATCTCGCTTTCTTTTGCAGTGCCATCCTTTCCACCGGTTATGCAGCCAAGATCACCCAATCCAGCCAGGATCCCTATAAGCCGCTCAATCAGCTCAATAGTGCGCCGCCGTTGAACATGCTGGTGATCGGCCGTGACCATAAACTGTGGTACGAGGCTTATAACGATGCATCGGATCTGAATGACGACACCTATTACGATGTGGGCTATCGCGGTGTTGATTTGAAAAATGTGAAAGAGCCGCCCGAGAAAGGCAATTTCCAGATCGATTATTACGGCTATTTTGATTCCTATAAATGCTACAACTATAGTCGCGGCGTTTTCGTACCCGTCGAAGTCACAAAAAACAAGAAATGCCCCAATTCAAGAGCCGAGTGGAGTGGGGATTTTCTGAACTATGTGACGACCTCGCGTATGGACGCTCTGCGCAAGGTGCTGTATGGCGGGCACCGTTCCACCGACACAGCAACGTCGACCATATTGCAGCGCTCCTATATTCCGCAGGAGGCGCATTCCTGGGGCAAGGAATATACCAGCCCAACAGTGGACGGCTATCGGATTGACGAATTTACTCCCCTGTCACAGCCTACTGGCGATACAAAACATTTATTCGCCAACACCACTCTCTATGTAAATGGGGATGGCGGCATCAACAATCCACCGCTGCTACGCTATCTGACTAATTCCCAGCAGCGCATCTGGGCTTGGGTCAGCAAGGCTTCTCCTGTCGCCGATGGTTCGTTGGGCACTCCTACGGATTTGATCGTGCGAGTACAAGTATGCAATCAGAACGTAGGCCTGGAAGACAATTGCAAGAAATACGGCGACAGCTACAAGCCGACCGGCCTTTTGCAGGAATACGGTGATTCGGACAACATGCGCTTTGGTTTGTTGACCGGCAGCTACAGCCACAATATGCAGGGCGGCACGGTGCGTGCCGATATCGGCAGGTTCAACAACGAGATCGATCCGGAAAACGGCACCTTCAAAGCCGATGTCAATGGGATCATCAAGACACTGAATTCGATGCGTATCGAAGGCTATGGCAGGTTTGCCGTGCCTTGGAATCCGTATATCGAGGAACGTATTTATTCATGTAGTTGGGGCTACGTCAACCGGCCGCTGGCCGATGGCAATTGCAGCGCCTGGGGCAATCCGGTCGCGGAAATGCTGTACGAGGCGATGCGCTACTATGCCGGGGCCAAGAGCGCCACCAGCAATTTCTCCGGCGATACGCTGGGCGCCAACCTCGGCCTGCCCGAACTGACCACGTGGAAAGACCCGTATGCGGCCGGCAACAACGATGTCTGCTCCAAGCCGTTTGTCACGCTGATCACCGATATCAATCCGTCGTGGGATGGTGACAATCTGACGAACTCCAGCCTGAATGGCACGACAGTTGACTACGTTGGTCGTGGTGAAGCGCTGTGGAATACGGAATTCGGAGGTGCCAAAAATGTCGTGGTGGCCAATAATTGCCTCGATAAAGACACCGATCCGGCATGCAACAACAACAACGCGCCCACTATCAAGCGCGTAGACAGTTTCAACAGGATCACCGGGCTTGCCGAGGAGCCAACCAAGGCCGGCAGTTATAAATCGGTGATGCTCGCCGAACACGCCCGTACCACCGACATCAACCCAGCCAATGGCAAGCAGATGGTGAGCACCTTCGCCGTGGCGCTGGCCTCACCACTGCCTAAGATCGATATCCCCGTGGGCGAAGGCCGAACCGTTTCGCTGGTGCCGTATGCCAAGTCGGTTTACTGGGCGTCCACCACCATCAACCGCGAAGCTGGCCAGTATCAGCCGACCAACCAGATCGTCGATTTTTATATCGACACCATCCGCAACGTGCCCGGGTTTCCCTATGACAAACAAGGCGATGATGTGGGAGCCCGGAAGTTTGGACAACCCTATTACAAGTTCCGGGTGAATTTCGAGGATGTCGAGTATGGCGGCGACCATGATATGGATGCCATTGCCTCGTATGAGGTCATACTCAATGAGAACAATACTGTAACCGTCAATGTCGATTCGCTGTATGCAGCGGGGGGTATTGTCCAACATTTGGGCTATATCATCTCCGGCACCACCAATGACGATGTCTATCTGGTGGTGCGCGATTGCGATACCGCCAATCCTGCACCTCTTCAAACACCGTGCCAGCACGCCGGGGCGAATCCGGCCAGCGATGTCGATTATTATCAAGATGTTCCTCCCAACGCCGACCTCGCCAACGCGAACCGCTGGCAGGACAACGTAGCGCTGCCGGTGAGAAGCTCACGCACCTTTACCATCAATACCGGCAGTGCCACGGTCACCGATCTGAAGAGCCCGCTGTGGTATCTGGCCAAATACGGTGGCTTCTTCGACAACGATCTGGAGACCAGTGCGGATCTGAACCGGCTTGACGACGTGGCCGAGTGGGATGGTGACAACAACGGTATTCCCGACAGCTATTTCCTGGTCGTCAATCCGCTGCGGATGAAGGAACAACTGGGCAAGGCATTTGCCAGGATCGATGCCACTGCGCGGGCGGTGGCCCAGGTCGGGGCTGCCAGTGGCGGGGCCAATGTCAATGGCGGTCGTGCCATCTACCGTGCTTCCTATATCGTCGACAAGTGGAGTGGTGAAGTCGCGGCATTCACCAATATGCCCGGCGATGCCACCATCGGGGCCAAGATCTGGAGCAGCAGCGACAAATTGCTTCCCGCCGGCGAACGTGTGGTGTTGACGTCCCATGCCCGCACGCGGCTGGGGGTTCCCTTCCGCTCGAACTCGTTTGTCGCGACTGACAGTCAATACATCGCCTTGAACAAGAATGCGGCGGGTACGGTAGACAACCGGTTTGCCGCGCGCCTGGACTATCTGCGTGGCGATGGCAGCAATGAGGGCACGGCGAGCACCGATTTCCGTGTCCGGCAACGCGTCAATGGCCGCTCCAACTATATCGGCGATATCCTGGATTCGTCCACTTACCGCATACAGAATGGCAATATCGGCGCCCATACCGAGAACAAATACGATCTTTTCCATAGCGAAAACGAACAACGTATGCCGATGATCTACGTCGGTGCCAATGGCGGCATGCTGCACGGTTTGGAAGATGCCTATCTCAACAGCAACAGTACAGAGGCCAACCCCGAAGCAGGCCGCGAGAGTCTGGCCTATGTGCCGTCGTTCCTCTACGACAAATTGGGTAAATTGTCGTATCAGAACTACGGTCACGAATTCTATATGAACGGACTGATTTCCATTGATGATGTTTATTTTGGCGGAAATTGGTCGACATTGTTGGTGGCTACAGCAGGATTCGGTGGTAAAGGGGTCGTGGCGCTGGATGTAACCAAACCGGGCAAGCTTACTGATAAGGGCGTTCGTACTGCTGGCGATTTTACTGAAAGTAAAGCGGCCAATATTGTTCGTTGGGAATTCACCGACAAGGACGACCCGGACATGGGTTATCAACCAGGTTCACCATTGATTGTCAAAACCAATGATGGAAAATGGCGGGTGATCGTCGGCAACGGTTTCAACAGTACCAATGGCAGGGCAGTGTTGTATCTGCTGGAGGCAAGCGGCCCGGTCAATGGCAGTTGGAGCGGCAAATACATCAAGATCGATGTGCAACAGGGCAGTGCGGCCGATGCCAACGGTTTGGCCAGCCCTACCGCATTGGATTTGCAAACCCTTTATGCCTGCGACGCGAAGGACAACTCAACGTGGACACCTGATTCCACGACTGATCTCGTCTATGCCGGTGACCTGTATGGCAATATGTGGAAGTTCGATCTGCGCAATAGCGATCCCTCCAAGTGGAAGGTCTCCTTTGAAAGCGGCGGCACGCCTCAGCCGTTGTTCACCACGAAAGACCAGTACGGTAATCGGCAGCCGATCAAGGAACATCCGGCCATTGGCGGTTCGCCAGAGAAAAAGGCATGCACTGCCAGCCCGGCGACCGATCCCTATCAGCTGCCGTCCAACCATATCGTGTTCTTTGGTACCGGCAAATACCTGGGGGATTGCGATCTGCCGCAGAATGGCGTCGACGGCAAGGTCTCTGCCACCCATTCCTGCCCTTCCGAGAATCAGGTCAATAGCTTCTACGCCATCATGGACAAGGACAAGGAGGTGCAGAAGAGCGGTCTGCTGAAGCGTGTGTATTCGTATTACACGCAGAAAGATGTGGAAGCCTACAACGCGAAGATCACCGATCCCGAGAAGCACATCACGCTCAGCGATATCAGAGGCCATTCCAAAGTCGATGACGACTGTGGTGGCAAATGCCCGATCGATTGGGCCAAGACACCAGGCTGGTATTTCGACCTCGTCGATCTGGACAATCAGACGGGCAAGGGTTCACGCATGGTCGGGCGGCCGCGCACAATCGGCAATCGTTATGTCGTCTTCAATACGATGAACTTCAGCGGCAGCCAGGCGGCATGCACGGTTGACGGTAGTACCTCTTCCATTACGATCGACTACACCGGCACCATGACCCGGCAGCGCTTCACCATGGTGCAAAGTGGCACCAATCAGCCGATTCCGGGCCTCAACAATATTGGGTACACCACGTTCGCCTATCTGCCCAACGGCTCCACCACCAGTGCTTCGCAGATGCCGATGACGGGATTGGGCAGTGCCAACGACGGTGGCCGCTGCTATGGCTGCAAGAACGACAAGAACCAGATCGCTGCTGCCGACTGCACGCCGCTTCGCTGCAACAAGATCAATATGTCGAGAACGGTGACGCCGGTGAATTGGCGAGAAATCATCGAATAAGTGCATCGTCGCCTGCCCCTGCCGGCAGGCGACGCATCTTCCGGGAAATGGACAACAACAAATGAAAGCTGAGCGTGGATTTACGTTGATCGAACTGATGATCACCGTGGCGGTCATCGGCATCCTGGCGGCGATCGCGATGCCTTCGTATCAGGAATATGTCTACAAGACACGTCGCGGCGATGTTCAGGGCGTATTGCTGCAGAACGCGCAATTGCTCGAGCGCCGGTATACCACCAACAATGCCTATTTCACCGGTGCCGGTGCATGCCCCGCGGCGCCGATCAGCCAATCCCCGGTCGACGGTGCGACCAAGTACTACAACATCACCGTCACCCAGTGCACCGCCGAAGCCTATGTGCTGCGTGCCTCGCCGATCGGCGTCCAGCAGCGCTATGGTGCGAACAAGGATTTCCTCGAGCTCACCTCCGCTGGCGTGCGCTCGTGGGACAAGAACCATGACGGGGCGATCGGCAGCGGCGAAAGCAGCTGGAAATGACCTTCAGACGATATCGCTACGAAGCCGGCCACCCGCCGGCTTTTTTCATTCGCCTTCGGCGACGGTCTGCGCCATCTTGTCGAGGTCGACCACGACGCGCCGCTGGCTGACGACCGCACCCCCGTTTTTCTTGGCCGGGATGAAGGTGATCATATAGGCCTTCTCGACGAAGTTGCTGGTGCTGGGCTCATCCAGCTGGCTGCGCAATACCGTCACGTTGGTGACCTTGCCCCTGTCGTCGATGGTGAGCTCCAGTTCGATGAGCACACCGGTCAGGTGTCCGGTGTTTTCCAGCGAGGCATCGAACCGCGACAACGGTTGCGCCGGTTCGTAGCGGTCTTCGACTGCCGAAGCCACAACGGGGGGCATGGCCATCCAGTCCGGCTTGTGTAACCAGGCAGGCAGGCGTGATGGTGTGATCTTATCGCCAGGGGTAGCGATGCGCTCGGCCTGAGGGTTGGCCGACGGCTGCGGTGGGGCACTGGTCGTAAGATAAACCTGCTGCACCAGTGGCCCGGTCTTCGGTGCTTGCGGCACCACCATGAAGAGCACCAGCAAGAGATGCAGATTGATCGACCAGACGATGCCCAGCAGCAGGTTCCTGGTCTGCGGTGAGGGCAGGAAGGCCTGGGCGCGCATCGGCTGCCGGAAGATCAGAGCAGGCCCAGTATGGTCTGCTCCAGCGCCTGCATGTCCGGCTCGCCCAGGTAGCGCTGGACCACATTGCCCTGCGTGTCGATCAGAAACGAGGTCGGGGTCAGTGCCACATTGTCGAACGCAGCGGCGGCCTTGCCGTCGCGATCGTGGGCAACGATGAACGGCAGCCCGGTCTGCGCCACGTAATGCCGGATCTGGGCGGGGGCGTCATAGCTCATCGCCAGCGCCACGGTCTTGTAGGGCTTGCCGTGCAGCGATTCCTGCAGCTTCACGAGCTTGGGCATTTCGGCGATGCAACTGGTGCAGGTGGTGGCCCAGAAATTGATCAGCACTACGTTGCCCTTGAGCGCAGCCAGATCCTGCCGCTTGCCTTGCAAGTCGGTCCAGGCGATGTTGGGCGCGGCACGTTGGGTGCCCAGCAGCAGGTAGCCGATCGCGGCGGCGGCGGCCAGCCCGAGCAGGATCCAGATCAAGCGTTGACGAAGCAGCATCGACTTTTGCAACCGTAGCGAAAATGGGTAGGGGCGACGTGCAGTCCATCGAAGACGGCACGCGGACTGATCTGGATTTTACTGAGGAATCAGGACGCCGGGTGGGAACGGCAGCGGCCGTGGCGACCCTGTACCGTTTTCGTGCGCCTTGCCCGCAGGCAGCTGGCATGCAGGGCGAAGCCAGATGGGACGCGATGGCCCGGGTCCCGCTGGTTGCAGACGGTGCGGGACGTACGGCTGTCGAGTCCAATGCCATCCGGTGCGTGGCTGGGGGGCAGGCTTGAACCTGGCAAGCTGGGCATGGTCGATAGCGTTTTGCCGCAAGGCCGTACCTGATCGGCATGCGGTGACGCAGGGTGTAGCGTGAACGCCTGGCCAGGAATTGATGCCGGCGACGCCGGTGCCAATCGGATATCGGACCGGTGCCGCGAATGCCTGCCATGGTGGTTCCGGCGATGTGCGCACCGGCGGACAAGGTCAGGCAGTGCATGCTGTGCGCGGCATGGCGGCCGGCAACGAGCAGCTGCATCGGCAGGCAATATTCCAGATCGGCGGCTGCCATGGGTGGGTCGCCTGGGGCGGCGGGTGCTGGTTCGAAGGGAAGAGAGGGGAATTCGGGCAATGGGGAAACATATTGTGCACGGGGCGCACATCCGGTTTCGAAGCCGCTGGATGCCGGCGGCACGCCATGGACAAGGCGCGGCGGGGATGGCCTGCGGCGGCTCGCTGCCAGAGATGGCCTGCCTGCCGTCTACCGCCGCTGCGCCTGCCAAGATCGTGCACGCGCACCGGCCTGGCCAGTTGGACAACGCGCTGCGCTGCGCCTCCAGACCTTCGCCATCGCGCAATGCCGCATCGGTTGGGCCGTCACCGGTGCCTCGGATGACGGTCGTTGCAGGGGCACGGTCTTGACGCTGAAACCGGCCCTGCCCCGGCTTGCCGCTGCCGCGGCGTTGATCTACCTCGCACTTGCGTTCAGCTACGAGCTGGCCTGGATGGCGCGGCTGGATGCCGCCTTGGCGGCATGGTTCTACCACGTCAACCACCCCGGTGTTCTCGTGGCCACCTGGCTGAGCCACAGCGGCAATTTTGTCGCCTCGTTGGCGCTGGCAGCGCTGTTCGGCCTGATCCTGCGACGCCAGGGCCGTATCGCCTGGCCGGGATTGCCGCTCTTCGTCGCGTTGGCATGGGGCACCAATACCGCCTTGAAGGCGCTGAGCTATCGGCCGCGGCCCAGCTATGATCCCTTGGTCGCCACGCTGGGTTCCTCGTTTCCCAGCGGACATGCGATGGGGGCATGGGCGCTGGGCTGGGTGCTCGCCTGGCTGCTGGCCCGGCAGTGGCCGGCATGGCGCGGGCTGTGGTACCTGCTGGCGCTGCTGTGGGTGCTCGCCGGTGGGCTCGCGCGGCTGGTGCTCGGGGTGCATCATTTCTCCGATATCATGGCTGGCTATGCCGCTGCCACCGTGCTGGCCGCGCTGTTCGTCCACTTTGCGTCCTCCAGGCCGTCCGCATGATCGAAACCGACTCGCTGTCCGCCGCGCCGCCCGAGCGCATCGTGACCGCCAAGACCCTGTCGCAACAGGAAGAGCAGCTCGAACGCGCGCTGCGGCCCAAGCTGCTTGATGAATATGTGGGCCAGATAAAGGCGCGCGGTCAGCTCGAAATCTTCATCGAGGCCGCCAAGAAGCGTGGCGAGGCCCTCGACCATGTGCTGCTGTTCGGCCCGCCGGGCCTGGGCAAGACCACGTTGGCGCACATCATCGCCCGTGAACTGGGGGTGAATCTGCGCCAGACCAGCGGGCCGGTGCTGGAGCGTGCCGGCGACCTGGCGGCGCTGTTGACCAATCTGGAACCGCACGACGTGCTGTTCATCGACGAGATCCACCGGCTGAGCCCCGTGGTCGAGGAAATCCTCTATCCGGCACTTGAGGACTTCCAGCTCGACATCATGATCGGCGAAGGGCCGGCGGCACGCTCGGTCAAGCTGGATCTGCCGCCCTTTACGCTGGTCGGCGCCACCACCCGTGCCGGCATGCTGACCAATCCGCTGCGGGACCGCTTCGGCATCGTCGCCCGGCTGGAGTTCTACACGCCCGAGGAACTGACGCGCATCGTCGAGCGCTCGGCCGCCCTGCTGGCGGTACAGATGGATCAGGAAGGCGCATTCGAGGTCGCCCGTCGCTCGCGTGGCACGCCGCGTATCGCCAACCGTCTGCTGCGCCGGGTGCGTGACTATGCCGAGGTCAGGAGCGACGGCACCGTGACCTGCGCAGTGGCCGATGCCGCGCTCGCCATGCTCGATGTGGACCATGCCGGCCTTGATGTGATGGACCGCAAACTGCTGGCAGCTGTGATCGAGAAATTCGGCGGCGGCCCGGTCGGGCTCGACAACGTGGCGGCCGCGATCGGCGAGGCATCCGATACGATCGAGGATGTGATCGAACCCTACCTGATCCAGCAGGGCTTGCTGCAACGCACCCCGCGTGGGCGGATGGCGACGCTGCTGGCCTATCAGCACTTCGGGCTGCCCCAGCCGGGAGCGGACAGCTAGCCAATACCGGGTGGAACCAATGCCCTGGCCGTCGGTCGGGAAGATTTGGCTTTTACGGCGGTCCTGTTTCTGACGGACAATCCGGCCAACACATGAAAACCCTGCAGGGAGAACAAGGTGGAAGTCGCAGTCGGCGCACAAGACATGTCGATCCTTACTCTGGTGCTCGAAGCCAGCCTGGTGGTCCAGCTGGTGATGGCGGTGCTGGTGCTGCTGTCGCTGCTGTCCTGGTGGCACATCTTCAGCAAGTTCTTCACGCTGCGCTCCGCGCTGCGCCGTACCGATGATTTCGAGGATCGCTTCTGGAGCGGCACTGATCTGGCCGGGCTCTTCGAGCAGACCAAGCGCAGCCACACCGTCGGCCTGGAGAAAATCTTCGTTGCCGGTTTCACCGAGTTCCAGAAGCTGCGCCAGCGCGGTGGCATGGAGCTGTCGGACATCATGGACGGCACCCGGCGTGCGATGCGCGCGGCCACCCAGCGCGAACTCGATTTCCTCGATCGGCACACCGCCTTCCTCGCCTCGGTCGGTTCGGTATCCCCTTATATCGGTCTCTTTGGCACCGTCTGGGGGATCATGCATGCGTTCCGCGGGCTCGCCAATGTCGGCCAGGCCACCCTGGCGACGGTGGCGCCCGGCATCGCCGAGGCACTGGTGGCCACCGCGATCGGCCTGTTCGCCGCGATCCCGGCCACGGTGGCCTACAACCGCTTCGCGCATGATGTGGATGGCCTGGCGAGCCGTTTCGACGCGTTTGCCGAGGAGTTCCTCAACATCCTGCAACGGCAGGCCGCCAAGTAATCGGGCGGCTCACCCCGGCCGCCGTGCCGGGCTGCGCCGGTTTTCAGCGAGGAGGACAGCTGGATGCGCTATACGACTATCGATACCGGGCCGCACCGTGCGGCCGTGAGCCGGGGGTGACATGGCCGCACACCGCCGCCCGCGCCGGGCGATGAACGAAATCAATGTGGTGCCCTACATCGATGTGATGCTGGTGTTGCTGGTGATCTTCATGGTCACCGCGCCGATGATGCAGCAGGGCACCATCAACCTGCCCACCGTGGGTGCCGCCACTGACCGCGAAGTGCGCGACCGTCCGCTGCGGGTCCAGATCGACGGTGAAGGCCAGTTCAAGCTGATCGACGATGGTGGCGCTAGCCAGAGCGCGCCGGATGCCACTGCGCTCGCGACGCTGGTGACGGCGCGGCTCGCGGAGCGGCCCGATCGCCCGGTGGTGATCGCCGCGGACAAGGGCGTCAAGTACGAGCTGGTGATGAGCGTGATGGATGCGCTCAAGCAGGCACGGGTTGCGCGCGTGGGCCTCCTGGTGGAGCAGCGTTCCGGCCGATGAATCCCCGTCAGGCGATCAATGAGCGCGAGGCGCACCGTGGGCTGAGCCTGATGCTCGCGCTGGTGGTGCACGTGCTGTTCGTGGTGTTCCTGCTGGTTTCCGTACAGTGGCAGACCCAGCCGCCGCAGCCGGTGGAGGTGGAGCTGTGGGGACCGCCGCCGGCGCCCGAGACACAGCCGCGCGAGCGGCCTGTGGTGCGGGAGCTCGAGCCGCAACCCGAACCGGTGCCGGAGCCGGACCCCGAGATCGCCACGCAAAAGGTGAAGCCGCCCAAACCGACGCCGACGCCCCAGCCCAGGCCGACGGCCACACCCGCCCCCAAGCCGACCCCCACGCCGGCCAAGCCGCAGCCGACGCCCAAGCCGCAGAAGAAGGCGAGCGAGCTGGACGAGGCGTTGTCGCTCGACAACCTGCTCAAGCCCGGCGCCAAGCCGCAGCCGCAAGGCAGGTCCGGCGGCGAGGGCAGCAATCCGCAGGCGCCGGCGGACAGCCCGGGGCGTGGCAGTGGTCGCGGATTGGGCGACGACTACCGGGCACGCGTGGCCGGATTGATCCGCTCGCGTACCGCCTACGATGACAGCGCGGCCGGGAACCCCAGCGCGGTCTATCGGATCAGCCTGCTGCCCAGCGGCGAGATCCAGAGCGCCGAACTGGTGCGTTCCAACGGTGATGCCGCCTACAACGAGGCCACCCACCGCGCCATCATGGGCTTGCGCCAATTCCCGCCGTTGCCCTCGGGCAAGCCCTTCAGCGGCAGCGAGCGGCAATGGACCATCACCTTCCGGCTGCGCGACTAGTGGCGCCGAAGGTTCACCGATCGACAATCAGGCCGAAAACCGGGCCGAAGGAGAGATGCAATGCTGGAGCGTATCCTCAAGTGGATGGCCGTCAGCCTGGTGGCTGCCGCCGCCGCGCACGCCGATATGACCATCGAGGTGGTCGGGGTCGGCGCCAACCAGTATCCGATCGCGATTGCACCGTTCCAGAGTGAACAGGGGCAGCAGCAGCCGGTCACGCCGATCGTGGGCGACGATCTTGCCCGCAGCGGGCTTTTCAAGGTGATCGGCGCCGGCGACCTTGCCCCGGTGCCGTATGCCCCCGAGCAGCTCAATCACGCTGCCTTGAGCGGTCGTGGCGCGCAGACCGCGCTCATCGGCCGGGTCGAGCCGGCGGCCGACGGCAGCTTCTCGGTCAAGTTCTGGCTGGTGGACCTGGCGAGCCGTCAGGTGCTGCTGGCGCACGAGAAGCTGGCCAAGCCGGCACAGATGCGGCGCGTCGCGCATCAAATCGCCGACATGGTCTACGAGAAGATCACCGGCGAGCCGGGCGCGTTCTCCAGTCGCATCGCCTACGTGCTCAAGCAGGGCAAGCGCTATCAGCTGCAGGTGGCCGATGCCGACGGCTACGGCGCGCAGACGGTGGTGGCGTCCAATGAGCCCATCATGTCGCCCAAGTGGTCGCGGGACGGTGGCCGGCTCGCCTACGTGTCGTTCGAGGACAAGAAGCCCATCGTCTATGCGCAGGAGCTTTCCAGCGGCCGACGCTGGCGCGTGGCGGCGTTCAAGGGCAGCAACTCGGCACCGGCCTGGTCGCCCGACGGCAGCACGCTGGCGGTGACGCTGACGCGTGAAGGCGGCAGCCAACTCTTCCTGGTGCCGGTCCAGGGCGGCACGCCACGCCGGCTGACCCAGACCGGCGAGATCAATACCGAGCCCTTCTTCACCCCCGACGGCAGCAGCATCCTGTTCACCTCCGACCGCGGCGGCACCCCGCAGGTCTACCGGATGCCGGTTTCCGGCGGCCAGGCCGAGCGGCTCACTTTCTCGGGCAGCTACAATGCCTCGCCCAAGATCAGCCCGGATGGCAAGACGCTGACCTTCATCACCCAAAGCGGGGGTTTCCGCGTGGCGGTGATGGATCTGGCCAGCCGCCAGGTGCAGGTGCTCACCGATACCAGCGCCGATGACTCGCCGTCGTTCTCGCCCAACGGCCGCATGATCCTGTACGAGACCGAGCAGGGTGGACGCGGCGTACTGCATGCGGTGTCGCGCGACGGGCGCGTCAAGCAGCGGCTCAAGGTGCAGGCGGGTGATGTGCGTCAGCCGGCGTGGGGGCCGATGGTACGCTGAGCAGGCGCCGTAGAACATTGTTACCGACGCTGCGGCAAGCACGCTTGTAAGATGGCGGCGGCGCCGTCCCGTGCACTTGGCAACAAGGAGACCGTCGCGTCGGCATTCCACCCGGCAGGGTGGCTGTCGCGCGGCCAAGTCAGCGGTCGGGCAGGAAAAGAATGATTCGCTGTGTAGACTAGATTCCGATTCGCTCAAGGAGAAACACCATGAAACAAATCGCTCTCAGCCTGGCGTTGACTGCCCTGCTGGCCGCCTGCGCAAGCCAACCCAAGACCGATACCGGCGCCGCGACCCCGACGCCGGCACCGGTGGTCGACGCCGCGCCTTCCCCGGCCGCCCCGGCCCCGGCGCCGCAAGGCAATGATCTGGCGCAGAAGGGCTACAACCCGCTGACCGACCCGAACAACGTGCTGTCCAGCCGCCGCGTCTACTTCGACTATGACGCCTATGTGGTCAAGGGCGAATACACCCCGCTGGTCGAGGCGCATGCCAAGTACCTGCTCGACAACAAGGATGCCAAGGTGATCCTGCAGGGCCATGCCGACAATCGCGGTACTGCCGAATACAACCTGGCACTGGGCCAGAAGCGGGCCGATGCGGTGAAGAAGAACATGGCCGCCCTCGGTGTGCCGGAAGCGCAGATCGAGACGGTGAGCTTCGGCGAGGAAAAGCCGGCCGAGCAGGGTGATACCGAGGAAGCCTGGTCGCGTAACCGCCGCGCCGAGATCGTGTATCAAAGCGAGCAGTAATCCGCTGTGGGGCGGCGGCGCCGCCCCATTTCCCTGCCATCGACTGCCGTGTACGCCATGAACCTGCCGACCCTGAACCGATTTGCCCTTGTGACCGTGCTGGCATTGAGCTTGCCCGCCCATGCGTCGCTGCTTTCCGACCGCGAGGCACGCGAAGGGGTGCAGCAGTTGCAACTGCAGCTCAAGCAGCAGCAGGAACGCCTGACCCAGCTGGAGAGCGGCGCCCGCCGGATGGTGGAGCTGTCCAACCAGATCGAGGGGCTGCGCCAGGAGATCGCCAGCCTGCGCGGCCAGTTGGAAGTGCTGCAGTACAACCTCGAATCGGCTGAGAAGCGGCAGAAGGATCTGTACGTGGATCTGGACAACCGGGTGCGGGCGATCGAGGAGGCCAGGGTGGCGCAGGCCAAGGCGCAGCAGGCGGCCGTCGAGCAGTCGCTCGGGGATGCGGTGCAACTGGCGCGCAGCGGCAAGCACAAGGACGCCGTCGCCGGTCTGCGCCGTTTCATCACCGAGCATCCGGCCAGCCCCATGATGGTCGAGGCCCAATACTGGCTCGGTACCAGCCTTGCGGCACTCAAGGATCTGAAGGGGGCGGAGGCGGCGTACGGTGTCGTGCTCGACAAGGCGCCGGATGATCCGCTGGCCGCCGATGCACTGTTCGGCCTTGCGGTGGTTGCCAACGCTAAGGGCGACAAGAAGGCGGCCCGTGGCCATCTGCTTGACCTGATCGAGCGCTATCCCACGTCCGACAAGGCCGAAGCGGCCAAGAAAGCGTTGCTGGCCACCAACTAGCGTTTTTCCGCATCGCCAGCCCTGTGCTGGCGACTTACAATGACACAGGCCGTACCGCGGGCGATCTCCCGTGTGGGCGGCCTTGTCCTTTTCCGTATTCGATCCGCCGGGCTGTCTTCCCGGCCAGGAGTAGCCCCATGCGCGATACCACGCTGCGCATCACCGAGATTTTCCATTCGCTGCAGGGCGAAACCAGTCGCCTTGGCCTGCCGACCGTGTTCGTGCGCCTGACCGGGTGCCCGCTGCGTTGCAACTGGTGCGATTCGGCCTACGCTTTCCACGGCGGGCGCAGCATGGAACTGGCCGAGGTGCTGGCACAGGTCGCCCAGCATGGCGCACGCCATGTCTGCGTCACCGGGGGCGAGCCGCTGGCGCAACGGCCGGTGCACGCGTTGCTGACCCGGTTGTGCGACGCCGGGTACAGCGTGAGCCTGGAAACGAGCGGCGCGCTATCGGTCGCCGAGGTCGATCCCCGTGTCTCGCGCATCGTCGACATCAAGGCGCCCGGCTCGGGCGAGGCCGACAGGAACCTGTGGGACAATCTGGCGCTGCTGAATGCCCACGATGAGATCAAGTTCGTGCTGGCCGACCGCGCCGACTACGACTGGGCCTGTACGGTGCTGCGCGAACGCAATCTGGCGCAGGTGGCACCGGTGCTGTTCTCACCGGTCTGGGAAAGCCTGCCCCCGGCGCAGCTGGCCCAATGGGTGCTGGCCGACCGCCTGCCGGTGCGGATGCAGGTGCAACTGCACAAGATCCTGTGGGGCGAGCAGCCCGGGGTGTGAGCCTGCGCGGTGCCCACATCCTGTTGCGCCACGCCCGGAACGCCGTTCTGCGGTCTGCCAGTGGATTGCCCGAACGTGTGTCGACCGCGACGGGCAACGCGTTGGCCGCTTTGATCGCCCTGCCGTCGGGGCTGGCGATGCCCAGCCCGCCGGTTTTGCAAGGAGAAACCATGACTGCCACTTCCAGCCAACCTGCCGTCGTGCTGCTCTCGGGCGGGCTCGATTCGGCCACCTGCCTTGCCATCGCCCGCGACCAGGGGCTTGCGCCCTATGCGTTGTCGTTCGACTATGGCCAACGCCACGCCGCCGAGCTTGCCGCCGCGGCGCGGGTGGCCGCGGCGCTGGGCGCGGTGGAGCACCGGGTGGCGCGGATCGATCTGGCGGCCTTCGGCGGTTCGGCGCTGACCGACGCCCGCATCGCAGTGCCTGTTGGCGGCGTGGCCGAGGGTGAAATCCCGGTCACCTATGTGCCGGCGCGCAACACCATCCTGCTTTCGTACGCCCTGGCCTGGGCCGAAGTGCTCAAGGCCGACCATATCTTCATCGGCGTCAATGCCGTCGACTATTCGGGGTACCCCGATTGCCGGCCCGAATACATTGCGGCGTTCCAGGCGATGGCGCGGTTGGCGACCAAGGTGGGGGTGGAGGGTTCGCCGCTGACCATCCATACCCCATTGCTGCGGATGAGCAAGGCCGGGATCATCCAGGCCGGGACGCGGTTGGGGGTGGATTACGGCCTGACAGTCAGTTGCTATCAGGCGGACGACGATGGCCGCGCATGCGGCATATGCGATGCCTGCCGGTTGCGCCGTGCCGGCTTCGAATCGGCAGGCATGCCCGACCCGACGCGCTATCGGCAGACGGACCAAGGGTGATCCGGAACAGGGTGCAAGCGATGCGCAGGGGGAATCCGCCCCCGTAGCCAGAAGCCCGATACTAGCCTTCGCGATAGACCACGCGCCCGAAATGGGCGTTCTGATTCTTGGGGGTGATGGCCACCAGCCGGTCGAGCGGCACGTCGAGCACGCCGTCGCGGGTCGACAGGCGCAGGTATTCGCCGCTGTGGCACCCAAAGACGTCGATCGCCACGCCTTCGCAATCAGGTTGCAGATGCCGCTCCACCAGCAAGGGATAGCGGTAGGTGCAGGCGAGTTCCAGGTAGTCGTGCAGCTCGCACGAGATCGGAGTGGATGACTTCATCGTGACCTCGCGTCGTTTTCCCAGTGCAAACAGCCGCTTCGAAGCATTGCCATGCCGGTCTGCACCGGAAAACGGCACCGCGATGCAAATACAGCGCGATACCGAGTTCCGCTCAAACGGGTGACAGCTTCAAGGCTGCAATTTCATCAAATACCGGGCCGGACCAAGTCGGGCAGCGATAGGCCGGCGAAGTTCGGGCATCCAGCACTCGATAGCCGATCAGCGGTATCGAATGGCGTCTGAGCGCTGGTTGAACGAGGCGGCAGTGTAGCGCTTGTGCAGCGCAATATAAGTGACGTCTGGCGCCGACCAACGTATTTGTGCACATATAAGCACCTGACCGGCTTGAGTGCCGGTCCAGGCTGGGCAAGGCAAAGGTGCGGTCGGGATCAGCGCGCGTAGTAGACGGTGAAGCCGGTATGGGCCACGCTCGCGGCCCTGATCCTGCGCTCGGCTTCGGCCGGTGGCGTGTCCTGCTCGATGGCAAGCTTGGGCACCTTGAGCGCATAGAGCGTGAAGTTGTAGCGATGGCGGCCATGGCCGACCGGTGGGCATGGGCCGCCGAAGTTGTTGCCTTCGAAGCTGGTACGGCCTGACCTTGCGCCCTTGGGCAGCTTGTCGCCAACCGAACTGCCGGCGTTGGTGGGCAGGCTGTTGACGGTGGACGGCAGGTCGTACACCACCCAGTGATACCAGCCGCCCGCGACCGGCGCGTCCGGATCGTGCACCACCAGGGCGAGGCTCTTGGTGCCTTCGGGCACACCTGACCATTGCAGCGCCGGGGACTGGTTGCCGCCGTTGCAGCCATAGCCGACGTAGACGTGTTTTTCCGCGACCGTGGTCTCGGCGGGCACGTCCGCGCTGCTGAGTTTGAAATCGGCCCACGCGAGCGCGGGCAGCAGGGCCAACAGGATAGAGATCTGCTTCATTCGGGGTTCTCCGGTTTGAAACGCGGGCTTTGAACAATAGGGGCTTGCCGTGCCGACGTCTCGCCCGAAGCGCGCAATCTTCGGACCGCGGCGCTCAATGCCGACCTGCGGGTGTTCCGCGGGTGCGTGCGGCGCAACACGGCCTGCTGCTCAGCCGACTGCCGCCGGGTTGATCAGGCTGGCATCAGCGCCTGCGAGCCGTTTTCGCGCAGTGCGGTAGGGGTCAGGCCAAACCGCGCGCGGAATGCGTCGGTGAAGCGGGATGGCGAGGTATAGCCGCATGCCAGTGCGATCTGCTGCACCGACTGCCGGGTCTGCATCACCAGGATCAGCGCCCGGCCCATGCGTACATCCGCCAGCAGGCCGGCGAAGCTGGCGTCCTCCTCGGCCAGCCGCCGTCGCAGCGTCGCTTCGCTCACCGCCAGCCGGCCGGCCACGTCCCCCATCCGCCAATCCGCGGCCGGATCGAAATCGATGAGCCGCACCACGCGTTCGCGCCAGCTGTCCGGTTCGGCCAGCACCAGATCGCGCGCCACCCCCTGCCGTGCCAGCGCCAGCCACAGCGTCTGCCAACGATGTTCCACCAAGGTTTCGTCCAATGGGGTGCGCTGTGGCAACAGCACCTGTTCCACGTAGTCCGACAGCGTCTTCCAGCACACGGCGTCGGGTGTGAACACCAGATCGCCGCTCAGTGTGGCGGGCAGCTGGGCGGCATATTGCCGGGCGAAGCGCTTCATCCATCCGGTATCGCCGACGACAGTAAGCCCGGCGAAGAAGCCCAGCTGCGGATCGGGCACATTGGTAAAGCTGATCTCCTGGCCGGCCCCGACGGCGATCCATTGCCCTGGCCGGCAGGCGACATGGGTGTCGCCGAGGTGCACCTGCTTGTGCCCGGCCAGGACCACGATCAGGCAGGGTGCGAAAAACGGCGCGCGCAATACCCGCGTCTCGCGGCGGAACTGGAACAGCCCGGCACGGCCGAGTTGCATGCGTTCGCCATGACGGTCTATGCGCAGCAGATGCTCAAGAAGGGTGGCATGCATGATCAGGTGCGGGATGGACGGGGCGCTTTATGATAATCGGAGTAGCGCTGACCCATGGCGCCGCACCGTCAGGCAGGCACACGCGGTAGACTGGCGCCCTTTGCCCGGGAAAAGGCCGCATGGCGCTCAAATCCACCATCTTCAAGGCCGAATTGAATATCGCCGACCTGGATCGGGGCTACTACGCCACGCATGGGCTGACTGTGGCGCGGCACCCTTCGGAGACCGACGAGCGCATGATGCTGCGGGTGCTGGCGTTTGCCTTGCATGCGGACGACGCGCTGGCCTTCGGCCGCGGCATCAGCGACGAGGACGAGCCTGCATTGTGGCGCCGCAATCTGCTGGGAGAGGCCGAGCTGTGGATCGACCTGGGCCAGCCTGACGAGAAGCGGATCAAGAAAGCCTGCACCCGTGCGGCCGAGGCGGTGATCTACGCCTATGGTGGACGGGCAGCCGAAATGTGGTGGCAGGGCATTGCCAGTCAGGCGGCGCGGTATGAGCACCTCTCGGTCTGGCGGATCGATGACGACGCGCTGGCGGCGTTGGGGGCGCTGGCCGAACGCGGCATGAACCTGCATGTGACGGTGCAGGATGGCGAGATCACGCTGGCCGATGGCGAGCGCAGCGTGCCGCTGGTGCTGCAGCGCCTCAAGTGAGCTTTGCCGCACTGATGCAGCGGGCGCAGGATTGCCAAGAACGGGCTGTTGCCTGGGAGTGCCGATGAAACTCTTTGCCGTCTATCTGGGAGGGCGTGCGCCCGGTTGCCATATCGAGCTGCACGACGTGGTGTTTGCCGTCGGCGAACGGATCGAGGATTGTTATCCGGCACTACTGGCGCAGTGGTTCGGCACGGCCAAGGGGCTGCATATCGATTCATGGTGCGAGCTGGACGCGGTGGACGGCTATCGCATCGAATTGGCCTCGACCCCGGCCGGTGGTGAGCCGCGGTTGTTTTTCATTAACCTGGGGGCCTACGCCGCCGGGCGCTTCACCGAGATCCACGACGGCCTGTTCGCTGTGGCCCAGGATACGGGGCAGCTCAAGCGCCGGGCCAAGGCCGCGTTGCTACAGGGGCTGGACCAGTTGCACACCGATGATCTGATCGAGGTCGACGACTGCCTGCCCGTCGCCCAGGTGGGGGCGTGGCACGTGCACCTGGTGGCCGGCGCACCGCTCACCCCGCTGGTGTTCCACAACGCCTACCACCCGATCCCGCCGGCGGCGATCGCCGCTTTCGAAGCCGCCGCTTCGGCATGACCGACGCATGGGCACTGCGCCGCCTGTCGTACGCCACCCGCCAACGGAACCGGGAAGACCGCGCCACGCAACGGCTGCAGCGGCATGGTTTTGGCATGCCTCAACGGTTGGAACTCACGCAAAAGGCGCAGGGACGAAAAACTCCCGGCCCGCTCAGGGTCGTTCCAAACCAGGAGGTACGCCATGCAAGCGAGTGAACTGCAACAACGGTTTTCCCGCATCGAACGTTGTATCGACCAAGCCGCGCAAGCCTGCCAGATCAGTGCCAATGTGCCGCAGGCACTGCAGCGCACGCTGAGCGAACTTGACCGGGAGTCGGACAACGCCAAGCAGCAGTTGCGTCAGCAGCAGGACGATGCGTCGCTGCTGGCCTGCGTGGATCGGCTTGAAAAACTGGGTGATCAGGCCATGCAGGCCTGCCGCAGTGCGGATGGGCTGGACCCGGCGTTGCGCCAGGCAATCCAGCAGGCGCACGACGAGCTGTCGCAGCTGAAGCACCAGCTGCACTGACCGCCACAGGCAAGGCGCAGCGCGCTTGGCCGACCGGGACGGCCGTATCGGTCCCTGTCGGAACATGCGTCCGTGCTTTGTCGCACTGCCCGCCTTGGCGGGCAGTGTCATTTTCGGCGTGCGTGACCATAGTTTTTTGCAAACAAAATGCTTTAAACAATCAATTGGACCAATCGAAGCCCCGGACGGGATACTCCATCCCGTCGCTGCCATGCAGTCCACTGCTCAACATCAAGGAGACCTTCCCATGCTGAAGAACCACGAAGGCCAACGCGTACCCAACGTGACATTCCGGGTGCGCGAGAACAACGAATGGAAAAACGTGACCACCGATGAACTGTTCAAGGGCAGGACGGTGGTGCTGTTCTCGCTGCCCGGCGCTTTCACCCCGACGTGTTCGTCCACCCATCTGCCGCGCTACAACGAGCTGGCTTCGGTGTTCAAGCAGCATGGTGTCGACGCCATCCTGTGCGTCTCGGTCAACGACACCTTCGTGATGAACGAATGGGCCAGGGACCAGGAGTCGCAGAACATCGTGATGATCCCGGACGGCAACGGTGAATTCACCGACGGCATGGGCATGCTGGTCGACAAGGCCGACCTCGGCTTTGGCAAGCGCAGCTGGCGCTATTCGATGCTGGTCAAGGACGGCGTGGTCGACAAGATGTTCATCGAGCCGGAGAAGGAAGGCGATCCGTTCGAGGTCTCGGATGCCGACACCATGCTCGCCTACGTCGCGCCGCAAGCCAAGAAGCCGGATCAGGCGGTGGTGTTCTCCAAGGTCGGCTGCCCGTTCTGCGCCAAGGCCAAGCAGCTGCTTGCCGATCATGGCTACGACTTCATCGACCTGCCGCTTGAGCACAAGGTCCGCGGCAAAGTGCTGGGCGCCGTGTCCGGCAAGATGACTGCACCGCAGGTGTTCATCAATGGCCAGTTAATCGGCGGCTCGGAAGAGCTTGCCCAGTATCTGGCGGCGTAACACCTCCCTGGACGGCGCTGTCTGCGCCGTCCCCTCCACGCTGCTTCAACACCATTCCGGCCCGGTCGGGGCATCCTTCCCGCCCTGGCCGGGCCGCTGATCCTTCCAGCCGCCGTATCTGGTCCGTCTGCCCGTAGACGCGCCAGCGACGCCGGTTGCGGCCCCGTATTGCCGCTGAACCTGTGATTGCAGACCGAGATCGACCGATAACGAGGAGCCCGCCATGAACCAGATCAACACCGATGTCGCCGTGATCGGTGCCGGTACTGCCGGCCTTGCCGCCTACCGCGCCGCCAAGGCTGCCGGCAAGCGGACGCTGCTGATCGAAGGCGGCCCGTACGGCACCACCTGCGCCCGGGTCGGCTGCATGCCTTCCAAGCTGCTGATCGCCGCGGCCGAAGCGGCGCATGCACTGCGCCACAGCGCACCGTTCGGGGTGCGTATCGCCGGTGAGGTCGTGATCGACGGCATCGCGGTGATGGAGCGGGTCAAGCGCGAGCGGGACCGTTTCGTCCGCTTCGTGCTGCGTTCGGTCGAAGGCATCCCGGCCGAGGATAAATTGACGGGCCACGCCCGCTTCATCGACCGCACCACCTTGCAGGTGGGCGGGCAGACCGTGGTCCAGGCTTCGCGCGTGGTGATCGCCACCGGATCGAGCCCTGCCGTTCCCACGGCCTTTCTTGAATTGGGCGACCGGCTGGTGGTCAACGATGACGTATTCGCCTGGGAGACGCTGCCAGGGCGGGTCGCCGTGTTCGGCCCGGGCGTGATCGGGCTGGAGCTGGGGCAGGCGCTGGCACGGCTGGGGGTGACGGTGCGCGTGTTCGGCGTGGGCGGCGGGGTCGGCCCACTTTCCGATCCAGCGATCCGTGACCACGCCCGCGCGCTGTTCCAGCAGGAGTTCCATCTCGATCCGAGCGCCGAGGTGCAGCACGTGGCGCGTGACGGGAACGAAGCGGTGATCCGCTATGTGCAGCGCGACGGACAGGTGGTGACCGAGCGTTTCGACTATGTGCTCGCCGCCACCGGGCGCAAGCCCAACGTGGCGGGACTGGGGCTGGAACAGACCGGCATCGCGCTCGACGGCCGTGGCGTACCGGTGTTCGACCGCGAGACGTTGCAATGCGGCAATGCGCCGATCTTCATCGCGGGCGATGCCAACAATATCCTGCCGCTGCTGCATGAGGCGGCCGACGAGGGCAAGACCGCCGGCAACAATGCCGCCAGCTATCCGGTAGTCAGCCCCGGCCTGCGCCGCGCACCGCTGGCGGTGGTGTTCAGCGACCCGCAGATCGCGATGGTCGGCAAGCGCTTTGCCGAGCTGGCGCCCGATAGCTTCGTCATCGGCAAGGTCGACTTCGAGGATCAGGGCCGTGCAAGCGTGATGCTGAAGAACCGGGGCCTGATGCATGTGTATGCCGACCGTGCCAGTGGTGCCTTCCTGGGCGCCGAGTGGATCGGCCCGAGCGCCGAGCACATCGCGCATACGCTGGCCTGGGCCTGCCAGATGCAGCTCACGGTCACGCAGATGCTGGAGATGCCGTTCTACCACCCGGTGATCGAGGAGGGGTTGCGCACCGCATTGCGCGACGCGGCGGGGCAGCTGGCGCAATGATCGATGCCCAATGGCCGGGCCTGCCGCAACACGGTGCCCCGCCTGCAACGGATGGGGCGCGTGCGCCCGGTGCCCCGCCGGTTACGGCGTGAAGCCCGCGTAGCTGGTCCGGGGAGTCATACCACGTTCGGCACGCAACTGGTTTTCGGTGAAGCGCCGGCTGCCCGACAACCCCACGGTCTGGAACGCCTCGTGCCAGAAATTGTGCGCCGTCCTGCCCTGCTGTGCGGCGCGGGCATGGATCAGTTCGTGCCCCAGCACGATGCTGGGCGGCACGAACGGCTGGTGCGGCGTATCCGGCGATGGCAGGAGGTGACCGGGGTCGAAGCCGATCAGCGATCCGGACCCGACGCCGGGTGTATGTCGCTGCGGGCCGCTCATGGCAACGGCAGCGAATGGCGCCAGCGCCAACCCCACACTCAGATCAGGCAGCGCTTGCTGGCCGCGGCCGACGCGCCGCTGGTTGTAGCCGACCCGGTTGGCCGCGTAGTCGTTCACGCTTTGCGCCAGCCGGTCGCCCTGGCTGCGAAAGGCCAAGCCCGGTCCCAGCACCACCGGCGCACGCAGCGTGGCCAGCTCGCGCCGTGCCTCGGTATAGAAATCGATGAACCGGTGTGGGTTGAGCTGCCGCATCGGGTTGAGCCCGATGGGCTGGATGTTGTAGTGCTGCGCGGATTGCATCGGGCTCAACGGTGCGTCGCGCACGGCCCGGATATGCGGCAGATCGTGTGCCAACGGCACGTCGCGCACCACTTTGAGCGAAGCCTTGGCCTGCTGCAGCGCGGCCGGCTTGATCGCGCCACCCTGTGCCGGGAAATGCAGGGCGGCTGGGCTGGCGGGCCAGGCTGGGTGAGGGTCATTGTGTTGCTGGCAGGCATGACCGGCTCCTTGTTGATGACAATGAAATTGTCATGTTGCGTCAAATATCGGTCAGTTCCATCGGGTGCGACGACCGGAGGCCGGGTCAGCATAAGGGCGCCTTCCTGGCAAGCCCCAGTCTGCAGATCTGCGTCGCCGCCGTGCCAAGCCATATCCACACTGTGCGATGCAATCCGCAGGCTGCCGCGTTGTCGCGCCGCAGCCCTTGTCGTACCCTCGACGCTTTCCGCCCTTGCCGCGTCCCATGCCTGACCTGATCCTGTTGTTCGCCGTCTCGCTGGTGGCCAACACCCTCTCCTCGCTTGCCGGCGGTGGTGCCGGACTGCTGCAGCTGCCCATCCTGCTGTTCCTGGGGCTGCCGTTTCCGGTGGCGCTCTCGACCCACAAGCTCGCGTCGGTGGCGCTCGGCGCGGGCGCCACGCTCAAGCATCTGCGTGCGGGTACGCTGGATTGGCGCTTTTCCGCCGTGGTGCTGGCGTGGGGGCTGCCCGGTGTCTGGCTGGGGGCGCAGCTGATCCTGGCGGTGCCCGAGCGTGCCGCCATGCTCGCGCTGGCGGTGTTGACCGCGTTGCTCGGGGTGCAGTCGCTGCTGCAGCCGCAACTGGGTCAGCAATCGGCGCCGCGGGCACGCCATGGCTGGCAGCTGTGGCTGGGGGGCGCCGTGCTGTTCGGCATCGGCATGCTCAACGGGTCGCTGGCCTCGGGCACCGGGTTGTTCGTCACCCTGTGGCTGATCGGCTGGTTCGGCATGGATTACAAGCAGGCAGTGGCCTACACGCTGGTGCTGGTCGGCCTGTTCTGGAATGGTGCGGGCGCGGTGGCGCTTGCGCTGCAGGCCGGCGTGCACTGGCCCTGGGTGCCGGCACTGCTTGCTGCTTCGGTGCTGGGCGGGTATCTGGGGGCGCATTGGGGACTGGCGCGCGGCAACCGCGCCATCAAGCGTGCCTTCGAGGTGATCACACTGGCGACCGCATGCTCGCTGTTCTGGAAGGCTTGGGCCTGAGCATGCTCCCCGACGGTTTCGTTCCCGGTTATCGTTGGCTGGCTGCACCGCTGGCCGATGCGCTGACGCTGCCTTTTGCCGGCGACGCGCTGCTGTTCGAGCAGGGGCTGCTGTTGCCGGCACTGCCGCAGGCGTCGCTCTCACTGCTGGTCGGCCATTACCATGGCCGGCCGGTACAGGCGCTCGCATTGCCGCAGGTGCCGGCGCTGCCGGTGCAGGCGCTGGGGTTGCGGCAAAGCCATGGCTTGATCGAAGACGGCCTGTGGCTGATGGCGGGACGGGCCAGCCAGCTGCTCACCTTCCATCGCACCCAGGCGTTCTGCGGCGTATGCGGTAGCGCGACCGATGCGCTGCCGGACGAGGCCTGCCGTGTCTGCCCGACGTGTGATCACCGCGTGTGGCCGCGCGTGTCACCCGCCGTGATGGTGCTGATCCGGCGCGGGCGCGAGTTGCTGCTTGCCCGCTCGCCGCAGTTCAAGGCCGGGGTGTACAGCGCGCTGGCCGGGTTCGTGGAGCCGGGCGAGACGCTGGAGGCGTGCGCGCATCGCGAGGTTTACGAGGAGGTCGGGCTGCGCATCGGCAACCTGCGCTGGTTCGGCAGCCAGAGCTGGCCGTTTCCGCATTCGCTGATGCTGGCATTCCTTGCCGACTATGTGGAGGGCGAGATCGTGCCGCAGCCGGGTGAGATCGAGGACGCGGCCTGGTTCACCCCGGAAGCGCTGCCCGATCTGCCCAGCCGGGGCAGCATCGCCTACCGGCTGATCCAGGCCGCGCTGGCTGAACTACCTGCTCCCCGCTGACAGCCTGTGCCGGCAGGCGCCTTCAGCGACGCCAGGTCAGTGCCAGATAGGCGAGCGCTCCGCCGATCAGCCCCCAAAACGCCGAGCCGATGCCGAACAGCGTCACCCCTGAGGCAGTCACCAGGAAGGTGACCAGCGCCGGCTCGCGCTGTGCCTCGTCCCGCACCGCACCGGCAAGGCCGTTGCCGATGGTATTGATCAAGGCAAGGCCGGCCAGTGTCAGCACCAGCTCCTTGGGAAACGCGGCGAACAGCGCGGCCACAGTGGCGCCGCACACCCCGACGATCACATAGAACACGCCGGCGGCCACGGCCGCCAGATAGCGACGCCGGGCATCCTCATGCGCCTCCGCGCCCATACAGATGGCTGCGGTGATCGCGGCCAGATTGAGCGCGAAGGCACCGAACGGCGCCAGCAGCATGGTGATGATGCCGGTCCAGCCGATGATGGGCGAAAGCGGCGGATGGTAGCCCGCCGCCCTGAGCACCGCCACACCGGGCACGTTCTGCGAGGCCATGGTCACCAGGAACAACGGCAGCGCCACGCTCAGCACCGCCTGCCACGACAGCGCCGGCATGATGAACACCGGTTGCGCCAGCTGCCAGCGGACGTTCCCCAGGTGCAGCTGGCCTTGCCAAGCAGCGATCAGGCTGCCGGCCAGCAGCACCAGCGGAATGGCGTAGCGCGGTTGCCAGCGTCGCATCGCCAGATAGACCACCAGCATGCCGGCCACCAGCGTGAGCTGGGTCTGCAGGCCGGTGAACGCGGCCATGCCGAAGCGCAGCAGCACCCCGGCCAGCATGGCCGAGGCAATGGCGAGCGGGATACGGGCCATGGCCCGTTCGAACCAGCCGCTGAACCCGGCAAGCGTGATCAGCAAGCCGCTGACAATGAAGGCGCCGACCGCCTCGGCCATGCTCACACCGGCCACGCCGGTCACCAGCAGTGCCGCGCCCGGCGTCGACCAGGCAGTCACCACCGGCACCCGATAGCGCAGCGACAGGGCAATGCAGCTCACCCCCATCGCCAGCCCCAGCGCCCACATCCACGACGCAGCCTCGGCCTGCGTGGCCCCCAGCGCCTGTGCCGCCTGGAACACGATCACGGCCGAGCTGGTGAACCCCACCAACACCGTGACAAAACCGGCCACCACCAGTGACACATTGCTCAACACACGCATCGCGCGCTCCACCCGAGGGATGCAGCCATTGTGGCAAGCGAGCCCACCCGGTGCACAGATACAGCACCGGCCGCGGGCAGGCGAACGGAAGGGGGCGCTTCACGGCCAGACGCCGACCCGCGGGCGGTATTGGAATGAGGCAATCAAGATTGCCCGCACGGGCTGGCGGAGTGCGCGTGCACCGGGTGCAAAATGGAAAGTGACGCCCATTTTCGTAAGGCTTGTGACGAAAAACGTCACTTCAGCCCGCCACAAGGCAGCGCTTCAATGGCCGGCATCCGTTTGCGCTGCACCGTCTGTCGTGGACTGACGGACCACCTAGCCTGAAAACGACAAAGCCCGCCGGAAGGCGGGCTTTGCAGACATTCTGGTGCCGTTGATGTGAATCGAACACACGACCTACTGATTACGAATCAGTTGCTCTACCGACTGAGCTACAACGGCAACATGGAGGCGCAGTCTAATCAGATTTGACAGGATTGAACAGCCCTGCACATGCCGTTGGCACGCAACATGCTGTACTCCGGTCAACTTTTTTGCGCAACAGGGGGAAGTCATGCAAAAGGGCTTCACTTTGATCGAGCTGATGATCGTGGTTGCGATCATCGGTGTCCTCGCGGCTGTCGCGATCCCTGCATACCAGAGCTATACGGCGCGCGCGCAGGCGGCGGAGGCGCTGCAGTTGTTCGATGGCGTACGTGGCCGCGTTTCGGTGGAGTATCAGCAGAATGGTGGATTGGATATCCCTACAGGTACCAGTATTTCTGGGCAATATGTAGCAACGATTGATAGGACACCGGCAACTGCAGACTACGTAGCAACGTTTAGGACCAATGCCGCTGGCATGATCAAGACGCGCAAGCTGAAGCTGACCTTCAACACCGCTTCTTCAGAGTGGCGTTGCAGCAACGTAGACCTGCCAGCAGGGGCTGTACCTACTGTTTGCCAGTAACCTGGCATGTAAGTTGCTCAATGACCATCAGGCGGCAAGGGAGTGCTAGCCGCCCCTACTTTCTCAGCATAAGGAATGCTTATCATGAAAAGAATGCAGCAAGGTTTTACCTTGATCGAGCTGATGATCGTGGTCGCGATTATCGGTATCCTCGCCGCTGTGGCTATCCCGGCCTACCAGGATTACACCGCCCGCGCCCAGGTGACTGAAGGCATGAATTTGCTTGCAGGTTTGAAGACCCCAGTCTCGGAAACCTATGCAGATCAAGGAGTTTTGACCATACCGACTACTGCGGTTAGAACGGGTAGATATGTGCAAGGCCTCCAACTCAATACGAGCACTGGCGCAATTACTGCTACTTTCAAACCGACAGGCAGCGTTAATGCCAAAGTGGGGGGTAAAACTATTGTCTTTACTTATTCCACAAACAATGGTCGGTGGAGTTGCAACGCTGCCAGCCTTGATCCTGCAGTCAGGCCAAAGAGCTGCTCTTAATCGAATTTTCTCTTCAAGCTTGCATAGGCAGGTTTGAGGGTTGCACAGCATGGCCGGGCTTATACCCGGCCATGTGTTTTGTCGTTGTACATCTATTCTCCTAACATGCGTCTAACACGGCTATTCCAACCAAAAATTGCCAATTGGTTCTGGCTATTCCTGATTTTGTGTATGGCTACCTTGATTTATTCTCAAGGATTGCCCGGCGGATTTCTGCTGGATGACTCATCGAACCTAGAGTTGTTGGAGGGGGTGACTGATCGTTTGAGCTGGCAACAGTGGCTGGAATTCCTGCAGCGCCAGGGTTTTGCCGGACCTACTGGCCGGCCAGTTGCACTGACGACATTTTTCTTGCAGGCGCCTGCCTGGCCGCATGACCCTGCAGCGTTCAAGGTGGTGAATATCGCCATCCATCTGATCAATACAATTCTGATTTATCGAATCGCTCAAATCGTCTTCTCCAATAGTGTATTCAAGGAGCAGAAACAGCAGTACGCCTTGCTGCTCACTATATTGTGGGCCTGTAATCCGCTGCATATTTCAACGGTGCTGTATGTCATACAGCGTATGGCTTTGTTGAGCAGCATGTTCATGTTGCTTGGGTTTTGCTGCTATTACCAGTTGCGGCTGGCTGCAGAGCAGCATCAACTACGCCGCGTGATTTGCTGGCTTGTAATCACTCTGATCTGTGCTGCGCTTTCCATTTTCTCAAAAGAGAACGGCATACTGCTGCCCGTACTGATTTTGGCCGCGGAGCATACGATATTCCGAGCGCGTCCTTGTACAAAGATATTAATTGCATTCAAATGCCTCTCAGCGCTTTGTTTGGCCGCGCTTCTGATTTATTTGGCGAATAGCGCGTTGGCTCCAGAATGGACCAACAGGAGTTTCAACGCACGGGAGCGGTTAATGACGGAGCCGCGTATCCTGCTGGACTATCTGTATAAAATCTTGCTGCCCAGCCCAGCTGCGCTAGGCTTGTTCTACGATAATTACCCACTATCGACATCCCTCTTCTCCCCCTTTGCTACCCTTCCGGCACTGATAGTCGTCATAGGCCTTGTCATAGCTGGTATCGCATTCGCTCCGTATTACCCGCTTGCTTGTTTTGGCATTCTCTGGTTTTTGGGGAATCATCTACTTGAATCCACGTCGTTGAATCTTGAGCTCTACTTCGAGCACCGTAATTACATTGCCCTATTTGGCCCATTACTCATTCCTATAGGGTTGACATATTACCTTGGCCGCGCAGGAATGAAGAAAATAGCCAAAGCCACTTTTACTATGTACCTAGGGCTTACGTTGGCTATTACTTTCCATGAAGCAAGGATCTGGTCCAATCCATTGGAACAAGCGTATGTGTGGGCAAAACGCAAGCCTGATTCCATGCGTGCCCAGGAGGCTGCTGCGGTGATAATCGCAAACAATGGCCATGTGCTTGAGGCAGCCACGCTTGTGTGGCAGTCCGCACAACGACATCAAGATGCAGGGCCGTGGATTTCGCTGGTCAGACTGCATTGTATGGATCAGCGCGTAACCATTCCTGATATCTTGACAATCAATCAGAAGTTATCGGCGGCCCCGTTTTCGCTCGCTGCAGGCAACACATTGGAAGAACTGATGTCTTTTGTCGTCGAAGGGCATTGCAAGCACCTGGATCCAGCCTATGTGTCGAACATCGCGACGCAATTGATAAAAAATAAGAATTTCCAGCGGGCCTTCGGTTATGATTATCTTTATTTTATCCGGGCCCGAATGAAGCATCTTACCAATGATATCAATGGTGCTGTGGCAGATCTTGATTCGGCTCGTCAGGTTGATCCCGCTGACCCTGAGTATCCTATCATTCAAGCCTATTGGCGGTACAAGCAAGGGCATTACCCTGCTGCACTTGACCTGCTTCAGCAATCTGATGAAGTCGTGCGTAAACTTCCTTCGTTGAGACGGGATTTGTATTATTCAAAGATGCTTGCTTTAAGGCAAGCCATCAACAAGGGCTCATCCAATGAACAGAAGCACTAGCCGTATTTCTGTCATCATCCCTGCAAAGAACGAAGCGGCAAGCTTGGCCCAGTTGCTTCCGCAAATAAGGGCCCATTATCCGGAAGCAGAGTTGATTGTCGTGAACGATGGTTCTACCGATAGTACGTCAGAAATTGCGATCGCATGCAATGCTCGTGTGGTCAATCACCCTTATTCAAAAGGGAACGGTGCTGCGATCAAGAGCGGTGCACGTGCCGCAAACGGTGAAGTGCTGGTATTCATGGATGCAGATGGCCAACATCAAGCACACGAAATTGATCGGTTGTTAAACACGCTCAATTCTGGGCACGACATGGTTGTCGGTGCAAGAAATCGCGCTGGTCAAGCCAACCACCATCGCGCGTTTGCAAATCGCTTCTACAATCGTCTGGCGAGCTGGATGGTGGGTCAAAAGGTGCTTGATCTCACTTCTGGTTTTCGCGCAGTACGACGTAAGCAATTCCTGCAGTTTCTACCGCTGCTGCCAAATGGTTTTTCTTATCCAACGACAATTACCATGTGCTTCTTCCGTAGCGGATACTCTGTAGCATATGAGTCGGTTAACGTTCTGCAGCGCCAAGGGAAAAGCCATATCCATCTGACCAAGGATGGACTACGCTTTCTGCTTATCATCTTCAAAGTCGGTACGCTCTTTTCGCCATTGAAATTATTTGCACCCATTGCCCTCTCTTTTTTCTCGGTGGGCATAGCTTACTATGCATATACTTTTCTTTCTTTTGGGCGCTTTACTAATATGTCTGCCCTTTTGATTTCCAACTCGGTTTTGATTTTTCTGTTCGGGCTTGTTGCCGAGCAGATAACCAGTTTAATGTATCTGCGTATTGATTCCGCGTTGGAAAACGAAGAATAGAAAGTACAACATGATTCGGTGATCAAGCTCATCTATAGAGATTGCTGTCACATGCTATCAAAGACGATATGTTTTCTTCTGGGAACCCGAGCGCAACTGATTAAAACAGCGCCGGTCGCTTTGGCTTGCCATGAGCTGGGGCTGAGAACGGAGATGCTTTGGACCGGGCAACATCGGGAAACGATTGATGATTTGCTGGCTGATTTCGGACTGCAGGACTTGGAAAAGGAAGCTTTGTATCAAGGTCCCGAAGTCAATTCAATTGGACGAGTGGCGCCCTGGGCTTGGCAGTGCTTCCGTAGTTCTCGACAAAGTCATCGGATGCTGTTCGCTCGATATGGCGTAATCGTTACCCATGGCGATACTTTTTCGACTGTACTTGCCGCTTGGCTGGGACGCAAAAGTGGTATACCGGTAGCCCATATTGAAGCTGGATTGCGGTCTTTTAACCTTTTAAATCCGTTTCCGGAGGAAATTAACCGACTATTGACCTTCAGGTGGTCGGATATTGCCTATCATCCTGGTGAGTGGGCTGGTAATAACCTCCATCGTTATAAGTGGTTGGAGCGAATTGATACCGGCCAAAACACGATTGTCGATGCTGTCCGATTGGCACTCGGTGACGAGTTGCTCGAGCCACCTGAACAACCTTATGCAGTTTGTTCGATCCATCGCTTCGAGAATATTTTCTTTACCGGTCGGCTAAAGTCCATCATCGCCGCAATTGAAGCGGCGGCCGAGCAGGTTCCCATCCGTTTCGTACTGCATTCTGCAACCCGAAAGCGATTGGAAGCCACCGGCTTGTTGCAACGGCTCCAAGCCCATCCTGGGATTGAACTACTGGATCGCATGGGCTACTTCAAATTTGTCCGGCTTTTGGCTGGCGCACGTTTTGTAATCACCGATGGGGGTAGCAACCAGGAGGAGTTAAGTCTTCTGCAAGTGCCAACCTTAATTATGCGTGATCATACTGAACGGCAAGAGGGCCTTGGCTCGACAGCCCAATTGGTCAAGCCCGATCCGGGACAACTGCGAACTCTGATCGCTACATTGCCAGTCAAGGTCTCCCGTAGGCCCCAGATTGGAGGGCCGTCACCTGCATCCATCATTGCTCAACACCTAGCGCAGGTCCTGGTCAAATCTTGCTAGATGGAGCAAATCCTGAGGGAAAGTACTATCTTTTTCAAAGGGAAAAGCTTAAGAGAGTATGATCCCAGATCTAAGCACGTTTATTTTGTCCATACCACCTGTAGCAGGCTAAGTTGTGAAGATCAATTTAAATGCTCTCTTGTGAATCTTGATTGGGCCATATTTCGCCGACATGCGCCTGCCACAGCGCATGTCGCCAATTGCTTAAAGCAGTGCATCCTCGCTTCAACCAACCTGCCCTGATCTCTTTGGTTCTGCGCTGAAAACTGCCTTTCGCGTATAACTGGATGAATTTATAGCCGGTGTGTAGCATAAAATCCCATTTTTGTTGATATGCTGATTCTGTTTTTAGGGTAAGGGCTACTTAAAAAAAGGAATTTTGGGCGAGAAATACAGTAGTACTGTAATTTTCCATTCTTGTATCGGGTGCGCGCTCTCATGTATGACCAGCATGCATTGAGTTTTTGACATGCCTTGCTCAATTGCTATATGTATTTAATGAATTGAAACCTTTCTTTTCCTACGGGGAGTGTTTTTATCTCTAGGAAATTTAGCCGCCGAGGCCATGCAGGCAGATTGCTGAAAATTCATTTGGCGACGGACCAAGCTGTTGAAATCTAGTTCGGGCAGTCCAGGCGCATTGAGCGGAACAAGCCATCAATCAATCTGGTAAGTGTATTACGACATTAGAGCAAGCAACTCGTCGGCTCCGCAAACAGCTGCTGGTATTCCTTCACCATCCGCGCTTCTGTCCAACCGCCATTGACAACCTGGCACGTGTTGTAATTACCCATCTGTGCGCGGCGCAGCGGGTCGCATAACGCTTTAAGAGCGGCAACAAACCCGGAGACTTCGCCTAATGGCACCAAGTAGCCGCCAACACCATCCGTTACTGCTTCGGTAATTTCCGGCAGAGCACTGGCTACTATCGGCAGGCCGCAGGCCATCGCTTCCAGTACCGCTAGCGAAGGGCCGCCTTCACGCACAGTTGGCGCCAATAAAATGTCTACGGCCCGGTAAATTGCTGGCATCTCAGTATGCTGCTGAGGGGGGATCAGTCGTACATTTGACAGGCTGGCCAGCTTGCCCAACTGGTGCTGGTTGCGCAGTCCAGCTGTCACCCAAAATTCGAAACCTGGTCCTGCCGCGCGGGCGATCTCCGGTAGCCAATGGATACCTTTACGCTGGCTGGGGTTACCGGAGAACAGAACCCGTAGTGGACGGTCAATGACGGCAGGGGAGGGGAGAGAAGGGCGGAAATGGTGAGGGTCCACACCGTTGTAGATCACGCGAATCTCGCCTTGATAGTTCAGATCCTCCCGGATCAATCTGGCAGTGGCAGCACTGACGGCTGTAACTATTTGGGCACCGGCCAGGGCGCGGCGGATAAAGGCACGCAAATCAGTCCGGTAATGCAGGCTTTGTAATGCTGAACTGTAGCCTCGTATAAAAGGATCAAGTACGTAGTTGTGAAAGGTGATGATTCGGTGTTGTCCCCGTTGCCATAAAAACGGTGCGTAGTCCGGAGTGGTGTGAATGACCGGTGCGGATTTGCGCTGTGTTAGCAATAGTGGTGGGCAAAGCGTGAGCCAAGGCGAATACCCATGCAACTGATAGCCTGGTAACGCATTGGCTAGCCGCTGGTGGATTACATAAGCTCCATTGCCCATAGCCATCGGGCTGTAGATCTGCGGCTTCATTTTCGGCTGCGCCAGCGGCGATAAACAGGGTAGAGCACCCACCATAACTGGTAGATCAATCGCCAGTGCAAGGGTGGCTGGTTGCGCCAATGGATGCGTTGTTCATCAGTTAGCCGGGCCATGATACTTGGCCAGTCCTGCCGGCTACTGATACCGGTGGCTGGCATGATGGATAGTGGCAGGTGGATGACCTTGGCTGGATAGCCACGCAGATAGGCCTGCAAGAAAAATTCATAGTCCATATTGATACGTAGGTCCTCGGCAAATCCACCCAGCTGTTCAAATACGTGTCTATGGCAAAACACGCCTTGATGGCGAAAGGGCATCTTCAACCGGGTCCACGGCGAATAGGAACGCGAGTGGGACAGGCGCAAATCAGATGGCAGACCAAATAAAATGGAAAAGGCGTAAATACTCGCGCTGCCGTCAATATGAGCGCGAGCTTCGGCCAAGCTTTTTGGTCCGATCAGCAGGTCACCAGCATGCAGGAACAGAATATAGTCGCTCGTGCAGCGGCGCCACCCTTTGTTCATTGCATCGGCAATGCCATGATCGGGTTCGGTAATCCAGCCTGTAAGATAATCCGCGTGGTTCTTGATGATCTCCAACGTCCTATCCGTCGAGCCGCCATCAACAATCCAGTATTCATCTGCTGGAGATATTTGAGTCCGGATGCTGCGGATCGTATCTTCAAGCTGGTTCCCGGCGTTGTAGCACACTGTGACAATCGCTAGTGTGGGACGGCGAGTCTCAACCACGGTACTCGCTCTCATATGAGACAAACCATTGGTGCACTTCGGTCAGCCCTTCGGCCAAGCTAATTTGCGATTGCCAACCCAGTGCACAAAGCCGACCGACATCCAACAACTTGCGTGGCGTACCGTCGGGTTTGCTGGGGTCGAAGGCGATCGTACCGTCGTACCCTACGATGCCGGCGATCGTTTGTGCCAATTCCGCAATGGTCAGATCCATGCCGGTACCGACGTTGAGATGCGAGCACATCGGGTCCACCTGTGCCTGCCAGACCTCATCCGGCAAGCCCATCACATGCAGTGCGGCGCGGGCCAGGTCGTCCACGTGCAGGAATTCCCGGCGTGGCTGGCCCGAGCCCCAGACGGTCACCTCGGCGCGATCCTGGAGCCTGGCCTCGTGAAAGCGGCGTAGCAGCGCCGGAATCACATGGCTGTTCTCGGGGTGGTAGTTGTCGCCCGGACCATAGAGGTTGGTCGGCATCAGGCTGCGGTAGGTGCGACCGTACTGGCGGTTGATGGATTCGCACAGCTTGAGCCCGGCAATCTTGGCGATGGCATAAGGCTCATTGGTCGGCTCGAGCAGGCCGGTGAGCAGTGCCTCTTCGCGCATCGGCTGCGGGGCGAGCCGCGGATAGATGCAGGATGACCCCAGGAACAGTAGCTGTGTCACTTCATGCCGATGGGCAGCGCTGATCACATTGGTCTGGATCTGCAAGTTGTCGAGGATGAATTCGGCAGGGTAGGTATTGTTGGCCGCAATCCCGCCCACCTTGGCGGCAGCGAGGTACACCTGGTCGATACGCTCGTGGGCGAAAAAGCGCTCGACAGCTGCCTGATCACGCAGGTCCAGCTCGCTGCGGCTGCGTAAGATCAGCTCGCCGGCGTTCTTGGCTTGCAGCGCCCGGACAATCGCCGACCCGACCATGCCACGGTGGCCGGCAACAAAGATGCGGGGGCTCATCATGCAGGCTCCGGCTCAGTTCTCATTCAGGGTATCGATGGCGTAGCCATGCGCCTTGAGCAGCGCGTTGCGGCGGGCCTGCTGCAGATCGTGCGCCACCATCTCGGCAATCAGTTCATCCAACGTGATCTTTGGCATCCAGCCCAGCTTGTCACGGGCCTTGCTGGCGTCGCCCAGCAGTGTTTCGACCTCGGCGGGCCGGAAGTAGCGCGCATCCACTGCTACGATCACGTCGCCCACACGAAGCGCCGGCGCGGCGTCACCGTCGATGGCCGCTACCACTGCCTGCTCTGTGACCCCCTCGCCGTGAAACGCCAGCGTCACACCAAGTTGCAATGCAGCCCGGCGGATGAACTCACGGACGCTGTACTGCACGCCGGTGGCAATCACGAAATCCTCCGGCGCCGGTTGCTGCAGCATCAACCACTGCATTTCAACGTAGTCGCGGGCGTGCCCCCAATCGCGCAGTGCATCCAGATTGCCAAGGTAGAGGCACTGTTCCAGCCCCTGCGCGATATTGGCGAGCCCACGGGTGATCTTGCGGGTGACGAAGGTCTCGCCACGGCGCGGCGATTCATGGTTGAACAGGATGCCGTTGCAGGCATACATGCCGTATGCCTCGCGATAGTTGACCGTGATCCAGTAGGCATAGAGCTTGGCGACCGCATAGGGGCTGCGCGGGTGGAACGGGGTGGTCTCGCGTTGTGGTACTTCCTGCACGAGGCCATACAGCTCCGAGGTGGAAGCCTGATAAAAGCGGGTTTTCTGCTCCAGCCCGAGAAAGCGGATCGCCTCCAAGAGGCGCAGCGTGCCAAGCGCATCGACATCCGCGGTGTATTCCGGGCTTTCGAAGCTGACCGCCACGTGCGATTGTGCGCCCAGATTGTAGACCTCGTCCGGCTGCACCTGGGCCAGGATCCGGGTCAAGTTGGACGAGTCGGTCAAATCGCCATAATGCAGTTTGAAGCGCTGCCGTTCGGTATGCGGATCCTGATAGATATGATCGATGCGCTGGGTGTTGAACGACGAGGCCCGGCGCTTGATGCCGTGCACTTCGTAGCCTTTCTGCAACAACAACTCTGCCAGGTAGGAGCCATCCTGGCCAGTGATGCCGGTGATGAGGGCGGTTTTCATAAGAGGTTTTGTAGTATCCGCACAAAGGTTAGCTGGGATGGCGGATCAGTTTACGGCGCAACACCTTGATCAAGCCAGCCATCAGATTGATCACCGGCCCGACAGCTTGGGCGAGACGGCCTGCCTGAAGCAAACGGGCTGGATCAAATTGAACGGTGTAACGGAAGATCTGCGCATGTGGTACCCCGGGCACCGTGCCCTGCAATTGCAGTCCGGCTTGCTGCAATATCCAGCTGAAGGTATGGCGCAGATAAAACGTTGCCGGCAGATGGCACTTGATATCCGGATAAAAGCAATTGGCGAAAATTAGCAGGCCCCCGGGTCGGGTTGCCGCAATTAGGCGGGATGCCAATGCAAGCGGGTCATCCACGTGCTCAAGCACATCCTGGGCGACTACCACGTCGTATTGACCTTCCAATTGTGGGACAAAGCGGACCTGGTTCTGCCCGGACAGCTGTCTCTGGAAGATTTCAGCTGGATAAGGTTCGACAATCTCGACAGATGCGCCTGGAAGACGTTGGATCAGCAAGGAGGCTAGTACACCACTGCCGCCACCGAAGTCAGCAATCCGCATCGGTCGCTGCTCGGCGATCCAGTCTGCCATTTTCTCACGGTGTCCTCGCGAAATCGGGTCGGCGCCTGAAAACAAGCCGTTGAGAACCCAGCAAGGATGGCTGTAATAGGCGGCGACCTTGTCTGCCTGCTGGTTCAGCGGTTGCCGATTGTCCAGTCCGTACTGCTCCCAAGCCGCATCCAGTTCCTGCAGTAGCCTTGCCCGCTCAAGCCGGCTGGGATCACCAAAGCAAGCCAGATAGTCATCGAGATTCAAGGTCGGCGCTCCGGTTGGCCGCTCGCATGTGCAAGCAGCGCTTGCTCGAAAACAGATTGATATTGCCTCGCTATTTCCACTGGGGACCAAAGGGTGCGGGCACGCTCAGCAGCGGCTGAACCCAGTTGTCGCCGTCGAGTGGGTTCATCCAGAATCCATCTGATGCCATGAGCCAAGTCGCCGGCATCGTAGGCCTTCGCGAGAAAGCCTGTTCTGTGCTGTAAAACCGCATCAGGTAGACCAGTGCAGTCAAAGGCGACAACGGGGCAACCGCAAGCCTGGGCTTCTGTTGCTGTCTGCGGTAGATTTTCCTGACGCGAAGGCACCACCATTACATCTGCGGCGCTATAGAGCAGAGCGAGCAGCTTGTCTTCGCCAATATGTCCGAGCCATATGGCTGGCTGCCCGCCAAAGCTGGCTACACCAGCAGGTGCGGATTGCCCAAATATCAAACTGCACCAAGGTCGCCCACCGATTAGTCGAGGCAGCTGACCAATCGCGGCTTCGAGCAGATCAGCGCCTTTTCTTGGATTGTGAGTCCCCCCTAATGCCCCAAATAAAATCAATAATTGGTTGGGTGGTAGGTGCAATCGGGCACGCGCTTCGGCCTGTGGATAAGGCCTGAATACGGTCAGATCGATTGGATTGGGAATCACATGCACAGGTTGCTGGCCCAGCAATGCACTGGCTTTTGCCTGCTGGGCAAGCCATCGGCTAGGACTAACCAAATGCAGCGGTTGTCGCCAAGCACGTTGCTTGCGTATCCATACCCAACGATCCAAATCCAAACCACGGGCACTCAGAGTTCGGTTTGCTGCATGATAACCATGCCGCCACCGGGCAGTTTCATCCTCGTCGGCATAATGCTCTGCGCCGCAGAATGGCCACATATCATGCAATGTCCAAACAATTGGCTTCGTAAGCCGTCCTAAATCTTCAATCGAAAGAGCTTCTCCACCGACCCAGTGTAAGTTAAGTACATCGATACCACTGGTATTGAGCTTTGTATGCCAACGTGAAGGCAATACATTGGCTGAGTGGAATTCCTGGTTGCCGGTAACCTGAAGTCGGTTTATAAGACGGCCGGCCCACCTGCGTAGCCGCTGGCTTTGACCCGAACGAATGGCTCGAACACCTGGTTCTTCCCGCAATGCACGAGCTACTTGCATTGTGGCCATCAAACCGGAATCGTGCAATGCACAGTATAGCCGCCATGCAGCACGCGCAGCGCCACCAGAATGATCGGACTCGCTAAGGAGTGTCACCCTCATCGTGCCCAGATCCTTGTAAACTGTCGTCGTAATTGACGCCAGCGGGCGGCCGGACTGTGTTGTTGGCGATAAAACGCTTTAATTGCTGTCTCCGCCATCACTGAATGGTTTATCGACGCTGGCAGCGTTACCCAGCCTTCCGATGGCAGTTTCGAAGCAAAGCGCTCATCCGCTTGGCAATGGGTGCCGCTGCCGTCATGGCCAATGTTCAGCACTCGCGAGTGGGTCGGGTTGAGGCACAGGCCATCGCGTGCAAAGATTGTTGCGTACCAGAAGATAGCCCAGGTATTGATCTTTCCTGTATGGTTGTCCATGACCTGTTGCCAGAAGTTATGTGCGCCGTCGAGATTGAAACGATGGATTGTTGTCTGATCCCATTCGGCAACCAGATGTGCAGCATTCTTCCGGTAGTGTTGCCAGCGGCCCCACCAGGTGGCCCAGCCCCAGCAGTTCATAGCTCGCCAGAAAAAGGCATCTTCAAGCCCGGCATCGTCGATTGGATAATTCCAACCGCTGATATGCCAAACCTGTTGCTCATGTTCATAGGCTTTCAGCGCTCGATTCATGAAATCCAGAAAATCAGGCGCAGTTTGAATATCATCCTCCAATACGATAACTCGCCCTGCGGTACGACAGACTTCAGTCACTCCTTCGATGATGTTGCGGGCCAAGCCGAATGAAAACGGACGGGCGGTCAGCGTGACCGATTGAAAGCGGCCCGCTGTTTTTTCCGCTTCGATCAATGCTGCAACCTCAGCGACAGCTGCCTTATCGTCAGTGCCTTTGGCGCCATCGAGATAGACATGCAGATTACTGTTTTGCGCTTGAGGATTGGCGGCTAGCGCATCAAGTGTCAGCCGAGTATGTGCCGGCCGCTTATAGGCAAATAGGGCAATTGGTGCCAGCTTAACCATGAGTGTGCCTCTTGCCTACCTGGCTAAGCATCTGCCGCCATAAAACCGGTGCCAGCAGCTTCCAAGCTTTTTCGCCTGACTGATAGTCAGTCTTAGCGCTGGCGCAGAATTGCGCGAAGTTGTGCCGCGCCGAGGAATCGCCAGTGCTATCAAGTAATGACTGGATTTCTGGTTGCAGTGGGCCGCGCAGCCAGTCACCAACTGGTGCATTCCAGCCTATCTTATCGCGGCGCAGGCGTATCTTGTCTGGGATAATGTTCTGCATTGCATCGCGCAAGATGCGCTTGGTGAAACCGCCGCCGACCTTGGCGGTCCATGGCAGTGCAAATACAAAGCATACCAATCGGTAATCGAGAAAAGGCATTCGAATCTCGACACCGCTGGCCATGGAATAACGGTCGTAGTTGCGCAGCAAGGTAGGAAGAATGGTGAAATGAAAGAGTTCGTAGAGCCTTCGGCTTAATTGATCCATCTTGATAAACTGGGAGTGCTGCCTATCAGGATTAGGTACATTGCGGCCGCACCAATGGCGGTAGCGGTCAAGCAGCGGTGCCAATCCGCGACGGTTAGCCAGTAGTCGAGCTGTGCGCCAACCTGATAACCGATATGGTTTACCGGTCAAAGCCCGCCCCATCGCTTCCAGCTCGAGCGATTCCTGCCAGCTGGCATTGTCAAGGGCATGTATCCAATGCCCGTAGCCACAGAAAAGTTCATCGGCACCATGACCATCAAGTGAAACCTTAATGCCAGCTTCCGATAGCGCACGATAAGTAGCGAGATGGGGCAAAGGCAGTGTCAGGTATGGATCTTCGCTGCTATAAAGGGCGTCCTCGATATTCCAGCCACTATGCACCGGATCAATATTCAATACGGTTAGCCTACTACCAGTATATTGAGCGGCCTGCTCGGCCCAGGCTGCTTCATCAATCGCCGAGCCTGGGTAACTTGCGCAGATTGCGTGCTGCCAATCGGGTGATGACTTCTCACCGACCAGTTCCTGCTGCGCCAGCCAAGCCATGCTGCAGAAGGTGCTGGTTGAATCCAACCCGCCGCTGAGCGCTGTGCCCATTCGTACATCTGCACGCATTCGGATGCGCACAGCATCGAGAAACAGTTCGCGAAACGCTGCAACCTGTTCTGGGTAATTAGAGGGTATTTCGGGTAGGTGATCCAAAGTGCACCACCAACGGCAGAGGCTGAACTCTTGCCCGTCGCCGAAGGTAGCGTAATGCCCGGGGGGTATTTTGAACAGCCCCTGCACCGCAGTGGTTTCCAGAAATTCATAGCTAAAAAAATCGAGTATTTCTCCCTGGGTATGCTGTGATGGTTCAGGCACATTCAGCAACGGGTAAAGTGCCTTCATTTCGGAGGCAAAGGCAATCCCTTTGCCAAAATTGCACCAGAAAATTGGCTTCTCGCCAAAGCGGTCGCGACCTAGCAATGCTACGCGGGATTGTCTGTCGTAAAGACAGAAGGCCCACATACCGTTGCAACGCAATTGAAAAGCCGGTCCTTCGTGCATCAGGCCCTGCAGCAGTACTTCGGTATCGGTCTGCGTTGTGAACTGCACCCCGGCCTGTTGCAATTCAGCGCGAAGCTCAAGGTAATTGAAGATCTCGCCGTTGAAAGTCAATATCCAGCGGCCATCCGGACTTGTCATCGGTTGTTGTCCGGCATCCGACAAATCGATAATTGCCAGCCGCGTATGACCTAACCATACCGGGAATACGGGGTCGTCGTTCTGCCAGCTGCCTTGGCCATCCGGGCCACGATGCATCGATTGCGTGCAAATATTGTGTATTTGCCCAGGAAAGGCGGAATGCCCAATCATGCCAAAAATACCACACATGGGCTTATTGTCCTTGCCGGCCAATGTCTGGCCTGGTGCTATTTGTGATCACTGCAAAGTAATTGGTGGTGCGGAACTGCTCCAATTCTTCAGAGTAACGCGTTAGTGGTTCCAGATGGCCCGAGGGGGTGATGCGAAAGAGCTGATAACCAAAGCTGGTCAGCAGGTACCAGAAATCCTGAAAATAGCTGCGGCTATCGATATTGCAGCCCCCAAACTCGAAGCTGATGCGTGCAATCGCCTGTTGCCCGAGCATTTTGCTTGCCCCTCTCAAGACCGAGAGCTCATGCCCTTCAGTGTCCAGTTTTAGCAGATCAATGTACTCTATTTTGTGGGAAGTACAATAATCATCTAACGTCATAAGCTGAACTGTTTCTGACTCTACGAATTCAATCGCATAGTGGTCCAAGCGCCTTTGGCTAAGTGATGCCAATCCCGATCCTGGACGATCGGAAAAAAGTCTGGCATGGCCACCAGATTCGTGAAGTGCACACTGATTCAAAAAGACCCTTTTTTTATCTGCAGCAAAACGAGAGAGCCTGGTAAAGGCCGTACTGCTGGGTTCAAAGCAATGAATTTCTTTGTGCCTGTCACCAAGCTCGGCCATCACCAATTCAAGAAACTGCCCTTGATTGGCTCCTACATCAAAAACGCAAACCGATTGCTCGTCATGAGACGGTAGGCAACGCAGTACAGCGACTTCACCGCTTGTTGCTGCCTCGCTACCTGCCCCAATTCCTTGCAGATACTGCATTGCTCGGGTCAAACGGCTTAGAATTCTTTGCGCTTGATGATTAGCGGTAAGCAGGAGCAATAGCTGCAACGCATGGTTCATGGTGTTGTTTCCGGAGTCGAAGGCAAAGCCGCATGATCGATGCTAAGTTGATTGGCCTCAGCATTCAAGTAAACCCAATGGACGGGAGCAATGTGAAGGGGGAACCAGATTTTTGCTTTGAATCCCGCCCAATATTGTGGCGCTATCACTAATTGATCCGGGTGCTCGCCCAGTCGGGCCCCCCACCAGCTGAATGTGCTGGGAGAGATGATCGCATGACGGCATAGCGAGATCGCAATCAGTTCTTCTTCAGCGCTCCCTGTAGGATATGTCAATAACGGCTCGACGAGGCGCCATTCCTTTACTGCCTCAGGTTGGTCGGAGAATAAAATGAATATCGGATCCACTAGCTTGCTGCGGACAAATGCTATCGCTTGCTGATACCATTCGGGCTCGAGGCTGGCCCCTTGATGCCCAAGGACTGACCAGTTTTTATAGTCTCCAAGACGGACATGTACTGCCACTGTCTCCCGCTTATGCGTTAATGAGTTTAGTCGGGCCGTAGCGGTAGCCTGTAGCTTGCCGTCAATGGGCAATGGTGTCGCGGAGTTGGCAAACTGGAAGTAGCCATGCACCAAGTATATGTGGCGTAGATAACCTGTCTTTTTGATAAGCTGTGGCGCCTCATCCTGGAAATTATCCAAAACCGAAAAGACCTGTGGTTGCACTGTTCCAATAACATTCCAACGGGCGAGGCGTAGGAGTAGAGCATCCAGCATTTTAATGATTTTCTTGGAAAAATTTCCTTGCGAGGGCAGCCGTAGATAGCGACACGCTGGAATGAAGACTTTGAAAGACGGATTGTTCTGGGTAATGATCAGATCCTGTTGGTTGCATAGCTGATCAATGGCACTGATTTGAAAAAGTAAGTTGCCGAGGCGACCTTGATTCAACCAGTAATAAATCATGTTGTCCACCTGAAGCAATGCATGATGGTTCTGGCATTTTTTGGGTAGAATAAAAAATCCATTGCGAAATTAGAAATAAAATAACTTGCGCTGGCTGATGCTATTGCGCCCATCAATCCCCATGTCGGGACTAGCCAGAAAGCCAACCCGGTGCCAGTGACCGCACCTGTTGCTGCGCAGAAGAAGGCATACCAATTCTTTTGGTCCAGCTTGATAGCCATCCCCCGAGCGATGCCCAAATAGGCAAGCAGTGGCCGTAGTGCCATCCATAAAAATATGGATTGTGCGGTTGCATAGGCACTTCCATACAACCAGCCAATTAAAAACCAGGTAACGAGCATACCTGGCAGACTGAACAAGTAGATGATGACCATCAGTGCATAGGTTTTACGCAGGGCGCTATCAGGGTCGGCGCGCATTGCAAGTTTGGGGAAGATTGCTGTAGCCAGGATGGTGCCAGCCAGCGCGAATATTTCCATAAAGCGTAGTGCGGCCGCATACTGTCCGAGTTGCTCTGTTCCCAGGTATGTGCCAATGACAAAGTATTCGATTCTGGCTTGAACCATATTAATAAACCCCGCCCCCAGAAATGGCCAGGATTCGCTGAGTAGATAGAGTGCGTGGGAGGCGGATCGCCGCCAGTGGCCGCGGCAGGGGTAGTTGCGATAAACCAATGCCAGGGCCAACGCAGTGAACCCGGCTTCGATGAAAATAACAGCTGCGAAAGTTAAAAGGGAGCACTCACCTAGAATCAAGCCAATTTTGAGGATGTTACTTGCTAAGCAGACAATTAATTTGATCACTACTGTCCGGCGGCTTTGGCTTTGGCTTTGGAACCAGAGTTCAACCATGTCGGCGGCCTGGAACACGAGAGAGGCACCTACGAACGCAGTAATCAATACACTGCGCTCAGGAGCCCCACTGCTCCAGATAGCAAGCACTGCAATTAGCCAGCCGAGCATGCCAGCTCCAAGCTGTAATGCAAAACCTGTCCCTAGGACGAGTGAAGCATTGTCTTGCTGGCGAGCAACATCTCTTACGACTATTTCATTCAGTCCAAGTGCAGCTATCGCTTGAAAGAAGGATATATAAGCTAGTGCATATGCCAGTTCGCCGAACTGTTCTGGCCCAAGATAGCGGGCGACCCAGGCGCCGGCTAGAAGACCTAGCAGCAAGCGGAAAAGCTTGTCAAATAATAGCCAGCCGCTATTCACGGCGATATCCCGTAGTTCACCGACTTGTCGCAGTGCTTTGAAGCACTCCGCTAGCCATTTAATCCGATGATTTTTTGACCAGTTCAAAGATGCCGCAACCAAAGAAACAGCCAAAATTGTTGTCAAGCTCTAAGCCTGTCAACGCCACGTTCTCGTGTAGATCACCATCGTCATCTACAAATGAAAAATAACGAATGTCAAATTGTGGCGCCAACAGTTCAAGCAAGGTTGATATGGCAAAGACCCTGTGCGCATCGAATTCGATCCGCTGTGGGCCAATGGGGACCGAGAGATACAATGTGCCGCCTGGCTTTAATAGCGTTGCCAGACTATTCAATCCATGGCGGTGGCCTGCCGGATCAAGCTGGTCGCCATACCGACCCAAACCGAAGTGTTCCAAAGCATGTAAGCATGAAACCGAATCAAACTGGCCTGCCAATGCGACCGGTGGGGACATCAAATCGGCTTGGGCGTAATAAATATTAGGCGTTCTAGAAATCAACGGCCGAATATCCATCACTTCAATTTCACGGAATACCGCGCAATGTGCAACAAATCCGTCAATCCGCGATCCCACATCCAGATGCCGTACGGGTCTAGCACTGTAGATCCGTTTAGCTACCAGAAGGTCCTGATGAAAATAATGGCCTTTCGCATTGCCGCTGCTGTCACGCCGATCATGTAAACAGGGGTGCAGCAACGTTAATGGGAAATCGGTCCCTCCGGCAATAAGCTGACTAAGCTTTCGATAATTGCGGCAGAATTGGGGTAAGGCACGGATGCCATGCCATAGCTGTGGCAGATTCAGCCCTAGCGCTTCCAAAAGACGGTGAAGTGAGCGGCGGAGCTGCCGGCCATCTTGCAGCCATTTTGGCGGGCATGTCTTGGTGCTTGTCAAACTATTCATATCACGTATTGATCCTGCTCGGCAGCCAGCTTGTACAAGGTGAGCTGTGATCTTCTACAGCCATGACCAATGATGTGCGCTCATCAATCAATATTTGGTCAAAGAGATCACGGCTCCCGTCGAATACCATATAGGCATGGGCGGGGAGAATGATAGTATCCACTTCGCCTGAAGGAGGATTGAATTGATGCTCGTGTATTCGAGGAAAAAAAGCATACTTCACTTTTACTTTGCTTGGCCGCCATCTTACGCGGCGGTGGTAAATCTATGTCCTCGGCTGCGAATGATTCTTGGATGCTTGGTGGATAATGGGTGGACATTTAAACCTCCCGAGTCAAAGGCATGGTTTTTGTCGTCGTTTCCATGGCAGCCATGTTAAAGGAAGGGCTACAAGCGCAGAAGGGATCAGCTTTGAACGAGGCGAATGATATCGTCTACTACGTCAATTACGGCATCCGGTCGATGGGACCTGATAAAGGTGAACAGCTCTGCTTGGGTTGGGTACGCAGGGTCGTCGCCAAAGCAGCGCGCGTCATCAATCAAGACAACGTGCCGATGTTCCGTCTGGTTTAGCAGATGGGTGAGCTCACCGAGGATTGGGGTATCAGCACTGCCCCGAGCTGTCACTCCACCTGAGTAGTGGCCATCCAGCCAGAACAAAGCTGGCCCACCTAGGTGATCAAGTAGTTTACCTAGCTCATCAGCGCTGTCTCCTTGAATGAGCGAGATAGCAGGGTCATCCGAAAATCGCAGCTGCGCCTGAAGGTGTAGTTCTGGACTCAATTCAATGGAGTAAATCTTTTTGAACCAAGGGCGCATCGCTGCAATCATGTCCCCCCGGTAGGTACCGGTTTCGACAAGGATATCCAGGCCGTAACGTTCGGCGAACTGCCGTATGGTCTGTTGCTTGACGATATGGGGTGGAGGTACAGGGCGACCTTGGCTTTTCCAATCAGCCAACTCTCGCTGGTTGCGGCGAGTCGTCGCCCAGGATTTAAGCCAAGGGTAAAAAGGTAGTGATTTGATCAGTTGCGTTGCAAGCGGGTTCATAGGTCCGGCGTTCCGGCTAGTGATTTAATTAATGGTTTTGGGGACAACAGGCGTCGTGTTTGCTACAAGCGTGGTAAAAGCAGGAAGACAAGGTGTCACGCCTGCTTATCCTTCCTGCAGCGATTATCACTGCCCTCAGCCAGCTTACAGAAGCATCGCTTTGAATGCATCCAAAGCCTACTGGCGCCCATACTCGTCCTCGAACCGCACGATGTCGTCCTCACCCAGATAGCCGCCGGACTGGACTTCGATCAGCTCCAACGGAATCTTGCCCGGATTGCTCAGGCGGTGCGTATGTCCCAGCGGGATGTAGGTCGATTGGTTTTCCGTCAGCAGCAGCTCGGTCTCACCATTGACGACCTTGGCGGTGCCCTTGACGACCACCCAGTGCTCGGCACGATGGTGATGCTTCTGCAGGCTGAGGCTGCAGCCGGGCTTCACCATGATGTGCTTGACCAGGAACCGGTCGGCCCGGTCGATCTCCTCGTACCATCCCCACGGCCGGTACACCCGCCGATGCTGCAGCGCTTCGCCGCGGTTCTCGCTGGTCAGTTGCGCGACGATCGCTTTGACTTCCTGGCTGCGTGCCTTGTCGGCGACCAATACCGCGTCCGCGGTTTCCACCACGACGAGGTTGTCCACGCCCACGGTGGCGAGCAGGCGGCTTTCCGCGCGCAGATAGCAGTTGGTCGATGCCAGCGCCACCACGTTGCCGATGCGGGTATTGGCGTCGGTGTCGCACTCGCTGATCTGTGACAGCGCTTCCCAGCTGCCCACGTCACTCCAGCCAAGCGCGCCGGTCTTGACCAGCAATGCCTGGTCGGTCTTCTCCATGATCGCGTAATCGATCGAATCACCTTCGATGGCGAGCCAGCTGGCGGTATCCAGCCGGATGAAATCGAGGTCTGCGACCGATCTTTGAAAAGCGAGCCCGGTGCCATGATGCAACTGCGGGGCGTAGAGCTGCAGTTGCGCAAGATAGGCCTGCGCGCCGACCAGGAAGATGCCGCTGTTCCAGTAGTGGTGACCCTGGGCCAGCAGCTGGGCCGCGTCCTGGGGGGAGGGTTTTTCGCGGAATCCGGTGATCCGGTGCACGCCGGTGTGCCCTTCGAGCGCTTCGCCGCAACCGATATAGCCGTAACCGGTTTCCGGTCGGGTCGGCTGGATGCCGAATGTCAGCACTGCGCCATTGCCCGCCAGCGGGGCCGCCTGGGCGACGAGCTGCTGGAAGCCGGGGGCGTCATCGATATGGTGGTCCGAGGGGGCGGCCAGCATGACTGCGTCGGGGTCGTGCTCCCGCAGGTACCAGGCGGCAGCGGCCAGTGCTGGCGCCGTGTTCCTGCCGGCCGGCTCCAGGATGATGGCGGCCGGCTCGATGCCGGCGCAGCGCAGCTGTTCGGCCAGCAGAAAGCGCTGCTCGACATTGGCGACTACCACTGGCTTGCCGAACACGGCCGGATCGGCAAAGCGCAGTGCGGTCTGCTGCAGCAACGACTGCTGTCCGGCCAGCGTCAGGTACTGCTTGGGATGCCCCTGGCGGGACAGCGGCCACAGCCGTGTTCCGCTGCCGCCGCACAAGATGACTGGGGTGATTCGCATCCGTTCAGGGTCTCCGCTTGGATTCGGGATGGCCAGGCGCTGGGGCATGCTGGTCACGCCATCAGGTGCGGCAGGCGCTTGCCGTCACACCACTGCCCGATTGCATCGAGCATGGCCTGGCACAGCTGTTGCGCCGTGGCGGGATCGTGCGATTCGGCATAGCAGCGCAGCTCCGGCGCGTTGCCCGACGGCCGCAGGTGGACAATGTCGCCGTCGCCGAGCAGCAGGCGCAACCCATCGGTGGTGTCGGCAGTGGTCACTGGCACGCCGTGCTTGCCCAGCGCTTCAAGCAGCCGTTCCGGCTTGGCCTCGGTCAGCTGGATGAGCCGGTCGCTCACCGCGCGTTCCACGTCCGGCAGACGCGCGCTGGCTGTATGACGCTTGGGCAGTCGATCCACCTGGGCGCTCAATGGGGCGGATGCGGATTGCGCGGTGAGCACGGCCAGGATCGGCAGCAATGCATCCCGGGTCGGCAACGGTGCGAGCGGCGCCGGACCGGTCCCGGCCGGGCTGGCCAGCAGGAAACCGCCGTTGGCTTCGAAGCCGGCGATCCGGTCGTGGGGATACGATCGACCCAGCGCTTCGAGTCCGGCGATTACATAGGGGGAGCCGATCCGGGTCCGCCGTACTTCCTTGAACAGGCCGGATGCCTCCAGCGCACTTGAGCAGGTCAGCGGCACCGCCAGACGCTCGATGCCCAGTTGGTGGGCGGCGAGCAGGCCCACCACGTCCCCCCTCAGCCATTGGCCCAGCTCATCGGCCAGCATCGGGCGGTCGCCGTCACCGTCGGCGGAGATCAATGCGTCGAACCGGTACTGGGCTGCCCACAGGCGGGCACGCTCGCAATCGGCTTCGCTCAGCGCCTCGGTATCGATGGCGACGAAATCGTCACAACGGCCCAACGCGGTCACCGCTGCACCCAGCCCGGTCAGCACGTCGCTGAACAGATCGCGTGCCACGCTGCTGTGCTGATAGACCACAAGGCGCCGGCCGGCGAGGCTGTCCCTGCCGAAGTGATCGAGATATCTGGCCACATACAGCGCGCGTACCTCGGGCATGGCGACCGGCAGATCGGCCGGGTCGGGCGGTGCCTGCGTGGTGTGTCGGCCGAGCGCGGCACTGATCGCGGTTTCGTCCGCTTTGGTGATCTCGCCGTCAGGGCCGAAGAATTTGATGCCATTGCGGTCGAACGGAATATGACTGCCGGTGACCACGATGGTGGGCAAGCGATGCGTGAGTCCGTACAGCGCCAGGGCCGGGGTAGGCAGGGCACCGCCGTAGATCACGGTCAGGCCCATCCGGGTCAAGGCCGCTGCACAGGCGGCGGCGATGCGGGGGCTGCTTGGACGCAGATCGTGGCCGAGCAGCACGTGTTGCGCGGTGGGGGCAACCTGCTCGATGAACGCCGTGGTGTATGCCGCACAGACCGGGTCGGTCAGCAGCGCCACCTGTCCCCGCAACCCACTGGTTCCGAAACCGAGTTGTGCCGTTTCGGCGAAGCTCATGCAAGGTTCTCCAACTGCCAAGCCTCAACGTTGCCGAAGGATGGGGCTCCTTGTAAAGCCCCGGACGCATGAGGGGAGCAGGGCAACCGCCGACGGGCGCTGCGAGTTTGCCGGCAGCGCTGAGGTGGGAGGTGACAGGGCAGCAGCCATGCCGCAGGCTGCCGGGTGCCAGCCATGCTGTGACATGGTGCCCCTGCACCACTTTGATGTGCCTGCAACAAAAAACCGCCGGGGTACGGCGGTTGTCTGTCGGCAGCGTCAGCGCGGGCCGCGCGGAATCTCCAACGCACCCCAATGCGGGAAATACTTGCGTACCAGCGCATTGAGTTCCACCTCGAACGCCCTGAAGCGCGCCAGCTCGTCCAGGTCGTCGCTGTGTCCGTCCGCACGGTTTGCCGCGGCCGTGATCATGCCGGCGCCGGCGGTGGCATTGGTGAGCCGGTCGATCACGATGAAACTGCCGGTGCCGCGGCAGGCAGCGTAGGGGTCGAACACCACCGGGGCATTGACTTCGACGGTGACCAGGGCGATTTCGTTAAGGCCCAGCTGGCCGGCCTCAGTCTGCGCCATGGTGTTGACATCGACGCGGTGGGCGATCCTGCTGACGCGGCCGAATACGCTCTTGCCGGCAAGCTTGATCACGTATTCCTTGCCGACGGTGAGCGGCGATTCGTTCATCCATACCACATGGGCGTCGAACGCCTGGGCCACGCTGGGCTGGGGGTCGCCAGCGCGCACGATCAGGTCGCCGCGGCTGATGTCGATCTCGTCGTCCAGTGTGAGCGTGATGGCCTGACTGGCGAAGGCGGTGGCCTGCTCACCTTCGAAGGTGACGATGGCCTTCACCTTGGAGCGCTTGCCCGATGGCAGCGCAACGACGTCATCGCCCGGGGCGATCTGGCCGGCGGCGATGGTGCCGCAGAAGCCACGGAAGTCCAGATTGGGCCGGTTCACATACTGCACCGGCAGACGGAACGCATTAAGCTGGGCGTCGCGGTCGACCTTGACGCTTTCCAGCAGTGCCATCAGCGTGCCGCCGTCGTACCACGGCGTCTGCGCGGAGGCGTTGACCACGTTGTCGCCTTTCAATGCCGAGATCGGCACGAAGCGGATGTCGGGGATGTCCAGTGCGCCGGCGAATTCGAGGTAGGCAGCCTTGATCTCGTTGAAGCGCGCTTCGGAGAAGTCCACGAGGTCCATCTTGTTGACTGCGACCAGCACGTGGCGGATGCCGAGCAGGCTGACAATGTAGCTGTGGCGGCGGGTCTGGGTCTGCACGCCATAGCGGGCATCGATCAGGATCACCGCCAGATCGCAGGTGGAGGCGCCGGTGGCCATGTTGCGGGTGTACTGCTCGTGGCCCGGGCAGTCGGCGATGATGAACTTGCGCTTGTCGGTGCTGAAGTAGCGGTAGGCCACGTCGATGGTGATGCCCTGCTCGCGCTCGGCCTGCAGGCCGTCGACCAGCAATGCCAGATCGAACTCGTCGTCGGTGGTGTTGTACTTCTGGCTGTCCTTCTTGATCGCGGCGAGGTGGTCCTCGAAGATCAACTTGGAATCGTGCAGCAGCCGGCCGATCAGCGTGGACTTGCCGTCGTCGACGTTACCGCAGGTGATGAAGCGCAGCAGATCCTTGTTCTCGTGCTGCTTGAGGTAGGCGAGGATGTCGCTGGCGATCAGGTCGGATTGGTGGCTCATAGTCGTGTGAGGTGTGAGGTGTGAGGGGAGAGGTGTAATTTGGTGGCATCAGCAGCGGGGTTTCCCCTCGCTCCTGACGCCTTACCCCTCACTCAGAAATACCCTTCCATCTTCTTCTTTTCCATCGACCCGCTCGAATCGTGGTCGATCACGCGGCCCTGGCGCTCGCTGGTGGTGGTCAGCAGCATTTCCTGGATGATCTCGGGCAGCGTGGCCGCGGTCGATTCGACGGCACCGGTCAACGGATAGCAACCCAGTGTGCGGAAACGCACCCACTTCCTGCGGATGGTGGCCTTCTGCTCGGGGGTGAGGTACTGCAGGATGCGCTCGTCGTCGATCATCACCAGCGCGCCGTTGTACTCGACCACTTCGCGTTCGGCGGCGAAATAGAGCGGCACGATCTCGATGTGCTCGAGGAAGATGTACTGCCAGATATCGAGCTCGGTCCAGTTCGACAGCGGGAACACGCGGATGCTCTCGCCCTTGTCGATGCGCGAGTTGTAGATGTTCCACAGCTCCGGGCGCTGGTTCTTCGGATCCCAGCGGTGGTTCTTGTCGCGGAACGAGTACACGCGCTCCTTGGCGCGGCTCTTTTCCTCGTCGCGGCGCGCGCCGCCGAAGGCAGCGTCGAAGCCATGCTTGTTCAGCGCCTGCTTCAGCCCCTCGGTCTTCATCACGTCGGTGTGCTTGGCGCTGCCGGCGGTGAACGGGTTGATGCCGGCCTTCACGCCTTCCTCGTTCACATGCGTGATCAGGTTCCAGCCCTCGGCCTTCTGCTTGTCGCGCAGCTTGTACATCTCCTGGAATTTCCAGGTGGTATCGACGTGCATCAACGGGAACGGCGGCCTGCCGGGCGCAAAGGCCTTCCTGGCCAGGTGCAGCATCACGGCGCTGTCCTTGCCGATCGAGTAGAGCATCACCGGGTTCTCGAATTCCGCGGCGACTTCCCGAATGATGTGGATCGATTCGGCTTCCAGTTGCTTCAGATGGGTCAGGCGCGCTTCGCTGATCGTATTCATGTGTATCGGGTGGCCAGAAACAGGAAAGACCAGGCACGCGGTGCCCGGCCTTGGGATAGGGAATCTACCGAAATCGAAAAGTCTGAAAAAGACGCGATGGTTATATGGTTAGGCCGTGCATACAAGTGCCTGCCGGCTATGCGGCAGACCATGGCCGGCCGGTGGGGTTGAACGTGGGCTTCTGGCCGCCCCACAGCTGCTCCAGATCGTAGTAGTCGCGCACCGCCGGCAGCATCACATGCACCACCAGGCTGCCGGCGTCGACCAGCACCCACTCGCCGCTTTCCTCGCCTTCGGTGGACAGCACCTGGAAGCCCTTGGCCTTGAGCTCGACGGCCACGTTGTTGGCAAGCGCGCGCACCTGCCGGTTGGATTCGCCCGAGGCGACCACCATGCATTCGAACAGGTCGGTCAGCTCGGTGGTATCGAGAATCTCGATGTATTTGGCCTTGATGTCTTCCAAGGCGGCGACGGCGATGTCGCGCATTTGCTGGGTCTGTTCGTTCATCAGGGATTCCATGGTTTGCCGCCGGCCCGTGCGCTGGGCGGCTGCGGCATTGAAAATGTCAGTTTACCCCGGGCGGCCACTGTGGCCATGCCGCGCCGCCGGGCGAGCCGGGTCGCGCCCCTGCCCGGCAATGCCTGTCGCAGTGGCGCACGGGGCGCGGGCGTCGCCTTTCAGGTGCGGATCTCGCCGTTGCCCAGCACGATCCATTTCTCGCTGGTCAGCCCTTCCAGGCCCACCGGCCCACGGGCGTGGATCTTGTCGGTGGAGATGCCGATCTCGGCGCCCAGGCCGTATTCGAAGCCATCGGCGAAGCGGGTCGAGGCATTGACCATCACGCTGGCCGAATCCACCTCGCGCAGGAAGCGCCGCGCCTTGCTGTAGTTCTCGCTGACGATGGCGTCGGTATGGTGGCTGCCATAGGTGTTGATGTGATCGATCGCCGCATCCAGATCGGCGACGATCCGGATGGCCAGGATGGGCGCGAGATACTCGGTGCGCCAGTCTTCCTCGGTGGCCGGGATCGCATCGGGCAGGATGCCGCGGGTGGCCTCGCAGCCTCGCAGCTCCACGCCCTTCTCGCGATAGATGGCGGCCAACGGTGGCAGGATCAGGTCGGCGACGTTCTCGTGCACCAGCAGCGTTTCCATGGTGTTGCACGGCGCGTAGCGCTGGGTCTTGGCGTTGTCGGCGATGCGGATCGCCTTTTCCGGATCGGCCTCGTCGTCGATGTAGACATGGCAGATGCCGTCCAGGTGCTTGATCACCGGCACCCGCGCATCGCGGCTGATGCGTTCGATCAGGCCCTTGCCGCCGCGCGGCACGATCACGTCGACGAACTCGGTCAGGGTGATCAGCTCGCCCACCGCGGCACGGTCCGGTGTTTCGATGATCTGTACCGCCGCCTCAGGCAGCCCGGCCGCGGCCAGGCCCGCCTTCACCAGCCCGGCGATGGCCTGGTTGCAGTGGAAGGCCTCGCGGCCGCCACGCAGGATGGTGGCGTTGCCGGACTTGATGCACAGGCCCGCCGCATCGGCGGTCACATTGGGCCTGGCCTCGTAGATGATGCCGATCACACCGAGCGGCACGCGCATCTTGCCCACCTGGATGCCGCTGGGCCGGTATTTGAAATCGCCCATGTTGCCGATCGGATCGGGCAGCGTGGCGATCTGGCGCAGGCCTTCGGCCATGGTGGCGATGGTCTTCTCGGTGAGCTGCAGCCTATCGAGCAACGCCGGCTCCAGGCCGTCGGCACGTGCCTGTGCCATGTCCTGTTCGTTGGCGGCCTTGAGCGCTGCCGCATCGCGTACGATGGCGTCGGCAATGGCGTTGAGGGCGCGGTTCTTGGCGGCGGTGTCGGCCTTGGCCATCGCGCGGCTGGCGGTGCGGGCGCGTTGCCCGACTTCGCGCATGTAAAGCTGGATATCCATGGGGATGCGGCAATGCGTGGGGAATCGGGCCATTGTAGCGGGGAACGCCTGCCGCTTACAGCGCCGGTGTTTCTTCGGCGGTGATCGGGGTCGGCCAGACGAGCACCAGCTGGGCGCCGCCCAGGTCGCTGTCACTCATCAGCAGCTGCCCCTGGTGGCCGCGCATGATCATCGCGGTGATGGCAAGCCCGAGACCATGCCCGCCGGTGTTGCGATTGCGGCTGCCCTCCAGCCGTTCGAAGGGCTTGCGCAGCCGCTCGCGCGCCTCGCTCGGGATGCCCGGACCGTCATCGTCCACCTCCAGCCGCGCCTCGCCGTTTTGCCACGCCAGCGTCACCCGAATCCGGCCGCCGCCGTAGCGCCAGGCATTGCTCACCAGATTGCCGAGCGCGCGGCCCAGGTAGTAGCGGTCTGCCCACAACCACGGCTCGTCGTGGCCGGTGGCATTCACCAGGGTCACCGGGGCGCCGTTCACCGCCAGTTCATCCAGTTGCCGGGTCAGCCAGGGCAGGGCTTCGAAGGGCTGCAGCTCGGGCTGCATTTCGGGCCGCTCCAGTGTGCGCAGCGTGAGCCATTCCTCGACCAGCTGGTCCATCTGTTGCAGATCGCGTTCGGCACCGGCGACAAAGCCGTCGACCGCCGCACCGGCCTTCACTGCTTCAAGCCGATAGCGCAGGCGGGCCAGCGGTGTGCGCACGTCGTGCGAGATGGCGTCGATCATCGCCTGGCGGCTGGAGGAAAGCTCTTCGATATCCTGCGCCATCCGGTTGATGGTGCCGGACAGCGGCGCCAGCGGCGACGAGGGCTCCAGCCGGGTGCGGGCACTGAAGTCGCCGGTGCCGAGCTTGCGGCTTTGCCGGACCAGCGCCAGCAGATCGCGCCAGAATGGCCGCAGCCACAGCCAGGTGGGGATGCCCAGCGCCGCCGACATCAGGATCAGGCCAAGCACATCGGGCCACGAGACGCTGTCGAGCCGGGCGAGGTAGGTGACCGGCCCGAGCTCGATCGCAAGCTGGGTGTCGGGAATGCGGTGGATGTAGATGTTGCGCCTGGGCAGGTACAGCGTCTCGCCACCCATCAGGCTTTGCAGCACCGGTGCGGTCAGCTGGTAGTCCTCCACCGCTTCGATGTTGACCGGCACCGGCAGCTTGTTGCGCAGCCGTGCGATCTCGTCGTGCCACAGCGATTGCGGCAGCGCGCCCAGTTCGTTCTCGACGATGATGATGGTGCTTTGGAAGACGTCGTTCAGATACTGGCGGTTGATCCGTTCGAGCATCTGCTTGTACAGCGTGCCGATCAGCAGGCCTGAGGCGAGAAAGCACACCACCACGGTGAGATAGAAGCGCAGGAACAGCTTACGCATGCTTGGTTCCGCAATCGGGCGGGCGTGGCGCCCACAGGGCTGCCGCCACTATTCCTGCCACCAGATGTCGGTGGCAAACAGATAACCCTTGTGCCGGATGGTCTTGATCTTGCGCGGCTCGTTGGGATCGTCGTTGAGCTTCTTGCGCAACCGGGAGATGGCCACATCGATGCTGCGGTCCATGCCGTCATATTCGATGCCGCGCAGCGTCTTGAGCAGATGGTCGCGCGACAGGATCTCGCCCGCATGCCGCGCCAGCTCCCACAACAGGTCGAAATCGCCGGTCGACAGGTGCAACGGCTCCTTGCCGTAGGTGGCGGTGCGATTGCGCGCGTCCACCTGCAGCTTGCCGAAGTTCAGTGAGGAACGGTCGGTGCTGGGTGCGGGGTTGGTCGTGCCGCTGGCCGGCGGCTGGCCACTACGCAGGTGGGCACGGATGCGTGCCAGCAATACCGCGGGCGGCGTGGTCTTCACCACGTAGTCGGTGGCGCCGATCTCGAAGCCCAGGATCTGGTTCATGTCGCTGTTGAGCGAGGTCAGCATCACGACCGGACCGGTATAGAACTCGCGCAGCTCCCGGCACAGTGTCAGACCGTCCTTGCCCGGCAGCATGATGTCCAGCAGTACGAGATCGGGCGGCGCCTGCCTGACCCGTTCGAGCACCTGGCTGCCGTCGGGCAGATGGGTCACCTCGAATTCAAAGCCTCTCAGGAATCCGCCGATCAGCTCGGCCAGTTCGCTGTCGTCTTCGACAAAAAGGATGCGTGGGGGCATGGTACTGTCCTGGAACGCGACCGCATGATTGTAAGACACCCTCTCCGTCCGTCGCGCCTTATTTTGAGCAAGGAGCCACCATGCCGGTACGTGCCGTGCTGAAGATGGGAGATCCCAGGCTGTATGAGCTTGCCAGGCCGGTCGGGGCGTTCGATACGCCGCAGCTGCACGCATTGGTCGAGGATCTGTTCGACACAATGCATGCGCAAGGCGGGGTCGGCATCGCCGCGCCGCAGATCGGCGTCGGGCTGCAGGTGGTGATCTTCGGCTTCCAGACGAGCCCGCGTTATCCCGACGCGCCGCCGGTGCCCGAAACGGTGCTGATCAACCCAGTGCTGACCCCGCTCTCCGATCAGATCGAGGAAGGCTGGGAAGGCTGCCTGTCCGTGCCGGGGCTGCGGGGACTGGTGCCCCGGCATACGCAGCTGCGATATACCGGATTCGATCCATACGGCAAGGCGATCGACCGCACTGTCGATGGCTTCCATGCCCGGGTGGTACAGCATGAGTGCGATCACTTGAACGGCGTGCTCTATCCGTTCCATATCCGCGACCTGCACAAGCTCGGTTATACCGAGGTGCTGTTTCCGGAGCGCGGCAGCTGAGGGCATAAAAAAAACCGCGGCAAGCCGCGGTTTTTTTGACTGCAAAGGCGATTAGGCCTTGCGGATCGCTGCGGCCTGCAGGCCCTTGGGGCCTTGCTTGACCTCGAACTCGACGCGCTGGTTCTCTTGCAGGCTCTTGAAGCCGTTGCCTTGGATTTCGGAGAAATGCGCGAACAGATCCTGGCTGCCATCATCGGGGGTGATGAAGCCAAAGCCCTTGGAGTCGTTGAACCACTTGACGGTACCGGTAGCCATGCTACGTTCCTTCTAAAACTGAAAAATGTAAAAAATTCGGGCAGTTATGCCCTGGTCCTGCAAACGATCAAGAAACGTAGCCGGGAAGCAACTGGGCGCCACCAATCGGGCGGAGAACTGCTCGAATACATGCTTTGATGCGACTGCGACGGACACGCTACCCGCATTTTTTTGCGGTGTCCATCGTTTTTTGCATCGCAGGTAGAATGCGTGGATCAAAGACTTCCGGCGGGCCCGATGACTGCAGCATATTTCCCTATCAAGCTTGTCGTCGGTCTGGGCAATCCCGGTGCCGAATACACGGCCACCCGCCACAATGCAGGGTTCTGGTGGGTGGACCAGTTGGCGCGCGATGCCGGCACCTCGCTGCGCCATGACGCGAAGTTCCATGGCCTTGTCGGGCGCGCCCGGTTGGCAGGGCACGAAGTGTGGCTGCTGCAGCCACAGACCTTCATGAACCGCAGCGGGCTTGCGGTCGTGGCGCTGGCGCAGTTCTATCGCATCCTGCCGCGAGAGATCCTGGTGGTACATGACGAACTGGACCTGCCGCCCGGGCAGATCAAGCTCAAGCAAGGTGGCGGCAACGGCGGGCACAACGGGCTGAAGGATATCCAGGCCCACCTGTCCACGCCGGATTTCTGGCGCCTGCGCATCGGAATCGGCCACCCGGGCGACCGGGCGATGGTGGCGGGCTATGTACTGAAGCCGCCGCGCAAGGAAGAGCAGGCGCTGATCGACGATACGTTGCTTCGTGCCCATGCGGTGCTGCCGCTGATGCTGGCGGGTGAACTGGGCGGTGCGATGCAGAAACTGCATACCGACGAAGCCAGCCGACGTCCGCACAAGGCGGCGCCGACGGCATAGCGGCGCTGTTCCCGCCCTGCGTGCCCTTCGCACCGCCATCGATGGTTGGCAGTGCAAGGCTGCCAGGCATCGCGTTCCGCGGTCAGATGCTGTCCGGTCCGGCTTGCAGGATGTTCCACGTTTTCGGATTCCATATGAGTTCTGCGCTTTCGCCCATTCCCGTCAATCTCGTCACCGGATTTCTCGGCGTGGGCAAGACCACGGCCCTGACCGGGTTGCTGGCGCGCAAGCCGGCCGACCAGTACTGGGCTGTGGTGGTCAATGAATTCGGCGAGGTCGGCATCGATGGCGCGACGTTGTCCGCGGTAGGGGGCGAGTTGGAGGTGGCCGAAGTGCCGGGCGGCTGCATCTGCTGCACCACCAGCCCGATGCTGCGCACAGCGCTGACGCGGCTGGTCCGCGCGCGCCGGCCCGATCGCATCCTGATCGAGCCCTCGGGCCTGGGGCATCCGGCCGGCATCGTCGATCTGCTGCGCGAGCCCCTGATGGCGGCAAGCTTCGAGCCGCGTGCCGTGGTCACCCTGCTTGACCCGCGCCATGTGGATGATCCGCGCTACACCAGTCACGACACCTGGCGCGATCAGCTCGAGCTTGCGGATGTGCTGGTGATCAACAAGACCGACCTTGCCGACACCGGGCAGATCGATCGCGCAGGCGCCATGGCGGGCGCCATGTTTCCCGAGAAGCTGGCTGTGGTGCAAACACGCGGCGGTGTATTCGACGCCGCGCTGCTTGATCTGCGGATGGATCTGCAGCGCTGGTCGGCGCCGGTGGTGCGTCCGCCCGCGCATGGACTGGCGCCGGTACGACGCCGGCCGACCGGCGCGCCTGCCACAGACGGCGGGCTGCCCGAGGCACGACGCCGTACGCAGAGCAGCCTTGACTCACACAGCTGTGGCTGGGTGTTCGCTGCGACGCAGATGTTCGGCTCGCAGCGGTTGGCTGAATTGTTCGAGGTGTTCAACGACCCGCAACAACTGGGCCTCGCCGGGCTGGTCAGGGCCAAGGGCGTGTTCCAGACCGAACGCGACTGGTATCGGTTCGACTGGGTCGACGGCATGCCGGCCGCCGCGGTCTCGGCGTACCGGCGCGACAACCGTTTCGAAGTGATCGTGCAAAGCGCAACGCCGCCCGATTGGGCGGCGTTGGAGGCGATGCTGCTTGATGCGCGGCTGGGCTAGGGGCGCTGCGGCTGCGCGACCGTCGCAGGCAGGCCCTGCTCAATCCTTGAGCGCGGCCCGGATCTGCGCAAGATAGGTCTGCATGATGGCGTCGTGGCCGCGCTGGTGCATCAACTGTTGCCAGCGGGTGATCCCGGCTTCCAGCACCTTCTTGTCGACCACCCCTTCCAACTGCAGCAGCAGATCGTCAAGCGCCCCGGCGAGCTGGTTCTGATTGCTCATGTAGAGGATGGTGCGCACCCGGGCCGCCTGGGCGGCGCTGATGGCATTGCGCTCCACCGTGAACGCAGCCGGCGCCGGCGCGCTGGGGGCGGTGGCGTTGCTGCCGGCGGCGACACCGCCGATCCGTTCGATGAAGCCGTCCCATTCAAGCTCCATCAGCCGATGGACCAGCTCCTTCTGCGGCAGTTGCAGCGGCAGCTGGCCGACCGCAGTCTTGCCGTCGATCATGATCAGCAGCTGACGTAGCTTGGGAGAAAGTCCATGCCCACGGGTCCGTACTTCTTCCGAGCCCTGGTCCGTCTTGCGGAATACCACGTCCAGCATCGTCCTTGCCCCCTGATCACCCTGTCATGGCTTTGTTTTACCGTAAAGGCAGCGCTTGTGAAAGCTGCGCCGTTTTTTTCATGCCCGTGGCGGTCAACTGTCACTGCGCAGTCTGCTACGTTAGCCGCGATGATGGCGAAAGCCAAGCGTGGGGGGCATGCGGGAAATGCCTTAGTCCAGGCCCGGCAACGGCTGCGCGCACCGGCCTTGCGCCTTGTCATGCCAACCATTGTCCCAGCAGTGTCACGGAGGCGACCAGCACCAGCACCACCGCAGCAATCCGCATCGTATGGTCCAGCCGTTGGCCCAGTTGTGGATGGAAACACTGCAGCAGCCAGCGCAATGCGATCCAGCCCAAAAACAGATAGAACAGGACGCGCAGCAGTTTCATGATCTGGCGCCTGTTCCATATGGTCCGATGGCGGTATCGGGATGGGCCGGGTGCACTACGCGGCACGCTGGTTGTGCATGGCCCGAGGACGGGGTCGGAAAAGGACACGTCACCGTGCCGTGCTCCTTGGAAAACGCCGGTGGCTGCTCCGGGTCATGGTCGGCCCGATTCGGTCCGGCGCAATTGCGTCGTGCTGAATGCAGCCCCTGGCATCATCGGAAGGCACCCCAGCCGGTTGCTGGCAACCTGCAGGGATGCAAGCTGGCACGGTTGCCGTGGCAGCGGCTGGCGGGCGGTGTGCAGTATTGCTTACGCGCAATGGATCGGGCATCGATGTGGTGGTGGGACGGCTCAGCCAAAGGTGGCGTGCCAACCTAAAGTAGCACTTTAAGATTGCGATATTGTCGCTTCATTTTGCACCGTTTTGTGAAGCAGTCGCTTTGCATAAACGAATTGCGATAAGTGATTGTATCAAAACGGAAATGTCGGTTGACGCCCCTTGTGAGGGCGTTTTTTTTGCTCTATAGTGGGGCGCAGTGGGAAAAAGTGGGGAAAAGTGTAAAACCTGCCCACTTGGAAACAAGGACCATGTTCAGCGGCGTCGCATCTCTCAACCTCGATAGCAAGGGTCGTTTGGCCATTCCGGCCAAGCACAGGGAGTTGCTGTCCGCGCGTTGCGGTGGCCGGCTGGTGATCACCGTCGAGCCGTCGGGCTGTCTGTTGCTCTATCCGGAGCCTGACTGGCTGCCGGTACGCGACCAGCTCAACACCCTGACCGGTGCGCAGATGCCGATCAGGCGCTTCATCGTCGGCCATGCCGAAGAAGTCGAGCTCGATGGCGCCGGCCGCGTACTGATCTCGCCGCGACTGCGCCAGATCGCCCGGTTGGACAAGGGCGTGGCGCTCGTGGGCATGGGCAACAAGTTCGAGCTGTGGGACGAAGCCAAGTGGGCGGCGCAGAACGAGGCCGTCATGGGGATCGACCCGACCGAACTGGCGGCACAGATGCAGGGCATCTCGCTGTGAGCTTCGTGCACAAGACCGTGCTGTTGCACGAGGCCGTCGCGGCCCTGGCGATCCATTCCGACGGCTGTTATGTCGACGGCACCTTCGGGCGCGGCGGGCACAGTCGCCTCATCCTGTCGCATCTGGGGCCGGCCGGGCGCCTTGTCGCGTTCGACAAGGACCCCGCAGCCATCGCCGAGGCCGGCCGGATCACCGATCCGCGCTTCTCGATCGTCCACGACGGCTTCGCTGCGCTGGGCGAGGCCCTTGCCGCGCGCGGCGTGACCGCGATCGACGGTGTGCTGCTCGATCTGGGCGTGTCGTCTCCCCAGTTGGATGACGGTGCACGGGGATTCAGCTTTCGTTTCGATGCGCCGCTGGATATGCGCATGGACACCACGCGCGGCCCGACGGCGGCCCAGTGGCTCGCTGGCGCCAGCCAGCAGGATATTGCCGAGGTGATACGTGACTATGGCGAAGAGCGGTTTGCTAAACAGATTGCAGCAGCGATTGTTGCGCGTCGGGGCGAGCGCCCAATCGGTACGACAAGGGAACTTGCCACGCTCGTGGCAGGCGTCGTGCGCACCCGTGAGCCGGGGCAGGACCCGGCGACGCGTACCTTCCAGGCTCTACGGATTTTCATCAATCGCGAGCTTGAAGAACTCGCGCTGATCCTGCCGCAGGCATTGGCGCTGCTGAAGCCGGGCGGCCGGTTGGCGGTGATTGCGTTCCATTCGCTGGAGGACCGCATCGTCAAGCGCTTCATGCAGGATGCGGCGCGGCGCGACCTGCCCGACCGGCTGCCGGTCAGGGCGGCCGAGATCCCACCGCCGCCATTGCGCCTGATCGGCAAGCCGATCAGGGCGGGCGCGGCGGAGCTGGCGGACAATCCACGCGCCCGCAGCGCAATCCTCAGGGTGGCGGAACGAACGGAGGCGGCACAATGATCCGCCTCAATCTGTTTTTGCTGGGGCTGTTGCTGCTGTGCGCCATGTCGGTGGTCACCAGCCAGCACAAGGCGCGCAAGCTCTACAGCGAGCTGCAGAAGGAAGCCCAGCACACCCGCAAGCTGGATGTCGAATGGGGCCAGCTGCAGCTGGAGCAAAGCACCTGGGCCATGCACTCGCGCATCGAGGACGAAGCCACGCGCAAGCTCGGGATGCAACTGCCCGGACCGGGGCGCACCCAGGTGATCCTGCCGCGCGGGCAGACCGTGCCGCCACCGCGGCACGACGGGAGCGCGGACTGATGCAGACCGCCATTCCGGGCCGCAGCCGCCAGCGTTATGCACAGCAGTTGAAGCTGGAGCGCTGGCGCGTCTGGCTGATCGTCGGTGGTCTGATGCTGCTGTTCGCGATCCTGCTGGCGCGCGCCTTCTATCTGCAGGTGCTCAACGAAGGCTTCCTGCAGCAGCAGGGCGAGGCGCGCTATGCCCGCACCCTCAAGCTGGAAGCCAACCGGGGCATGATCACCGACCGCAACGGCGAACCGTTGGCGATCTCGACGCCGGTGCAGTCGATCTGGGCAAGCCCACGCTCGATCAAGCTGCTGCCACCCGGGCAGAAGCGCCCGGCCGGTTGGGAGCCCAGCTCGGAGAAGGAGCCGGTGCCGGTCTCGCGCGAGGAGCTGGCGCGCCTGGCCAAGGCGGTCGACCTGCCGCTCAAGGTGGTGCAAAGCCGCCTCGCCACCAGCCGCAAGGGCAGCGATGGCAGGGCGGTGCAGCCGGATTTCGTCTGGCTGCGCCGGCACATGGCGCCGCAGGATGCGCGCAAGGTGCTGGAGCTGAACCTGCCCGGCGTCTATGCGCAGACTGAATACCGGCGCTACTACCCGGCCGGCGAGGTCACTGCGCACATCATCGGCTTCACCAATATCGACGGGCGCGGCCAGGAAGGCTTCGAGCTGACCCGGCAGGACATGCTGGCCGGCAAGGCCGGCAGCCGCACCGTGATCCGCGACCGGCGCGGTTATATCGTCGAGGACATCTCGACCATCGTGCCACCCAAGGACGGTGAGACGCTGACGCTGTCGATCGACCGGCGCATCCAGTATCTGGCCTACCGCGAACTGAAGGCGGCGGTGGAGGCCAACAAGGCGTTGGGTGGTGGCATCGTGGTGCTCGATGCGCGCACCGGCGAAGTGCTGGCGTTGGCGAACGTGCCCTCGTACAACCCCAACAGCCGCACCCGCATCGATCCGGCACGCCGGCGCAACCGCGCGGTGACCGATCTGTATGAACCCGGCTCGACGATGAAGCCCATCACCGTTGCCGCGGCCCTCGAATCGGGCAAGTTCACCCCCAGCACTGTGATCGATACCGGTGCCGGCGCGATCAGCATGGCCGGCTTCACCATCAAGGACACGCACGCCTATGGTCCGCTCAGCGTCGAAGGCGTGCTGGTCAAGTCGTCCAACGTCGGTACCACCCGCATCGCACTCTCGCTGGAGCGCGAATACCTGTGGCGCTACTACAACGCCATCGGCTTCGGCCAGCCGCCGCGTACCGGCTTCCCCGGCGAGGCTTCCGGCCGGCTGCGCGCCTGGAAGACCTGGCGTCCGGTGGAGCAGGCCACCATGTCCTACGGCTACGGCCTGTCGGTCAGCCTGATGCAGATGGCGCGTGCCTACCAGGTGTTCGCCACCGATGGCCAGATCCGCCCGGTCACCTTCACCCGGCAGGTGGCACCGTTGCCGGGCAGGCGCGTGTTCACGCCGGAGGTGGCGGCTACGGTGCGGCTGATGATGGAAAAGGCCACGCAGCCGGGCGGCACCGGCACGCGTGCCCAGGTGATCGGCTACCGCGTCGCCGGCAAGACCGGCACCGCCAAGAAAGTGTCGGTGGGCGGTTATGTGGAAAAGAAATACGTCGGCTCCTTCGTCGGCTTCGCCCCGGTCTCCGATCCGCGTCTGATCGTGGCGGTGATGATCGACGAGCCACGCGGCGAGTCCTACTACGGCGGCACCGTCGCCGGCCCGGCGTTCGCCAATGTGGTGGCCGGGAGCCTGCGCATGCTGGGCGTGCCGCCCGATGCGCCGACCGACAACATCCTGCTGCCCGGCCAGGACGTGCCGGAAGTGCCGGAGGAAACATGAAGCCTGCGAACTGGCCCCTGCCCGCGCTCGATCTGGCCGCACTCGATCTGCTGGCCGCAGGGCGCCACGTGGTGTCCGACAGCCGCAAGGTGAAGCGCGGCGACGTGTTCCTCGCGTTCCAGGGTGAAGAGGCCGACGGCCGCGACCATATCGGGGCGGCCATCGCCAACGGTGCCGGCGCCGTGGTCTGGGAGGCCGAAGGATACGACTGGAATCCGGCGTGGGCGGTGCCCAACCTCCCCATTGCGCAGCTGCGCGCCCAGGCTGGCATCGTCGCCGCGCGGCTGATGGGCGATCCGTCCGCCGAAATGACCGTGCTCGGTGTGACCGGCACCAACGGCAAGACCTCGATCGCCAACTGGCTGGCGCAGGCGCTGACCGGGCTGGAGCGCAAGGTCGGGGTGCTCGGCACGCTGGGCAACGGCATCTATCCGTCGTTGCTGCCCTCCAGCCACACCACGCTCGATCCGGTGGCGCTGCAAGGCTGGCTGGCCGGCTTTCGCGACACCGGGGTCGGCACGGTGGCAATGGAAGTGTCGTCGCACGGACTGGCCCAGGCGCGCACCCACGGGGTGGCGTTCGACGTGGCGATCTTCACCAACCTGACGCGCGATCACCTGGATTACCACGGCACGCTCGAAGCCTATGGCGCCGAAAAGGCGCGGCTGTTCGTCTGGGAAGGATTGCAGGCGGCGGTGATCAACGCCGACGACCTGTTCGGCGCCCAGCTGCTGCGCGAGACCACCGCGCCGCGCGTACTCAGCTATGGCCTGCAGGCCGGTGACGTGCGCGCCCAACGCCTCGACGCCTCGCTGGCCGGGCTGCGGCTGGCAGTGACCACACCGATGGGCGCGACCGTGCTGCATTCGTCGCTGGTGGGCCGCTTCAACGCCTACAACCTGCTCGCCTGCCTGGCCGCGCTGCTGGCGATCGACGTGCCGCTGGCGACCGCTGCCCAGGCGCTGTCCAAGGTGGCGGCGGCACCGGGGCGCATGCAACGGCTCGGGGGTGGGCCCCGGCAGCCACTGGTCGTGGTCGACTACGCCCACACGCCCGATGCACTGGAAAAGACGCTGTCCACCTTGCGCGAGGCGATGGCCGGCGGCGGCCGGCTGTTCTGCGTATTCGGCTGCGGTGGCGACCGTGACCGCGGCAAGCGCCCGCTGATGGGCAAGGTCGCCTGCGATCTGGCCGACACGGTGGTGATCACCAGCGACAACCCGCGCAGCGAAAGCCCGCAACAGATCATCGACGACATCGTGGCCGGCGTGGAAGGGGCCACCGGCAGCGGCGATGCCGACTACTCGGTCGAATCGGACCGCGGCGAGGCGATCGCCCACACCATCGAGCTTGCGCAGCCGGGCGATGTAGTGCTGATCGCCGGCAAGGGGCACGAGAACTATCAGGAAATCAACGGCGTCAGGCATCCCTTCGACGATGTCGAAGCGGCGCGCGCCGTACTGGCAAGGAAAGAAAGATGATGTTGACGCTACGCGAGACCGCGCTGGCGCTGGAAGGGCAATTGACCGGCGATGCCGAGCTGGCCTTTCTACGGGTGACCACCGACAGCCGCGACGTGCAACCGGGGGATCTGTTCGTGGCGCTGCAGGGCGAGCGCTTCGACGGACACGATTTCGTCGCCGGCGCGCTGGCCGACGGCGCGGTCGCGGCGCTGGTGGCACGGCCCACCGGCGCTCTGGCCGAAGTGGTGGTGCCCGACACCCAGGTGGCGCTGACCCGGCTGGCCGCCTACTGGCGCAACAAGCTCGATCCCACGGTGATCGCCGTCACCGGCAGCAACGGCAAGACCACCGTCAAGGAAATGATCGCCAAGGTGCTCGCCGCACACACCGGGCCCGACGCGGTGCTCGCGACGCGCGGCAACCTGAACAACCACATCGGCGTGCCGCTCACGCTGCTGTCGCTGCGCGCCGCGCATCGCTACGCCGTCGTTGAGATGGGCATGAACCATTTCGGCGAGATCGCCGCGCTGACCGCGCTGGCCCGTCCGGACATCGCGCTGGTCAACAACGCCGGCGCTGCCCACCTGGAGGCGCTCGGTTCAGTCGAAGGCGTGGCCCGTGCCAAGGGCGAGATCTTCGGCGGGCTTGCCGCTGACGGGATTGCCATCATCAATGCCGACGATGCCTACGCCGAGCTGTGGAGCCGGCTTGCCGCCGGGCGCAAGCAGATCACCTTCGGCATCAACGCCGCCGAGATCAGCGCGCGCGACATCGCGCATGCGGCCCACGAGAGCCGCTTCATCCTGGATGCGCCGCTCGATGACGCGCCGGTCACGCTGCCCGCGCCCGGTCTGCACAACGTACGCAACGCATTGGCGGCGGCGGCGGTGGGGTATGCGCTGCGCATGCCGATCGCCGTGATCGCCCAGGCCTTGGGCAGCTATGCCGGGGTGAACGGCCGGTTGCAGAGCAAGGCGGCGTTCAACGGTGCGCGGCTGATCGACGACACCTACAACGCCAATCCCGATTCGATGAAGGCTGCGATCGACGTGCTGACCGCAGCGCCCGGCCCCACGCTCTTGGTGCTGGGCGATATCGGCGAGGTGGGCGAGCAGGCCGCGCTGCTGCACGCCGAGGTGGGTGCCTATGCGCGACAGCGGGGCGTGGACGCGCTGTTCACGCTGGGGGTGCAGATGCGCCATGCGGCCGCGGCGTTCGGCGAGGCACAGCATTTTGACGACCTGCAGGCGCTGGTGCAGGCGGTGCGCGCAGCGCTGCCGCCCCACGGCACCGTGCTGGTCAAGGGTTCGCGCTTCATGCGCATGGAGCGCGTGGTGGCGGCGCTGGCGGAAGGAAGCTGACGATGCTGCTATGGCTTTTCGAATGGCTGGGTGAATCGGTCCGCGCGTTCAACGTGTTCAGCTACCTGACGCTGCGGGCGGTGCTGGCCACCATGACCGCGCTCGGCATTTCATGGCTGCTGGGCCCCTGGGTGATCCAGAAGCTCACTGCGCTCAAGGTGGGGCAGGCGGTGCGCAACGACGGTCCGCAGACCCACCTGGTCAAGGCGGGCACCCCGACCATGGGTGGCACGCTGATCCTGCTGGCGATCGCACTGACCACGCTGCTGTGGGGCGATCTGGGCAACAAATATGTCTGGCTCACGCTGGTGGTCACGCTGGCCACCGGCATCATCGGCTTCGTCGACGATTACAAGAAGGTGGCGCTCAGGAACCCCAAGGGGCTGTCGGCGCGCGCCAAGATGTTCTGGCAATCGCTGATCGCGATCGGTGCGGGCCTCTTTCTGGTGAATGTGGGCCAGCTGCCGTCGCAGACCGGCTTCATCGTGCCGTTCTACAAGGAAATCCTCTATCCGTTCGGCGCGGTCGGCTTTTGCGTGCTGACCTACTGCGTGATCGTCGGCACTAGCAATGCCGTCAACCTGACCGATGGCCTCGACGGCCTGGCCATCATGCCCACCGTGTTCGTCTCCGGCGCGTTCTGTGTGTTTGCCTACGTGGCCGGCAATGCCGTGTTCTCGCGCTACCTGGGGGTGCCGCATGTGCCGGGCGCCGGGGAGCTGGTGATCTTCTGCGCGGCGATGGCCGGTGCCGGATTGGGTTTCCTGTGGTTCAACGCCTACCCGGCCGAAGTGTTCATGGGCGACGTGGGCGCGCTCGCGCTGGGCGCGGGCCTTGGCACCGTGGCGGTGGTGGTCCGCCAGGAAATCGTGCTGTTCATCATGGGCGGCGTGTTCGTGGTCGAAGCGCTGTCGGTGATGATCCAGGTCGCCAGCTTCAAGATGACCGGCAAGCGCGTATTCCGGATGGCACCGCTGCACCATCACTACGAATTGAAGGGCTGGAAGGAGACCCAGGTGGTGGTGCGCTTCTGGATCATCACCATGCTGCTGGTACTGGCCGGCCTGGCCACGTTGAAACTGCGCTGAGGCGCGTACGTGCGTTTTCTTGGAGGAATGGGTTTGGTGAAGACGATCGATCCGCGAGGTCACCGTGGCGTCTAGTTCCACAGGATCGCTGGCGTTGAACGGCCGGCATGTGGTGGTGGTGGGCCTGGGCGAGACGGGCCTGTCGGCTGCGCGCTGGCTCGCGGGGCGCGGCGCGCGGATCACCGTGGCCGACAGCCGCGCCGCGCCGCCCAACCTGGATGCGCTGCGTACCGCAGTGCCGCAGGCACAACTGCGGCTGGGGCCGTTCACGGTGCAGACCTTCGCCGACGCCGACCTGCTGGTGGTCAGCCCCGGCGTGCCGCTCGCCACGCCGGCGCTTGCCGACACCGTGCGCCGCGGCGTGCCCGTGGCGGGCGACGTGGAACTGTTCGCGCGTGTGCTCGCGGGCAGCGGCGCGCGCGTGATCGCCATCACCGGGTCCAACGGCAAGTCCACCGTCACCAGCATGGTGGGCCGGATGTGCGAGGCGGCCGGCCTCAAGACCGTGGTCGCCGGCAACATCGGGCTGCCGGTGCTCGACGCGCTGACCGAAACGCCAGACGCCGACGTATACGTGTTGGAACTGTCCAGCTTCCAGCTCGAAACCACCTTCAGCCTGGTGCCCGATGCCGCCACGGTGCTCAACGTCACCGAGGACCATCTGGACCGCTATCCCGGCATGCCCGAATACGCCGCCGCCAAGGCCCGCATCTTCCAGGGGCAGGGCACCATGGTGCTCAACCGCGAGGATAGCCATTGCCGCGGCATGGTGCGCCCCGGGCGCAAGGTGGTGTGGTTCGGCCAGGATGCGCCGCGCCGCGCCGACGAATACGGCCTGGTGACGCAGGATGGCGAAACGACGCTGCGGCTGGGCGAGCGCAGCCTGATGCCGGCCGGCGTCTTGCCGCTGGCGGGGCTGCACAACGCGGTCAACGCGTTGTCGGCCATCGCATTGTGCCGCGCGATCGGCCTGCCCTTTGAACCGCTCCTGGCGGCACTGGCGGCATTCAAGGGGTTGCCGCATCGCGTCGAGTTCGTGGCGGACGTGGCAGGGGTGACCTATTACGACGACTCCAAGGGCACCAACGTCGGCGCGACCGAGGCCGCGCTCAAAGGCATGGCCCGGCCGGTGGTGCTGATCGCCGGCGGCGACGGCAAGGGCCAGGATTTCGCTCCGCTCAGGTCTGCCTGCGCGCGCATCTGCCGCGCGGTGCTGCTGATCGGCCGCGACGCACCGGCGTTGGCCCAGGCGCTGGACGGCGTGCAGTCGGAGCCGGCACAGGAGACGCTGCCGGTGCTGCGGCTGCCCACGCTCGAAGCCGCGGTGGCCGAGGCCGCGCGGTTGGCGCGACCGGGCGACGTGGTGCTGCTCAGCCCGGCCTGCGCCAGCCTGGATATGTTCCGCAACTACCATCACCGCGCCGAAGTGTTCATCGATGCGGTACGCGCGCTGGGGCAACCGTCCCCATGAAGCAGATCTTCTACCAGGCCCTTAAGCGCGCCCGCCCCAGCATGAGCCCGTATGACGTGGCGTTGCTGTGGTGCGTGCTGATGCTGCTCGCCTGCGGCCTGGTGATGGTGTATTCGGCGTCGATCGCCATGGCCGAGGTGGACCAGGATACCGGCTACCGCTCCGGCTACTTCCTCGTGCGCCACGCGCTGTTCCTGACCGTGGGGCTGGCGGCGGGCTTCGTCGCCTTCAACATCCCGACCAAGACCTGGCAGCAGTACGCGCCCTTGCTGTTCATCGTCGGCGTCGCGCTGCTGGTGCTGGTGCTGATCCCGGGAGTCGGGCGCGAGGTCAATGGCAGCCGACGCTGGCTGTCACTCTACGTCGTCAACCTGCAGCCTTCCGAGCTGATGAAGTTCATCGTGGTGCTGTACGCGGCCGACTACACCGTGCGCAAGGCCGCCTTCATGGGCGGCGACGTGGTGGCCAGCGTCACCAAGGGTCTGTTGCCGATGCTGGCGGTGATGCTGGTGGTCGGTGGGCTGCTGCTGCTGGAGCCCGACTTCGGCGCCTTCGCGGTGATCACCGCCATCGCCGTCGGCCTGTTGTTCCTCGGCGGCTTCGACTGGCGCCTGTTCGCCGGCCTGATCGCCTTGCTGGCGGTCGGTTTTATCGCGCTCGTCGTGTCCTCGCCCTACCGAATGCAGCGGGTGCTGGGTTTCCTGAATCCGTGGCAGGACCCGTACGGCAAGGGCTACCAACTGTCGCATTCGCTGATCGCATTCGGGCGTGGCGAGTGGACCGGGGTGGGGTTGGGCGCCAGTGTCGAGAAGCTGTCCTACCTGCCTGAGGCGCATACCGATTTCCTGATGGCCATCATCGCCGAGGAACTGGGCTTCGCCGGCGTGGCGGTGATCATCGGCCTGTTCGCCTTCCTGGTCTTCCGTGCCTTCATGATCGGCGTGCAGGCCGCCAAGCTCGACCGGGCCTACCAGGCGCTGATCGCCCAGGGCATCGCCATCTGGTTCGGTGTGCAAAGCGTGATCAACATCGGCGTCAACATGGGCCTGCTGCCCACCAAGGGCCTCACGCTGCCGCTGCTGTCGTTCGGCGGTTCGGGCATCCTGGCCAATCTGGTGGCGCTTGGGGTGCTGCTGCGGGTGGACTACGAAAACCGCCAGGCGCTGCGGGGGTTCAAGCCATGAAGCGCTGCGTGATGATCACCACGGGCGGCACCGGCGGGCATATCTTCCCCGGGCTTGCGATCGCCCAGGCGCTGCAACAGCAGGGCTTCGAGGTGTTCTGGCTCGGTACGCGCGACGGCATGGAGGCGCGGCTGGTGCCGCAGCACGGCGTCGCATTCGAGGCCATCCGCTTTGCCAGTGTGCGCGGCCGCGGCAGGCTGGCGCTGGCCTGCGCACCGTTCACCATCGCCCGTGCGGTGGCCCAGGCGCTGGCCGTCGTGCTGCGCCGCCGACCCGATGTGGTGGTCGGCCTGGGCGGCTATGTGTCGTTCCCCGGCGCCATGCTCGCCATCGCACTGCGCCTGCCGCTGGTGATCCACACTGCCGACGCGGTGGCCGGGCTGGCCAACCGCTGGCTGGGCCGGTTCGCGCTGCGCGTGCTGGCGGGTTTTCCCGGTGCGTTCGGCGCGGCCTACCCCAGACCGGTGCAGTGGACCGGCAACCCGGTGCGCGCCGAGATCGCCGCATTGCCCGATCCCGCACAGCGCTATGCCGGGCGCGATGGGCGGCTGCGGCTGCTGGTCGTCGGCGGCAGCCTGGGCGCGCAGGCGCTCAACGATGTGGTCCCGCAGGCCCTGGCGCTGCTGCCCCCCGCGGAGCGGCCGCAGGTACTGCATCAGGCCGGCGCACGACAGATCGAAGCCCTGCAGGCCAACTATGCCGCGGCCGGCGTCGCTGCTGATTGCCGCGCTTTCATCGACGACATGGCCATCGCCTACGGCGAAGCCGATCTGGTGATCTGCCGTGCCGGCGCCATCACCGTGGCCGAGCTTGCCGCCGCCGGCGCGCCCAGCGTGCTGGTGCCCTACCCGTATCACAAGGACCAGCAGCAGCTTCACAACGCCCGTTTCATCGCCGAGGCGGGCGGCGCCTTGCTGCTGCAACAGCAGGAACTCACGCCCGGAAAGCTTGCCGCGCTGCTGGCAGGGCTGGACCGGAGCACGCTGCTGCAGATGGCGCAGGCCGCGCGTTCGGTAGCGCGTCCCGAAGCCACCCGTGCGGTGGTCGACGCGGTCGCCGAGCTGGCCGGTTGAGGAACAGAGACATGATGAAACACAAAGTCAAACGCATTCATTTCGTCGGGATCGGCGGGGTCGGGATGAGCGGCATCGCCGAGGTGCTGCTCAATCTGGGCTTCGAGGTCTCCGGGTCGGATCTGAGCAGCAACGCCACCACGCAGCGCCTGGCCGCCGCCGGGGCCGTGGTGCGCCAGGGCCATGCCGGCGGGTGCATCGAGAACGCCGACGTGGTGGTGATCTCCAGCGCGGTGAAGGACGACAACCCCGAAGTGGTCGAGGCGCGCGCGCGCAAGATCCCAGTGATCCCGCGCGCGATGATGCTGGCCGAGCTGATGCGCCTGAAGCAGGGCATCGCCATCGCCGGCACGCACGGCAAGACCACCACCACCAGCCTGACCGCGTCCATCCTGGAGGCAGCCGGGCTCGATCCGACCTTCGTCATCGGCGGCAAGCTGCACGCTGCCGGTTCCAACGCACGTCTGGGCAGCGGCGAATTCCTGGTGGCCGAGGCCGACGAGAGCGACGCCTCGTTCCTGCTGCTCACGCCGGTGCTGTCGGTGGTCACCAATATCGACGCCGACCATATGGACACCTACGGTCACGATTTCGACAACCTCAAGAAGGCGTTCGTCGATTTCCTCGATCACCTGCCGTTCTACGGCCGGGCGGTGCTGTGCGTGGACGACCCGGTGGTGCGCGAGATCCTGCCGCGGCTCACCAGCCCTGTGACCACCTACGGCACCACCGGCGACGCGATGCTGCGCGCCGAGCGCATCGTGGAGGCCGGCGGCCAGATGAAGTTCGACGCGGTGTGGGAGAACGGCGAGACCCGCCGCATCCCGATCACCCTCAACATGCCCGGCCGCCACAACGTGCTCAACGCACTGGCCGCCATCGGCGTGGCGCTGGAGGTCGGTGCCTCGGAGGCGGCGATCCAGCGCGGGCTGGCCGAATTCCAGGGCGTGGGCCGGCGCTTCCAGCGCTACGGCGAGGTGGCGCTGCCGGAGGGCGGGCACTTCACGCTGGTCGACGACTACGGCCACCACCCGGTCGAGATGGCGGCCACATTGGCCGCCGCGCGCGGCGCATTCCCGGGGCGACGGCTGCTGCTGGCGTTCCAGCCGCACCGCTACACCCGCACCCGCGACTGCTTCGAGGATTTCGTCAAGGTGCTCAACACCGTCGATGCCTTGCTGCTGGCCGAGGTCTACGCCGCCGGTGAGGCGCCCATCGTTGCCGCCGATGGCCGCAGTCTGGCGCGCGCGGTGCGCGTGGCCGGCAGGGTCGAGCCGGTGTTCGTCGAGCAGATCGCCGACCTGCCCGCGGCGGTGCGTGCCGCTGCGCGCGACGGCGATGTGGTCATCACCATGGGTGCCGGCTCGATCGGCGGCATCCCTGCAAAACTGACGGCGGGGGCGTGAGATGGACATGCAGCGCAGATACGGCAAGGTCGCGGTGGTGATGGGCGGGCGCTCCAGCGAGCGCGAAGTGTCGTTGATGAGCGGCGAGGGCGTGCTCCAGGCGCTGCGCAGCCAGGGTGTCGACGCCTATGCCTTCGATCCGTCCGAGCGCCCGCTCACCGGGCTGATCGACGACGGGTGCGACCGGGCCTTCCTGATCCTGCACGGCGGCGAGGGCGAGGACGGCACCATCCAGGGCGCGCTGGAATACCTGGGCGTGCCGTACACCGGTTGCGGCGTGATGGCATCGGCGATCGGCATGGACAAGTGGCGCACCAAGCTGATGTGGCAGGCGGTGGGCCTGCCGGTGCCGGCCTACCTGCTGCTGGATGAGAAGAGCGATTTCGATTCGGTGATCCCGAGGCTCGGCTCACCGGTGTTCGTCAAGCCATCCAACGGCGGCTCCAGCGTGGGCGTCACCCGGTGCCGCACCGGCGCCGAGGTGCGCGCCGCCTATGAGCTTGCGGCCAGGTACGACCCGCTGGTGCTGGCCGAACAGGCCATCACCGGGGGCGAATACAGCTGCGCGGTACTCGACGGCAAGGCACTGGCCACCGTGAAGATCGAGCCTGCCACCGAGTTCTACGACTACGAGGCCAAGTATTTCCGCGACGACACCGTCTACACCTGCCCCGGGCTGACCGGCGACGCCGAGACGCAGGCGCGCCAACTGGCGGAGGTGGCCTACCGCGTACTGGGTGCGACAGGCTGGGCGCGCATCGACTTCCTGGCCGACGAGGCCGGCGGCATCTACCTGCTGGAACCGAATACCGCGCCGGGCATGACCAGCCACAGCCTGTTCCCGATGTGCGCCCGCGAAGCCGGCATCAGCTACGAACAGCTGGTGCTGAAGATTCTGGATACAACATTGGAGCAGGAATAAGGGTCATGTTTCGCCAGGCCGTTTGTCCCCTCATGTGCGTAGCGAGCCGGCTCCAGACAAGGAGCCAGCAGCGCAGCGACCGGAACGTACGTGCTGTACGTGAGGATCGCGAGCAGCGCACGACGCCGGCTGGAGTTGGCGCAGTAGTACAGGAGGGCGGCAAACGTGTGGGATAAGCCGCAACTGCTGCTGTGGTTCGCCAACCTGCTCACCGGCCTCGCGGCCCTGCTGCTGTTCTATTCGCTGGTGTTCCTGGCGGTGAACTCGCCGCTGTTCCCGGTCAAGCGCATCAAGGTCGACGGCGAGCTGGACCGGGTGACCCGCGAGCAGCTGCAGTACGTGATCAGGAACGAGCTCAAGGGCACGTTCTTTACGCTCAATCTGGACAAGACGCGGGCGGCGTTCGAGAAGCTGCCCTGGGTGCGCAAGGTCAGCGTGCGCCGGCGCTGGCCGGACCGGTTGGAGGTCAATATCGAAGAACACGTGGCGATCGCGCGCTGGGGCAGCGTGGCGCTGCTCAACAGCTACGGCGAGCGCTTCGACGCCGCGTCCAATGACGCGCTGCCGGTGCTGGAAGGCCCGGCGGGGGCCGAGCAGCAGATGGTCGAAGGCTACCGCGCGCTGGCGCGCACCCTCAAGCCCATCGGCAAAGCACCCGAGCATGTCTGGCTGTCGGCACGGCGCGCCTGGCGCATGGAGCTCAACGACGGCAGCGTCATCGAGATCGGCCGCGATGACGCGCTGCCGCGCGTGGCGCGCTTCGTGACCGCCTACCCCAATTCGCTGGCGCTGATCGCCAAGACGCACCCGTACCAGTACGTCGATCTGCGCTACCCCAACGGCTTCGCGGTGCGCCTGCCCGGCTACACCCCGGCCGAACCGGCCAAACCGCGGCCGCAGGCGGCGCCGCGCCCGGCTCCGGCAGGCGCCGCGCCGCGAGGGGCACCGGCATGAAGCAATCAATCGCATGGCAACGGGCGCTGGAACGGCGCCGTGCAGCTAACCAAGGGAAAGAGGTCCGTCAGTGACTAGAGACAGCAAGAACCTCATCGTCGGGCTCGATATCGGCACCTCCAAGGTGGTCGCCGTGGTGGCCGAGATCCAGGACGACGGCAAGCTCAACGTGGTCGGGCTTGGTTCGGCCGCCAGCCGCGGGCTCAAGCGCGGCGTGGTGGTCGACATCGAGAAGACCGTCGCCGCCATCCAGAGCGCACTGGGCGAGGCCGAGCTGATGGCCGACTGCAAGATCCGCGAGGTGTTCACCGGCATTGCCGGCAGCCACATCAAGGGGCTCAACTCGCACGGCATGGTCGCGATCAAGGACAAGGAAGTCACCCAGGCCGACATGACGCGGGTGATCGAGACCGCCAGCGCGGTCAACATCCCGACCGATCACCAGGTGCTGCACATCCTGGCGCAGGAATACGTGATCGACGGCCAGGAGGACGTGAAGGAGCCGCTGGGCATGTCCGGCGTGCGACTGGAAGTGCGGGTGCATATCGTCTCGGGCGCCGTCAGCGCCGTGCAGAACATCACCAAGTGCGTGCGCCGCTGCGGGCTGGAGATCATGGAGGTGGTGCTGCAGCCGCTGGCCTCGGCCTATGCCGTGCTCACCGAGGACGAGAAGGACCTGGGCGTGTGCCTCGTGGACATCGGTGGCGGCACGACCGACCTGGCGGTGTTCATCGACGGTGCGATCCGTCATACCGCGGTGATCCCGATCGCAGGCGACCAGGTCACCAACGACATTGCCATGGCATTGCGCACGCCGACCGCCGAGGCCGAATCCATCAAGCTGCAGCACGGTGTGGCGCTGCGGCACATGACCGACCCCCAGGCGATGATCGAAGTGCCTGGAGTGGGCGAGCGCGGTTCGCGTCAGATGAGCCGCCACACGCTGGCCGAGGTGATCGAGCCGCGTGTCGAGGAACTGTACGGCCTGGTGCAGGCGGAGCTGCGCCGTGCCGGTTTCGAGGACCGGCTCTCGTCCGGCATCGTCATCACCGGCGGTGCGGCGCTGATGCCGGGCATGGTCGAGCTTGGCGAGGAGATCTTCCACATGCCGGTGCGTCTCGGTACGCCCAAGTACGTGGGCGGGCTGGCCGAGGTGGTCAAGAACTCGCGCTATTCCACCGCGGTCGGGCTGTTGCTGCTCGCCCGCGAACAGTATCAGAAGAATCCCGCCGGCCGGGCCAGGGATGGCTCGTTCGGCGAGTTGTTGGGGCGCATGAAGTCGTGGTTCCAGAACAATTTTTAAGCGTCTGGCGATTGCACAGGCATTTTCGAGTTTCGGGTCAGTAAGTCAGTAATCGGGTCAAGAGGAGAAATATCATGGCACTTACCATTGAAGTCCAAGAGGTCGCCCACCTCGTCAATATCAAGGTGATCGGCGTCGGTGGCGCCGGTTGCAACGCGATCAACAACATGATCGAGCATCGGATGCAGGGGGTGGATTTCATCTCCGCCAACACCGATGCGCAGGTGCTCAAGCTGTCGCGCGCCGAGAACGTGGTGCAACTGGGTGCCGAGCTGACGCGCGGGTTCGGTGCCGGCTGCAATCCGGACATCGGCCGCCAGGCCGCCGAGGAGGATCGCGAGCGCCTGGGCGAGCTGATCGAGGGCTCGGACCTGCTGTTCATCACTGCCGGCATGGGCGGTGGCACCGGCACGGGCGCGGCACCGGTGATCGCCCAGGTGGCACGCGAGAAGGGCATCCTCACGGTGGGCGTGGTGACCAAGCCCGGCCTCGATGAAGGTGCGCGTCAGAAGGTGGCGCAGGCCGGCATCGACGAGCTGGCGCGCTATGTCGACTCGCTGATCGTGGTCTCCAACGAAAAGCTGGAGGAGGTGCTGGGCGAGGACGTGACGGTGGACGAAGCGTTCCGCGCCGCCGACGACGTGCTGCGCAATGCCGTGGGTTCCATCGTCGAGATCATCCACTATCCGGGCCTCATCAACGTCGACTTCGCCGATGTGAAGACCGTGATGCGCGAGATGGGCATGGCGATGATGGGTTCGGCGATTGCCAGCGGCGCATCGCGCGCGGTGGAGGCCACCGAGGAGGCAATCCGCTGCCCGCTGCTCGACAACATCAGCTTCAAGGGTGCGCGTGGTGTGCTGGTCAATTTCTCGGCCAGCCGCGCCACCCTGAAGAAGAGCGAGATCCGCCAGGCGCTGGAGATCATCAACCAGCACGTGGCCGACGACGCGCAGATCAAGCACGGCGTGGTGTACGACGAATCGCTGGGCGACGCGCTGCGCATCACGCTGATCGCCACCGGTCTGGGTGCCAAGGAGAACGCCAAGCCGTCGCTGTCGGTGATCCAGAGCGAAAGCCGCAAGACCGGTACCGACGGCTTCAACGCCGAGGACTACGATACGCCGGCGATCTGGCGTTCGCGGCGCGGTGGTGAAGGTGCGGCCAGCAATGCGCGGCCGGCGTTGAACAACATCGACATGGATATCCCCGCCTTCCTGCGGCGTCAGGCAGACTAAGGCGGTACAGGCTGCGAATGGGCTGGTTGCACGCCACGGACAGGAATCGCACAACCCCGAGCACAGCGAGGCCCCCTCGCGGTGGCGAGGGCGGGGGAGTGGGATGGAACAAAGGGGTGCCGGTACCGGCAAGCAATGACGGTGTACGCCCGGCTTGGCCGGGGGCTTGGCATGGCTCGGCCCATCCATCGAGGAAACCAGTTTCGTGGCAGGCGCCTGAATAGGTTCAACCGATCGGGAACATTGCGACGATCAATCCAGCCCACGACCCGGGGCTGCTAGAATCGTTGTCGGTTTCTGTTTGGGAAAGTGTCCATGTTTCAACAACGTACCCTGAAATCCACGGTGCGCGCGGTCGGGGTCGGGCTGCATTCGGGTGACCGCGTCACCCTGGTGCTCAAGCCTGCCCCCATCGATCACGGCATCGTGTTCCGGCGGATCGATTTGCCCGGATCGGCGCCGTTCAGGGTCGGGCCCACCCTCGTCAACGACACCCGTCTCTCCTCGACGCTGGTGCAGGACGAGGTGCGGGTGGGCACCATCGAACACCTGATGTCCGCCTTCGCCGGCCTTGGCCTTGACAATGTCGAGGTCGAGGTCGACGCGCAGGAAATGCCCATCATGGATGGCTCGGCCGCGCCGTTCATCTTCCTGGTCCAGTCGGCCGGCATCGTCGAGCAGCCGGCGCCGAAGAAGTTCGTGCGGGTGCTGCGGCCCGTCGAGGTGACCGAAGGCGACAAGTGGGTGCGTCTGGAGCCGCACGACGGCTACAAGGTGGCGCTGACCATCGATTTCCAGCACCCGGCGTTCAAGAAATCCGCCCAGACCGTCAGCATCGATTTCGCCCGGACCAACTACATCAGCGAGATCGCGCGCGCGCGCACCTTCGGCTTCATCCATGAGTTCGAATACATGCGGATGAACGGCCTCGCGCGCGGGGGCAGCATGGACAACGCCATCGTCATCGACGAGTACCGCGTGCTCAACGACGGCGGCCTGCGCTTCGAGGACGAGTTCGTGCGGCACAAGGTGCTCGACGCCATCGGCGACCTCTACATCCTCGGCCATCCGCTGATCGCCGCGTTCTCCGGCTACAAGAGCGGCCATGCGCTCAACAACAAGCTGTTGCGCACGCTGCTGGCCGACGAGGCCAACTACGAGTTCGCCACCTTCGAACAGCGCGAAACGGTGCCGAGCAGCTTCCATGACCTGCCGCCGTTGAGCATCTAGAACCCCCGTCCGACCCACAACGCCAGGAACACGGGGGGCGCGGACGGTTGCGGCGTGAGCTGCATGGGAGATGGGCCGTGGCCGGATCGGCGGTTGCATACGCAGCCGGTGGTGCCGGCCGGTACAAACCCGGCCTGGGGTTCCCCCCACTTTGCGCTGTGTCCTCTGTCCCCTCTGTACATTCAAGATCCGGGGTTTGGCGCAACACAGGTTGGCAGACCGTGGCCGATCAGCCATCATCCGGCCATGTTTGCCGTGATCCGTCTCCTCTTGATCCTCGTCGTGCTGCTGGTGGGCTGGGCGGGGTTCAAATACCTGCGTACCCGTGACCGCTATTGGCTGCGATTGATCCGCTGGACGCTGACCTTTGCCCTGTCGCTCGGGGTGATCGGCGTCCTCGGTCTGATCGTGCAGCGCCTCGCGGAATCCTGAGCATGCCGCGGCTCTTTCTGGCGCCGGACGCCGCGCCCGTTCCCGGTGCCCGGCTGGCGCTGCCTGAGGCGGCCGCGCGACATGCGCAGGTGTTGCGGCTGCAGCCGGGCGATACGTTGACGGTGTTCGACGGGCGCGGCGGCGAATATGCGGCGACGGTGACGCAGATGGGCAAGCGCAGCGTCGAGGTCCAGATCGGCACGTTCGATCCGGCCGAGCGCGAATCACCGCTGCAGCTGACGCTGATCCAGGCGGTGGCCGCTGCCGAGCGCATGGACTATGCGATCCAGAAGGCCACCGAACTGGGCGTTGCCGCCATCGTGCCGGTCAACAGCGCCTATAGCCAGGGCCGGTTGGGCGGCGAGCGTGCGCAGAAGCGCCATGCACATTGGCAAGGGGTGGCAGTGGCCGCCTGCGAGCAGAGCGGTCGCACCCGCGTGCCGCAGATCGCGCCGGTGGCCGATCTGGCCAAGGTGCTGGCCGCGCCGCCGCAAGCCGGGCTCAGGCTGTTGCTGTCGCCGCGCGGCGCGGTGTCGCTTGATGCACTCCCGCACGAGGCAGGTGCCGCCACGGTGCTGATCGGCCCCGAGGGCGGCCTGTCGCGCGAGGAGGAGGACGCGGCACGGGCAGCCGGCTTCATGCCGCTGTGCCTCGGCCCGCGCGTGCTGCGCACCGAGACCGCGGCGGCGGTGACGCTGGCGCTGCTGCAGGCACGCTGGGGCGATCTGGGATGAGCCGGCCACGGGTTGTCCGGCCACGGTCGCTATAATCGCGTTTTTCACAAGCCATACACCCATGACCAGTCGCCAGCTCTATTTCCGCGTGCTCGGGCACGTCAAGCCGTACTGGCCGATGATCGCCTTCAACATGTTGTGCCTGATCGCGGCGGCGGCGGTCGATGCGGGGCTGTCGATGCTGCTCAAGCCGCTGATCGACAAGAACCTGAATCCCGACACGCTGGCCGCCGGGGCGGCCTGGGTGATCCCGGCGCAGATCGTCGGACTCGCGGTGCTGCGCATGCTGTCCAACTTCGGCAACGAGTACACCGGCAACTGGATCACCACCCGGGTGGTGTGCGATCTGCGGGACCTGATGTTCCAGCGCGCCATCCATATGCCGGTGCGGTTCTTCGACCAGACCTCGGCCGGCGTGCTGCTCTCGCGCATCACCTACGACGTCAACCAGATCATGCTCGCCGGCGTGCAGGTGCTGACCACGCTGGTGCGCGACTCGCTCTCGGTGGTGTTCTTCCTCGGTGTGATGCTGTACCACGACTGGCGGCTGACGCTGCTGTGCCTGGTGCTGATTCCCGTCGTGGTGGCAAGCATCCGTATCGTCGGCAAGCGCCAGCGCCGCCTCGCGCGCGAATCGCAGGGCAGCATGGGGCAGATGACCAGCATGCTGAGCGAGGCGTTCTCGGGGCAGCGCGTGGTCAAGATCTTCGCCGGGCAGGCATACGAGCAGCGGCGCTTCGCGAAGATCAACAACCAGCTGCGCCTCGTCAACGTCAAGCAGACCGCCACGTCCAGCCTCAACTCCAGCCTGATCATGCTGGTGATCGGCATCACGCTGGCCGGCATCATCTACTTTGCCAGCCTGCGCGCGCAGGATGGTGCGCTCACCGCCGGCGCGTTCGTGTCGTTCATCTCGGCCATGATGCTGATGCAGCAGCCGATCAAGAGCCTGACCAAGCTCAACGAGCAGCTGCACAAGGGGCTGGCCGCCGCCGAGTCGGTGTTCGGCGTGCTCGATGCCGAGGTGGAGCCGGACCAGGGCACGCGTCCGCTGGCGCGCGCGCGCGGCGAGCTGACGCTGGAGCGGGTGTCGTTCCGCTACGAAACGGCCGAGCGCAACGCCCTTGACGCGGTCTCGCTGCAGATCGCCCCGGGCGAGACGGTGGCGCTGGTCGGCAGCTCGGGCAGCGGCAAGACCACGCTGGCCAACCTGCTGCCGCGCTTCTACGACGTGGCGCATGGCCGCATCCTGCTCGACGGCGTGCCGCTGGCCGACTACCGGCTGGCCGACCTGCGCCGGCAGGTGGCGCTGGTGAGCCAGGACGTGGTGCTGTTCAACGACAGTGTCACGGCCAACATCGCCTACGGCGATCCGCAACCGGACCCGGAGCGCGTGCGTGCCGCCGCCGAGGCGGCCTACGCGCTGGAATTCATCGAAGCGCTGCCCCAGGGCTTCGAGACGCCGCTGGGCGAGAACGGCACGCGCCTGTCCGGCGGGCAGCGGCAACGGTTGGCGATTGCCCGTGCGATCTACAAGGATGCGCCGCTGCTGATCCTGGACGAGGCCACCAGCGCGCTCGACACCGAATCCGAGCGCAAGGTGCAGGCCGCGCTGGAAAACCTGATGAAGTCGCGTACCACCGTGGTGATCGCGCACCGGCTCTCCACCATCGAAAACGCCGACCGCATCCTGGTGCTGCGCCAGGGACGGGTGATCGAAAGCGGCCGCCACGCCGAGCTGCTGGCCCAGGGCGGCGTCTATGCCCAGATGCATGCGGTGCAGTTCAGCGAGGGGTGACGCGAAGCGTGGCGCCTCGCGGGTGAGGGGTGAGGTGCAAAGGCAACGTCAGAAGCCGCGCCGTTGCCTTTGACGTTGCACCTCACCCCTCACCCCTCACCCATTCCGTTCCAACGCCCCCAGTTTCAAGAACCGGTAATACACCGTCTCCGCGTTGAATAGCGCCACCTGGAAGCCGGCGGCGCCGTCGAGGAAGCCGCGCTTGACGATATAGGTGCGCACGAAGGCCCAGGCGCCGCGCAGGACAGCCTTGCCCAGACCGCCGCGCTCGCCGCGCGCGAAACGCTGCCGGGCGCCGGCGCTGGAGTAGGCATCGAGCTTGCGCAGCACGTCGGCGTGGTCCTCGTACGAATGGTGCAGCAGCAGGCCATCGAGCCGGCCGGCGTGGCCTTCGAACAGCAACCGCTCGTGCACCAGATCGTCCGAGAAGCGCGCGGTGCCGTGGCGGAACAGGCGGGGGATCCAGTCGGGGAACCAGCCCGAATGGCGCATCCAGTGACCGCAGAACGACGACAGCCGATTGATCGCATAGACCTCGTACGCCGGCGCGGCCAGCGCGGTGCGGATCGCCGTGGCAAGTTCGGGCGTCACCACCTCGTCGGCGTCGATCAGCAGCACCCAGTCGGTATCGAGCAATGCCACGGCGCGGTTCTTCTGGATGCCAAAGCCCGGCCAGTCGGCTGATTCCGCCACCTGGGCGCCATGGGCGCGGGCAATGGCCACGGTGTCGTCGTCGCTGCCCGAGTCGAGCACCACGATCCGGTCGGCGAACGACAACGCCGTCAGGCACTCGGACAGGCGCCGTGCCGCGTTCTTGGTGATCAGGGCCACGCCCAGCGAGGGAGAACTCATCGAAGTGCGCCAGCAAAGGAGGCAAGGGGTGCAAGCATAGCGCCGTCGCCCGGGTTTTTGCGCTTTTAAAGCCGCCGGCAACGCCCGCCCGCCCGCGTGGCGCACCCTGGCCGTACCCCGCCGTGCGCGCGACCGAAGCAGGTCCGATGCATCGCCGTCCGCGACATGCCACGCCTGTTGCCAGGCACGCTGCGCCGGGTTTTGTCGACGGCGCCTACTCCGTCCATCGGGTACGAGGGGCCCTGATATAATCGCGCATTCCCATCGACGGCCGCGGGCCCGAGCGCGTTATGAAGATCCTGGTCACCGGTGCCGCCGGTTTCATCGGTATGCATCTTTCCGAGCGGCTGCTCGCGCTCGGACACCAGGTGCACGGCATCGACAGCCTCAACAGCTACTACGACCCGGCGCTGAAGCAGGCACGGCTGGCGCGGCTGACGCCACGGCCCGGCTTCAGCTTCGAGAGGCTGGACGTCGCCGAGCCCCGCACCGTCGACCTGATCCGCGATGGCGGTTACGACACGGTGGTGCACCTGGCGGCGCAGGCCGGGGTGCGCTACTCGATCGACGCGCCGTTGGCCTACAGCGCCGCCAACCTGGCCGGCTTCACCCACGTGTTGGAGGGCTGCCGCCACGGTGGACTCGCCCACCTGATCTTCGCCAGCTCGTCCAGCGTCTACGGCGGCAACCGTCGCCTGCCGTTCCGCGAATCGGACAGCACCGAGCATCCGGTCAGCTTCTATGCCGCCACCAAGAAGGCCAACGAGGCGATGGCGCACAGCTATGCCCACCTCTACGGCCTGCCGGTGACCGGGCTGCGCTTCTTCACCGTGTACGGGCCATGGGGCCGGCCGGACATGGCCTACTACAAGTTCGCGCAGAAGATCGTCGCCGGCGAGGCCATCGACGTGTACAACCACGGCAACATGCAGCGCGACTTCACCTACATCGACGACATCGTCGCCGGCATCGTCGGGCTCCTGGATAAGCCGGCGGCGGCCGATCCGGCGTTTGATGTGATGGCACCGAGGAACGGCACCAGCTGGGCGCCGTACCGCATCCTGAACATCGGTGGCAGCAACCCGGCCCCGCTTTCCGAATTCATCGCGCTCCTGGAACAGCAGCTGGGCCGCGTGGCGGACAAGCGCTACCTGCCGATGCAGGCGGGCGATGTCGAGGCCACCTATGCCGACACCTCGGCGCTGGAGGCCCTGATCGGCCCGCTGCCACGCGTGGGGCTGGGTGAGGGGTTGGCACGCTTCGTGGCCTGGTTCAAGGACTATCACGGTGGCTGAATCCGCCGTGCCGTTGCGCCGCGCGCTCGTCATCAAGTTGCGTCACCACGGCGATGTGCTGCTCACCGGACCGGTGTTCAGCACGCTGGCCGCCGCGCATCCGGGCATCGAAGTCGACGCGCTGCTCTATCACGACACCCGCGAGATGCTGACGCTGCATCCGCATGTGGCGCAGGTGCATACCATCGGCCGCGACTGGCGGCGGCTGGGACCGCTGGCACAGCTGCGGCGCTACTGGGGGTTGTATCGCACCCTGAAGGCACGCGACTACGATCTGATCGTGCATCTGACCGACCACTGGCATGGTGCCCGGCTGGCGCGCCTGTTGCGGCCGCGGCTGGCGGTGGCGCCGGCACCGGGCAAGGGCGGGAGGGTGGCCGACCGCTGGTGGCGACGCTCGTTCGACACGCTCTATCCCGTGGTCGGCGGCAACCGGCGCCACACCGTCGAGATCCACCTGGATGCCCTGCGGCGCATCGGCATCCAACCCACCGAAGCAACCCGCCCGCTGCGCTTTGCCGCCGGCGAGGCAGCCGAGCAACGCGTGGCCGGCCTCCTCGCCACCGCCGGGGTGCAGGCGCCCTACCTGCTGATCCATCCCACTTCGCGCTGGCTGTTCAAGACCTGGCCAGTGGCGCGCATGGCCGCGCTGATCGATGCGCTGACCACACGCGGCCAGACGGTGGTGTTGTCCGCCGCGCCCGCGCCGGCCGAGCTGGCCTGGATCGGCGACTTGAACGCCCGGCTGGCGCGGCCGGTGGCGGCTGACCTTGCCGGGCAGTTGTCGCTCAAGGAACTGGGTGCGCTGATCGCCGGAGCGCAGGCCTTCATCGGCGTCGATTCGGTACCGATGCATCTGGCTGCGGCGGTCGGCACGCCGACGGTGGCACTGTTCGGCCCGTCGGGCGACATCGAATGGGCGCCGTGGCAGGTACCCCACCGCATCGTCACCGAGCCGGTGTCCTGCCGCCCCTGCGGGCAGGATGGCTGCGGCGGCGGCAAGGTGAGCGACTGCCTGACCGCGATCACGCCCGAGCGGGTGCTGGCGGCGCTCGACGCGCTGCTGGCGGAGCCGCGACAGTGAGCGCGATCCGGCTGGCCATCGTGCGCCAGAAGTACAACCCGCACGGTGGCGCTGAACGCTTTGTCAGCCGGGCGCTCGACGCGCTGGCGCAGCAGCGCGCACTTGAAGTGACGCTGCTGGCCCGTGCCTGGCGGCAGGGCGCGCAGGGCTGGCGTTGCGAGACGGTCGATCCGCCCTATCTGGGCCGGCTGGCACGCGATGCGGGTTTTGCATACGCGGCACGGCGGCGCTTCGCCGGATTCGACCTGGTGCAAAGCCACGAGCGCATCCCTGGCGCTGCCATCTTCCGCGCCGGCGACGGCGTGCATGCCACCTGGCTCGCGCAATGGGCGAAGAGCGGCGGCCTGGCCGGCCGGCTGCGGCCCCGGTTGAGCCCGTACCATCGCTATCTGTGCCGGGCCGAGGCCGAGATGTTCGCGCATCCGGCATTGCGCACGGTGATCTGCAACTCGGCAATGGTGCGCGACGACATCGCCACGCGCTTCGGCGTGCCGCAGCACAAGCTGGCGTTGATCTACAACGGCATCGATACCAGCGTGTTCCATCCCGACCTCGCGGCGCAACGCACCGGTTGGCGCAGCGACCACGCGATTCCGCAGCAGGCGCCGCTGCTGGCCTATGTGGGCTCGGGCTTTGCGCGCAAAGGCGTGGCAGTGGCACTGGCGGCGATCGCGGCCCATCCGGGTGTGTATCTGGCGCTGGCCGGGGCGGACAAGCATGCGCTGCGCTACCGGCGTGAGGCCGAGCGGCTCGGGGTGGCCGAGCGGGTGCGCTTCCTGGGCGCGCTTGCGGATGTGAAGCCGCTCTACGGCGCCGCCGATGCGCTGATCCTGCCCACGCTGTACGATCCCTTTCCCAATGTGTGCATCGAGGCGCTCGCCTGCGGTCTGCCGCTCTTCACCAGCCCACAGTGCGGCGCCGCCGAGTGGCTGCACCCGGGCACGAATGGCTGGGTGGCCGACGCGTTGGACGTGGCAGGTCATCAGGCCAACCTGGGCGCGTGGCTGGCGCACCGCGACGATTGGCCGGCGCTGCGTGCCGCAGCCCGCGCCACCGCCGAACCCTACACCCTCGAACGCATGGCCGACGAACTGGCCGCGCTCTATCGACAGATCCTGCAATGACGACCAAGCCCTTACGCATCCTGCATACCGAATCCTCGTGCGGCTGGGGCGGCCAGGAGATCCGTATCCTGACCGAATCGACCGGCATGCTGGCGCGCGGCCACGCGGTCACGCTGCTGTCCTGCTCGGGTTCCAACATCGACCGGGTGGCGCGCGGGAATGGCGTGCCGGCGGTGGCGCTGCCGATCGGGCGCAAGCGCCCTGGCGCGCTGCTGGCGCTGCGCCGTTGGCTGGCCGAGCATCGCCACATGTTCGACGTGATCAACACCCACAGCTCGACCGATGCCTGGCTGGTGGCAGCAGCGGGTGCCACACTGGGCGGCATGCCGCCGGTGGTGCGCACCCGCCATGTCTCCACCGCGGTCAACAACGGCCTTGGTACGCGCTGGCTGTACCTGCAGGCGACACGGCACGTCGTCACCACCGGCGAGCGGCTGCGGCAGCAGCTGCATCGCGACAACGGTTTCGCATTGGCGCACATGACCTCGATCCCCACCGGCATCGACCTTGCCCGCTACCGCCCCGGCGAGGCGGGTGCGGCACGCGCCGCGCTCGGCCTGCCCGGGCGGCCGACACTGGGCATCGTCGCCACGCTGCGCAGCTGGAAAGGCCACGCCGACCTGTTGGCCGCCTGGGCGGCCCTGGGTGCGCAGCGCGGCGACTGGCAGCTGGTGGTGGTCGGCGACGGTCCGCAACGCGCCAATCTGGAACAACAGGCGGCCGCGCTCGGCCTGCAGGACGCGGTGCATTTTGTCGGCAACCGCGAGGACGTGGAGCGCTGGCTGACGGCGTTCGATCTGTTCGTGCTGCCCTCGTACGGCAACGAGGGCGTACCGCAGGGCATCATGCAGGCGATGGCGGCGGGGCTGCCGGTGGTATCGACCACGGTGGGCGCGATCGACGAAGCGGTGGTCGACGGCGAGACCGGTGTGCTGCTGGCGCCGCGCGACGTGGCTGCCCTTGGCACCACGCTGGCGCGGCTGATGCACGATGCGCCGCTGCGCCAGCGCTATGGTGCGGCCGGCCTGGCGCGCGCGCAGGCCCGCTTCGGCAGCGAGCGGATGCTCGATGCGATGGAAGCGGTGTTCCGTGCCGCGCTGGAGCCGCGCGGATGAGCCGCCTTGCCGGGCGGCTGGCGATCTTCGGCCGCGCCGTGCCGCGTCTGGTCGGCAAGCCCTGGCGCCGCCGCCCGGCGATGCCGCGCCGCATCCTGATCGCGCATCACCTGCTGCTGGGCGACACACTGATGCTGACCCCGCTGCTGGCCAAGCTGCGCCGCTCGCACCCGGCGGCCGACATCGTGTTCGCCTGTCCCAAGGCGGTCGCGCCGTTGTATGCCGGCCGCCCCTATGGCGTCGACGCGCAGCCGTTCGACCCGCGCGATCCGCGCAGCGTGCGCGCCTTGCTGGCGCAGGGGCCGTTCGACCTGGCGATCGTGCCGGGCGACAACCGACACGCCTGGCTCGCGCTGGCCGCCGGCAGCCGCTGGATCGTTGCCCACACCGACGACATCCCGGCCTGGAAGAACTGGCCGGTGGACGAGGCCGTGCCTTATCCGCACTCCCCGTGCGCCTGGGGCGACATGGCTGCCCAGCTCGCCGACGGCGCGGCGCCTGCGCCATACGATCCGACAGCGTGGCCGGCACCGCCGCATGCACCCTTTGCCCAGCCCGACGGGCCCTATGCGGTGCTGCACCTTGGCGCATCCAGCCCGCTCAAGCTGTGGCCGGCCGAACGTTGGCTGGCGCTGGCGGACTGGCTGGCCGCCCGCGGCGTCGCCCCGGTGTGGAGTGGCGGCCCGAACGAGACCGCGCTGGTCGCCGCCGCCGATCCGCAGCAGCGTCACGTCAGCCTTGCCGGACAGTTGGATCTGCCACAGCTCTGGGCGTTGCTGGCCGGCGCACGGCTGCTGGTCTGTCCCGACACCGGGGTGGCGCATCTGGCGCGACTGGTGGGGACACCGACGGTGGCGTTGTTCGGGCCCGGCTCGCCGCAGATCAGCGGCGCGGGCGAATTCTGGCGCGACAGCCCGTTCATCGCGCTGTCGGCGCCCATTCCCTGCCGCGACCAGACCGTGCTGTTCCGGCGCGAGCGCGCCTGGATCCAGCGTTGCGGGCGGGGCGTGGCCGATTGCCCGTTGCATGACGATCCGGCCCAGTGCATGCGGCGCCTCAGCCTGGCGCAGGTGTGCGAGAGCGCCGTGCGGCTGCTGACCGGGGAGGCGCCATGCGCATCCTGATCTGCTGCCCGCTTGCCACCGGCACCAGCAAGAACGGTCGTGACCTGGGCGCTGCCTTTACCGCGCTTGGGCACGAGGTGGCGTATGTCGACATTGACTGGCGCTTGCCACGTTTCCGCCTGCTGCCGCGTGCATGGCGGCCGGACGGCTGGCGTGAGCAGGACGACGCCGCGTTCAACCGGCTGCTGCTGGCGCGCGCACAGGCGTTCCGGCCGGCACTGTTCCTGAGCGTCAAGCCACTGCGTCTCTTTCCCGAGACGCTGCATACGCTGCGCCGTGCCGGCATCCGTACGGCCGGCTACTGGATCGACGATCCGCTCGATTTCGAGCGCTCGTGCCGCAATGCACCGCATTTCGAGCACTATTTCACCAATGATCGCGGCAGCGTCGCGCGCTACGCCGAACGCGGGGTGGCCGCGCTGCACCTGCCTTCGGCGGTGGATCTGACCCATTTCCGGCCGTTGGCGTTGCCACAGCGCTATCCGGTCAGCTTTGTCGGCACCCAGGGCGCGTACCGGCAGCAGATCCTCGCGCGGCTGGGGGAGCCGGTGCACGCCTTCGGCCCTGGCTGGGACAAGGCGCGCGGCACGGCCATCGTGCCGCACCGCCCGGCGTTCGGCCCGGCCACCGCGCGCGTCTACAACCAGAGCCTCGTCAACCTGAACATCCACAACTGGCAGGGACAGGGGGGCGCACTCAACCTGCGCCTCTTCGAGGTGCCCGCGTGCGGGCGCCTGCTGCTGACCGACTGGGTCGATGAGATCGGCGACTATTTCGAACCGGGCGAGCACCTTGCAGTCTGGCGCGACGAGGATGGGCTGCGCGAGCAGCTGGCCCGCTATCGCCGCGATCCGGCCGCGGCCGAGCGCATCGGGCAGGCGGGCCTTGCGCATGTGCGGGCCCATCACCACTATGGCGTGCGTTGCCAGGCCATCCTGCAGGCGATCGGCTCATGACGCTGCGTTCGTCCACGCTCGACGGGGCGTTGTTGTGGCTGGCGCTGGCACTGCTCGCGCTGGGGCCGCTGGGCCATGTGCCGGGGCTGCGCATCGGTGTGGTGTCCGCGATGCTGTTCTGGCTTTGCTGGCGCACTTGGCAGGCACGGCAGGCGCCGGCCGACGCGATCCCGGTATGGCGGCCGATGCTGGCATGGGGCGCCCTGGCGCTGCTGTCGCTCTCGTGGAGCGTGGCACCGGCCTTGAGTGGCGAGCATTGGTGGCAGGACATCCTGATGCCCTTCGTGGCCGGCGCGGCGAGCTACCGGCTGGCGTCGGCGCGCGGTACCCGGCCGGCGCTGTTGCTGGCCGTCGGCACTTCGGTGCTGCTGGTGTTCATCCTGTCGCTGTTTCCGGCCGAACAGCTGCTGCTGCTCGATGGGGACCGCCCCGGGCTGGCTTACTACTACCCCGGTCAGGGCGAGGCGAGCAACCTGGCGGTCTATACGCTGCCGTTCTGGCTGCTGCTGGCCCTGGGCGGCGGGCCGTTGCGCCGGCTGGGCTGGTTGGGCTGGCTGTGTCTGCCGCTGACGCTGTATATCGGCTTCGCCTCGACCAACCGGATGTTCTGGCTTGCCGTCATTGCCGGCATTGCCGTGTTCGTCCTGCTCTACCGCCCCCCCAAAGCACGCACGCTGCTGGCGCTGGCGGCAGGCATCGTGGTGTTGATGGCGCTGGCCTATGTCCCCTTCGTCGAACGCATGACGGCGCTCTACCAGGATGCCAGGGCGAATCCGCTCGCCGCCACGGTGCACAAGGATCTGCGTCCGGCGGCGTGGCGTTTCTGGATCGCCGAGGCCGGGCAGCATATGCCGCTGGGCAAGGGGTTCGGCCGGTATACGCCGGGGGCCGACATCCCGCCTGCCCGCATTCCGGGCCTGGCCGTGGCCGACATGCAGGCATCGTCTTCGCTGGCGCACAGCCATCACTGGCTGCTCAATGTGGCGCTGCAGCTTGGGCTGCCAGGATTGCTCGTCAGCCTGTGGCTGGCCGGCGCCCTGCTGCGACAGATGTGGCGCGCGCTTGCGCTGCCGCAGACACGCAGTGCCGGCGCGGCCGGGTTGGCCCTGCTGACCATCGTGTTCATGAAGAACAGCACCGACGATTTCCTCACCGGCGGTCCCGCAGTGTTGCTGTGGTGCTATTTCGGCATCCTGCTCGCGCTGTGCCGCCCAACCGACGCCCCTGGAACCCATGCTCCCCGTTCCTGACGCCCCGCGCATTCTGCTGATCCGCCGCGACAACATCGGCGACCTGGTGTGCACCACGCCGCTGTTCGACGCGCTGCGCGAACGCCATCCGCGCGCGCACCTCGCCGCGCTGGTCAACAGCTACAACGCGCCGGTGCTGGCGGGCAACCCGGCCCTCGACGCGGTGCATGTCTACACCAAGGCCAAGCACCGGCCGGCCGGCACCAGCCGGCTGGCGGTGTACTGGCAGACACTGCAGCTGATCCGGCGGCTGCGGCGCCAGCGCTTTGACTTCGCCATCCCGGTGGGCGGCGGCTATCACCGGCAGGCGATCAAGTTCGCACGGCTGGCCGGCGCGCGCCAGGTGATCGGCTTCGTACCCGAGCAGGGCGGGCTGCCAGGCATTGATATCGGCATTCCCTACCATCGCCGCGAGGCGCGGCACGAGGTCGAGGACATCTTCCGGCTGCTTGAACCGCTGGGCGTGGCCGGCCCGCCCGGCCCGCTGCGCGTCTACGCCGAGGCCGAGGCGCGACGGGCCGCGCAGCAGGTGCTGGCACCGCTGGCGGGCCGGGTGCTGCTCGGCGTGCATGTCAGCGCGCGTGAGCCGGCGCGACGCTGGGCACCGCAGGCGTTCATCAGCGCGCTGCGCACCGCCTGTGCGCGCCATCCCCGGCTTGGGCTGGTGCTGCTGTGGGCGCCGGGCTCCGTCGATGATCCGCGCCACCCGGGAGACGATGCGATGGCGCGCGAACTGATCGAGGGGCTGGCCGGCCTGCCGCTGGTGCCGCTGCCCACGCCCGGGTTGCCCGTGCTGATCGGTGCGCTGGCGTGCTGCGACGTTGTGTTGTGCAGTGACGGTGGCGCACTGCATCTGGCGGTGGGGTTGGGCAAGCCGGTGGTGTCCTTGTTCGAGAACAGGCCCGAGAAGTACACCCGCTGGTATCCTTGGCAGGTGCCGTACCGGCTGGTGCGGCCGACAGGCCGCGACATCGCCGGAATCGCCATCGACGAGGTGAGCACGGCCCTGGATGAGATGCTCGCTCCCTTGATGCCTTGACCAGAACCATTCCGATGCAGGTATTCGTCATCAGCCTGGCGCAGCGCGAAGACCGCCGCCGCCACATCCGGCAACACCTGGCCGAGCGTGGGGTCGCCTTCGACTTTGCCGACGCGGTCGATGGCCGCGCGCTGGCCGACGCGGACCGTGCCCGGCTGTACGACCCGGCGCTGGCGCGGCAACGCGGCGAGCGGCGTACGCTCACCCCGGGTGAGCTTGGCTGCTCGCTCAGCCATCTGGCGCTCTATCGCAGGATGCTGGAGCAGGATCTGCCGGCCATCTGCGTGCTGGAGGACGATGCCGAGCTGTCGCCGGATTTTGCCGAGGTGCTCGCGGCATTGGCGCCGGCACTCAAGGCCGACGCGACGCCGCGGGTGGTGCTGCTGAACCGGCGTGCCAAGCGCTATAGTGCGTGGGGTGCCGCCGCACTGGCGGCCGGCCGCCGCCGCTGCCGCGCGGTCGAGGCGCAAGGGACCGACGGCTATGTGCTGAACCGGGCCGCAGCGCAATCCCTGCTGCAGACGCTGAGCCCGGTATGGACCGTGGCTGATTGCTGGGACTGGCTGCTGGCGCGGCACACGCTGCGCATCGATTGCGTGGTGCCGTATGTGGTCAGCTGTCGCGACGACCTTGTCTCGGATATCGATGCGGACCGGCGCGATCGGGGCAAGCTCGCCCCCGGCCCGCTTGCCCGGCTGAGCGATTTCCTCTACAGCCGCTTTGTCTATCGCTTGCTGATCCGGCCGTTGTACCGCATCGGCAAGCAGCGCTAACCGTTTTTTGGACTGCCGCCCCAGCATGACCACTTCGCGCTCCATCGGCCTTGTCACCGCCCAGAAGGCGGTGTTCGATACGCCCATCACGTTGTCCTCCGGCGTCACCCTGCCGCGCTACGAGCTGGTCTACGAGACCTACGGTACGCTCAACGCGGCGCGCTCCAACGCCATCCTGGTCTGCCATGCGTTGTCGGGCAACCATCACCTAGCCGGCCGCTACCGCGAGGACGACAAGAACCCTGGGTGGTGGGACAACATGATCGGTCCGGGCAAGCCCATCGACACCGACCGTTTCTTTGTCGTCGGCGTGAACAACCTGGGGGGCTGCCATGGCTCCACCGGGCCGTCCAGCATCGACCCGGACACCGGGCAGCCGTACGGGTCGCGTTTTCCGCTGGTGCTGGTGCGCGACTGGGTCGAGACGCAGGCACGGCTGGCGGATCTTCTGGGCATCGACTGCTTTGCCGCGGTCATCGGCGGCAGCCTGGGTGGGATGCAGGCACTGCGCTGGACCATCACCTACCCTGAACGGGTGCGGCACGCACTGGTGATCGCCTCGGCCCCCAAGCTCACCGCACAGAACATCGCCTTCAACGACGTCGCAAGGCAGGCCATCCTGACCGATCCGGACTTTTACGGCGGCGACTACTACCAGCACGGCACGGTGCCGCGCCGCGGGCTGCGCCTGGCGCGCATGCTGGGGCATATCACCTATCTGTCCGACGACGGCATGGGCGAGAAATTCGGCCGGCTGCTGCGCTCGGGCGAATACAAATACGGGTTCGATGTCGAATTCGAGATCGAGTCCTACCTGCGCTACCAGGGCGACAAGTTCTCCGACTATTTCGACGCCAATACCTATCTGTTGATGACCAAGGCGCTGGATTACTTCGACCCCGCGCGCCACTACGACGGCGACCTGGTCCGCGCGCTGGCGGCGACCCGGGCGGGGTTCCTGGTGGTGTCGTTCACCTCGGACTGGCGCTTCTCGCCGGCGCGCTCGCGCGAGATCGTCAAGGCGCTGCTCGACGCCAGAAAGCGTGTCAGCTACGCCGAGATCGAATCCAAGCACGGCCATGATGCCTTCCTGATGGAGGACGAGGCGTACCAGGCGGTGATGCGCGCCTATCTTTCCAACATCGCCAACGAGGTGCACGCATGAACGCCCCCGCCCTGCGCCCCGATCTGCGCCATATCGCCGACTGGATCGCGCCCGACAGCAGCGTGCTCGATCTGGGTTGCGGCGATGGTTCGCTGCTTGCTTGGCTGGCCGCCAACAAGCACTGCCAGGGCTACGGCGTCGAGATCGACGTGGCGAGCGTCACCGCCTGCGTGGCCAAGGGGGTGAGCGTGATCCAGAGCGATCTGGAGGCCGGCCTGTCGGGATTCGAGGACAACGCGTTCGATTTCGTGGTGCTCTCGCTCACCATCCAGGCGATGCACAACGTCGAGGGCATCCTCAAGGAGATACTGCGCGTAGGCCGCACCGGCATCGTCACCTTTCCCAACTTCGGCTACTGGGAAAACCGTTGGCAGCTCCTGATCGGCCGTATGCCGGTCTCCGAGACCATTCCGTACGAGTGGTACAACACGCCCAATATCCACCTGTGCACGGTGTACGACTTCGAACGGCTGCTCAAACGGCTGGGCATGTGGTCGACCGGGCGGGTGGTGCTGCACCAGGGCGAGAAGGTGGACGTCCTGCCCAATCTGCTGGGCAGCCTTGCGCTGGTGCGCTTCGAGCGCGCCTAGCCCGCCGCAGCGCACGGCCCACGCTTACTTCGGCAGCGGCCCGCTGCGGTGGAAGGTGATCGGCTGTGCCACGACGGTGCTGGGCGGCGCCGACTTGAGGATGTGCGGCTTCATCCTGCCGATCACGTGCATTTCGCACGGCTTGCAGTCGAACTTGAGCGTGTAGGTCTCGTTGCCCGACTTGAGGGTCATCGGCTCGGCGCGCACCTGGCCTTTCACGCCGATCACGCCCTTGGCCTGCTTGGGACACAGGTTGTACGAAAAGCGCAGGCAGTGCTTGGTGATCATCACGCTCACCTCGCCGGGCTCCTGGTGCGCCTCGTACGCGGCCGCGATCAGCTCGACGCCATGACGGCTATAGAAGTCGCGTGCCTTCTGGTTGTAGACGTTGGCAAGGTAGGTCAGCGCCTTCTCGGGATAGGCGACCGGCGGCTCGACCGGCGCCTTGCGTGGGGGGCGTGTCCACGCTGCGATACGGGCGGCGTCCAACCGGTCGATCACCTCGCGGCGCAATGCGTTGATCGTCGAGTTCGGCACGAACCACGGCTGCGTCAGATCCAACGCCACGCCGTGCGCGACAAACAGGGTGTTGCCAAGCCTGGCAAGGCCCTCCCGCAGCCCGGCCTCGCTGCGCGCAGCATCCTTGGCCGGTTCCAGCGCGGTATCGACCGTCGCCGTCGCGCTCGCGCCGTCCTCGTCGGTCACGGTCAGCGCAAGGCCGCCTGGGGTTTCCGACAGCCTGAACCAGACCGCGATGCGACGATCCGACGACTTCTGCGTCAGCGCCCTTTCCCAGGCATGGTCACGGTTGCGGTGGATGGAGAGGCCGACCTTGAGTCCGTCAAGGCTGCCCATGGGCTCGTTCGGGAACACCCGCCACACGATGCCGCCTTCCTTGCCGGCGCCCACCGCTTCGACGGTATTCGCCTGCAGGCCGACCACCTCGCGCTTTTTCATATAGTTGAGCCCATCGCCGTTGGCGAGCGGCCCGTTCGCTTCGAGCTCGAACCACTTCGGTCCGATCCGGGTCACGTGGCCCAGCGCCACGCCGATGTACTTGGGTGAATCGAAGGCACCCACATCGCCGCCCTCGCGGCCGTTGACGAAATAATCGGTGTGGCCGCGGTGGAAGTTCTTGTCCACGTCGGGGGTGAAGAAGATCTCGGTGCTGCCGCTGGCCGCGCGGGCGAGCTCGGGGCGGCGTTCCAGGATGCCATCGAGCAGCAGCCGGTAATGGGCGGTGATGTTCTTCACATAGCCCATGTCCTTGTAGCGGCCCTCGATCTTGAAGCTGCGCACGCCGGCGTCGATCAGTGCTTCCAGGTTGGCGCTCTGGTCGTTGTCCTTCATCGACAGCAGATGCTTGTCGTAGGCGACCACACGACCCTGGTTGTCGGTCAGGGTGTAGGGCAGCCGACAGGCCTGCGAGCAGTCACCGCGGTTGGCGCTGCGGCCGGTGTCGGCATGGCTGATGTAGCACTGGCCCGAATACGCTACGCACAGCGCGCCGTGGATGAAGAATTCGATGGTGGTGTCGTCGGTCAGCGCCTGCCGCACCGCCCGGATCTGCGGCAGCGCCAGCTCCCGTGCCAGCACCACCTGCGAGAAGCCCGAATCGGCCAGGAAGCGTGCCTTCTCCGGCGTGCGGATGTCGCATTGTGTGCTGGCATGCAGCTGGATCGGCGGCAGGTCCAGCTCCAAGAGGCCCATGTCCTGCACGATCAGTGCGTCGACCCCGGCGTCGTACAGCTGATGGATCAGCCGGCGCGCCGGCTCCAGCTCGCTGTCGTGCAGGATGGTGTTGAGCGTAACGAAGATGCGGCTGTGGTAGCGGTGCGCGAACCGCACCAGCCCGGCGATCTCGTCCACCTCGTTGCAGGCGTTGTGCCGCGCGCCGAAGGTGGGGCCGCCGATATAGACCGCATCTGCACCGTGCAGGATGGCTTCGCGGCCGATCTCGACCGTCCTGGCGGGGGCGAGCAGTTCGAGATGATGGGCGGGCAGGCTCATGGCGGGATCCGACGGCAGGCTGAAGGCGCGGAAGTATAGCGAAATCAACGGATTAATAGGGGCTTCGATTGATTGATAAAAATGAGAATCGTTTGTATTAATAAGCGGGGCGTGCCATAGTCGGGGCATGTGACCACCACGGAACCTGCCCATGCCTGCTGCCGCACCCGCCGCCATGAGCGATGCCCTGCTGCTGCCGTTGGCCGCGCGTGCCGGTGCGGCGCGCTGGTGCCCCGGGCTCGGTTTTCGCGATCCGGCCGCCGAACGGCTGGCGGCACGCTTCCCGGCCGAGCTGGCCCGCTTGCGGGCCGACCCGGCGCTGCTGCGCGGTTGCTGCGTGCGGGCGCAATGGCTGGACCGGCAGGCCGCCGACTTTGCCGCGCAGCACCGGCGCGTACTGGTGCTCAACCTGGGTGCGGGGCTCGATACCGCCTACCAGCGTCTGTCCAGGGTGTTGCCGGACGATCACCTGTGGATCGATGTGGACCTGCCACCGGTGGTGGCGCTCAAGCGCGCACTGGCCGGTGAAAGCGCACGGCAGCGCCTGCTTGCCGCCGACCTTGCCCGGCCGCACTGGTTCGGGCAATTGCCCGACCCCGCGGGCCGGGCGGTGGTGCTGCGGGCGGAAGGGGTGTTGATGGCGCTCGATCCCACCGCGGTGGCGGCGCTGCTGCATCGGCTGGCACGCCATTTCGAACCAGCCGCCGCGGTGCTGCTGCTGTTCGACTGGGTCTCGCCCTGGATGGCGTATCGGGGCCGCCGGCCTTCATGCGGCTGCCGGTGTCCGCCACAGGCGCCGCCGTTGCGCTGGGCGCTTGAGGATGCCGATGCGCCATCGCGCTGCCATCCCGGCTGGTACCTGCGCGCTGAGTTCGACGCGATGCCGGCGTGCGGGGCAAAGGCGGCGCTGCACGGGATGGCGCACCGCTGGCTGACCGGGCGGCCGTTGTGCGGCTGCAGCGCCTATACGCTGGCGGTGCGGCCCCGCCCCGGGTCGCCGGCATCCTTGCAGACGTCGGCGGCCCCACCGGTCAGGCCGGCACCTTGGGCAGGCGCGCCAGCGCGGCGATGATGGCTTCTTCCGGGTACGCGTAGTCCTCCAGCTCACCGTTGAAGTACTTGTCGTAGCTTGCCATGTCGAAATGGCCATGCCCGGACAGGTTGAAGAACAGCACGCGGGGTTCGCCGCTGTCCTTGCATTGCAAGGCTTCGTCGATGCAGGCGCGGATCGCGTGGCACGATTCGGGCGCCGGGATGATGCCTTCGGCCCGGGCGAAGGTGACACCGGCTTCGAAGGTGGCCAGCTGCGGCACGGCCACGGCTTCGATCAGCCGCTCATGGTAGAGCTGGCTGACCAACGCGCTGGCTCCGTGGTAGCGCAATCCACCGGCGTGGATCGAGGGCGGCATGAAATCGTGACCCAGCGTGTACTGCTTCATCAGCGGGGTGAGGCCCACAGTGTCGCCGAAGTCGTAGGCATAGTGGCCGCGTGTCAGGCTGGGGCACGAGGCGGGTTCGACGGCGACAAGGCGCACGGTCCTGCCACCGGCCTTGTCCGCCAGGAACGGAAACGCCACGCCGCCGAAGTTCGAACCCCCGCCACACGGCGCGAAGATCACATCAGGGTATTCGCCGGCGAGTGCGAACTGCTTCCTGGCTTCCAGGCCGATCACGGTCTGGTGCAACAGTACATGGTTGAGCACCGAGCCCAAGCCGTAGTTGGTGTCGCTGCGCGAGGCGGCCTCCTCGACCGCTTCGGCGATGGCCAGCCCGAGCGAGCCGGGATTGTCCGCGTCCTGGGCCAGCGCGGCACGGCCGCTGGTGCTCTCCATGCTCGGGCTCGCCAGCACGGTCGCGCCCCAGGTCTGCATCATCGAACGGCGGAACGGCTTTTGCTGATAGCTGACCTTGACCATGTAGATGCGCACCTCGATGCCGAACATCTGCCCGGCCAGCGCCAGCGAGCTGCCCCATTGGCCGGCGCCGGTCTCGGTGGTCATGCGCGTCACGCCTTCGAGCCGGTTGTAGTAAGCCTGGGCGATCGCCGAATTGAGCTTGTGCGAACCGGCCGGGCTTGCGCCTTCGTACTTGTAGTAGATATGTGCCGGGGTGCCGAGCGCCGCTTCGAGCCGGTGCGCGCGGATCAGCGGGGTCGGCCGCCACAGCTGGTACAGCTCGCGCACGGGTTCCGGGATCGGAATCCAGCGTTCGCGGCTCACCTCCTGCTCGATCACCGCATCCGGAAAGATCGCCGACAACGCGTCCGGTCCGATCGGCTGTCCGTCCGGCCCCAGTACCGGCGCCGGCGGATTGGGCAGGTCGGCGACCATGTTGTACCAGTGGGTGGGAATCTCGGACTCGGGCAGCCAGAACTTGGTTTGCGGCATGGTGGGGGCCTCATCGGATCATGTCGGTTGATCTTACTCAGAAAAGCGCAGCGACGGTTTGACATGCTGCATACGCGATATAGATTAGGGTTTAAGCCTGATAGGTGTACCCGGCTCCCTTGATGCAGTATGCAGACACGATACGCTGGCTTACGGGCCGGTCTTGCTGCTCCAGTTTCCGTCACGGACATAGCCCGATGTTTTCTTCCCGCAAGCTGCAACAACAGTTGGCCCAGGTGCTGCAGGAGCGCGACCAACTGCGCAGCGTGCTCGATGCGCTGCGCAATGCCATGGCAGTGGTCGAGTTCTCCCCCGACGGGACGGTCCTGGAGGTCAATGACACGTTCTGCGCGGTGACCGGCTATACCGCCCAGGAACTGCGGGGTGCGCAGCATCGGGTGCTCTGCACGCCCGAATTCGCCGGCAGCAGCGAATACCAGCGCTTCTGGCAACGGCTGCGCCAGGGCGAGTCGTTCAACGGGCAGTTCAAGCGCCTGGCCAAGGGGGCCCGCCCGATCTGGCTGGAAGCGACCTACGCGCCGGTGCGTGACGCCACAGGCAATGTGCAGCGCATCGTCAAGATCGCCAGCGACGTGACCGCACGGGTCCAGGAGGCCAACCGGGCGCGCAACCTGCTCGAAGCGCTGAACCGCTCGATGGCGGTCATCGAGTTCGACATGGATGGCACGGTGCTGGATGCCAACCCGGTGTTCCTGCAGACGATGGGCTATCGGCTCGAAGAGATCCGCGGCACGCACCACCGGCGCTTCTGCAAGCCCGAGTATGTGGCGAGCACTGATTACGCGCAGCTGTGGGCGCAGCTCAAGCAAGGGCACTTCTTCGCCGGCCAGGTCGAGCGTGTGACGCACGACGGCCGTACGATCTGGCTGGAGGCCACCTACAATCCGGTGCGTGACGACGAGGGGCGGCTTGCACGGGTGATCAAGTTCGCCAGCGACGTCACCGAGCGGGTGCTGCAGGCGCAGGCCGCGCAGCAGGGGACAAGCACTGCGTTCCGCATCGCGCAGGACACCGAAAAGCTTTCGGCGGATGGCGAGGGCATCATCCTGAAGGCAGTCCGTACCATGAACGGATTGTCGGACCAGCTTGGACACGCGTCACAGCAGGTGCAGGGGCTCGGGGAAAAGACCGGCGAGATCACTTCGATCGTCAACACCATCAAGGCGATCGCCGACCAGACCAACCTGCTGGCGCTCAATGCCGCAATCGAGGCGGCACGCGCCGGTGAATCGGGGCGCGGTTTTGCGGTGGTGGCCGACGAGGTGCGCAAGCTGGCCGAGCGGACCACAAACTCGACCAGCGAGATCGCCCGCATGATCGGGGAAATCCAATCCGGCACCCGCGGGGTGATCGACAGCATGCAGCACAGCCTGGATGCCGCGCAGGAAGGGGTGGCGCTGGCCAACGGCGCCGGCGAGGCCATCGGCCAGATCAGGGCCGGCGCGCACAACGTGGTCGACGTGGTGCAGCAGCTCTCGCGGATGGCCGGTTAGCGCTGCCGGTGCCGGGCGTGGTTGTGAAAACAGCCGCATTGCCAGGGCAATGCGGCTGTTGTACCGGCAGGCGCGACGGTGCGCTCAGAGCTTGTCGTACAGCTTGGCGCCACCCTTCACGAACTCGATGGCCTTGGCCTGCATGCCCTTGCGCAGCGCTTCGTCGTTCGCTTCCATCCCCTGCTGCTCGGCAAACTCGCGTACGTCCTGGGTGATCTTCATCGAACAGAAGTGCGGGCCGCACATCGAGCAGAAATGCGCCACCTTGGCACCCTGCTGCGGCAGCGTCTCGTCGTGGAACTCGCGGGCGCGGTCCGGATCGAGGCCGAGGTTGAACTGGTCTTCCCAGCGGAACTCGAAGCGTGCCTTGGAGAGCGCGTTGTCGCGGATCTGCGCGCCGGGGTGGCCCTTGGCCAGATCGGCGGCGTGCGCGGCGAGCTTGTAGGTGATGATGCCTTCCTTGACGTCGTCCTTGTTGGGCAGCCCGAGGTGCTCCTTGGGCGTGACGTAGCAGAGCATCGCGGTGCCGTACCAGCCGATCTGCGCCGCGCCGATCGCACTGGTGATGTGGTCGTAGCCGGGGGCGATGTCGGTGGTGAGCGGGCCCAGCGTGTAGAACGGCGCTTCGTCGCACCATTGCAGCTGCAGGTCCATGTTCTCCTTGATCAGCTGCATCGGCACATGGCCCGGGCCTTCGATCATGGTCTGCACGTCGTGCTTCCAGGCGATCTGCGTGAGTTCGCCCAAGGTCTTCAGTTCGCCCAGCTGTGCATCGTCGTTGGCGTCCCAGATGCTGCCCGGGCGCAGCCCGTCGCCCAGGCTGAAACTGACGTCGTACGCCTTCATGATCTCGCAGATTTCCTCGAAGTGGGTGTAGAGGAAATTCTCCTGATGGTGCGCCAGGCACCACTTGGCCATGATCGAGCCGCCGCGCGAGACGATGCCGGTCATGCGGTTAGCGGTCATCGGTACGTATCTGAGCAGCACCCCGGCGTGGATGGTGAAATAGTCGACGCCCTGCTCGGCCTGCTCGATCAGCGTGTCGCGGAACAGCGCCCAGGTCAGCTCCTCCGCGCGGCCGTCCACCTTCTCCAGCGCCTGGTAGATGGGCACGGTGCCGATGGGCACGGGCGAGTTGCGCAGGATCCACTCGCGGGTCTCGTGGATGTTCTTGCCGGTGGACAGATCCATGATGGTGTCGGCGCCCCAGCGGATGCCCCAGGTCATCTTGTCCACTTCCTCGTTGATCGACGAGGTGACGGCGCTGTTGCCGATGTTGCCGTTGATCTTCACCAGGAAATTGCGGCCGATGATCATCGGCTCGCTTTCCGGATGGTTGATGTTGGCCGGGATGATGGCGCGGCCGCGCGCCACCTCGTCACGCACGAAATCCGGCGTGATCAGCCTGGGGATGCTGGCGCCGAAATCGTGGCCGGGATGCTGGCGCAGCAGCATCGCCGCCATCTTCTCACCCTTGGCGCCGAGCGCCTTCAGGTTTTCCATGTACTGCTCGCGCTGCAGATTCTCGCGGATCGCGATGTATTCCATCTCCGGCGTGATGATGCCGCGGCGGGCGTAGTGCATCTGGGTGACATTGGCGCCGGCTTTGGCGCGGCGTGGCTTGCGGGTCAGCTCGAAGCGCAGCGGATCGAGGCTGGCATCCGCTTCGCGCATGCGACCGTATTCGCTGGTCAGCGCCGGGAGCACTTCGGTATCGCCGCGTTCTGCGATCCAGGCGGCACGGATCGGCGCCAGGCCCTTGCGCACGTCGATGCGTGCCTGTGGGTCGGTGTACGGGCCGGAACAGTCGTACACATAGATTGGCGGATTGTGCTCGCCGCCGAACGCGGTCGGTGTGTCGGTCTGCGTGATCTCACGCATCGGCACCCGGATGTCGGGGCGCGAGCCGGCGACGTAGATCTTGCGGGAGTTGGGCAGCGGGGCGATGGCGGCGGCATCGACATGCGCCTGGGCTGCGCGGAATTCGGTCGGCTTGTTCATGGCATCTCCAATACGGCACAGGGGATGCTGGGAAACGTCCGACAGGCGGGATCGTTTCGCTTCCCTACGCCGGTGTGAACCGGATCAGGTGCTGAGGGACTCTCTCATCCATGCCGTGGCGCCCGTCCATCTTAGAAGGCACGCCCGCGCTGTGGCGCAGGGCAAAGGCATGGAACCCCTAGCGAAAACACAATGCTGCCACCGTATAGAACATATGGGATAATCGCAAGTTAAATTCCGCCCGCATCACGCCGAATTCGGCCTGCCTTGAGGTGAAGCAAACATGGATTGGGAACACGCCCGCTATCTTCTCGTTGAACAGCAGATCCGTCCGTGGGACGTGCTCGATCAACGGGTCCTGCAACGCGTGCTGGACGTGAAGCGCGAGGACTTCGTGCCGGCCGACAAACGCAACCTGGCCTTCGTCGACACCGAGCTGCCGCTGGGTCATGGCGCCTCCATGCTGTCGCCCAAGGTCGAGGCGCGCCTGGTGCAGGAAGTGGAACTCAAGCCCACCGACCGCGTGCTGGTGGTCGGCGCCGGTACCGGCTACCTGATGGCGCTGGCCGCCGGCTTGTGCCAGGTGGTCTACGGCGTGGAGATCGAGCCCGCATTGAAGCAGCTGGCCGAGGAAAACCTGCTGCGCGCCGGGATCAAGAATGCGCATGTCGAACTGGGTGACGGTCTGCGCGGGCTGTCCGCCAAGGCGCCGTTCGATGCCATCATCGTTACCGGCTCGCTCGCCGGCATGCCGGCCGCGCTGCAGGAGCAGCTTGCGGTCGGCGGCCGCCTGATCGCCGTCATCGGTGCGCTGCCGATCATGAGTGCCACGCTGTACACCCGCGTCGATCAGGCGGCGTGGCGCAGCGAAAAACTGTTCGAGTACAACCTGCCGCGCCTTGTGGGGCAGGACGTTGCGAGCGCGTTTTCCTTCTAGTCCCCCCGGTCCGGCGCGGCGGCACCGATGGCCGATGCGCCCAACGCACCTGCTGTCTGCCGGCCACGCCGGATTTCTGACCGATCTTATTCGATGAGCGCACGCGTTACTGTCGGCATCGTGGTGTACAAGACACCCGTCGCCCAGTTGGCCGGCTTGTTCGACCTGCTGCAAAGTGCCGCTCAGGTCCGGATGGTGCTGGTATTCGACAACGGCGTCGACCCTGCGCTGGCGCAGGAGGTGGCGCGCCGTGGCTGGGTCTATCGCACCGAGGGGCGCAACCTGGGGTTCGGCAGTGGCCACAATCGGCTGATCGGATTGTTGTCCGCCTACCCCGAGGCCGATCTGCATCTGCTGTGCAACCCGGACATCCTGTGGCACGACAACCCGTTGCCTGCATTGACGGGCTATCTGGACCGGCACCCCGGCGTTGTCGCAGTGATGCCCGATGTGCAGGGCCTGGATGGCGAGCGGCAGTATCTTGCCAAGCGCAAGCCAACGCCATTCATCCTGTTCGGCCGCCGCTTCCTGCCGCGCCGCTGGATTGCGGGACGGGTGGATCACTACGAGATGCGCGACCTTGATTTCAGCCGCGACCACGTGGTGCCTATCATCTCGGGCTGCTTCATGCTGCTCAGGACGGCCGCGCTGCGCGCGGTGGGCGGGTTCGACGAGCGCTATTTCCTTTATCTCGAGGATTACGATCTGTGCCGACGTCTGCAGGGCCAGGGTGGCGCCGTGGCGCTGGCGCCGCAGGCACGCGTGCTGCATGGCCATACCCGTTCCTCCTATTCCTGGGGTTGGCCGCTGTGGTGGCATATCCGTTCGGCATTCCGCTATTTCTTGACATGACGCAGACTGCATGACCCAGGCATGGGGTTTTGCCTGCAGCGGTGGGCCTTGCTTTGTGACAGAATAGCCCGCCGGAATAAATACTTTTTGAGCATCCCGTTGTGTCATTGCTCTACTTGTTTGTCGCGTTGGCCGTCAGTTTCGGGGTCTGTCTGCTCCTGGTGCGTTTTTCACATAAACACGACCATTTGACCGCGGACGACAAATTCACCGAAACGCAGAAATTCCACGATACGCCGGTGCCCCGGGTCGGCGGATTGGCCCTTTTTTCCGCGCTGCTGGCGGTGCAGCCTTTTCTGCTGTTGTTCGAAGACAGGGCACTCGCGCACGCTTCGGCGTTTGCGTTGCTGGCCGCAACGCCGATCTTCCTTGGCGGGTTGCTTGAGGACATCCTGAAGATCGGTCTGGTCAAGACCCGGCTGGTGGCAATGGTGATCGGTGTCACCGTGATGGTTGCGCTCTTGAATTGGCGGGTGGTGCGGATCGATTTGCCTTGGATCGATGCGTATTTCTCCATATATGCGATATCCGTCGCCGTGACATTGGTCGCCGTGGTCGGCGTGATCAATGCGATGAATCTGATCGATGGCTACAACGGCCTCGCCTGCGCCGTCGGCATGATCATTCTGGCTTCACTTGCTTATATCGGATTGAAGGTGGGTGATCGCCAGGTATCGGTCATGGCGGTAGCCCTGCTTGGGGCATGCGCGGGTTTCATGTTCTGGAATTGGCCGCGCGGATTGATTTTCCTTGGCGACGGTGGCGCCTATACCATCGGATTCGGCGTGGCGGGCCTTGCAATTGCGCTGGTGATCCGTAATCCCGCCGTATCGGCATGGTATGCACTGGTATTGATGCTCTATCCGATCTTCGAAACGATCTTCACCATCAACCGGCGATTGCACCGCAAGGATCATCCCGGCCTGCCCGATGCCGCGCATCTGCACCAGCTGGTCTACAAACGCATGATGCGCTGGGCGGTCGGCAGCGCACGAAGCGCCGACCGTAAGATGCGCAACTCGATGACCTCGCCCTATCTGTGGCTGTTTTCTTCGCTGTCCGTGATTCCCGCAAGCATCTGGTGGAACAACCAGATCGCGCTGCAATGGAGTGCGCTGATTTTCGTGATGGGCTATCTGTGGCTGTATCGCAGCATCACCCGCTTCAAGACGCCGAAATGGCTGATCTACCGCAAGGTGCGCCGCATGGACAGAAAACTGCGCAAATGATCGCTGGCGCGGCGGATTTGGCAATCCGGCCGCGCTTGCCCGGCCGTCTTGGCCGATGTTTTTCCAGAAACCGAATATCGCCGCATCGAAGCGGGCGAGTCCAACCAGGATGTACCAGATGCTCAGTGGCAGCACCCTTCTCGTTACCGGCGGCACCGGCTCGTTTGGCAATACCTTTGTTCCGCTCACGCTGGCCAGGTACAACCCGCGCAAGATCATCGTCTACTCGCGTGACGAGATGAAACAGTGGGAAATGGCCAAGCTCTTCCAGGGCGACGAGCGGGTGCGCTTCTTCATCGGCGATGTGCGCGACAAGGATCGCCTCTACCGTGCGCTCGACGGGGTGGACTATGTGGTGCATGCCGCGGCCACCAAGATCGTGCCGACGGCGGAGTACAACCCGTTCGAGTGCGTCAAGACCAATATCGACGGCGCGATGAACCTGATCGATGCCTGCATCGACAAGGGTGTGAAGCGCGTGGTGGCGCTGTCCACCGACAAGGCCAGCAGCCCGGTCAATCTGTATGGGGCCACCAAGCTTGCGTCGGACAAGCTCTTTGTCGCCGGCAACTCCTACGCCGGCGGGCGCGATACCCGCTTCGCGGTGGTGCGCTACGGCAACGTGATGGGCTCGCGCGGCTCGGTGATCCCGTTCTTCCTCTCCATTGCCGGGCAGGGCGTATTGCCGATCACCGATCCGCGCATGACGCGCTTCATGATCACGCTGGAGCAGGGGGTGGAGCTGGTGTGGCATGCGTTCGAGGACATGGAGGGCGGTGAGATCTACGTGAAGAAGATCCCGTCGATGAAGGTCACCGACATTGCCACCGCCGTCGCGCCGCAGGCGCGGCAGGATGTGGTGGGCATCCGCCCTGGCGAAAAGCTGCACGAGCAGATGATCGGCGCCGAGGATGCGTTCTACACCTACGAATACCCCGAGCACTTCAAGATCCTGCCCGCCATCCATAACTGGCATACCGACTACAAGCGCATCAAGGACGGCAAGCGCGTGCCCGAGGGGTTTGTCTACGCCAGCGACAACAACGGCGAGTGGATGGACGTCGACACCCTGCGCACCTGGATCGACGCCAACCGCACCAAGGTGGGGAAGATCTGAGATGGCGATTCCCTACGGCCGGCAGTGGCTGGACGAGGACGACGAACGGGCGGTGCTCGATACGCTGCGTTCCGACTACCTGACCCAGGGCCCGAAGATTGCCGAGTTCGAGCAGGCGCTATGCGACTACACCGGGGCGCGCCACTGCGTGGTGGTTGCCAGCGGCACCGCGGCGCTGCACCTGGCGGTGGCGGCACTGGCGCTGCCGGCCGGCAGCGAGGGCATCACCAGCGCCAACACCTTCACCGCATCGGCCAACAGCATGGCCTATTGCGGCATCAAGCCGGTGTTCGCCGACATTGACCCCATCAGCTACAACATCGATCCGGCCTCGATCGCCGCGCGCATCACGCCGGCCACGCGCCTGCTGACGCCGGTGCACTTCGCCGGGCAGCCGGCCGAGATGACGGCGATCGCCGCGCTGGCGCGCGAGCATGGCCTGAAGGTGATCGAGGATGCGGCGCATGCCATCGGCTCCCGTTACCGCGATGGCAGCCCGGTGGGCAATTGCCGTCATTCGGATGCCACCATCTTCTCCTTCCATCCGGTGAAGACGCTGACCACCGGCGAAGGCGGCGCGGTGATGACCAACGACGAGGCGTTGTACCGGCGCATGCTGCTGCTGCGCAGCCACGGCATCACCAAGGATCCGGCGCTGCTGACGCAGAACCCCGGTCCCTGGTACTACGAGATGCATGGGCTGGGCTGGCACTACCGCATGACCGACATGCAGGCCGCATTGGGGCTGAGCCAGCTGAAGAAGCTCGACCGCTTCGCCGCGCGCCGGCGCGGGATCGTCGCCCGCTACAACCGGCTGCTGGCCGGCCTGCCATGGCTGCGCACGCCGGTGGAAGCGGACGGTGTGACCTCGTGCTTCCATCTTTATGTGCCGTGCATCGACTTCGCCGCGCTGGGCCTGACCCGCGCCGAGGCGATGCAGCGTCTGCTGGCGCAGGGCATCGGCAGCCAGGTGCACTACATTCCGGTGCATACCCAGCCTTGGTACCGGGAAACCTATGGCTACGGTCCGGGCGATTGCCCGGTGGCCGAAGCGTATTACGCGCAGTGCCTGTCGCTGCCGCTGTATCCGGCGCTGACCGATGACGAGGTCGCGACCGTGGCGGCGGCGGTCCGGAGCCTGGGATGACGCTGTCACCCTTGCCCGAACGGCTGGCGCTGATCCCCGCGCGCGGTGGCAGCAAGCGGATTCCGTACAAGAACATCCGTGATTTCTGCGGCAGGCCCATCCTCGCGTATTCCATCGCGGCGGCGTTCGACAGCGACCTCTTTGCCGAAGTGATGGTGTCCACCGACGACGAGCGCATCGCCCAGGTGGCGCGCGAGCACGGCGCGTTGGTGCCGTTCCTGCGCAGTCCGCAGACTGCCGACGACCACGCAGGACTGCTGGACGTGTTGCGCGAGGTGCTGGACGTCTATGCCGCGCAAGGACGCACTTTCCAACAGGTCTGCTGCCTGCTGCCCACCGCGCCGCTGGTGACGCCGGCACGGTTGCGCGAGGCGCATGAGGTCCTGGCGCGAGAGGATTTCGACGCGGTGTTTCCCGCCGTGCGTTTCGGCTATCCGATCCAGCGCGCGCTGCGGCGCGCCGACGACGGCCGCGTGCATATGCTGCAGCCCGAGCATTACGCCAGCCGTTCACAGGATCTGCCACCGGCACTGCATGACGCCGGCCAGTTCTACTGGCTGCACCCCGAACGGTGCCTCGCCGCCGGCCGCATCTTCACCGGCAACAGCGGTGCCATCGAGATCCCGGAGCTGGAAGCCCAGGATATCGACACCGAGACCGACTGGGCGCTGGCCGAGCTGAAATATCGCCTGCGGCGTGGCGGCTGACGTGAGGCTGTGGCTTTACAGCGAAGGTGACGCCAGCCGCGGCATGGGCCATCTGTCGCGCTGTCTGGCCTACGCGACCGCATGGCGTGGGCAGGGGGGCACGGTGCGCTGGGTGGTCGATGGCGACGCGGCAGCGCAGGCGCTGCTGGCTGCACAGGACGTCGTCTGGCAGGCATGGCAGGCGGCGCCGCCGTTGCCCGGCGCCAGCGACGTGGCCATCGTCGATTCCTACAGCGCCGAGCCGGCGGCATTGCAGCGGATCGCGGCCTGTGCCGCGCGGGTGATGTACCTCGATGACACGGAGCGCCTGGACTACCCGGCGGGACTGGTGATCCATGCCGCGCCGGGCCTGGGGGGCGATCGGGGCGAGGCGCGCTGGGCGCGCGGCCCGATGTGGCAACCGCTGCGCCCGGCGTTCGCCGAGGTGCCGCAGCGTCGCGTGCTGCCGGCGGTGACACGCGTGCTGGTGCTGATGGGCGGTACCGACCCGCGTGGCCTGACGCCGCGTATGGTGGCCCTGGCCCGCAAGGCATACCCGCTGGCGCAGATCCATGCGGTGCTTGGCGGCCCGGCTGCGCCAGCGCCGGATAACTGCACGGTGCACCGCCAGCTCGATGACGCCGCAATGTGCGCCCAGATGCTGGCCGCCGATCTTGCGATTTCAGCGGCTGGGCAGACCGTGAGCGAACTGGCGCGCTGCGGCACGCCGGCAGTGCTGGTCGCCGTGGCCGAGAACCAACACAAGCAACTGCGCGAATGGCCGGTGCTGGGCACGGCGATCGCCGCGGGCTGGTGGCACGATCCGCAGCTGGATCGGCAGCTGTTGGCCGCGCTGGCTGCGCTGGCCACGCCGCAGGCGCGCGCAGCGATGGCCCGCGCCGGCCAGGCGGCGGTGGATGGCCAGGGCGTCGCGCGCGCGTTGGCCTGGCTGACAGGAGCAACGCCATGACGCTGGATCCGCACCAGTGCTTCACCTTCGATGCCATCGAGCTGCTGCCGTTCGCCGGTCTGGACGAAGCGCGGCAGCATGAGGTCTGGTGCATGCGCACCCATCCCGACATCGCGCGGTGGATGGGCAGTGGTGGCGATATCCCATTGGCGTCGCACCTGGCCTACATGGCGCGGCAGCATGCACAGACGTGCGATTTCAACTACCTGGGACGCGACGCCGCCGGTACGCTCGGTGTGGTGTCGCTGCATCGGCTGGATGCGCGCAACGGGCTTGCCTGGCTCGGCATCTACCGCAACCCGTTCCGCGACGAGCCGGGCCTCGGGCACCGGTTGCTGCAGGCCATCTCGCAGTTGGCCTTCGGCCGGCTCTCGCTGCATACGCTGAAGCTGGAGGTGGTGGCCGACAACCTCACGGCCATCGCTGCCTACCGCCGCTTCGGTTTTGCCGAGGAAGGGCGCTGGCGCGAGGCCATCCTGCGCGATGACCGCCGCTATGACCTGTTGCTGATGGGCCTGTTGGCCCGCGAATGGAAACGACAATGAGCCGCTTCACCCATCCCGATCACGTCTTCGTGATCGCCGAACTCTCGGCCAACCACGGCCACAATATCGAGAATGCGCTGGCCACCGTGCGCGCGGCCAAGGCATGCGGTGCCGACGCGATCAAGATCCAGACCTACACCGCCGACACCATCACGCTCGACTGTGACAACGAATACTTCCAGATCAGGTCCGGCACCCTGTGGGACGGTACCACGCTGCACAAGCTGTACCAGGAGGCCTACACGCCATGGGAATGGCATGCCGCGATCCAGGCCGAGGCTGCGCGCGAAGGGTTGGTGTTCTTTTCGTCACCGTTCGATTCCACCGCGGTGGATTTCCTCGAAGCGCTTGACGTGCCGCTCTACAAGATCGCCTCGTTCGAGATCAACGACATCCCGCTGATCGAGTACGCCGCGGCCAAGGGCAAGCCGATGATCATCTCCACCGGCATCGCACGGCTCGCCGACATCGAGGAAGCGGTGGCGGCGTGCCGCCGGGTCGGCAACGACGACATCACGCTGCTCAAGTGCACTTCGGCCTATCCGGCCGAGCCCGGCGAGGCCAACCTCTTGACCATCCCGCACCTGCGCGACACCTTCAAGGTGAAGGTCGGCCTGTCCGATCACACCATGGGCCACGCCGTGCCCATCGCCGCGGTGGCGCTGGGCGCGCGGGTGATCGAGAAACACTTCATCCTGGACCGCGCCATCGGCGGCCCGGATGCCTCGTTCTCGATGACCCCGGACGAATTCAAGCTGATGGTCGATGGCGTGCGCGTGGCGGAAGCGGCGCTGGGTACGGTCAGCTACGACCTTGGCCCGAAGGTGGCCGCCAGCCGCAAGTTCGCCCGCTCGCTGTTCGTCGCCGAGCCGATCCGCGCCGGCGAGCCGTTCACCGCGGCCAATGTGCGCTCGGTGCGCCCATCGGACGGGCTGCATCCGCGCCACTACGGCGAAGTGCTCGGTCGGCACGCCCGCGCCGACCTCGCGCCTGGCACGCCGCTCGCCTGGGACATGATCGATTGAGCGCATCGTGGCCTGCCTCGGGCTTTCCTTGTACGGCGCCACGCCGGCCGGTGCGATGATCGGGCGGCTGTGGCGCAACGGCGCGCTGGGCGGCTTCGTACTGCGCGGTGCCGGCCTGGCCAGCAAGTTCGTGCTGATGGTCTACCTCGCGCGCGTGCTGCCACCGGCCGAGCTGGGCTTCTATGGCCTGTTCACCGCGGCCGTGGCCTACGCGGTGTTCGCGGTCGGTCTCGATTTCTACACCTACGCCAACCGCGACCTGATCGGCCGGCCCGAGGCCGAGTGGCCGGCGCGGCTGCGCGACCAGGGCCTGCTGCATGGCGCGGGCTACCTGGTGCTGGGTATCGGCGCGGCGCTGGTGGGGGCGTGGCGCGAATTGTCGCCGGGCTTGGTGCTGCTGTTCTGCGCCATCCTGATCTGCGAGCACTTGGCGATCGAGGTCTACCGGCTGCTGGTGATCCGGCGGCGGAATGTGCGGGCCAACGTGGTGTTCTTCTGCCGCATCGGCCTGCCGGCCTACCTGGCGATCACGGTGATGGCGCTGCATCCACCGGCGCGGTCGGTCTTCACCGTGCTGGCATGCTGGCTGGGTGGCTCGGCGCTGGGCGTGCTGCTCGGGGCGGCGCCGCTGGCGCGCCTGCGCTGGCGCGGGGTGGCAGGCGTTCCGGTGGATCGGGGATGGCTGCTTGGCGGGCTGCGCGTGGCAGCGGTGTTCCTGGCCGGCACGCTGCTGCTGCGCGTGCCGCTGATCGCCGATCGCTACCTGCTGGATCTGTTTGCCGATCGTGCCGTGGTCGGTGTCTACACCTTCTTCTTCGGCATCGCCGCGGCCATCCCGCAGCTGTTGGAGGCCTCGGTGATCGCACAGCGCTATCCGCGGCTGGTCGAGGCGCACAAGACCGGCCGGCCGGCCGAGCTGGCACGGCTGCGGCGCAACATGCTGCGCGAGGTCAGTGGTGTGACGCTGGCGCTGTCGTTGCTCTGCCTGCTGCTGATTCATCCGCTGCTGCGCTACATCGGTCGGGTGGAGTATGAGGCGCACTGGCCGGTGCTGTTGTTGCTGGTGCTGGCCAACGGCCTGTCGGTGGTGTCGCTGGCCTGGCATTACCACCTTTACGCCGCCGGGCGTGACCGCGCCATCTTCGCCGCCAATGCGGTCAGCGTCGCGGTGTTCGTGCTGGCAGCGCTGGCGTTGACGCCGTCGCTGGGCATCCTTGGCATGGGGGTCGCGTTGACGACAGCCGCGCTGGCGCAGGCGTGCTGCCGTTGGATGGCCAGCCGGCGCCTGTCCCGGGAGGCGGCATGAGCGCGTTGCGCGTATTCCTGTCCGGCGTGGCGAGCGCCTCGCATCTGATCTACGTCGGTGCCTACCTCGATGCACGGCTGCGTGCCGGCGACGCCATCACCGTGGTCTGCCTGGGCTTCAGCCGCTTTCTCGGCCAGCAGCATGTGGATCTGGACACGGTGCGGCGTGGTCTGCCGGCGCATCCGGCGCTGCGCGTCGTCGGCCCCGAGGCCGGTTGGCGTGCGCGTCGCGGCGAAGCGCTGCTCTATCTCGCGGTCGGCGCGCCGGGCATCAAGCCCTGGCTGCGGCTGAAACGGGCCAACCCGCTGCGGCATCTGCATTGCGTGGTGGTGGACGAGGGATTGGGCAGCTATGGCGACCGGCGTGCGCGGCTGGCGGCGATCCGCCGCGAGGGTGGCCGGGGCTGGCGTGCCGCATTGCGTGCCGGCGTGGTCAGCACGGCGCAGCATGCGCTGGCCGACGAGCGTTGGGCGCTGTATCGGCAGGCGGGTGGCGACTGGCAGGTCGACCCCCATATCGCGGCCTGGTTCCGTGCCCGGCAGGCCGGCGCTGCCGACGGCGTACGACGCTTGTATTTCATTTCGCAGCCGTGGGTCGAGTTGGGGCAGGTGGATGCGGCGCAGTACCGCGCGCTGCTCGATCGGCTGGCCGACACTGCGCGGGCGGCGGGCCTCGCGCTGCTGGTACGCCCACATCCGGCCGAGCACCGCGCCAAGTACGGCGACCTGCCGCTGGATGTGAGCGACGGCCCGATCGAGCTGAGCGGGCTGGCCGCGACCGCGGCCGCGGTGACGGGATTCAACAGCACCGCGCTCGTCAACCTTGCGGCGATCCACGGACGTCCGGTGTTCCGCATCGCGCTGCCGGCGCTGGCCGGGGTCGAGGCGGGCCTCGCGCCGCGCCAACGCAGCCTGCTGGATGCATTCCTGCCTGCGCCGCTTCCGGTCGGGGACCTGGCCGGCTGGCTGGCCGCACTGCCCGGGGACACACGATGAAGGTCGAACTGCTGATTGCCACCATGCATTCCAAGGCGGCGCAGAATGCCGGGCTGTTCGCCACCCCAGCGGTGGACTTCCTGGTGATCGACCAGTTGCCGCAGCCGGGCCACCGCTATCCCGCCGATGCCCGGGTGCTGGACATGCAGCAGACGGGACTGTCGCGCAGCCGCAATTGCGCGCTCGAACACACCCGGGGCGACATCGCCGTACTGGCGGATGACGACATCCACCATGCGCCCCGGCTGGCGGCGGCGCTTGGCGACGCCTATGCGGCGACCGGGGCCGATTTCATCACCTTCAACAACGGTGCAAGCCGCCCCGACGGCGGTGGTGCGCTCAAGGCCCATACGCGACGCAGCGTGCTGCAGGTGTCGTCCTGCCTGATCTCGCTGCGGCCGCAGGCGTTCCGGCAGGCGGGGCTGCGCTTTGACGAGCGGTTCGGCCTGGGTGCGGATTTCCCCTCCGGCGAGGAGAACATCCTGCTGTTCGAGGCACTTGGCCGTGGCCTCAAAGGCTGGCACCTGGACCTGCCGCTGGTGTTCCACGAGGCGGTAAGCACCGGCTACCGCTTCACCCCGGCACTGGCCGAATCCAAAGGCGCGTTGCAATTGCGCCTGTTCGGCCCGGCCGGTTACCTGAGCATGCTGGCCTTTGCCTGGAAGAAACGGGCCCAGTATCGCGACCGGATGGGTTTTCTCGACTTCGTCGCCGCCGAATTGCGTGGCGCGCGGCGCTATCGCCAGGGATAGGGCGCATGAACAACGACCTTGTCAGCATCGTCATGCCGGCCTACAACGCCGGCCCCTTCATCGACCAGGCCATCGGCTCGGTGCGCGGGCAGACCTGGGCCGAGTGGGAGCTGCTGGTGGTGGACGACGGCTCCAGCGACGACACGGTGGCCCAGGTGGCGCGCCATGCGGCGCAGGATGCGCGGGTGCGGCTGCTGCACAGTGGCGGCCAGTGCGGCCCGGCGCGGGCGCGCAATCTGGCGATCGCGGCCAGCCGGGGCCGCTACATCGCCTTTCTCGACAGCGACGACGCCTGGTTGCCGGCCAAGCTGGAACGGCAGGTCGCTGCCATGCGGACGCAAGGCGCGCTGCTGTGCTACACGAGCTACTACAAGATGGACCGTGACGGCAGGCGCGGCGATACACCGATCCTGGCGCGGCCGTGGGTCGACCATGGGCTGCTGCTGAAGTCCAACTTCATTGGTTGCCTGACCGCGATCTACGACGCCGGCGCGCTGGGCCGGGTGCCGATGCCCGATATCCGCAAACGCCAGGATCTGGCGCTGTGGCTGTTGCTGACCCGGCGCATTGCCGCCGAGTTCGGCCCCTGCCGCGACAAGGTGCTGGGCCTGCCCGAACCGCTGGCGTTGTATCGCGAGCACACGGGCACGGTGTCGTCCGACAAGAAGAACGCCGCAGCATGGCAGTGGAAGCTCTACCGCGAGGTGGTGGGGCTGGGGCGTTTGCGCGCCGCGTACTACTTCGCGCACTACGCGGTACGGGGTCTTGCCAAGTATCTGAAGTAACACGGCGGGTGGAGCAATCCGCCTGCCACTGACACAGGTAATACGCATGCAGGTTTTGTTCATCAGCTTTCTGATCTCGCTGCTGGCCACGCTGGCAATCATCCGCACCCGGCACTGGCACGGCCGCGTCTCCGCGGACCACGACCTGGGCGGGGTGCAGAAATTCCACGCCCGCGCGGTGCCGCGCATCGGCGGAGTCGGCGTGATGCTGGGGTTGCTGGCGGTGGCAAGCTGGTATTCGATCAAGGGCATCGTCGAGGAACAGGCGTTCTGGCTGCTGATCCTGGTGAGTCTGCCCGCCTTTCTCGGTGGCCTGATCGAGGACCTGACCAAGGCGGTGTCGCCACTGGCGCGACTGGTGCTGACCATGGCGGCGGCGGTGGCAGGCTTCTGGCTGCTGGATGCCGGCGTCAACCGGCTGGACGTGCCGCTCTTGGACCCGATGGTGCAGTTCTGGCCGGTGGCCCTGCTGTTCACCGCGGTGGGGGTGGCCGGGGTGGCCAATGCGGTGAACATCATCGACGGCTACAACGGCCTCGCGGCAATGGTGGCCATCATGATCTTCGCCGCCTTCGGCTATGTGGGCTGGAAGCTGCAGGACCCGCTGATCTGGCGTACCTCGTTCGCCATGATCGGCGCCATCCTCGGCTTCTTCGTCTGGAACTACCCACGCGGCAACGTGTTCCTCGGCGACGGCGGCGCCTACCTGATCGGCTTCATGGTCGGTGAACTGGCCGTACTGCTGGTGGCGCGTCACGAGCGGGTATCGCCCTGGTTTCCGCTGCTGGTGGTGATCTATCCGGTATTCGAGACACTGTTCTCGATCTGGCGCAAGAAGGTGCTGCGCGGCATGTCGCCCGGCATGCCTGACGGTGTGCATCTGCACATGCTGGTATACAAGCGCCTGGTGCGCTGGGCGGTAGGCAGCTCGGACGCGCGCCATCGCACCACGCGCAATGCGCTGACCTCGCCCTATCTGTGGCTGTTGTGCTCGACCAGCGTGATCCCCGCGGTGCTGTTCTGGCAGAACCCGTTGATCCTGCAGTGTTTCATCGTCGGCTTCATCGTGCTGTATCTGTATCTGTATCGGCAACTGGTGCGCTTTCGCAGCCCGGGATGGATGGTGATACGGCGGCAACGCGAGCGGCTGCGCAAACGGCAGGGCGGCTGACCGGCGGTTTCCGGCAACCCGGGAACGCAGTGCAGCATCCTACTGAAGGAAAAGGTAAACTTTCGGGTTTTGCAGCGTAGCGGCCAGCTTTCGGGGCGGGGCCGGCCAATGGGAAGAACGTTCAAATGATTCTAGTGACAGGCGGCGCCGGTTTCATCGGTGCAAACTTCGTGCTCGACTGGCTTGCGCAAAGCGACGAAGCCGTCGTCAATCTGGACAAGCTGACGTATGCCGGCAATCTGGAAACACTGGCGTCCTTGAATGGGGATGCCCGGCACCACTTCGTGCGGGGCGACATCGGCGATCGGGCACTGGTCGGCCAACTGCTGGCACAGCACCAGCCGCGCGCGGTGATCAATTTCGCAGCCGAATCGCATGTCGACCGCTCGATCCATGGCCCGGGCGAATTCATCCAGACCAACGTGGTCGGCACCTTCAATCTGCTTGAAGCGGTGCGGGGGTACTGGAACACGCTGCCGGACGACCGCAAGGCCGCATTCCGCTTCCTGCATGTCTCCACCGACGAGGTCTACGGCACATTGGCCCCCGATGCGCCGCCATTCACCGAAACCCATCCATACGAGCCGAACAGCCCGTATTCGGCGAGCAAGGCCGCCAGCGACCATCTGGTCCGGGCCTGGCACCACACCTACGGCCTGCCGGTGCTGACCACCAATTGCTCGAACAACTACGGCCCCTATCATTTCCCCGAGAAGCTGATCCCGCTGGTGATCCTGAATGCGCTTGCGGGCAAGCCGCTGCCGGTCTACGGCGACGGGCAGCAGGTGCGGGACTGGCTGTTCGTCAGGGACCATTGCAGTGCGATCCGCCGGGTGCTCGAAGCCGGCCGGCTGGGTGAGACCTACAACGTCGGCGGCTGGAACGAGAAGGCCAACCTGGACGTGGTGCAGACCATCTGCACGCTGCTGGACGAATTGCAGCCCCGCGCTGACGGCAAGGGGTATGCCGAACAGATCACCTTTGTCGCCGACCGGCCCGGCCATGACCGGCGCTACGCGATCGATGCGCGCAAACTGGAGAAGGAACTGGGCTGGAAGCCGGCCGAGACCTTCGAGACCGGCATCCGCAAGACGGTACAGTGGTACCTGGCCCACCCCGCATGGGTGAACAACGTGACCAGTGGCGCATACCGCGACTGGGTGCAACAGCAATACGGAGCGTGACCATGGCGCTACCCACCATCCTGGTGACCGGGGCCCGCGGTCAGGTCGGCTTCGAGCTGCAGCGCAGCCTTGCCATGCTCGGCAAGGTGATGGCGGTGGGCCGTGAGGATTGCGATCTGGCCGATGCGGATGTGATCGATGCCTTGCTGGAGCGGGTGCGGCCCGACATCATCGTCAACCCCGCCGCCTATACCGCCGTCGACAAGGCCCAGAGCGAACCGGCGCTGGCCCAGGCGATCAACGCCACGGCCCCGGCCCTGCTTGGCGCTTGGGCGGCCAGGCATGGTGCGTTGCTGGTGCACTACTCGACCGACTATGTGTTCGACGGCGCCAAGGACGGTTGCTACACCGAAGACGACACGCCCAATCCGCAATCCGTGTACGGCCAGACCAAGCTTGCGGGGGAAGAGGCGATACGCGGCAGTGGGTGTCGCCACCTGATCCTGCGCACCAGCTGGGTATTCGGCGCCCACGGCGGCAATTTCCTCAAGACCGTGCTGCGGCTGGCGCGCGAGCGCGATCATCTTTCCATCGTGGCCGACCAGCACGGCGCGCCGACACCGGCCAGCCTGATCGCCGACGTGACCGCGCAGATCCTGCGGCAATACGCGCTGATCCCGCAGGGCTTTCCATTTGGCACCTACCATCTGGTCGCTGAGGGCGACACCACATGGCACGGCTACGCCCAGGCCGTGCTCGAAGCCGCCATCGACCGCGGCTGGCAGTTCAAGCTGCCCGGCCATGCGATCACACCGATCCCGACCAGCGCCTATCCATTGCCGGCACCGCGCCCGGCCAATTCGCGGCTGAGCACGCACAAGCTGCAAGCCGCATTCAATCTTACCCTGCCGCATTGGCGGGACGGCGTCGCCCAGGTGCTGACGCTGCTGCATCCTTGATCGGGGGGCCCCTCCATGAAGAAACGCAAAGGCATCATCCTGGCCGGCGGCTCCGGCACCCGCCTGTACCCGGCGACCATCGCAGTTAGCAAGCAACTGCTGCCGATCTACGACAAGCCGATGATCTACTACCCGCTCTCCACGCTGATGCTGGCGGGCATCCGGGAAATCCTGGTGATCTCGACCCCGCAGGACACACCGCGATTCCAGCAGCTGCTGGGCGACGGCAGCCAATGGGGCATTGCGCTGAGCTATGCGGTACAGCCCAGCCCGGACGGCCTGGCACAGGCTTTCATCATCGGCGAGCAATTCATTGGCGACGACAATGTGGCGCTGGTATTGGGAGACAACATCTTTTACGGGCACGATTTCGCCGAACTGCTGCAGCAGGCGGCTGCCAAGGAATCGGGCGCCAGCGTGTTTGCCTATCACGTACACGATCCCGAACGCTATGGTGTCGTCGAATTCGATGCGAACGGCAATGCGCTGTCGATCGAGGAAAAACCCGCCACGCCTAAATCGAATTACGCGGTGACCGGCCTTTACTTCTACGACAACGAGGTGATCGGCATCGCCAAGCAGATCAAGCCATCTGCCCGCGGCGAACTGGAGATCACCGATGTCAACGCCGAATACCTCAAACGCGGCAGGCTCGATGTGAAGACCATGGGGCGCGGCTACGCCTGGCTCGATACGGGGACGCATGAGTCGATGCTGGAGGCGAGCCTGTTTATCCAGACAATCGAGCAGCGGCAGGGGTTGAAAGTAGCCAGTCCGGAGGAGGTTGCGTACCGACAGCAATGGATTTCGCCCGCACAATTGGAAAAGCTGGCACAGAGCTTGAAAAAGACTGGTTATGGGCGTTATCTCATGAGGCTCTTGAAGTAACGCTATCTATTGGTGAAGGAAAATACGCTTGGTGGCTAGAATGAATGTAATTGATACTGCTATTTCCGATGTAAAAATCATCGAGCCGCGAGTCTTTGAAGATGACCGCGGTTTTTTCTTTGAGAGTTTCAATCAAGAGAAATTCCAACTGGCAACTGGGTGTGACTTATCCTTCGTACAGGATAATCATTCTCGATCAGATCTAGGAGTCTTGCGAGGGCTCCACTACCAGCTTCCACCAATGGCTCAGGGAAAATTGGTCCGTTGTGCTGTTGGAGCAATATTTGATGTTGCAGTTGATATCAGACGAAGCAGTAAAACATTTGGAAGTTGGGTCGGAGTCGAGCTTTCCGCTGAAAACAAGCGGCAGCTATGGATTCCACAAGGGTTTGCACATGGTTTCCTCACATTGAGTGAGGTGGCTGAGGTGCTCTATAAGACTACAGAATATTGGAATTCCAACTTGGAGCGATCCATAAAATGGGATTGTCCCGAGCTCGGTGTTGGATGGCCATCCGGATATGATATCAGGCTGTCAGGGAAAGATGCATCGGCAAAGCCTCTGGGTGGGCAAGAGCTATTCGACTAAGTGGTGAATTAATGGAACACAGAGATAACAATTTAAATCTTCTGAGGCTGATCGCCGCATTTTTTGTCTTGTATGAACACTCCTTCGCCTTGACCGGGCGGCCGAATCCAACAAATTTCCTCGGCAGTGGTTTCGGTTCAATTGGAGTCGCCATTTTCTTTGTGATCAGTGGATACTTGATTTCGTGCAGCTGGCTATCCGGGGGCAGTGTACGAGGGTTTTTGTGGCGCAGGGCTTTACGGATTATCCCTGGCCTTGTGGCCATTACCCTGATTTCAATCGGAGTTTTTGGTCCGCTTCTCACTACCCTCCCGTTAAATGATTTCTTTTCCAGTGCGGGTACATGGTTCTATCTCTGGAATATTGCGTTATTTCCCGTATTTGCAATGCCGGGGGTTCTTGAAGCAGCGCCGGTTGCAAACGCGATGAATGGATCTCTTTGGACGCTTCCATTGGAAGTTGCATTGTATGCGACCGCTATGCTTCTAGGTCTATCAAAAGGATTGAAAAAGCAGAATTATCTATTATTCATTTTTCTCTTCTTGATTCTATTCTTTGTCGCGAAGAATAGTGCGAAGCCAATCGTTTACTATGGAACCGATTGGAGATTGTTCATTGTATATGGCATATATTTCTATTCGGGAACGCTATTCAAGATCTTTGAGTTTAATCGTGGAACTATCAGCGGGCTTGGGTGTTCTGTTTTGATCGTCTCCATTCTAGGGACAAACATTGCCTTTATTTTTGATCTGCTGAAAATCCTTGCTTTCACATATATCGTTCTATCTGTAGGGCTTGCATCAAGCAAAATTGGATCCTGGGTGAATGAACGTGGGGACTATTCATATGGGTTTTATATCTATGCCTTTCCTGTCCAGCAGATAGTATTTGCAAAACTTCCATGGCTTGGCATGGGCGTATATATCGCAGTTTGTGCTGCCATTACCATGGCATTTGCTTGGGGCTCCTGGCACTTTATTGAGAGTAAAGCGCTTTCTTTTAAAAATCTGGTGTCATGATGCAAGGCTTGGTACAAGGCTATGTAGCGATCTTTCTGATCTTGCATGGAGCCACGCTGCTTGTTTCGAAACTTCAAAGTACTAGGGCTGCAATTGTATATCCCATATCAGCAAGCTTGGTATTGGTTTCAAGTTATTTCTGGGTAATTATCGGAGGGCTAAGCTCTTTGCCCTATGCCCTAGGGACTTTGTCGTTGATAGGGTATTCTCTCCATATAGTTTCCCGGACCCATTCAAGCAGCGCCGATGACTTTGCTTTCAATTCCGCATGGACAATTATATTTATAATGGCTTTGTCCTATTTGGCGGCAAGAGGAGCAGATTTCTTTGCCTGGGACGAGTACTCGCATTGGGGGGCACAAGTTGAGTATTTAAAGAGCTTTCAATCTCTTCACATGGATGGCAAATATCTGCTCTTTCCTGAATACATTCCAGGTGCATCAATCTGGAGAATGCTTCCGGCAACCTTAGGGATTTCAGATAGAAGTGCGTATTATTTTTCCGGCTGGCTGTTGGCATTTTCTGCACTGGTTTCTGCTGTAAATCGCCATGATTTGATAAAAGGCGCACTCAGTGCCTCATGCCTCTTTTTCATATGGATATTTTTTTTCCAGTCACTTGTTCTGACTCTGTATGTTGATCATCTGCAAGCCTTGTTGATTTATGTCGCAATGCTTCTATGTGTACAGAGAGAGTCTCACCGGGGCAAAGGGGGATTAGGCATCGGGCTGGTCCTGGGTGCCATCGTTGCTTTAAAGCACGTAGGGGCGATCTTTGCTGCGTTCATAATAGGCTGGTATTTAATAAATGCATTTTTCATACGAGGCCATTTTAAGAAGGCCCTTTTTCACAGTCTATTGATATCAATTATCCCGTTGTTGGTTTTCTCCACATGGAAGCTTTATGTGGAGAAATATATGCTACAGCGAGATATTTTCACCAAGCCGTTAGGTCTTGGTGGAGTGTGGGCTCAGCTACTGGATAACATAACTAAGATATTGAATAGCAAATTTCCACATGCAAATTTCTTCCAGCCTGAGCCCATTATCGATATGGCCATGACTGGTTTTAATCTTCTCTTTTTGATTTGTTTGTCTGTGCCCTTGTTGCTGGCTTTCTTCCTAAAGCAACGCTCAAAATATGCGGGTGCAATCTATTTATGTTCTTGTTTGGTGGTTTATTTGGTATTTCTCGCATATATAAGAGCGAGAACTCCATGGGGAGGAGACCCCTATTCTTTTACTCGATACTATTGTGTTCTATTGTGTCCGCTAGTGCTCCTGGCTCTAAGTCGCCTATTGGATAGGAAGGCTGTTCGATTACAAATATTGGCTGTCGGGACCAGCTTTACGCTGGCTTCTCAAGTCGCTGTTCCGGTAAATTCCATTTTTCCGTCCGCATCACGAAGCTCGGCATTGTTAAATGCAGAAATGGTTGGAGTTGTAAACAAACTCAAGATGGCTGCTGGGACACGGTTGACCAGTGCATGGTATATCACTACTCAAGAGGATTCACTGCGCTATTTTGTTTTTAGGATGTACGCCATGCCCTACTATGTCCTCGACTATTCAGCGGGTTGGGGTGTAATTGAAAAAGACCCCTCCTTGCCAAATGGTTGGTTTGATGAGAATGCGATGGCTAAGCGAATGTGTCTGGTCGACTATATTGTTATTGGGAAGGCCCCGAATGCCTTCTGGGGGCGATATAGATCACTTTTTGACCAGACGACGGCAGGAGTTTATGAGGTTGACAAAGCTAGGCAGGGCCGATGCTATGCCAAGCTAAAGGAAGTGATAAATTGAAGATCCTACTGTTGCTTGTATATGTTTTTGGAATGACTGTTGGGCAAATCCTATTCAAGCAAGTAAGTGATTCTGCCTCCAGCGGGCAGAATATTTTCTTTCACTTGTTGAGAGAGTTGAAATTTTATATTGCCATAAGTTTGTATGGCGTGCTCACTTTCTATTGGGTTTGGTTGCTGGATAGAATACCGTTGTCCAGTGCATATCCATTTGTTGCGCTCTCAATTGCGCTGGTGGCTTTGATCGGAATGATATTCTGGGGAGAGGCCGTAGAGGGGCTGAAAGTGCTAGGAATACTACTGATATTGGCTGGAGTGATTTGCATCGGGCTTTCCAAGGGTACACTGTGATGAATGACGTCTGGTTAGTGGTCGCAGCATACAATGAAGGAAGTGTGATTAAGGAGGTTCTTAATGATGCCCTCGATTTCTTCCCAAACATCGTAGTTGTAGACGATGGGTCTCAAGATGAAACTGCCGCATCAATTTTAGAAACCGGCGCATGGTGCGTTATCCATCCCATTAACCTTGGGCAAGGTGCGGCCCTACAAACTGGAATAACTTTTGCTCTTTCCAGAGGAGCAAGTTTCATTGCTACATTTGACGCCGATGGTCAGCACGATCCTAAAGATGTTGTTGGAATGGTAGAGCAAATGAAACTTAGTTCTGCGGATGTGATATTGGGGTCGCGATTCAAAGGAAACACCATAGGAATGCCGCGGATAAAGCAGCTCTTCCTTAGGTTGGCGGTTTTCTATACAAATTTAACCAGCTCAGTCAAATTGACCGATGCACATAATGGTCTCCGGTTATTTAATCGGAAAGCTGCGATGGATTTAAGGATTCGTCAAAATAGAATGGCTCATGCCTCAGAAATCATTGATTTCATCGGTAAAATGAAGTGGGTTTATGAGGAATATCCAGTGACCATTAAATATACTGACTACTCAATCAGAAAAGGGCAGAGAATGTCAAATTCTGTTTCCATTGTCATGGATCAACTTCTGTCGAAATTTAATAGGTAAGAAAATGGCTGTTCTTCTTGTCGCCTTTTTTCTGTTTCTGATTGTTTTTTGTCTGATTCAACGGAAATCATTTAAGGTCATTCCGGATTTGGGAGTGTTCTTTTCGGTGACTGCGATCATTCTGGTGTTAAAACCTGATTTTGCCACGGATGTGGCAAATAAAGTTGGAGTTGGCCGCGGCACGGATCTGCTTCTTTATTGTTTTTTTATTGTGGGTGTACTTTTGGCGCTTTTTGTCGGTTTGTACCTTAAAAAAGTCCATGATCAGCTTACCGAGCTGGCGCGGAAGTTGGCGCTTCTTGATGTGAAGAAGGGGAAAATTTGATGAGAAATTCTTAGAAAATTGCAGCGATCTTTGCAAGTAAGTGCCCGAATGGAAGTCTGCAGTTGATTGTTCTAATGACAAGCCGCCCAGGCGCCACACTATTCTTTGCATGATTTAATTAATGCTATTTATCCCATTTTCGATGCTTTTGAAATTTGAACATGTTGGTATGTGTGGGTGATGATATGAGCAAGCTTTTTGGGTCGTTTTGGTTGCATAGGCAACTGATCGCTCGTTTGACTTTGCGAGAGATTCTGAATAAATACAAGGGATCGGTATTTGGATTGCTGTGGTCGTTCTTTAATCCGGTGTTCATGCTGATTGTATACACATTCTTCTTTGGCCTTGTCTTCAAGGTAAGGTGGGGGGAGGGAGAAAATACCAAAGAGTTTGCACTCATATTATTTGCGGGGCTTATTGTCTACAATTTTTTTGCCGAGTGCATGACAAAGGCACCGGCTTTGATCCTTTCCAATGCCAACTATGTGAAGAAAGTGGTGTTTCCGCTGGAGGTGCTTGCTGTTGTCTGCGTGAGTTCCGCCCTGTTCCATTTTTTCATTAGTTTCTTCGTATGGTGTGTTTTTGGTGCAATCGTCTTGCACAGGTTGGAGTGGACGCTCTTGTTTGTTCCTTTATTGATTGCCCCGTTTGCGTTGATCTTGCTCGGACTTACTTGGTTTGTTTGTTCATTAGGGGTTTATCTGCGGGATGTAGGGCAGCTGATCGGTGTTTTGGTAATGGCAATGTCGTTTATGTCACCAATATTTTATCCCGTTTCAATGCTGCCGGAGGGGGTGCAGCATTTGATATATATCAATCCTCTGACTTTTATAATAGAGGAAGTAAGAAAGGCTATGTTTTATGGCGATATTCCAAACCTGAGCATGCTTATGCTTTATGGTTTCATTTCTTTGGCCATTGCTTTTTTGGGGTTGCTCTGGTTCCAAAAGACCCGGAAAGGATTTGCGGATGTACTCTGAAGATATTTTGATATCTGTTCGCAATGTTTCCAAATGCTTTCACATATACGAAAAGCCGGCTGATCGGCTTTTCGAAATGTTGCTTCGGAAAAGTAGATCTGAGAAATTCTGGGCGGTAAAGAATGTATCGCTGCAAGTCAAACGTGGCGAGGCCGTTGCTGTAATAGGAAGAAATGGGTCAGGTAAGTCCACGTTGTTACAGATGGTCTGCGGTACCCTTCAGCCGACGGCGGGTGAAGTGATTTTGAATGGCAAGGTTGCCGCTTTGCTGGAGCTTGGTGCAGGTTTCAACCCCGAATATACAGGCCGCGAGAATATCTATTTCTCAGGGGCGATCTATGGGTTGAGTGCTGAGCAGGTCTCCGATCGCATGCATTTGATTGAAGAGTTCGCAGAAATCGGCGATTTTATTGATCAGCCGGTCAAAACATATTCAAGCGGGATGTTCGTGCGACTAGCATTTGCACTGATAGTACATGTAGATGCTGACGTGCTTGTTATAGACGAGGCACTTGCTGTGGGAGATGTGTTTTTCACACAGAAGTGTATGAGATTCATCCGTGATTTTCTCAAGCGAGGAGCGCTCCTCTTTGTTTCACATGATACAAACAGCGTAATGAGCTTCTGTCGCGATGCACTATGGCTTGATAAAGGAGAGGTTCTTTTTGCGGGCTCGGCAAAATACGTGTGTGAAAAATATCTTGAAGATTATTATTCTGAGATAAATGGCAGAAAGTCTGAAGAGCAATTCAAAGAACAGGAAAATGAATTAAAAGAAAATCCGTTGGAAAAGGCCGGCCATCTATTGTTCAGGGACTCGCGGCAGGATTTTGTGGTGCATACAAATTTGCGCATGGAATATAGCGTCGAACTTTTCGATTGCAATAGCGCCTCTTTTGGTGAAGGGGGCGGGCGCATTATAAATGTTGCGATGCATGATAAAGAAAAAAATCCGTTGTCGTGGGTGATCGGTGGTGAGATTGTCACTGTCAGGATTTCTGCGCACTTCAGGCAGCAATTCAAAAAAATCATCCTGGGTTTTGTTGTTAGAAATAAAAATGGCCAGCATCTGTTTGGGGACAATACATGCGTTCACTCTCTTCAGCATGGATGGTTAGGTAAGAACGAAGGAGAAGTTGCTGAGGCCTTATTCACCTTTGTAATGCCTCGGCTACCAGCCGGTGACTATGTGATTTCTGCCGCATTGGCTGATGGTATGCAAGATCAACATGTCATGCATCAGTGGGTGCACGACGCTCTGGTATTCCGATCACACTCGAATTCCATCAGCTCAGGTTTGGTAGGGTTGCCGGTCCAGATTGAACTGAGGTGATGACTGTGAGTGAAGTCTATAAATTCAAATTTGAAGAACATAGTGTATATGCCAATGTGGCAGCGCTTGTGCCGCAGCATCAGGGAATTCATATTGATTTAGGATGTGGTTTTGGCGCAATTGCGGAAGAATTGTCCGCTAAAGGCATCAGATATATTGGTTTTGACGCAAATAAAGTCGCGGTTCAGTCTTTGGTGGAAAGAGGTTTCGAAGCCCATGTATTGGATCTCGTACACCTATCGGACTTGGCTTCTTGGCTTGGTAAAATCCAAACGCAAGGTGAGGTTGTTTCATTATCTGCGATCGATGTGATAGAGCATTTGGATGAGCCCATCGAATTTCTCTCCTTGCTGCATTCTCTGGTCCCTGATACGGCATGCTTGATATTAAGCATCCCTAATTTCTCCCATTATGATGTGGCAATAAAATTGATGGCCGGCAGATGGGATGAGAGAGAGTCTGGGATACTGGATCGTACTCATCGTCATGTTTATACAGAATCCAAATTGCAGTCTGTGACCAGCTGTGCCGGTTGGGTTGAGACGGGGGGCATGGATTATCATATTGAAATATCTGAACAATATGAAAATGGGTTGGTCTTACACAATCGTGAAGTCGGCTTTTTTGGATTGATAAGGGAGTTGTTCTCCAGGTTGAATCCCTCAATCGATGTATATCAATTTGTTCGGATATACAAGAAGGGGCAGAGTGCCACGCTCATTGAGAAGAAAGAAAAGGACAGGCTTCTGAGTATTGTAGTTGAGAGCGAAGCTGGGCTTGATTTGCTCCGATCGCCACTGCCAAATGTCCAATTTATCGTCATCTCCGATGAACTGAGTTCGAATTTTGGCAGTGTTGATGCCCTAGTCATACCGAAAAAAGAAATAAAAAATATCACTGGATACATACGTGGTCGATATGTTCTGGTTGACCCTGCTCTGCAGGTGATCCCTTCCGATTTCATCCTATCATTTTCGCAGATTTTAAAAAGATTCAATGCCTCACCAGTAATCGAAATTGATCGGAGTTCTGATGGAATTCATGTTCTACCATTTGAGGAATTCAATGAATATCCAAGCTCCGCGGTTTCCCGCTGTATTTTATTTCCCTCAGATCTGCTTGGATGGCTTCCCTTTCGTGGTGGCGATTCGTTCGTGGGTTATATTTCTTCTATTGTGTTCGAGGCAAGTGTGTTGGCTGGCTTCGTCCGGGTAGGCAGTGATTTGTTGACGTTTCAATGCCGGAGCAAGACGGCGACGGCATGCGATGCTGCCGTAACAACCTCCATTTCATCATCTGGCAGATTGGATCGAATCTGTACCCGCTTCTTGGCGAATGCAGATGCCCTGAGTGATATGGAAGCTTTGATAGCAAGCCTGAAAGGCGAGGTTGAGATCTTGCAATCCAAGTATGATAAAGTGATCAACTCCAGTTCTTGGGCGATCACAAGGCCGCTGAGAGCGGGCTATTCGGTCCTATGGAGGGTCAAGGCGATCCTGCGCGGGATTTATCGGGCGAGCTCAGGTGTTGCCCGGGGGAGGTTTTTCATCCGCAATGCAATTGACAAAGGGATTCGGTCCATCTTGGACCTGTCTTCTTCAAGAAAGCAGGGTATTTATGCATTGCAGGCACTTGCCGCAGGCCGAAACGATATAAACGAGCGCTCCGAGCCGGAAGAATTTACGAATTTGCCGGAAGTCGATGTCAGTGTGGTGTTGTTTAACAGCAAAAAATGGATTGATGCCTTTCTCAAGAGCTTGGCGGGGATCGATTACCCAAAAGAACGGCTGAATTTGTTCTTTGTGGACAACTCGTCGTCCGATGGTACTGCGGATTACATTGAATCTAAGCTCGCTACGCTTCGAAGAGAGTATGCGTCAGCCTCGCTCTTGCGTCAGCCAAATTTGGGGTTTGGTGCAGGGCATAATGCTGCGATATTGTCGGGGAAGGCGGACTACGTTCTTGTTACAAATGTCGATCTGGAATTTGAAATTGACTCAATCCGCGAATTGATGCGGCACGTTGTTGGCAAATCCGCCATTAATGTTGCGTCTTGGGAGTTGCGGCAGTTGCCGTATGAACATCCTAAACATTATGATCCAGTCACGCTGGAGACCAATTGGTCCTCCCATGCCTGCATTCTAATGCGAAGAGATGCCTATCTGCGCGTAGGAGGCTATGAGCCACGAATCTTCATGTATGCAGAAGATGTAGAGCTTTCTTACCGCTTCCGCTCGTTTGGCTATCGTTTAAAGTACTGCCCGAATGCGGTTGTTCGTCATTACAGTTATGCCGAGGCGGGGCAGGTCAAGCCGTTACAGTTTTCGGGCAGTACACTTGGCAATGCATATGTGCGTCTGAGGTACGGGACGTGGATGGATAAATGTGCAATCCTGCCTCTTTATGGCGCACTATTTTTCTGGCCGTCCCAATACCCGGGGGCCAAAAAGGACGTACTGCGGAATGTTGGCCGCATTCTTCGTAATTTTAATCACATGCTTCACGGGGCTGGCCCGGAGAAAGTATATTTTCCTTTCCGAATTTTTGACTATGAAATGATACGGGAGGGAGCATTTTACGAAGTTGCCCGTTGTATTACAGGGCCACTTGTATCGGTAATTGTCCGTACTTACAGAGGCAGAACCCGCTTTTTGCAGGAGTCAATATATAGCCTGCTGAACCAGACCTACCGCAACCTCGAAGTACTGGTGGTCGAGGATGGGGGGGCTGAGATGCAGGCGGTGGTTGAGAATATTTCAAGGTATTCCGGCATCAATGTGCGTTATATCAGTTGCGAGAAAGTGGGGCGCTCTATGACGGGAAATGCAGGCCTCGCTGCGGCTCATGGCGAATATATGATGTTTCTAGATGACGATGATCTGCTCTTCTCCGACCATATAGAGGTATTGATGGCAGAATTGATTCGCTCTCCAAAGTTGGATGCTGCTTATGCGCTAGCCGTTCAGGTCTATACGAGGCGGGATGATTCCGGTTATCAGGAGGAGCGATTCGAATACGTCGATACCTTCAGACAGGAATGGGACTATTCAGTTCTTCAAGACCATAATTTCCTGCCTATCCAATCCGTGCTTTTCCATCGTCGCTTGTACGAGCGCTGGGGTGGGTTCGAATTGGATATGGAAATGCTTGAGGATTGGAATCTATGGCTGCGATATGGCTTTGGGGCATCTTTCAAATATGTCCCGAAGACAACCTCTATATTCAGGGTTCCTGCTGAGGACAATGTCCGAATGCAAAGGCATCTTGCACTCCATGCAGCATATCAAATGGCCAAGTCGAAGGCACAGGTTGCGATAGCCAAACAGTGTTGATGGAATGGAAGGAAGGTGAGCCTAAGGTTCACCTTCCATTGTTTTCTGACCCAGGAAGTCTGCCCACGGAAGCCGCGCTTTTGGGCTATTCAGGATTGCGGGGCCGTGTGAAGAAGAACGGGCGGTGGTTACTTGGCATCAGTCTCCATTCATCCATTTAACCTTCTTCAGCTGTTCTTTAAGGTATCTGAGCGATTGTTTCGGGATTTCCGGGTGGGATACGGTGGGCAATCTAATGCTTCTGATTTTGGCGTGTTGGCAACAAATGACCACAATTTCATTGATGCTGCCAAAAAATACGGGTCGGATACAACAATTCACTACACCAACACCACATCAAACTGTTCCTGCGTATACGCCGTCTCCACCTGCAGATAGATCGGTTTGCCGATGAAGTCGGCCAGCATCGCCAGGCTTGCCGATTCTTCGTCCAGAAACAGGTCGATGACGGTCTGCGAGGCCAGGATGCGGTATTCGCGTGCGTTGAACTGGCGTGCCTCGCGCAGGATCTCGCGCAGGATGTCGTAGCACACGGTTTCCGCGGTCTTGATCTCGCCGCGGCCCTGGCAGGTCGGGCAGGGTTGGCACAGCACATGGGCCAGGCTTTCGCGGGTGCGCTTGCGGGTGATTTCGATCAGGCCCAGGCTGGTGAAGCTGCTGACCGTGACCTTGGTGCGATCACGTGACAGCGACTTGCGCAGCTCTTCCAGTACCGCCGACTTGTGCTCCTCGTTGTCCATGTCGATGAAGTCGACGATGATGATGCCGCCCAGGTTGCGCAGCCGCAGCTGCCGGGCGATGACGTGGGTTGCTTCCAGGTTGGTCTTGAAGATGGTGTCGTCGAAGTTGCGGGTGCCGACAAAGCCACCGGTATTCACGTCGATGGTGGTCATTGCCTCGGTCTGGTCGATGATCAGATAGCCACCGAACTTGAGATTGACGCGGCGCGCCAGCGCGCGCTCGATCTCGGCCTCGACGCCGTAGAGTTCGAACAGCGGGCGCTCGCCGCCATAGTGCTGGATGCGATGCAGCACATCGGAGACGAAGGCGCTGGCGAACTCGCCCATCTTCTGGAAGTTCTCGCGCGAATCGACCAGTACTTCCTCGGTGCCGGCACTGACCATGTCGCGTAGCACCCGCAGCTGCAGCGACAGGTCCTGGAACAGCAGCGAGCGGGCGGGCAGCGTCTGCGCCTTTTGCCGGATATCGGCCCAGATCAGGTCCAGGTAGTCGATGTCGGCGCGCAACTCGTCATCGGTGGCATGGTCGGCCGAGGTGCGGATGATGTAGCCGTGGTGGTCCTGCGGCAGCAGGCGTTCCAGTCGCCCGCGCAGGTGCTCGCGCTCCGCATCGTTTTCGATGCGTTGCGAGATGCCGATATGGTGCTCCTGCGGCAGGTACACTAGAAAACGGCCGGCGATGCTGATCTGGGTGGACAGCCGGGCGCCCTTGGTGCCGATCGGATCCTTGATCACTTGGACCACCACGCTCTGGCCTTCGTGCACGATGCGCTCGATCCGCTGCGGCTCGTTGGGGTGCTGGCGCTGTTCGATCACATCGGCAATATGCAGGAAGGCCGCGCGCTCCAGGCCGATCTCGATGAAGGCGCTCTGCATGCCGGGCAGTACGCGTTTGACCACGCCCAGATAGATGTTGCCGACCAGGCCGCGATGGCTGGCCCGCTCGATGTGGATATCCTGCACCACGCCGTCTTCGACGGTGGCGACCCGCGTTTCCTGCGGGGTGATATTGACCAGGATCTGTTCTCTCATGGTGGGGGCGGCCGTCGTAGATGGGTTTGATGGGGTTCGCCGCGTGCCGCGGCGGTTGGATTGGAAAGGGTCAACCGACACGGGTCAGGGGCTTGCCCATCAGCTGCAGGCCCAGCTGCAGCAGTTCATCCCAGACCTCGCCCTGGCCGATACCCTTGTTGAGTGCATCAATGCGTGCCGCGCGTGCCTGCGCTTCGCGCAAGGCAACGCCATTCACCCGCGCGAGGGCGCCGTCGATGAGCCGTTGCTTTTCGCCCCACACGCGGTTTTCCTTGAAGAGCTGTGCCATCGGCACGCCACGGCTGCGGCCCTGGCCGATGCGCAACAGCGCACGGATCTCCTCGGCCAGTGCCCATAGCACCAGATGCGGCGCCTCGCCTTCGGCCTTCAGGCCGGTCAGCATGCGGGAAAAACGCAGCGCATCGCCGGCCAGCAGGGCGGTGCCCAGCTGGAAGACATCAAACCGCGCAACGTTGGCGACTGCCGCCTGCACCGCATCCAGGCCGAGGCGGCCGGGCGGGTGCAGCAGGCCGAGCTTGAGCACTTCCTGATGCGCGGCGAACAGGTTGCCTTCCACCCGGTCCGCCAGGAATTCCAACGCCTCGGGGCTCATGTCCTGGCCTTGGGCAGCGAGCCGGGCGGCGATCCAGCGCGGCAGCGCGGTGCGTTCGACCGGCCGGGCTTCGATCACCTCGCCGGCGTGTGCCAGCGCCTGGAACCACTTGGCGTTCTGCGCCGTGCGGTCCAGCTTGGGGCACTGCACCAGCGTCAACGTATCGGGCGGCAGATCGCCGCAATAGGCCTCGATGGCCTTGGCGCCTTCCACCCCCGGCTTGCCGGTCGGGATACGCAGCTCCACCAGCTTACGGCTCGCGAACAGGGACAGCGAATTGCCCTGCACGCTCAGTTGCGACCAGGAGAAACCGCTTTCCACCGTCAGCACCTCACGTTCGGCATAGCCGGCGGCGCGGGCGGTGTCGCGCAGCAGCTGCGCGGCTTCCAGCGCCAGGAACGCCTCCTCGCCATGCACGATGTAGAGCGGGGCGAGGCCGCGCTCCAGGTGTCGCGGCAGATCCTCAGTTCGCATTCAACAGCGGCCCTTGCGACGGAGTCGGCTCGCTGGCAGCCCGTTGGGTGCGCTGTTTGAACGCCGCGCCGGTGCGTCGCAGGATCTGCCGCGCCGCATCCTGGCGCAGATCGTTCAGCAGCAGTTGCGCCTCGGCCTCCTTGCCCAGCGTGTTGTTCTCGTCATGGCTGTAGCTGCGGAACAGCTGCAGCGTGCTGCCGGGGATCAACGCGTCGCCGCCCGGTTGGTCCACCCGGTAGGACACGGTGTAGTAGAGCCGGTACTCGCTGACGCGCCCGGCATTGTTGACGCTGAGGATCTTGCGGTCGGTGTTTTCGGCATCGATCCGGATCTGCGCCGCGGCGGGGTTGGCCGCAGACAACAGCTGCACTTCCTTCATCAGCTGCAGGTCGCTGCGCAGCTGGGCCGCGACCGGCCCGTTGCCGGAGACGAACACCGTGGGGTAGGGGAACAGGGCGCCCGGCCCCTGGCCGCGCAGGTGGAACCCGCAGGCGGCAAGCAGCGTGACGAAGGCGAGGAGGGCGAGCTGGCGCATGGCGGGTCTGCCTCAGGCGACGATGTTGACGAGACGGCCAGGCACCACGATCACTTTCTTCGGGGCGCCTTCGACGAACTTGCGTACATTCTCGTCGGCCAGCGCCGTCGCCTCGATCGCCTCGCGGCTGGCATCCTTGGCCACCTTGATCTGCGCGCGCAACTTGCCGTTCACCTGCACCACGAGCTCGATCTCGTCCTGCACCAGCGCGGCGGCGTCGGCCTGGGGCCAGGGCTGGTCGAGCAGCTCTGTGCCTGGGCGCAGCGACGACCACAGTGCATCGGCTGCATGCGGCACGATGGGCGAGAGCAGCAGCACCGCGTTTTCCAGCACCTCCTGCGCCACCGCGCGGCCGGCATCGTCATCGGTCCTGGCCTTGCCATAGGTGTTCAAGAGCTCCATCACTGCGGCGATGGCGGTGTTGAACTGCTTGCGGCGCCCGTAGTCGTCGCTGATCTTGGCGATGGCGCTGTGCAGCGCGAAGCGCAGCCCCTTCAGCTCGGCAGACAATTCGCCGCCCTGATATTTCGCCACCACGCCGGCCGACACATGCTCGTGCACGGTACGCCACAGCTTGTTGAGAAAGCGGAACGCGCCTTGCACGCCGGCATCGGACCACTCCAGCCCCTGCTCGGGTGGCGCGGCGAACATCATGAACAGGCGTGCAGTGTCGGCGCCATAGTGCTCGATCAGCTGCTGCGGATCGACACCGTTGTTCTTGGACTTGGACATCTTCTCGGTGCCGCCGACGATCACCGGCGCGCCGTCACTCTTGAGCACGGCACCCACCGTGCGGCCCTTGTCGTCGCGCTGCACGTCGACGTCGGCCGGGTTGATCCAATCCTTCCTGCCGTCGCCGGCGTCGCGGTAGAACGTCTCGGCCACCACCATGCCCTGCGTCAGCAGGTTCCTGAACGGCTCATCGCCACAGACCAGGCCCTCGTCGCGCATCAGCTTGTGGAAGAAGCGCGCATACAACAGATGCAGGATGGCGTGCTCGATGCCGCCGATGTACTGATCGACCCCACCGTTGTCCAGCCAGTAGTCGGACGCCTGCTTGTCGACCATGCCGCCTTCAAACTGCGGCGAGGCATAGCGGGCGTAGTACCAGCTCGACTCGACGAAGGTGTCCATGGTGTCGGTTTCGCGCTTGGCGGCACTGCCGCACCGGGGGCAGGTGGTCTCGTGGAACTCGGGCAGCCGCGCAAGCGGGTTGCCGCGGCCGTCCGGCACCACGTTCTCGGGCAGGCGCACCGGCAGCTGGTCGGCCGGCACCGGCACATCGCCGCAGCTGGCGCAGTGGATGATGGGAATCGGGCAGCCCCAGTAGCGCTGGCGCGAGATGCCCCAGTCGCGCAGCCGGTACTGGGTGCGCTTGGTGCCATGGGCTTGCGCGGTCAGTTCGGCGACGATGGCTTCGAAGGCACCGTTGAAATCGAGGCCGTCGTACTGGCCGCTGTTGACGGTGACGAGCCCTTCCTTGGCTGCGTACCAATCGGCCCAGGTTGCGGCATCGAAAGTCTGCTCTGTTGCAGCGTAGACCTGCTTGATCGGCAGGCCGTACTTGTTGGCGAACTCGAAATCGCGCTCGTCGTGCGCCGGTACGGCCATCACCGCGCCTTCGCCGTAGCCCCACAGCACGTAGTTGGCGACCCACACCGGCAGCTTTTCGCCGGTGAGCGGATGGATGACGAACTGGCCGGTCGGCATGCCCTTCTTGTCCATGGTCGCCACATCGGCCTCGGCCACCGAGCCGGCCTTGCATTCGGCGATGAAGGCCTGCAGTGCCGGGTTGCCTTCGGCGGCACGCGTTGCCAGCGGGTGCTCGGCGGCGACGGCCACGTAGGTGGCGCCCATCAGCGTATCGGGACGGGTGGTGTACACCTTGAGCTGACCGGACTCGCCGGTCGACTCGACGTCATAGTCGAACACCACTTCGGCACCGAAGCTCTTGCCGATCCAGTTGCGCTGCATGGTCTTGACCTGCTCGGGCCAGCCGTCAAGCTGATCCAGGTCGGCCAGCAGCTCCTCGGCGTATTGGGTGATGCCGAAGTAGTACATCGGGATCTCGCGCTTCTCGACCAGCGCCCCCGAGCGCCAGCCGCGCCCGTCGATCACCTGCTCGTTGGCGAGCACGGTCTGGTCCACCGGGTCCCAGTTGACGATGCCGGATTTCTTGTAGATCACGCCCTTTTCGAACAGCTTGGTGAACAGCCACTGCTCCCAGCGGTAGTAATCGGGCTTGCAGGTGGTGACTTCGCGTTCCCAGTCGATCGCCAGGCCCAGGCTTTTGAGCTGGGTCTTCATGTACTCGATGTTGGCGTAGGTCCATGCCGCCGGGGCGCGCCCGCCCTTGAGCGCGGCGTTCTCGGCCGGCATGCCGAAGGCGTCCCAGCCCATCGGCTGCAGCACGTTGTAGCCGTTCATCTTCATGAAGCGCGACAGCACGTCGCCGATGGTGTAGTTGCGCACGTGCCCCATATGCAGCTTGCCGCTGGGATAGGGGAACATCGACAGGCAGTAGTACTTGGGTTTCGAGCGATCCTCGACGGCGCGAAAAGCCTGGTGTTGATCCCATTTGGACTGGGCGGCGAGCTCAATCTCGCGCGGCTGGTATTGATCGTGCATGGAAGGACCCGAAACCGTTCACAAAGCTCAGGATTATAGCGTCAAGGCGGCGCCGGCGCGCCGTGATGCGCAGGCCCATGGGGCGGTGGGCAAAGGCAGGGCCGGTGCGCCCGCGCGGCATGGTGTGCCGCTGGGACGGCCGATGGGGTTTACATGTCGGGCAGGCTGCTGATCTGGTCGTAGATCAATCCCACCATGCCGCCCGGCGACGTGGGTACGGGGATGGCATGCAGATCGACCGACAGCGTGTAGGTCGCCGGGTTGTAGAACAGGTGGCCGGATACGTCCGGCGCGGTGATACGAAAGCCGGTCGCGGTCGGGATCACGTCGAACCCGGATTGGCTCAGTGTCTGCTGCAGGCGGCCCAGCTTGCGACTGGAGACGCCAAGGATCTGAAACGTATGCAGGCCCATGTCGATTCCTGGGGGTGGGATGCGCCCGGTCTGCCACGCGGCGGCCCTGGGGCCGGTCGGGCCCGTGGCTTCGGCGGCTGTCTGCACCGCGCGCTTTGCCTGGCAAAGGCGTCGGCGGTGCCGCCTGCACGGATGCCGTCGGCGCAGGCGACGGCCCCGCTGGCAAACGCGCCAGTATGCGAGCGTGCGCCGGCATGTTAAATAGCGGGAGCAATGCGTTCGCGTATCAGTTGGGGATCAGTTCGCGCGAACGACCGCCGGTGCCCTTGATGACCCGCTCCGACCTACCGCCTGCGTCCATCCGTTCGGTCACCTTGCCCCCAGGCAAGGTCGCTGCGTTGCGCCGTCGCAAGCTGCTGACCCAGGCCCAACTGGTCCAGGCCTGCCTGCAGCAGCGGCTGTACGTGTCCATTGCCACGCTCAAGCGCGCAGAAGGGGGTCGCAGCGTCAGCCTGCGCACCGCCATCGACCTGGCCCGCTTCTTCGGGGTCTCCGTGCCCGAACTGATGGCGCCCGAAGCACCGCCGGGCACCGCCCCGTCGGCCTGGTCCGAGAACCATACCGTGCCGCTGTTGTGGATATGGTGGCCTGGCCCCGCCATGCCCGATGGCCGGCCGGTGCTCGAGCCCTTGCGCGCGGAGCGGCTGCACAGCGGCGATGATGCGTTGCTGTACGCCTTCGGCCTGGACGAGCAGGCCGGCGATGCGCCGTTCTATGCGGTGCAGGCGGCAATGCGTCTGTTGGCGATGGCTTGGCCGGGCAGCCTGCAGCCGTCGTTCCGTGTCACATTCGGCGAAGTCACGATCAGCCGGGACGGCGTGGCGCTGGCCCGCCCCACTGCCGTGCCGCCGCAGCCCGTGGCAGGGCAGATCCGTATCTGCGCCTCGATCCGCGAGCTGCTGGGCGACGTCTTCATGCTGGCCCCGGCCGAGGATGCGCACGAGTGGGCGGTGTTGGGCAACATGCCTTCCGCCTTGCCTTCGGCGCCCGCACTCGCCGGCCGGCACGCGGAAATGCAGCGGCTGCGTGCCAGCCTTGATGCCTGCCGGCAGGGGCACAGCGCATCGTTGATGCTGCTGCGGGCCGGCATCGGCATGGGCAAGTCGCGGCTGGCGGGCGAATGTGTGACCTGGGCGCTGGCGATGGGGTTCGAGTGCCATGTGCTGCATGCCCGGCAGCGCGTGCCGGGGCAGGGGGCCGCGTTGCTCGAACGGTTGATCGTGCAGGTGGCCGGCAACGGGCGCAGCCTGCCCGACCTGTCGCGCTACGGGCTCGGACTGGCGCACGAGGCGTGGCTGCTGCAGTTGCTGGGGCAGCCGCTGGGTCCGGTGCTGCGCGGCGTCCTTGCGGCAACCGCACCGGGCAGCGGCGAGCAATTGCAGGCCGAACTGCTGCGTGAGCTGTTGCGCTGGCGCGCCGCCTCGATGCCGCAACTGCTGGTGATCGACGACGGACACGACGCCGGCGAGGCATTGTGGCAGACGTTGATCGCGGTGCTGGGCGAGTTGCAGGCCCAGCCGGTGCTGTTGCTGACCACGGTGCGTAGCGCCAGCGTACCGGCGCGGGAGCTGGGGCCGCAGGCGGCGGATGCCTGCGTGCCATGCATCACACTCGATCTTGCGCCGTTGCCGCGCCCGGCGGCGTTGCAACTGGCCGAAGCGCTCGGCCATGCCGCCGCGCCGCACCTGCAGGCCTGCCTGGACCGCGCTGCTGGCAACCCGCTGTTCCTGACCTGCCTGCTCGCACATCCCGAAGCCGGCGAGGCGCTGCCCGCGTCGTTGCGGGCCGCGGTCAACGCCGAGGTGCTGCGGCTGTCGGCCGGCGAGCGTCATGCGCTGGGGGTGGCCGCGGTGGCGGGCGAGCAATGCAGCGCGGCGTTGTTGGCCGAGCTTGCCGGTACGCCGCTGAGCGGGTCGGGCAGCGGGCCGCTCTTGATCGCCCGGGCCGGCGATCAGTGGCGCTTCACCAGCGCCCTGGTGCGCGATCTGGTCTATCAGCAGCTGCAGCCGGCGGCACGCGCGGAATTGCACCTGCGCATCGCGCAATGGTATCGCGATCGTGATCCGGCGGCGCGTGCCCGGCACCTGGCGTTTGCCGGCTCGCCGCAGGCGGTGCCGGCGCTGCTGGATGCCGCCTGTGCCGAAGCCGAAGCGTTGCGCGACACGGCGGCGCTGGCGCTGCTGGAGATGGCGCGAGCGTTGCCGCATGGGCCGGCGCATGCGGGCCGGCTGCACGGTTTGAGCGGCGAGCTGCAGCTCAGACGCGGCAGGCCGGCACTGGCGCTGGTCCATCTGCGGCGCGCCGCGGAGCTGGGCGGGTCGCAGTGCGCGTGGACGGCCCAGCTGGCGGCGGCCGAAGCGCTGCTGCAGCTCGATCGCATCGACGAGGCGCTCGCGCTGTTGCAGACCCTGGAACAGCGTGGCGGGGCGACGCCGGCGGCGCTGGCGCAGCTGTACTATCTGCGCGGCCGTGCCAGTTTTCCGCGCAATGAAGTGGCCCGCAGCATGGCGGCACAATCGCTGGCGCTCGACCATGCATGCCGGGCCGGGGACAAGGTCCTGCAGGCCCGCGCCTACTCCGGCCTGGCCGATGCCGACTACGCGCAAGGGGAGTTCGGGCGGGCGCGCCAGCAGTACGAAGCGTGCCTGGCGCTGTGCGGCGAGCACGAGCTGCTGCCCATCCAGGCGGCCAACCGCGCCGCGCTCGGCTCGGTGCTGCTGTACCTGGGCGAAGTGGCGGCCAGCCTGGAGGAGACGCTGTTCTCCATCGATATCGCGCGCCGGATCGGCCTGGCGCGGGCAGAGGCGTTTTCCTGCCTCGCTGCGGGCTGGGTGCTGCTGGAGATGGACGAGGCCGATTCGGCGGCGCAATACCTCGGGCAGGGGTTGCAGGTGGCACAGGCGGCCGGGTTGTCGCGTTTTCTGCCGCTGTTCCTGGAAGGGCAGGCGCGCGTCGCGCTCGAACTGGGCGCGCCGGCCGAGGCGGTGCTGCTGGCGTCACAGGCGCAGGCGGCGGTGATCGAGGGCGGGTTGCAGGCCTACGTGGGGCCATGGGTCGCCGCCACGCAGGCCGCGTGCTCGCCGCCGCTGGTCCGCGCGCCGCTGGTGCAGGCGGCCCTTGCCGGGCTGTCCGATGCGATGTTCCACAACCACCTGCAATTGCACACCCGGTTGTTGCACCTTGCGCTTGGCGAAGGCACCTGGGCAGCGGTGGCCGGGCATGCCCGCGCGCTGGCCGGCGATGCGCGCAGCCGGTGCCTGCCGTGGGCCCAGCCTTATCTGCTGCTCACCGGCATCGACGCGCCGGATTGCGATGTGGCCGATGCCTGCGCGACCGCCCGGGCGCTGGCGGCGCGGCACGGCTATCTGGCGCTGGCCCGGCGCCTGGGCGCTGCCGCAGGCGCCGTCCGGCCGTAGCCGGATGCGCGGTATGAACGCTAGCGCAGTGTGCGCCCGAACAGGTCGAACACCAGCTCGTAGCCCAACCGCTGCAGTTGCGCATCGTAGCGCTCGCCCTCGTCACGCATGAACGCATGCTGGCCGTTGAACTCGTGCCAAGTGAAATCAAGACCGAGCGCGGCGAGCCTGGCATAGACCTCGGCGCGGCCGGTCGCCGGGATGTGCGGGTCCTGCTTGCCCCAGATCATCAAGAGCTCGCCACCGATCTCGCCGGCACGGTCCATGCTGTGCTGGCCTGGCTGGTTGGGGATGACCTGGGTGTGCAGGTCGGTGGCATAGAAGCAGGCGGTACCGCGCACTTCCGGCTGCAGCGCGGCGCGGAATGCCAGATGGCCGCCGATGCAGAAGCCCATCGCGCCCAACTGCCCCGAATACCACGGCTGGCCGGCCAGCCAGTCGATCATCGCGCGGTTGTCGCGGTCGTAGTCTTCCACCGGTTTGGCGGCCTTGTCGGCATTGCCCTTGTCGCGCCCGGGGTTGTCGTAGGCAAGCACGGTGCCGACCGGGTTGAGCTCATGGAAGATTTCCGGCACCAGCACGGCATAGCCGTGCCCGGCGAGCAAGCGTGCCGCGCGCTCGATCGGCCCGGTCTGCTGGAAGATCTCCGAATAGAACAGCACGGCCGGATAGCGGCCTTCCCCGGCCGGGCGGTGCACATAGGTGCGCATGGTGCCGGTGGGGGTGACAAGGTCGGCATGCTGGCTTTGCAAAAGCATGGTGGGCTCCATCAGTAAGGGCAGGCGCCGCATCGGGGCGCGATCGGGGCCGTTGGCCAGGGTCACCGGCGTACAGGGGGCGATGCCGGCGGGGGCGCGGCCCCCCTCCTGGCGCATGGTACCGGCGCTGTGCGCCGGTGTGCAGGTTGCCAGGCGATGGCTGCCTGCGTGGCAGGGTTCGGCCAGGCTGGCTGACACGGACCGGGCGTCGACCTGATGCTTGAAGATAGACACCTTTCGGATTAATGGATGATAATCATTCTCAATATTGCACAAAAATGATCAGTGGCCTGGAGCGGTTGGCCGAAGTCGATGCGTTGTCGCAGGCAAGGCGTGCAACGCAAACCGTCTGCACCGGCGTGCAACCGGGCGCAACGGCGCCGGCGGAACGCGGCTGAATGCTCCGGGCCCAAGCCTGGAGATCCACGGAATGTTGCTTGAGCTGGCCGAACCCACCCTCGAGACGGTTTTTCTCGCGCACCGGGCGCAGTTGCATCGCCTGGCCAAGAAGATCGTCGGCACCCCTGAGCTGGCCGACGAGATCACCCAGGAGGCCTATCTCAAGCTGGTCGAGGGCGCCTGCGCACGTGAGGTGGCCAATCCGTTCGGCTACTGCTGCCAAGTGGTGAGGAATCTGGCGCTGGACCATTGCCGGCGACAGGCGGTGGAGGCCACCTACCGCGTCTACACCGATGACGGCGAGCTGCCCCAGGTCCCCGGCGTGGGCACGCCTGAGCGCGGGTTGCACGAACGCAGGATGCTCGATGCCATTGAAGAAGTGCTGGGTACGCTGCCACCCCGGACACGCCTTGCATTCGAGCTGTATCGGCTGGCCGGGCTTACGCAGCGTGAAATCGCCAAGCGGCTGGGATGCTCGGCCACACTCGTCAACTTCATGCTCAAGGACGTCGCCGAGGCGCTCAGACAATGCCGCAGCCTGCTGGATGAAGATTGAAGTGACGTCCGCCCGCCTGCTGAGTGGCGGCGGGGTTGTGGTGTATCCTTGGCGACAGGAGGGCCGGTATGGTCGCGCATTGCGGGCACGGTTGCCGGAACAGTAAGGTAAAGCACAAAGGACATCGGGGCGATGCAAAGCGATCAGGCTTGGGATGACGCCTGGAACTGGGTGATGCGCCAGCACGAAGGCGAAGGCCGCAGCGAGGCGGCACAGGCGGCGTTTGCGCAATGGCTCGACGCCGACCCCGGTCACCGCAAAGCGTATGCGGATGCCGTACGGCTGTGGTCGTTGTCGGGGCTGGTGCCGCCGGCCCACGACCTGGATGCCGCCACCTGTCTGCCACCCGGCGAAAGCGCCGCCGACTGACCGCGCACCAGCCCCTGCAAGCGGGCTGCGCTACCTTTCCAAGGCCCGGGGTGCTGTACAGCACCCCGGGCCTTGTTGCGTACGCGATGCCCGCAGCGTGGTCCGCCCGGCCCGCCCCGCATGGCGGATGCACGCGGCCACAGTGGGCCGTGGCCGTCCCCATGGCGAGACCGCCCCATGCGGCATCCATGCCGCGCCCTGCCCGGCGCCTTGTGCCACATCCCCCATCGTCACGGACGCAATCGCGACACACCGGGGGCGCCCCTAAACAAATCCCCGGCCTGCCCGTCTTGAAGGCAGAACCGCCGCCCGCCCCGCCGGGGCGCCGCGCCGCGGGGACTGTTCCGCACACAAGGATTGCCGATGACCGCCAGTTGCTTTGACCGCGAAGACGAGACCTTCATCGTGCTCGTCAACCATGAAGAACAGTATTCGATCTGGCCGCAATGGAAGGCGGTGCCCGGCGGCTGGCGCGCCGTGCCCGGCATCGAGGGCGATAAGCGGCAGGTGCTCGACTATGTGGAACGCACCTGGACCGACATGCGCCCGTTGTCGCTGCGTACCTGGATGGACCAGCAGACCGGCAACGCCACGGCTGAATAGGCCCCGCTACCCGCGCCCGCCACACGGGCACCTCCCTGCCGCCCGTCACTCTTCCGAACGAACAGGTTGCCCATGCCGTGCATTCCCGTCGATCTCCTGGCGCTGCCGTGCGCCGGTGCCAGCGCCACCATGTACCTGCGCTGGCGGCGAGCGCTGCCGCCGTGGATCAGGCTGACGCCGCTGGAGCTGCCCGGGCGCGGCAGTCGGATGGCCGAGCCTTGCGTGGAGGATTACGCCGCGCTGGTCGAGCAGCTGTGCGAGACATTCCAGCCGGCGCTGCACGGGCGCTACGTGCTGTTCGGGCACAGCATGGGCGCGCTGCTGGCCCATGGCATCGCGCACCGGCAGCGTGCGCTGGGCCGGCCCTTGCCGCACGCCCTGCTGGTCTCGGCCAGCCCCGCGCCATCGTGCCGCGACCGCGGGCCCTACCCGGGGCGGCACGACCATGCCGCACTGCTGGCCGAGCTGCGTCGGCATGGCGGCACGCCCGATGACGTGCTGCGCAACGAGGCGCTGCTGCAGCTGGCGCTGGACACGCTGGGCGCCGACTACCGCGTTTGCGCGAGCTTCCAGCCGCAGTCCGGGCCGCCACTGCCATTGCCCATCCATGCGTTCGGCGGCCGGCAGGACGATATCGCCCCGCAGCGGATCGAGGCCTGGCACGCCGAGACGGCCGGGCACTTCGCGCTCGAATGGTTCGACGGCGGGCATTTCTTCATCCGCCAGCACGAGGCGGCATTGCTTGCAGCCCTGGTGCGTGTGCTGGGGCCGCTCTCCGGCGGGACCGGGCCGGTGGACGCCGGCCTCCCGCAACGGCAAATCGAGGACGCTTGATGAACGATGTACTGACCCGATTCGAACGAACCGGCCCCGCCGCCACGGCACTGCCCGTGCTGCTCACCCCCGCATACCCGCAGGAGCCGCTACTGCAGGCGCTGCCCCGGCTGCGCCACGAGATCGAGCACCATCTGCCCAGGGTCGGCGGCGTATTGCTGCGTGGCTTCTCGGTGCCGCAGGTCGAGCAGTTCCGGCAGTTCGCCGCCGGCTTCGGCCATCCGTTGCTGAGCTATGAGTTCGGCTCGACGCCGCGCTCGGCGGTGGGCGGCGGCATCTACACCTCGACCGAATACCCGGCGCACCAATCGATACCGCTGCACAACGAGCAGGCCTACACCCGCGAATGGCCGATGAAGATCTGGTTCCATTGCGTCACCGCCGCGCCTGAAGGCGGCGAAACCCCGATCGCCGACAGTCGGGCCATCTACCGGCGCATGCCCGAGGCGATCCGTCGCCGCTTTGCACCGGGCGTGCGCTACGTGCGCAACTACGGCGATTTCGATGTGCCGTGGCAGAGCGTGTTCAACACCGACAACCCTGCCGAGGTCGAAGCCTACTGCCGCCGCAACGCCATCGACTGCGTCTGGCTGGCGGATGGCACGTTGCGCACCAGCCAGCTGTGCCAGGCGATCGAGACGCATCCGGTCACCGGCGAGCCGGTCTGGTTCAACCAGGCCCACCTGTTCCATGCGTCCAACCTGCCGCCCGAGGTGCGTGAATCGCTGGAAGAACTGCTCGGTGCCGACAACTTGCCACGCAACACCTATTTCGCCGACGGCGCGGTCATCCCCGATGCGGTGTTCGCCGAGGTGCGCGCGGTGCTGGCGGCCGAGACCGTGTCGTTCCGCTGGCAGGAAGGCGATGTGCTGATGCTCGACAACATGCTGGCCGCGCACGCCCGCGCACCGTTCAACGGGCCGCGCAAGGTGGTGGTGGCAATGGCCCAGCCGCATGGCAACCTGGACCGCGCCTTGCCATAGCGCCACTGCGAACCGGTGGCAGCCTGCCGCCGCCCGCCCGGGCCGCCACCGGCGGACCGTTGCGCCACACCGTTTCACATTCCCTGAGGATGCAAGATGACAGCCTATCCTGCCGCACGCCGTTTTCCCGCGCATTTCGTGGCCCACCTGCGCACGCTGGCGGCCGAGCGCCCCGACGACACCGCGCTGGTGGCGGTGGCCGAGCGGGATGGCGAGCCTGTGGACCGGGTCATCAGCTACCGGATGCTCGATCTGCGGGTGCGCGCGCTGGCCGCCACGCTGCAGCGTCGCTTCAGCTGTGGCGAGCGCCTGTTGATCCTGCTGGACAACGACGATCACCACGTCGTCAGCTTCTTTGCCTGCCTGTACGCCGGCATGGTGGCCGTGCCGGTGGCGCTGCCCGAATCGTCGCGCCCAGCGCACCAGGCGCGGCTGCTCGGCATCGCCGCGGATGCCGGGGCCGCCGGCGTGCTGACGCTGGCGGCGCTGCACAGCCCGATCAGTGCCGTGCTGCCGCGGCTTGCGGTGGTGGCGGTCGACGAATCGGACGAGTCTGGCGCCGACGACTGGGTCGCGCACACGCCGCAGGGCGGCGACATCGCCTTCCTGCAGTACACCTCCGGCTCCACTTCGGCACCCAAGGGCGTGATGGTCAGCCACGACAACCTGATGGCCAACGCACGTGCCATCGAAGCGGGCCTGGTGGTCGGCGCCGACGACGCCTTTGTCTCGTGGCTGCCGCTGTTCCACGACATGGGCCTGATCGGCGGCATGCTGCAGCCCATCCATCGCGGCATCAAGCTGGTGCTGATGACGCCGCGCTTCTTCCTGGAGCGCCCGGTGCGCTGGCTGCAGGCGATCGCGCGGCATCGCGGCAGCATCAGCGGCGGCCCGGACTTCGCCTACCGGCTGTGCCTGGAGCGGGTGACCGATGAGCAACTGGCGCAGCTGGATCTGTCGAGCTGGCGCATCGCCTTCTCGGGCGCGGAACCCGTGCGCCATGACACCTTGGCGGGCTTCGCCGCGCGTTTCGCGCCGGCCGGCTTCGATGCCGGGGCACTCTACCCCTGCTATGGCCTTGCCGAAGCCACGCTGTTCGTCACCGGCAGCACGCGCGGCGCCGGCATGACCACCCAGCGTTTCTCCACCGCGGCGCTGGCACAGGGCCGGGCCGAGGCAACGCCGGATGGCGCGGCGCTGGTCGGCTGCGGCCGCCCGCCGTCCGGGCACGCGGTGCGGATCGTCGATCCGGTCGCACCCCCCGTGCCGCTGGCAGAGGGCCGGGTCGGCGAGATCTGGGCGAGCGGCCCCAGCATCGCCAGCGGCTACTGGGGCAAGCCCGACGCCACCCACGCCGCCTTCGTCGGGCATGACGGCGTCACCTGGCTGCGTACCGGCGATCTGGGCTTCGTCCATGCTGACCAGCTCTACATTGCCGGTCGGGTCAAGGACCTGATCATCGTCCGGGGCCACAACCTCTATCCGCAGGACATCGAGCGGGCGATCGAGGCCGAGGTGGAAGCGGTGCGCAAGGGGCGGGTGGCCGCATTTTCGGTGGCAGGGCCGGGCGGCGAGGGCATCGGCGTGGCGGCCGAGCTGTCGCGTGGCATGCAAAAGCTGATCCGGCCCGAGGCATTGGTGCAGGTGCTGAGCGCCACGGTGAGCGAGCTGTGCGGCGAACCGCTGTCGGTGGTGGTGCTGCTCAACCCCGGGGCACTGCCCAAGACCTCCAGCGGCAAGCTGCAGCGCAACGCCTGCCGTGACGGCTGGCAGGCACGAACGCTGGACGCGTGGGCCATCCATGAATTCGGCCGCCTGGTCAGCGGTGGGGCGCAGGCGCCGGCGGAGGCGCCCGTCGCGCCGTTGACGGCGGCGCAGGCACGGCTGGCCGCGCTATGGCGGGCTGTGCTGCGGCTGGACGACACGGTGCCGCTGGCGCAGGACGCGCACTTCTTCGCGCTGGGCGGCAATTCGCTGAGCATGGTGCAACTGGCGGCGCGCATCGGCGAGCAATGGGGCATGACCCCCTCGCTGCAGTTGCTGTTCGACCATCCCCGGCTGGACCGGATGGCGCAGGCGCTGCCACCACCCGGCGAGCGGGACGCCGCGGCCGTGCCGGGCCGCATCCCCCGGCTGCCCGAGGCGGGCCGCACCGGCCCGCAGCCGCTGTCGCACGCGCAGGCACGCCAATGGTTCCTGTGGCAGCTCGATCCGACCGGCTGCGCCTATCATGCCGCCGTGGCGCTGCGGCTGACCGGCGTGCTGCAGGCCGACGCGTTGCAAGGGGCGCTGGCCGACCTCGTCGCGCGCCACGACGCACTGCGTACCGTGTTCCGGAGCACCGGCGAAGCCGTGGTCGCGCAGTGGATCGAGCCCGCATGCGCGCCGCAGCTGGTGCATACCGATCTACGCAGCCTCACGCCGGCCGAGCGCGAGGCGCAACTGGCGCAGCAGGCGGCACGCTGCCATGCGCAGCCGTTCGACCTGGCGCATGGACCGTTGTGGCGCGTCGAACTGGCCCGGCTTGCCGATGCGGAACAGGTGCTCATCGTGGTGGCGCACCACATCGTGTCGGACGGCGTCTCGATCCAGGTGCTGATCGACGAGCTGGCCACCTGCTACCTGGCCCGGCTGGCCGGTGCGCCGGCCGTGCCGCTGGCGCCCTTGCCGGTCCAGTACCTCGACTACGCGGCGTGGCAGCGTGAGCGGCTGGCCGCCGGCGAGCGCGACCGGCAGCTGGCGTGGTGGCGGGCGCAGCTGGGTGACGAGCAGCCGGTGCTGACGCTGCCCACCGATGCGCCGCGTCGGGCTGAGGCCGGCTATCGCGCGGCCCATCATGCGCTTGAGCTGCCGGCCGACCTGCTGGCCGGGCTGCGTCAGGTGGCCGCCGCGCAGCGCGCCACCCTCTTCATGGTGTTGCTGACCGGCTACCAGGTGCTGCTGCACCGCCATACCGGACAGGCCGACATCCGTGTCGGCGTGCCGGTGGCCAATCGCCATCAGATGGATACCGAAGGCGTGCTCGGCTGCTTCGTCAACACCCAGGTGCTGCGTGCCGTGCTGGACGGGCGCACTTCGCTTGCGCAGGCGCTGGACGACACCCGCCGCGTCGCGCTGGGCGCGCAGGCGCACCAGGACCTGCCGTTCGAAGTGCTGGTCGAGGCGCTGCAGCCCGAGCGCAGCCTGGCCCACAACCCGCTGTTCCAGGTGATGTTCAACTACCTGCGGCATGACTACGGCGCGCTGGACCGGCTGCCGGGACTGGCGGTTGCCGAATACCCGCTGCCCGAGCCGTCGGCGCAGTTCGAGCTGACGATGCAGGTGTGCGAGCGCAGCGACGGCAGCGTCTCGATCCGCCTGGTCTATGCGCAGGAACTGTTCGCCGCATCGACGATGGCACGGCTGGGCCGACACTACCTGCGTGTGCTGCAGGCGCTGGTGGAGGACACCGCGCAGCCGCTGGGCGCGGTGGCGCTGCTGGATGAGGCGGAGCAGGCGACGCTGCGGCACTGGGGCAGCAATGCGCAGGACTACGGCGCACCGCTGCCGGTGCAGCGGCTGTTCGAGCAGCAGGCGCAGACCCGGCCGCAGGCGACGGCGCTGCTGTTCGGCGACACGACGCTCAGCTACGGCGAACTCAACGCCCGCGCCAACCGCCTGGCGCACCGGCTGATCGCACTGGGCGTCGGCCCGGAAGTCCGGGTGGGCATCGCGCTGGAACGCTCGGTGACATTGGTGGTGAGCCTGCTGGCGGTGCTGAAGGCCGGCGGGGCGTACGTGCCGCTGGACCCGGACTACCCGGCCGAGCGGCTGGCCTACATGGCGGCCGACAGCGGCATCGCGCTGTTGCTGACCGGCCCGGGGCTGGCCGGGCGGGTGGTGCCGCCGGCCGGGGTGCCGGTGTTCGAGGTGGACGGGCTGGACCTCGCCGGCGAGCCGGAATACGAGCCGGTGGTGGCGCTGCACGCGGAGCACCTGGCGTACGTGATCCACACCTCGGGCTCGACCGGGCGCCCCAAGGGGGCGGCCAACCGGCATGGCGCGCTGTACAACCGGCTGGCCTGGATGCAGGCGGCCTATCGGCTGGATACGGGCGACACGGTACTGCAGAAGACCCCGTTCGGCTTCGACGTGTCGGTGTGGGAATTCCTGTGGCCGCTGACGACGGGCGCACGGCTGCTGCTGGCAGGGCCGGGGGAACACCGCGACCCGGGGCGGCTGGCGGCGCTGATCCGGCAGCATGGGGTGAGCACGCTGCACTTCGTGCCGGCGATGCTGCAGGCCTTCCTCGCACACGGGGACAGCGCGGGGTGCGACAGCGTGCGGCGGGTGATCTGCAGCGGCGAGGCCCTGCCGCCGCAGGCACAGCAGGCGGTGTTCGAGCGGCTGCCGCAGGCGGCGCTGTACAACCTGTACGGCCCGACCGAAGCGGCGATCGACGTGACGCACTGGCAGTGCCGGCGCGACGGCGGGCCTACGGTGCCGATTGGGCGGCCGATCGGCAACGTGACGGTGCGGGTGCTCGATACGGACCTGAACCTGGCGCCGCAGGGGGCGGCAGGTGAGCTGTACCTGGGTGGGGCCGGGCTGGGCCGCGGCTACCTGGGGCGGGCCGGGCTGACGGCGGAGCGCTTTGTGGCGGACCCGTTCGACGGCAACGGCGGGCGGCTCTATCGCACCGGGGATCTGGTGCGCTGGAACAGCGAAGGCCAGTTGGAATACCTGGGGCGGATCGACCATCAGGTGAAGATCCGCGGGCTGCGGATCGAGCTGGGGGAGGTGGAGGCACAGCTGCTGGCGCAGCCGGGGGTGCGCGAGGCGGTGGTGGTGGCACGTGAGGGCCCGGGGGGGCCTGGGCTGGCGGCGTATGTGTGCCCGGCGGGGCTGGACGTGGCGCAGCTGAAGGCGGCGCTGGGAACGGTGCTGCCGGACTACATGGTGCCGGGGACGCTCACGCTGCTGGAGGCACTGCCGCTGAACGCGAACGGCAAGGTGGACCGCAAGGCGCTGCCGGCGCCGCAGGGGGTGGCGCGGGGGGACTACGCGGCGCCGCAGGGCGAGGTGGAGGTGTTGCTGGCCGGGATCTGGGCGGAGGTGCTGGGGCTGGAGCGGGTGGGCCGGCACGACCACTTCTTCGAGCTGGGCGGGCATTCGCTGCACCTGATCCGCGTACATCAGCTGTTGCAGGCGCGGCTGCAGCGCGGCATCGCGCTGGTGGACCTGTTCAAGTACCCGAGCGTGGCGGCGCTGGCAAGCTGGATCGGTTCGGGGATCCCCGCTGCCGGGCCGGACCCGTCCACCGGGCACGACGCGGCGCATGCGCAGCGCCGGCGTGCCGCGTTGCGTCGACGCGCCGAAGAGAGGGCCGAATGATGCAGCAACCGCATCCGGGCGATGAGGCCAACGGCCTTGAGATCGCCATCGTCGGCATGGCCGGCCGCTTTCCCGGCGCCGCCGACATCGACGCCTTCTGGCGCAACCTGCGCGATGGCGTGGAATCGGTGGTGACCTACAGCGACGCGCAACTGCGCGAGCGGGGCGTGCCGCAGGCGCTGCTGGACGATCCCGACTACGTGAAGGCCGGCATGCCGCTGGACGGCATCGACCAGTTCGACGCCGGCTTCTTCGGCTACACCCCGCGCGACGCCGAGCACCTGGACCCGCAGCAGCGCCTGTTCCTGGAGTGCGCCTGGGCGGCGCTGGAGCATGCCGGCTATGACGCCGGACGCTGTCCCACCCGTACCGGGGTCTATGGCGGCAGCGGCGCCAGCCTGTATCTGATCCGGCACCTGCTGCCGCACTGCACACTGGCCGACGGCGGCAACATCGCCGAACTGCTGGGCCTCTTGGGCGGCAACATGGCCGATGCGCTGTGCACCCGGGTCGCCTACAAGCTCAACCTGAAAGGGCCGGCAGTGACGGTCCAGACCGCCTGCTCGACCTCGCTGACGGCGGTGCACACCGCCTGCCAGGGGCTGCTGGGGCACGAATGCGATCTGGCGCTGGCCGGGGGCGTCTCGCTCAACCTGCTGCAGAATGGCGGCTATCGCTATCAGGCGGGGGCCATCCTGTCGCCCGACGGCCATTGCCGCGCCTTCGACAGCCGCGCCGCCGGCACGCTGCTGGGCAGCGGCGCCGGCGTCGTCGTGCTCAAACGGCTCGACGACGCGCTGCGCGACGGCGATACCGTGCACGCGGTGATCAAGGGCAGCGCCGCCAACAACGACGGCGCGGACAAGGTGGGCTTCACCGCGCCCGGCGTGGCCGGGCAGGCGGGGGTGATCCGCACCGCCCAACTGGTGGCCGGGGTCACCGCCGACACCATCGGCTACATCGAAGCCCACGGCACCGGCACGGTGCTGGGCGATCCGATCGAGATCGCCGCGTTGACCCAGGCATTCCGCGCCGATACCACAGCACGCGGTTGCTGCGCCATCGGCTCGGTCAAGACCAACATCGGCCATCTGGATGCGGCGGCCGGCGTGGCCGGCCTGATCAAGACGGTGCTGGCGCTCAAGCATCGCACGCTGCCCGCCAGCCTGCATTTCGAGCAGCCCAACCCGCAGCTGAACCTCGCGGACAGCCCGTTCTACGTCAATGCGGCGACCCGGCCCTGGCCGCAGACCGCGCATCCGCGCCGCGCAGGGGTCAGCTCGTTCGGTTTTGGCGGCACCAATGTGCACGTGGTGCTCGAGGAAGCGCCGTCAGCACCGCCGCCGAATGACGCCGGCTGCCGGGTACTGCTGCTGTCGGCGCGCAGCGCCGACGCGCTGGCGCAAAGCTGCCGCCGGCTGGCTGACCACCTGGAGGCGCATCCCGGGCTGCCGCTGGCCGATGTGGCGCACACGTTGTGCGCCGGGCGCCGGCGCTTCGCCGGGCGTGCAGCGGCGGTGGGCGACGGGTGTGCGGCGTTGATCCAGGCGCTGCGTGCGCAGGACGGGCCGGGTTTCCACGCCGGGTCGGCGCTGTCCGCCGCACCGGCGGTGGCCTTCCTGTTCCCCGGTCAGGGCGCGCAGCACGCGGCGATGGGGGCGGCGCTCTATCGCAGCGAGGCGGTGTTCCGCGACACGGTGGACCGGTGCAGCACGCTGCTGCTGCCGCAGCTGGGCATCGACCTGCGCACGCTGCTGCTGACCGATGCCGCAGACGAGGCCGAAGCGGCCGTCCGGCTGGCGCAGACCGCGCTCACCCAGCCGGCGCTGTTCGTGGTCGAGTATGCGCTCGCCCAGTTGTGGCTGAGCTGGGGCGTGCGGCCGGATGCCATGCTGGGCCACAGCATCGGCGAATATGTGGCGGCCTGCGTGGCCGGCGTGTTCGGGCTGGAGGGCGCGTTGACGCTGGTGGCCGCACGCGGCCGGCTGCTGCAGGCGATGCCGCCCGGCGCGATGCTGGCCGTCGCTCTGCCAGAGGCACAGCTGGCACCCTGGCTGCAGGCCGGTTGCGATCTGGCCGCCGTCAACGCGGCGGACCTGTGCGTATTGTCCGGCCCGGAAGACGCGATCGCGGCGGCCGGACAGGCGCTGGCCGCGCGCGGCGTCGCGGTGCGGCGCCTGCAGGTGTCGCATGCGTTCCATTCCGCATCGATCGAACCCTTGCTGGGCGAGTTCGGGACCGTGTTGTCCCGGGTCGCCTTCTCGGCACCGCAGCTTCCGTTCGTCTCCAACCTCAGCGGCCGCTGGATCACCGCGGAGGAAGCCTGCAGCCCCGACTACTGGATGCGCCACGCGCGCGGCACGGTGCGCTTTGCCGACGGGCTCGGCACGCTGCTGGCGCGGGCCGATCGCATCCTGCTGGAGGTCGGGCCGGGCGAGACCCTGAGCACGCTGGCGCGTCGCCATCCCGCCGCTGCCGGCCGACCCATCCTGGCGTCCCAGTGCCATCCGCAGCGCCGAGATCGGAACGCCGCGCAGCCGGCGGATTGCCTCGCGCAACTGTGGGTGGCCGGCATCGACCTGGACACAGCGGCGGTGACCGCCCCGGGGACGCCGCGCCGCCGCGTGCCGCTGCCCACGTATCCGTTCGAACGGCAGCGCTACTGGATCGATCCGCCGACCGCCGCAGTGCCTGCGGTGCCCATGGCAACCGCCTTCGCTGCCGCCGCGCACGACGGCCGCTACCTGCCGGGCTACCGGCGCATCGATGCCGCGCCCGCTGCCGCATCGGGTGCCACGCCGGTGCTGCTGTTCGCCGGCACGCAGCCGCTGGCCGAACGGCTTGCCGAGCAACTGGGCGGGCTGGGCCGGCAGGTGATCCGGGTGGTGCCGGGCGGGCACTATGCCGCGCTGGCTGCGGACCGCTACCAGCTGCGGCCCGGCGAACGCGCGGATTACGACGCCCTGCTGCGCGCCGTCACCGCGCAATACGGTGCCCCGGCCCGCCTCGTCCACCTGTGGACGCTGGATGCGCCGCAGCTGGACGAGGCGGCGCAGCTGGAACACGGCTTCTTCAGCCTGCTGGCGTTGGCGCAGGCCGTGGCGCACGGTGCTGATCCGCTCCGGGCTACGCTCACCGTGATCGCCCAGGGGTTGGAGGATGTGACCGGCGACGAGTCGCTGTATCCGTGCCTGGCGACCCTGCACGGCCCATGCAAGGTGATACCGCAGGAGCTGCCCGGGCTGGGCTGCCGGTTGATCGACGTGGTGCCGCCGCCAGTCGGCAGTGTGCTCGAAGCCCGGCTCGCCGCCTGCCTCGCCGCTGAAACCGACTGCCCGGACGGCCCGCCGCTGGTCGCCTATCGCGGCCTGCACCGCTGGCTGCCCGAGTACCGGCCGGCACCGCGCGATGTGCCCGCAACGCCGCGGCTGCGGCAAGGCGGCACCTATCTGATCACCGGCGGGCTGGGCGGCATCGGCCTGGCGCTGGCCCGGCAACTGGCCGGACGCTGGCAGGCGCGGCTGGTGCTGCTGGCCCGCACGCCGGCCAAGGCGCAGCCGGCGCTCGATGCGCTCGCGGCCAGCGGGGCGCAGGTGCTGGCACTGGCGGCGGACGTGGCCGATGCCGCTGCGCTGCAGGCTGCGCTGGCGCAGGCGCGGCAACGCTTCGGCAGGATCGATGGCGTGATCCACGCGGCCGGCGTGCCCGGGGGCGGCATGATCGCGGACCGGTCCCGCGCGGCGGTCGACGCGGTGTTCGCCCCCAAGCTGCGCGGCACACAGCTGCTGTTGGCCGCGCTGCAGCACGAACCGCCGGATTTCGTGCTGCTGTGCGCATCGCTGACCGCGCTCGCCGGCGGGTTCGGCCAGATCGACTATTGCGCCGCCAACGCCTTCCAGGATGCCTATGCCGCCCACGCGGCCCGGCAAGGCGGACCGGCGGTGTTCTCGGTCGACTGGGATACCTGGCGTGGCATCGGCATGGCTGCCGGGCAGACCTTGCCGGACGACGCCGGGCTGGACGCGGCGCGCGGCGCCGCGCTGTTCGAGCAGGTGGTGTGCGGACCGTTGGCGCCACGCACCGTGATCAGCAGCATCGATCTGCAGACGCAGCTCGAACGGATGCGTCCCGATGCGCTGCTGGCGCGGGCACTGCCCACCCGCCCGGCCGAGCGTCCACGCCGGGCCCGTCCGACGCTGTCCACGCCCTACACCATGCCGGCCGAGGGGCTGGAACAGGATCTTGCCGCGCTGTGGACCGGGTTTCTCGGCATCGATCCCATCGGCATGCACGACAACCTGTTCGAGCTGGGCGGCGATTCGCTGCTGGCGATCCAACTGCTGGCCCAGGTCGGCCATGCCTACGGCGTGACGCTGCACCCGGCCGCCTTCCTGCGCACCCCGACGCTCGCCGCGCTGGCGGTGCTCGTCGAAACCCGTCTGATCGAAGAGATCGAAAACGCCGACGCGCCTGCCGATCCCGCGCCCGCAACCCTTTGAGAATCCCATGTCCGACCATCCCGACCTTACCGAACGCCGCGCCCGGCTGAGCCCCGAACAACGTGCCCGGCTGCAGCAGCGCCTGGCGGGCGCCAGCGATGCGCCGACGCGTGATGCGATCCCACGTCGCGCCGAACGACACCACGCGCCGTTGTCGTATGCCCAGCAACGGCTGTGGTTCCTGTGGCAGCTGGACCCGTCCGGCACGGCCTACCACCTGGGTGGTGGCCTGCGTCTCACCGGCCGGCTCGACGTGGCGGCGCTGCACGCCAGCCTGCAGGCGTTGCTGGCGCGCCACGAAGCGCTGCGCACGGTGTTCCGCGCCGGCGCAGCCGGTGAGCCGGAACAATGGATCGGGCCGGTGTCGGAGCTCGCGCTGCCGTGCATCGACCTGGCGGGCTGCATGCCCGATGCGCGCGAGCAGCGCATCCACGAGGCGTGGGCGCAGCTGTGCGACACGCCGTTCGATCTGGCGCAAGGCCCGCTGCTGCGCGTGCTGCTGTTGCGCTGCGGCACCGATGAGCACCGGCTGCTGGTGGTCATGCACCACATCATCTCGGACGCGCACTCGACCGGGCTGATCCTGGACGAGCTGGCCGCAGGCTACCGGGCGGCGCTCGACGGCGCGGCGCCGACCCTGCCCGCGCTGCCGATCCAGTACGCCGATTACGCCGTGTGGCAGCGGCAGTGGCTGCAGGGGGCCGAAGGCGAGCGCCAGCTCGCCTGGTGGCGCGCGCAACTGGGCGGCGAACAGCCGGTGCTGGCGCTGCAGGGGGACCGGCCACGGGCACCGACCGGGGCCCGCGCCGGCGCCTGCCATGTCGTCGTGCTCGACGAGGCACTTGCGGCCAGGGTCCGGCAGCAGGCGCAGCAGCACGGCGCCACGTTGTTCATGGCGCTGTTGGCGGCGTTCCAGGCGCTGTTGTTCCGCCATACCGGGCAGGGCGACCTGCGCGTCGGCGTGCCGGTGGCCAACCGCAACCGCGCCGAGGTGCTGGGCGTGGTCGGTTTCTTCGTCAACACCCAGGTGCTGCGGGTGCAGGTCGACGCCCGGACAACGCTGGCGGCGCTGCTGGCGCAGACCCGCGACACCGCGATCGAGGCCCAGGCGCGCCAGGACCTGCCGTTCGAACAACTGGTGCAGGCGTTGCAGCCCGAGCGCAGCCTGGCCCACAACCCGCTGTTCCAGGTGATGTTCAACCACCTGCGCCGTGACGCGCCGGCGCCGGCTGCCTGGCCCGGGGTCGCGGTCGAGCGGCTGGACATCGACCCGCCGGCCGCCCAGTTCGAACTGATGCTGGAAAGCGTGGAGGACGGGCACGGCCGGCTGCAGGCGAATTTCCGCTACGCGGCCGACGTATTCGACACGGCCACCATCGCGCGGCTGGCCGGACATTACGTAGCGCTGCTCGAAGCATGGTGCCGTCGTCCGGGTACGCCGCTGGGCGCGGTGGCGCTGCTGGACGAGGCCGAACAGGTGACGCTGCGGCACTGGGGCAGCAATGCGCAGGACTACGGCGCGCCGCTGCCGGTGCAGCGGCTGTTCGAGCAGCAGGCGCAGACCCGGCCGCAGGCGACGGCGCTGCTGTTCGGCGACACGGCGCTGAGCTACGGCGAACTCAACGCCCGCGCCAACCGCCTGGCGCACCGGCTGATCGCACTGGGCGTCGGCCCGGAAGTCCGGGTGGGCATCGCGCTGGAACGCTCGGTGACATTGGTGGTGAGCCTGCTGGCGGTGCTGAAGGCCGGCGGGGCGTACGTGCCGCTGGACCCGGACTACCCGGCCGAGCGGCTGGCCTACATGGCGGCCGACAGCGGCATCGCGCTGTTGCTGACCGGCCCGGGGCTGGCCGGGCGGGTGGTGCCGCCGGCCGGGGTGCCGGTGTTCGAGGTGGACGGGCTGGACCTCGCCGGCGAGCCGGAATACGAGCCGGTGGTGGCGCTGCACGCGGAGCACCTGGCGTACGTGATCCACACCTCGGGCTCGACCGGGCGCCCCAAGGGGGCGGCCAACCGGCATGGCGCGCTGTACAACCGGCTGGCCTGGATGCAGGCGGCCTATCGGCTGGATACGGGCGACACGGTACTGCAGAAGACCCCGTTCGGCTTCGACGTGTCGGTGTGGGAATTCCTGTGGCCGCTGACGACGGGCGCACGGCTGCTGCTGGCAGGGCCGGGGGAACACCGCGACCCGGGGCGGCTGGCGGCGCTGATCCGGCAGCATGGGGTGAGCACGCTGCACTTCGTGCCGGCGATGCTGCAGGCCTTCCTCGCACACGGGGACAGCGCGGGGTGCGACAGCGTGCGGCGGGTGATCTGCAGCGGCGAGGCCCTGCCGCCGCAGGCACAGCAGGCGGTGTTCGAGCGGCTGCCGCAGGCGGCGCTGTACAACCTGTACGGCCCGACCGAAGCGGCGATCGACGTGACGCACTGGCAGTGCCGGCGCGACGGCGGGCCTACGGTGCCGATTGGGCGGCCGATCGGCAACGTGACGGTGCGGGTGCTCGATACGGACCTGAACCTGGCGCCGCAGGGGGCGGCAGGTGAGCTGTACCTGGGCGGGGCCGGGCTGGGGCGGGGCTACCTGAACCGGGCGGGGCTGACGGCGGCGCGCTTCGTGGCGGACCCGTTCGACGGCAACGGCGGGCGGCTCTATCGCACCGGGGATCTGGTGCGCTGGAACAGCGAAGGCCAGTTGGAATACCTGGGGCGGATCGACCATCAGGTGAAGATCCGCGGGCTGCGGATCGAGCTGGGGGAGGTGGAGGCACAGCTGCTGGCGCAGCCGGGGGTGCGCGAGGCGGTGGTGGTGGCGCGTGAGGGCCCGGGGGGGCCTGGGCTGGCGGCGTATGTGTGCCCGGCGGGGCTGGACGTGGCGCAGCTGAAGGCGGCGCTGGGAACGGTGCTGCCGGACTACATGGTGCCGGGGACGCTCACGCTGCTGGAGGCACTGCCGCTGAACGCGAACGGCAAGGTGGACCGCAAGGCGCTGCCGGCGCCGCAGGGGGTGGCGCGGGTGGACTACGCGGCGCCGCAGGGCGAGGTGGAGGTGTTGCTGGCCGGGATCTGGGCGGAGGTGCTGGGACTGGAGCGGGTGGGCCGGTACGACCACTTCTTCGAGCTGGGCGGGCATTCGCTTGCCGCGGTACGGGTGGCGGCGCTGTGGGCGGAACGGCACGGCCATGCGCTGCCGGTACGCGCCTTCTTCGAGCAGCCCACGCTCGCGGCGCTGGCCGGGCAACTGCCTGCTACCGGCACCGGCGACACCCGCCGCGAGCGGCTGGCGGCAATGGAACAACTGCTTAACGACTTCGAGGCCTGAGATGGCGCTGGACGAACGACAGATTGCGCAGCGCTTCGCTGCACTCGCGCCCGAGGCGCGCCGCGGTTTCCTGCAGAAACTGGCCGAGGCCGGCCTTGATTTCGGCGAACTGCCCATCGTGCCGGCCGGGCGCGACGGGCCGCTGCCGCTCTCATATGCACAGCGCAGCCTGTGGCTGACCTGGCAGCTGGACCGCGAGAGCCCGGCGTACAACATGCCCGGGGCGTTGCATTTGCACGGTGCGCTCGATACGGACGCGCTTGCGGCTTCGCTTGCCGCGCTGGTGGCACGGCACGAGGTGCTGCGCACCTGCTATCCGGAGGATGGCGGGCCGCGCCAGCAGATCCTGGCGCACTGGCAGCCGGCGCTGCCCTGCACCGATCTGCGCACCCTCGCGCCGGCCGAGCGCGCCGCCGGACTGGCACGTCTGCTGCAGCGCGATGCGCGCATGCCGTTCCGCCTCGATGCCGAGCCACCGCTGCGCGCGGCGCTGTACCGGCTGGACGACGATCATCACGTACTCAGCGTGGCGTTGCACCATATCGCCGGCGACGGCTGGTCGATCCGTCTGCTGATCGACCAGCTGTTCACACTGTACGAGGCACAATGCCTCGGCCGTGCCTCGCCGCTGGCCGAGCTGCCGATCCAGTTCGCCGACTATGCGCTATGGCAGCGCCGTTGGCTGCAGGCCGGCGAGCAGGAACGCCAGCTGGCCTACTGGCGCGAACGGCTGGATGGTGGGCACGAGCCGATCGCGCTGCCGCTGGACCGGCCGCGCGGCGCGCGGCCGGGCGGTGACGAAGGGCGCCATCCTTTTGTGTTGCCGGCAGACCTGAGCGATCGGCTGCGCACGTTTGCCCGCCAGCATGGTGCGTCGCTCTATATGGCGATGCTGGCGCTGTTCAAGCTCATGCTGTGGCGCTACAGCGGCGAGCGCGACCTGCGCGTCGGCTCACCGGTGGCCGACCGCCGCAAGGCCGAGACCCACGGCCTGATCGGCTACCTGACCAATGTGCTGGTGCTGCGTACCCGACTCGACCCACGCGCCGGCCTGGTCGGGCTGCTGTGCCAGGTGCGCGAGGCGGTGCTCGATGCGCAGGCGCACCAGGATCTGCCGTTCGACCTGCTGATCGAGGCGCTGGCGCCACAGCGGCAGGCCGGCGTGCACCCGCTGTTCCAGGTCAAGTGCACGCAGCAGGACGACTGGCCACGTACTCGCGCCTGCGCCGGGCTGCAGGTGCGCATCGACGAGATGACCGGCGGGCAGGCCCACTTCGACCTGAGCCTGGACTTCGTCGACCGCCCTGACGGCATCGAAGCGGTGTTCTCCTACTCGGCCGCACTGTTCGACGCGACGACCGTGGCCGGCTGGGCCACGGCGCTGCCGGGCCTGGCGGCCGCGGCACTGCGCGATCCCACGGCGGCGCTGGCCACGCTGGCGCTGCCTGGCCCGCATGCGGTGCTGCACGGGCCCGGGCTGCGCCTGGCCGAAGGCGACGTGCTGGCGCTGTGGACGCACACGGTGGTGCGGGCGCCGCAACGGCTGGCGCTGCGCGACAGCCGGCACCGGTTCAGCTATGCCGGACTGGATGCGCAGGCGGCGCATCTGGCTGCGCAGCTCGCCGCGCACGGCGTGGGGCCGGAGACGCGGGTGGCGATCCACGCCCCGCGCGGCAGTGAATTCGTGCTCGGTGTGCTGGCGGTGCTCAAGGCCGGTGGCGCCTATGTGCCGCTCGACCCGCAACTGCCAGCGGAGCGGCTGGCTTACCAGCTGGCCGACAGCGGCGCCACCTTGCTGCTCTCGACCGATCCGTCCGACTGCCCGGCGGGGGTCGCGGCATGGCCGCTGGGCTTCGTGGATGTGCCGTCGCGCACACTGCCGCCGCGCCCGGTGCAGCCGGGGCAGGCCGCGTATCTCATCTATACCTCCGGCTCCACCGGGCGGCCCAAGGGCGTGGTGGTCACCCGCGCGGCGCTGGCCAACTATGTGCAGGCCGTGCTGGCGCGGCTCGACCTGCCCGACGACGCCGTCAGCATGGCAATGGTCTCCACCGTGGCGGCCGACCTGGGCCACACCACCTGCTTCGGTGCACTGTGCAGCGGCCGCAGCTTGGCGCTGTTCGACGCCGCCGAGGCGTTCGACCCGGAACGTTTTGCGCAGGCCATGCAGCGGCACGCCGTCGACGTGCTCAAGATCGTGCCCAGCCACCTGCAGGCGCTGCTGCAGGCCGATGGCGCCGAACGGATGCTGCCGCGGCAGACGCTGGTGCTGGGTGGCGAGGCGACGCACTGGCCGCTGCTCGACCGCATCGGGGCGCTGGCACCCCATTGTCGGGTCTTCAACCACTACGGCCCCACCGAAACCACGGTGGGCGTGCTGACGCAGCCTGCCGCCACGGCCGACCGTGGTGCGGCGACGCTGCCGCTGGGCCAGCCGCTTGCCAACACCGCCGCGCTGGTGCTCGATGCCGAACTGAACCCGGTGCCGCCGGGGGTCGCCGGTGAGCTGTATCTGGGCGGCGCGGGCGTGGCGCGCGGCTACCAGGGCCGCCCCGGGCTGACCGCCGAGCGCTTCATCGCCCATCCGTTGGCGGACGGCGCGCGGCTGTACCGCACCGGCGACCGGGTGCGTCAGCGTGCGGACGGCAGCATCGAATTCCTGGGCCGCATCGACGACCAAGTGAAGATCCGCGGCTATCGCGTCGAACCGGGCGAGGTGCGCGCCGCTGTGCTGCAGGCCGCCGCGGTGCAGGAAGCCGAGGTGGTGGCGATGCCCTCGGGCGACGGCCGGCTGCAGCTGCAGGCCTATGTGGTGCCGGCGGCCGCCGGGTTCGACGCCGCCGCATTGCGCGCGGCGCTGGCGCAGGCGCTGCCGGACTACATGGTGCCCGCGGCCATCGTGGCGCTGCCGGCACTGCCGCTCACCGCCAACGGCAAGGTGGACCGCAGGGCGCTGGCCGCGCTGCCGCAGCCGGACACCGCGGCGGTAAGCGACGCGGCCGATGCCCCGCAGGGCGAGGCCGAGTGCATCCTGGCCGGGATCTGGGCGGAACTGCTGCGGCGCGAGCGGGTGGGCCGCCATGACAATTTCTTCGAAGCGGGCGGCGATTCCATTCTCGCGTTGCAGATCATCGCCCGCGCCCGCAAGCGCGGACTGCGCTTCACGCCCAAGCAGTTGATGGAGCACCAGACCATTGCCGCGGTGGCCGCCCTGGCCACGCTGGAACAACCGGCGGCCGGTGCCGTGCCCGCCGCACCCGCACCGGCCGCCGCGTTCGCGCTGACGCCGATCCAGCGTTGGTTCTTCGAACAGGGCTTCGCCGAAGCGCACCACTGGAATCAATCCCTGCTGCTCAGTGCCACCGGTCCGGTCGACCCGCTGCTGGTACAGCGTGCCGTCGCGGCGGTGTACGCCCACCACGATGCGCTGCGGCTGGGTTTCGCCACGGATGGCGCGGGTGGCTGGCAGCAACGCTGCGAACCGTATGACGCCCCCGCGTTCGAGTGGATCGATCTGAGCGCCGAGCCCGATCCGGGCGCGGCGGTCACCCGTGTCGCCGGCACGACCCAGCAAAGCCTCAGTCTGCGCCGGCCGTTCAAGGCGGCATGGCTGGCGCTGGGTGACGATCGCCCCGGGCGCCTGCTGCTGGCCGCGCACCACCTGATCGTCGACGGTGTCTCGTGGCGCGTGCTGCTGGACGATCTGCAGACGGCGTACCGGCAATTGCGCGACGGTGCGGCGCCGATGCTGCCGCCCTGCGGCACCGCCTACCGGGACTGGTCGGCCTGCCTCGCGCGCCATGCCGACAGCCCGGCGCTGCAGGCCGAGCTGCCGTACTGGCAGGCGCTGGCCGGGTCGGCCGAACCGGCGCTGCCCGGTTGCGGCGCCGGCAGCAACACGGTGGCCGATGCGCGCACCGTGACCGTCGCGCTCGATGCCGTGCGCACCGGCCGGTTGCTCCAGCAGGCGCCGCAGGCCTACCGCACCCGCATCGACGACCTGCTGTTGACTGCGCTGGCGCACACGCTGTGCGCCTGGGACGGGCGCGACAGCGTGCTGGTGGAGCTGGAAGCCCACGGCCGCGAGGATCACCTGTTTGACGGCGTGGACCTGAGCCGCACCGTCGGCTGGTTCACCGCGCTGTATCCGGTCCGGCTCACCCCCGCGCCCGGCCTCGCCGCGCCCGGACACAGCCTCAAGGCCATCAAGGAGCAGCTGTGGCAGGTGCCGGGCAAGGGGCTGGGCTACGGCGTGCTGCGCCATTTGAGCACCGCCGGCACCGCGCTGGCCGCCGGGGCCTATCCCCAGGTCACCTTCAACTACCTGGGCCAGCTGGACGCCGGCCAGGAGGCCGATCCGCTATGGCGCCTCGCCTCCGAGCACGCCGGGCCCGAGCGTGCGCCGTCCAGCCAGCGCCGTACCTGGCTCGCGGTCGATGCCGAAGTGCGCGACGGCGTGCTGCGGCTGCGTTGGACCTACAGCGCGGCGGCGCATGACGAAGCCACGGTGACACGGCTGGCACAGCGCTTCCTGGATGAGCTGACCGGCCTGATCGCCCATTGCGCCGGCGAGGCACGCGGCGCGACGCCGTCGGATTTCCCGCTGGCCCGGCTTGCCCAGGCGGAACTGGATCGGTTGCCGCTGCCGTGGGCGCGGCTGGCCGATCTCTATCCGCTCTCGCCGATGCAGTCCGGCCTGCTGTTCCACAGCGTGCTCGATCCGACGGACACGGCGTACGTGAACCAGCTGCGCGTCGATTTCGAGGGGCTGGATGTGGCGCGCTTCAAGGCGGCATGGCAGACGCTGTTCGAACGCCACGAAGTGCTGCGCACCGGCTTCGTGCAGGGCACGCATCCGCTGCAGTGGGTAGCGCGCAGCGTGCCGCTGCCATTGGCGGAGTGCGACTGGCGTGCGCGTGCCGACCTTGCCGCCGCGCTGGATGCGCTGGCCGGGGACGAGCATCGGCGCGGCTTCGCGCTGGCCGAACCACCGCTGATGCGCTTCGTGTTGGTGCGCTGCGGCGAGCATCGCCATCACCTGATCTGGACCCGCCATCACCTGCTGCTGGATGGCTGGAGCAGCGCCCGGCTGATGGCCGAGTTCATGGCCTGCTACGCCGGGCAGCCGCTGCCGCCGCAGCAGGGCCGCTATCGCGACCATATCGCATGGCTGCAGAACCGGGACGGTGCCGCGGCACAGCGCCACTGGCGCGCGCTGCTGACGCCGCTCGACGAGCCCACCCGGTTGGCCGCCGTACTGGCGCCGCCGGCGGACGGCGCGGGCCACCTGCGCCACAGCCAGGTGCTCGACGCAAACGAGACGGCGCAGCTGCATGATTTCGCGCGGCGCGAGCGCGTCACGGTCAATACGCTGATCCAGGCCGGCTGGGCGCTGCTGCTGCAGCGCTACACCGGGCAGCCCTGCGTGTGCTTCGGGGTGACCAGCGCCGGCCGACCGGCCGAGTTGCCCGATGCCGAGGCGATGCTGGGCCTGTTCATCAATACCCTGCCCATGGTCGCCACCACCCCGGCGCAGCAGCCGGTGGGCGAATGGCTGCGCGCGCTGCAGGCGCAGAATCTGGCCGCGCGCGAGCACGAACATACGCCGCTGTTCGAGATCCAGCGCTGGGCCGGGCACGATGGGCAGGGCCTGTTCGACACCATCCTGGTGTTCGAGAACTACCCGGTGGACGAGGCACTGCGCGCCGGCGCCGAAGGTCCGCTCAAGGCGACGGTGTGCCAGAGCCGGGAGGAGACCCACTACCCGCTGGCCGTGACGGTGCACCAGGGGCAGACGCTGACGATCCACTACGCCTTCCAGGGCCGGTGCTTCAGCACCGCGCAGATTGCGCAGCTGGCGCGGCACCTGCATGGGCTGCTGCGTGCGCTCAGTGCCGCCGGCACGCGCTGCCTGGGCGGGATCGGCCTGCCCGATCCGGCCGAGCGCACGCAACTGCGGCAATGGGGCGCGGTGGCCCAGCGGTATCCGGACAGCGCGCCGCTGCACCGGTTGATCGAATGCCAAGCACAGGCCCAACCGCAGGCCGTGGCGCTGACCTGCGACGGGATGAACCTGAGCTACGGCGAATTGAACCGACGCGCCAACCGGCTGGCGCATCGGCTGATCGCACTGGGCGTGCGGCCCGAGGCCCGGGTGGGCATCGCGCTGGAACGCTCGATCGAGCTGGTGGTGGGCCTGCTGGCGATCCTGAAGGCGGGTGGCGCGTATGTGCCGCTCGACCCGGCGTATCCGGCCGAGCGGCTGGCCTATATGGCGCAGGACAGCGGCATCAGGCTGCTGCTCACCCAGCGCCATCTGGCCGGGCGCCTCGCGCTGGGTGTGCCGCTGCTCGAACTCGATGCGCCCGATCCGGCGGACGGACCCGAGCACGACCCGGCCATCGCGGTGCACCCCGACCACCTGGCCTACGTGATCTACACCTCGGGTTCCACCGGCCGGCCCAAGGGCGCCCAGCTGTGCCACCGCAATGTCACCCGGCTGCTGCGCGCCACCGCGAGCTGGTTCGATTTCGGCCCGGCCGACACCTGGACGCTGTTCCACTCCTATTCCTTCGATTTCTCGGTATGGGAGCTGTTCGGCGCGCTGTGCACCGGTGGCCGGCTGGTGATCGTGCCGTTCTGGGTCAGCCGCTCGCCCGAGGACTTCCTTGCGTTGCTGCGCGAGCAGCAGGTGACGGTGCTGAACCAGACCCCGTCGGCCTTCGGGCAACTGCTGGCGCTGCCGGCCGCCTATGAGGCGGGCCTCGCGCTGCGCGTGGTGATCTTCGGCGGCGAAGCGCTGGAACCGGAGCGGCTGCGCCCGTGGCTGGCGCGCTGGGGCGAGCGGCAGCCGCAGCTGATCAATATGTACGGCATCACCGAAACCACGGTGCATGTCACCTACCGGCCCATCACCGTGGCAGACCTGGCAGGCGGGCGCAGCCCGGTGGGGGTGGCCATCCCCGATCTGGGGCTGCGGGTGCTCGACGGCATGCTCAACGAGGTGCCGGTCGGCGTGGCGGGCGAGTTGTACGTGGCCGGCGCGGGGCTGGCGCGCGGCTATCTCAACCGGGCCGGGCTGACTGCCGAGCGCTTTATCGCCGACCCGTTCGACGCCGAGGGCGGGCGGCTCTACCGCACCGGCGATCTGGCGCGCTGGAGTGCCGACGGCCAGCTCGAATACCTGGGGCGCATCGACCATCAGGTGAAGATCCGTGGGTTCCGCATCGAGCTGGGCGAGATCGAGGCCCGGCTGCTGGCGCAGCCCGAAGTGCGTGAAGCGCTGGTGGTGGCGCGCGACGGTGCGGGCGGCGCGCAACTGGTGGGCTATGTGTGCCTGAAGGCGGGCGCCATGCTCGACGTGCCGACGCTGCGCGAGCGGCTGGGCCAGGCGTTGCCCGACCATATGGTGCCCGGCGCCCTCATGCTGCTGGATGCGCTGCCGCTGACCACCAACGGCAAGGTCGACCGCAAGGCGCTGCCCGAACCCGAACGCGCCGGCGCGGCCGCCTACGCACCGCCGCAAGGCGAGGTGGAGCAGGTGCTGGCACAGATCTGGTGCGAAATGCTGGACATCGCCCAGGTGGGCCGGCATGACCATTTCTTCGAGCTGGGCGGGCATTCGCTGCTGGCGTTGCAACTGGTCGAGCGCCTGCGCGCGCATGGCCTTGCCGCGTCGGTACGTACATTGTTCCAGCAACCACGGCTGGCGGATTTCGCCCAGGCGATCGCCGCGGCGCCGACACTGCGCGAAGTGCCGGTACCGCCCAACCTGATCGTCGCGGGCTGCGATGCGATCACACCGCAGATGCTGACGCTGGTCGGACTGGACCGGGACGAGATCGCGCGCATCGAAGCTGCGGTGCCGGGCGGTGCCGCCAATATCCAGGACATCTACCCGCTGGCGCCGCTGCAGGAAGGCATGTTGTTCCACCACCTGCTGCAGCAGGAGGGGGACGCCTACGTCACCGCGCATACACTGGCCTTCGACAGCCAGGCGCGGCTGGCGCATTTTGTCGAGAGCTTCAACCAGGCGATCGCACGGCACGACATCCTGCGTACCGCCGTGCTGTGGGAAGGGCTGCGCGAGCCGGTGCAGGTGGTATTGCGGCACGCGCCGATGGCGCTGCGCTGGCTGGTGCCCCCGGACAGCCGCGCCGTACCCGATGCGCTCGCGCTGCTCGATGGCGCGGCGCATCCGCGGCGCTATCGCATCGATGTGCGCCAAGCGCCGATGTTCCATGCACTGGCAGTGCACGATGCGGCGCAGGATCGCTGGCTGCTCAGGTTGCTGGCCCACCATCTGGTCGACGACAACACCACGGTCAAGCTGCTGGTCGAGGAGATCGCGCTGATCCAGGCCGGCCGGCAGGCCGAGCTGCCCCAGCCCATCCCGTTCCGCCGCTTCGTGGCACAGGCCCGGCTGGGCGTGAGCCGCGCCGAGCACGAGGCATTCTTCAGTGGGATGCTGAGTGGCCTGGACGAGCCCACCGCGCCGTTCGGCCTGCTGGACGTGCAAGGCGACGGCAGCGCGATCGACGAAGCGCGACTGATGGTGGCGGATGGGCTGGCCGGCCAAATCAGGCTGCAGGCGCAGCGGCACGGCGTGAGCGCCGCCGCGCTGTGCCACCTGGCGTGGGCGCTGGTGCTGGCGCGGGCCACCGGGCGCGACGACGTGGTGTTCGGCACGGTGCTGTTCGGACGCATGCAGGGTGTCGAAGGCGCCGGGCGCGCACTGGGGTTGTTCATCAACACCTTGCCGATCCGCATCCGGCTGGGTGGGCACAGTGTCGAACAGAGCCTGCGGCACACGCATGAGGCGCTGACCGCGCTGCTGCGCCACGAGCATGCCAGCCTGACGCTGGCACAGCGCTGCAGCGGCCTGCCGGGCGGCACGCCGTTGTTCTCGGCGCTGCTGAACTACCGGCACGGCACGCGTCCCGCTGCCCACGCCGACGCCTGGGAGGGCATGCAGGTGCTCGGCGGCGAGGAGCGCAGCAATTTCCCGATCGGCATGTCGGTCAACGACCTGGGCACCGCGTTCGAGCTGGTGGCGCATGTGACAGGCGTGGTCGGCGCGGCACGGGTATGCCGCCTGCTGCACACCGCGCTGGCCGGCGTGACCGAAGCACTGGCCACGCGGCCGGTGCAGCCGGTGCACAGCCTTGCCGCGCTGCCCGAGGACGAGCTGCAGCAACTGCGGCACTGGGGCAGCGGCGAGCCGGTGGCACCCGAGGTGCTGCCGGTGCAGCGACTGTTCGAGCAGCAGGCGCACGCCCGGCCGCAGGCGACGGCGCTGCTGTTCGGCGATACGGCGCTCAGCTACGGCGAACTCAACGCCCGCGCCAACCGTCTGGCGCACCGGCTGATCGTGCTGGGCGTCGGCGCAGAATCCCGGGTGGGCATCGCGCTGGAGCGCTCGGTGGAACTGATCGTGGGCCTGCTGGCGGTGCTGAAGGCCGGCGGGGCCTATGTGCCGCTGGACCCGGACTACCCGGCCGAGCGGCTGGCCTATATGGCGGCCGACAGCGGCATCAGCCTGGTGCTGACGCACGCTGCGGTGCGCGAGCGGGTGCCGCTGGCCGACGCGTTGCAGGTGCTGGCGCTGGATGCGCTCGACCTGACGGGTGAGGCCGATGGCGACCCGCCGGTGGCGGTGCATGGCGAGCAGCTGGCGTATGTGATCTATACCTCCGGCTCGACCGGCCGGCCCAAGGGCGCGGCAGTGCGGCACCGCGCACTCAGCGCCTGCATGGGCTGGATGCAGCGAAGCTATGGCCTCAATGCCAGCGATACCGTGCTGCACAAGGCGCCGTTCGGCTTCGACGTCTCGGTCTGGGAGATCTTCTGGCCGCTGACTGCCGGGGCACGGCTGGCACTGGCGGCACCGGGCGACCAGCGCGATCCGGCCCGCATCATCGGTCTGATCCGCAGGCACGACGTCACCACGCTCAACTTCGTGCCGGCGATGCTGCAGGCGTTCCTGGCGCACGAGGGCATCGAGGCGCAGACGCGGCTGCGCTACGTGATCTGCGGCGGCGAGGCCATGCCGGCCGCCACGCAGCGCGAGGCATTGCAGCGGCTGGCCGGCGTGAGCCTGCAGAACCTGTACGGCCCGACCGAGACCACCATCCACGTCACGCGCTGGACCTGCCGCGACGATGGGCAACACCAGGTGCCGATCGGCCGCCCGATCGATGGCACCCACGCCTATGTGCTCGATCACGCGCTGCACCCCACGCCGCGCGGCGTGGCCGGCGAGCTGTACCTGGGCGGGGAACTGCTGGGCCGCGGCTACCTGGGGCGGGCCGCGCTGACGGCGGAGCGCTTCGTGGCCGACCCGTTCGACGACAACGGCGGGCGGCTCTATCGCACCGGGGATCTGGTGCGCTGGAACGACGAAGGCCAGTTGGAATACCTGGGGCGGATCGATCATCAGGTGAAGATCCGCGGGCTGCGGATCGAGCTGGGGGAAGTGGAGGCACAGCTGCTGGCGCAGCCGGGGGTGCGCGAGGCGGTGGTGGTGGCGCAGGAGGCGCCCGGCGGGTCACGGCTGGTCGGCTATGTGTCGGCCCAACCGGGGCACATGGTCGGGCCCGAAGCGCTGCGCACGCAGCTGGCCAGGGCCTTGCCCGACTACATGGTGCCAGGCGTGATGATGGTGCTGGATGCGCTGCCGTTGAATGCCAACGGCAAGGTCGACCGCAAGGCGCTGCCGGTGCCGCAACTGGCCGAACGTGCCTACACGCCGCCGCAGGGCGAGACCGAAACCGCCCTGGCCGCGATCTGGGCCGAGGTGCTGGGGCTGGATCAGGTAGGCCGGCACGATCACTTCTTCGAGCTGGGTGGGCATTCGCTGAGCGCGTTGCAGGCGGTGCAACTGACACGTGCGCGCCTGCCGGAACTGCGCGCCGAGTTGAACACGCTGTTTGCCGCTCCCACCATCGCGCAGTACTGCGCCAGCAGCGTCGCGGCCCCTGCGGCGCTCCGCCTCAATGCCTCGACGACGACCGCCGCACCGCTGTTCGTGGTGCACGACGGCTGGGGCAGCGTGCTGGACTACGGCGGGCTGGCGCATGCCTTGGCGCCGCAATGCCCGGTGATCGGCCTGCCTTACACAGCCTGGCCCGCGCCGACCGACCTGCGCCGGATCGCCGAGGGCCACATGCAGACCCTGCTGCAACAGCAGCCGGCGGGCCCTTACCGGATCTGCGGCTGGTCGCTTGGCGGCGCCATCGCCCCGATGGTGGCCGCGCTGCTGGAACAGGCCGGGCATGCGGTGCGCTTCGTCGGCGCGATCGATCCCTATGTGCCACCGGCGGTGCCGGCGCCGGCAACCCCGTTGCGCGAGCAACTGCTCCGCTTCCTGGCCGTCCTGCTGCCCCGGGCCGATCACGCACGGCTGCTGGCCGACAGTACGATCACGGCACAGCTCGACCATGGCCTGGACCAGCCAGGCGCAATCGAGCGGATCATCGGGCGGGTGCTGGCACAGATCGAGCCGGCCCAGCTGCACGAATACGGCGCGTTGTCGGCCCAGGCACTGGCGGACATGTTCCTGGCCGCGCGCACGCTCGACGCTGCCACTCGCGTGCCGTGCCCACCGTTGCCGCTACGCGCGCCGGTCCATGTGTGGTGGTCGGGCGAGCGCAACGCCGATGAAGGCGAGCGTTTCACCGCGTGGCTGGGCAGGCCCGAAATCCGCACCCACCGGCTGCCGGTCGATCACCTGCAGATCGTCCGCACCCCGGCGCTGTTCCAGTCGCTCTCGACCGCGCTCGACGCGGGCTGAGCCGGCCGCTGCCGCGCCCGCTGCAGGCGGGCGCGGCAGCCTTGCGCGGGGTCGATCTTGTCAAGCCCTCACTGGTTTCTTTCGTTTACTGCATTGTTTAAGTTCTTAATCCTGACTTTTTGTTGACGATTGTCTGTTAAGATCAGCCGATTGTCATGCTTGAGGTGGTGGGCCAGGAAGTGGCGTGTATCAATGAGCACCGGACACTTCGACAACCATGAACCCGGTGTCGTTGCTGCCGATTGGCCTCGTGGATTGAGACGCCATTTGCCATGGCTTCCTGCTGCGAAGAAACCGGTTGAACTGATCGCCGATCTGCGTAAGCCATGCCAACGAGCGCTTGAAGCAATCGGCGGGCGGTGGGTTTGAATAAGTGATGAGCTTTGCTGTTTTCCCTGAAGCCAGCCTGGACAGTAGGCTTTTCTGAAATTTCCTTGGTTTGGATGCTTTATGAAAAGCATTCTTGCCGGTTAGGCGCCCAAGTCAGTGAATAAGCGACATAATTCGGTAGAAAAGAAATGAAAAATTTAATCAGCCAATGCAGAACCCTGGTAGCTATCTGTGTTGCGGTTTTGCCATGTTTCGCGTGGACTTATCAAGATCCACCCTTGCCAGAGGCGCCATTTGGCTATCAATATTGTAGCTACACGTGCTCAAAGGATCTTCTCAGCCAAGAAATTTGGCTAAATGAAAACCAAGCCCAATTTGGATTTACAGTAGTCTATCTAACCCCCTGGAAGTTTTCGGGAGTAGGTGGGGGTATTGGTTGCGACTATCCATGGGGGTATATATACCCTTCGTGTCCGCATTATGCACGAAACTATCACTATCTTGGAGACTCCCCTAACGACATTCGAAGCTTTGGCGTTTTTTATCGAGGAATATGTACTCCCGATAAATTCTACGGCCCTGCGACACTCACCTGTCGCCCACTGTGCCCAGTAGGCTCCTATCTGAGCCGCTCGCTCGGCAAATGCCGTCAGATCTACGTGCCTTCGTGCACTGGTACCCAATGCACTGAGGATAACCCTAATCGAGGGCGTCCCGGTATTTGCTCTGGCAATCCGATTGCCACCAATACTGCAAATAAATTCCAAGTCGAGCGCGATATCCACTACAACGGGCTATCGTTTGAGCGTTACTATAATAGTCAAGCGACGGAAGATATCGGTTTGGGAGTGGGATGGCGCCACAATTTTCATTCCCGGATTGTGCGCAAACCAGGGTGGATGAGCCCTGCCCCCGCAGGGCCCGACATCGAGCTGGCACCCAATTCCATGATGGAAATGGCAGCTGATATCGACCCGGACTGGGCCGCGCATCAAGCCTGGCCCCAGAATATCCCGGCAATCTATTATGTGTTGGAACGCGCCGATGGCCAGAGCTTTGCATTTGATTTGAATGGCAAGGCCCTTAATTCGGCCAGTGGCATGTATTATCAAATTGCTATTGAAAGTGGCGGCTTTGTTGTCAAAACTAGTGACGCTATAGAACGGTACGACACAAGCGGACGTTTGTTGGAGGTGGTGTTGCCTAATAGGATATTGAGCATAATTTACAATCCGGATAGTCGCGTGAAAGAAGTGCGTGACCAATTCGGGAACAAAATCGTGTTCACCTATAACGCCAACACGCGCTTGGTGCGTGCCGAAACTGCAAACGGCGTTACCGTAAATTATGCCTACGACGCCGTCGGGCACTTGGTCTCGGTCACCCACCCTGACCAGACCAGCCGCCAATACCACTACGAAGACCCCAACCCCTACCTCCTGACCGGCATCACCGACGAAGCCGGGGTGCGCTACGCCACCTGGCGCTACAACGCCGATGGCGAGGCCATCTCCTCCGAGCACGCCGGGGGCATCGACAAGGTCGGCCTCGCCTTCACCCAGGCCGGCAGCACCCGCACCACCACCGAGACCGATCCCCTCGGCACCAACCGCCGCTACCACTTCACCCAGATCGGCAAGCGCTGGCTGCTCACCGGCCAGGATCAGCCCGGCGGCGCCGGCTGCGGCCCGGCCAGTGCCACGCTCGGCTATGACGCCAACGGCAACGTCCAGTCCCGCACCGACTTCAACGGCGTGCGCACCACCTACGGCTACGACCTGACCCGCAACCTCGAAACCACCCGCACCGAAGCCGCCGGCACCCCGCAGGCCCGCACCGTCACCACCACCTGGCACCCCACCTTCCGCCTGCCCGCCACGATCACCGAACCCGGCCGCGTCACTACCTTCAGCTATGACGACCAAGGCCACTTGCTGCAAAAGCAGATCACCGCCGACGGCGTCACCCGCGCCTGGCGCTGGACCTATCTGCCCAATGGCCTGCTGGAGACCGCGACCGATCCGTTGGGCCAGCTCACCCGCTACAGCTACGACGCCCAGGGCAACCTCGCCATCGTGACCAACCCGCTGAACCAAGTCACCCGCTATCGCCATGATGGCTACGGCAATCTGTCCGAGCAGATCGACCCGGACAACCGCAGCACCACCTTCAGCTACGACCTGCGCCAGCGCTTGAAGTCCCGCACCGAGGTCCACGGCACCACCACCTTTGATTACCTGCCCACCGGCCTGCTCAGCAAGGTCACCCTGCCCGATGGCAGCGGGCTCAGCTATCGCTACGACCCGGCCCACCGCCTGATCGGGGTGGATCACAGCGACGGCAGCCGCATCGACTACACCCTGGACAATGCCGGCAACCGCAAACGCGAAGACCGCTACGACCCGGCCGGTACCCTGGCCGGGGCCCAGCAGGCCGTCACCGCCGCGCAGCAGCTGCCCGGCACGCCCCAAGCGCAATAAGGCCCCGTCCCCATGCTTACCCGGATCCCTACCATGACCTTGTTCCGCCCCCTGCTGCTGGCCGGGCTGGCCCTGGCCGGCAGCCTGGCCCACGCCGCACTGCCGGCCCATCAGGCCACTGTCAGCACCTTCTACGACTACGATGCGCTCGGCCGGCTCGAACGCATCATGGATGCCCAGGGCCACCAGACCACCTTCACCTATGACGCCAACGGCAACCGCACCAGCCGCAAGGACGCCCTCGGCCGCGAAACCCGCTACGCCTACGATGCCCTCAATCGCCTGGTACGCATTACCCATCCCGACGGTGGCATCGTCGAATTGCGCTACGACGCCCGCGACAACCTCGTCTCGGTCAAGGATGCCCTCGGCTTCACCACCACCTACACCTACAACGGCTTCGATGACCTGATCCGCCAGCTCAGCCCCGACAGCGGCGCCACCACCACCACCTACGACGCCAGCGGCCTGCCCCAGAGCAGGACCGACGCCCGCGGCAAGACCGCCAGCGTCACCCGCGACGACCTGGGCCGGCCCACCCGCATCGCCTTTGGCGACGAGACCCACCAGTTCAGCTACGACCCGCCCAACGGCACGGGCCAGCCGGCCGGCTTCAGCGACGCCAGCGGCAGCACCCAGTACAGCTACGACCCGCAGGGCCGCCTGGCGCAGGTGACCCGCCAGCTCGGCAACGCCACCCTGGTCACCCGGTACGGCTACACCGCCGCCGGCCAGCTCAACCGCATCGCCTACCCCTCCGGCACCATTGTCGAATACGACTGGCAGCATGGTCAGGTCAGCGCCATGCGTGTCAACGGCCAGCCGCTGCTGGACCAGCTGCACTACAGCATCGACGGTCGCCCTCTCGCCTGGCGCTGGGGCAATGGCCAACTGCGCCAGGCCCCCGGCGACGCCCAGGGCCGTGTCGCCGGCCTCACACTGGCCGACAGCCAGTTCACCTACAGCTACGACGCCGTCGGCAACCTCATCCGCCAGGACCCGGGCACCGCCGCGCTGCGCAGCTACGGCTACGACCGCATGGACCGGCTGGCCCAGGCCAGCATCGGCACCACCCAGTACAGCTACCGCTATGACCTGAATGGGAACCGCACCGAGAAGCACACCGGCGCCGCCATCAACCTGCTCACCCACCATCCGGCCAACAACCAGGTGCTCAGCGTCGCCGGGGCCGGCCTGGACGGCAAGTACAGCTACGATGCCGCCGGCAACATGGTCAACTACGGCGCCAACCTGTACAACAACGCCGGCCGGCTGATCCGCAGCAACAGCACCCCGGCGCGCCACTACCGCTACAACGCACTCGGGCAGCGGGTACAGAAGAGCGACAACGCCAGCGACACCACGCTGTACGCCTATGATCCGCAAGGCCAGCTGCAAGGCGAATACGACGCCGCCGGCCAGCCGAAGCTGGAACACCTGTGGCTGGGCACATTGCCGGTGGGTACGGTGCAGCACAGCCAGGGCACGGCGCAGCTGTACTACGCCTGGGCGGACCACCTGGGGGCCACGCGCCAGCTGAGCGACCCGGCCCGGCGCAAGGTGGTGTGGGACTGGCCGATCAGCGAGCCGTTCGGCCACAGTGGGGTGCGCGAGGATCCGGACGTTGATGGCAAGTTGGTGACGTACCACCTGCGCTTCCCGGGGCAGTACTTCGACAAGGAGACGGGGCGGTTCTACAACTACTTCCGGGATTATGATCCGCGGATCGGGCGGTATATCCAGAGTGATCCGATTGGGTTGGAAGGCGGGATTAATACGTATGGGTATGCAGACAGCACCCCGCTGGTGCTGATTGATCCAGATGGATTGACCCCTGGGCCGTACCGACCCGCTGACACGCCAACGCATCTGATACCCTATCGGCATATGCTGTCGGCAGTGCAGCACCGGGTTGATCCTAATAAAATATCCAAAGCCCCGGCAATGAGTAGGGAGCTGGAGGATGCGGTTTGTAGTCCTAGTTTTGGAAATTCGGCAAAGGGAGGGGCAGCCAACGTAGCCGCTCATGAAGCCTACAAGAATGATCTACGCGCGGTGATGAATAAGCCTACTGTTTCTGATCCTTCGCTGGCAAAAATCATGGATCCGCTCTATCGGCCAAATGCAACTATAGGAAGTGGTAGTACTGCTGCAGCAATCCGACAAGAGCGTGCGACTGGTCAACCTGTGGGCGGAGCTTATCACTCTCAAAAAGCAGCAGACAGCATTCGGTCACTTGAACGTTGGCTAGCCAATAATCCAACTGCTCGGGCAAGTGACCGGGCTGCAGCAGAGAATGTCATTAAAGATATGCGCAACGCTTTACAAGGACGATGACTATGCGTTATGAAGGATTCATTTATTCGCTGATTGAAACGTCAAACGCTGTTCGAGCTGCATACCAGGAGGTTTCTTGTGAATGGAAACCCGAAGACCCTCCGGTCACAACTTTGTTTGCTGCTCTTGGCGATCAAATTGTGGAGGATTTCGGCAGCACTGATCTCGCAACAAATAATCGTATTTTCTTCTTAATTGAGCAGGGAATGGAGAGCGATGATGAAGGATTAGTAACAGCTGTTGCAACAGGACTCATTGAAGCACTAGCGACGAAGGCAGTGAGCGAAGAGGATTTGTGGAACAGAATATCTAAATTTTTAGGACCGAAATCGCTTCAGCATGCAAATGCTTGGCTGGGCAAATAAAATCCTGAATGACTTCAAGATGAAAAAATAAAGCGAGATACTGCTGAACGCGCTGCTCGTGCTGACGAATGCGGCGGCCCTCTCGGGGACGATATCGATGCCTATCATAACGATGTATTCCGAGATGCTGGCCTTTCACCATTTTTCTATGGGGGCAATCGTTGGCCACAAAATACAGATCCCAATCCGGTGCCCTACGAGCCTAGCGGCTCAAATCCTGTAGATGATCTCTTCAATTGGCGTCAAAGGTAATAAGAGATGGAGCGAAAATTGTTCCGAGGTTTATCTTTGTTTGTTGGCGTGAGTGGAGTGGCTTTTTATATTTTTCTTCTCTCAATGTGGGGGGGTTGAAGGAAGGCAAGCTGGTTTTTCTTCAAAAGATTTTTTGTGGAAGTTTGATTTCATATACATGGCTCTTTTTGGGTCTGGCCTATCACCTCTAATGATTGCAATTTATTTCTTAATTTTAAAGAAAACGGTCAGGGGAAACTTTATAGGTTTGATTTATGCTGTATTGCTCGTCCCATTTCATTATTACGTGATGGCAATAGCTGCACATAATACAAAGGAAGTTTATCTGCCTTATCTTGTGCTAAGGTTTATAATACTTTTATCAATTATTTTCTTGTTTTCAGGGTGCAATTTTATTGAAGTAGATAAGTGCCTAGATAGGGGAGGGAGGTGGAACAAAGAAAAAAATATTTGCGAATTTCAAGAAATAAAAGGAGAGTCTGTTAAATAGGAAATGAAATAACCATTCATGGCATGCTTGCGCGCATGGAAAAACTTGATGCCCGCAAATTACCCCGCGATGCGCAAGACGAAATGGGTCAGCGAGCAATCCGCATGCACGAAGAATTGAACTTGCCCTGGCTTTGTTGCACAACTCCTCGCACGTGAGCCCGACCGGTGATCAGTACCTTCTACGACTACGATGCGCTCGGCCGGCTCGAACGCCTCATGAATGCCCAGGGCCACTTTTAGTCGGGGCATATGAGGGCGAAAGTTTTTTGTACGTGGGACAGCGGAAGAGCTAGGGAAAATTGACGTTGTACCCTTAGCCGGGTTAACCAAGGGGATTCCTACGAAACGACGAAGCCGGCCAATTGCTGGGCGAAATACGATGCCACCGGGCAGCGGGTGCAGGAAACGGTGTGGCTGAACGGGCACCCGATCGCGGTGCTGCAAGGCCCCAGCAGCGCCCCCCGGCTCTACTACGCCTGGAGCGACCACCTGGGCACGCCGCGGCAGCTGTCCGAGCCGACCACCAAGAAGGTGGTGTGGGACTGGCCGATCGGCGAGCCGTTCGGCCACAGCCAGCCCAACGAAGATCCGGATGGTGATGGCGTCAAGATCGTCTACAACCAGCGCTTCCCCGGGCAGTATTACGACAAGGACTTCGGTTTCGTTTACAACTACTTCCGGGATTATGATCAGCGGACGGGCCGGTATTACCAGAGTGATCCGATCGGCTTGGCGGGGGGATCAATACGTATGCGTATGTGGGGGGAAGCCCATTGTTGGCAGTCGACCCATATGGGTTGCAAGCTATTCTAATTCCTCCTATAGCTGTTCCTGGGGTTTCCACAGCCTCATCTAATGCTCAAAATGAGTTGGCAAGACAATTAACGAACAAGCTCAAAAAATTAATTGAAGCAGAGCAATCTTCCGGAGAAGATTGCAAATGTTTGCCCGCAACCCCGGCTAACATACGCAAAGTAGTTAAAGACTCTCCGTATTCAACTTTGCAGAGAAAGGTTTCCGCTCCTGGGGTGCAGGAATATGTTGATGTGGTTCAATCTGGAGCAACACCTGAGCCAATCAAGATGTCAGAAAGATTGATAGTGGATGGGAATCATAGATACATTGCTGGGCGTCTATGTGACAAACCGCTTCCATCCACAAATGCCACTCCGCCTCTTACGGCAAGAAGATATCCACTTAGCGATATTGTGGTAGACCCAGTTAGCTGGAGGTGAATTTTGAGAGTGTTTAATATAGAAACCCAGTCATATATTGATATTAATTTGGATGATTTAAGCAGCACGCACCTTCATAGAATACTGTTCGAAGGAATGGATTTGAATGGGCTGCAAATGAATGATGCCAGTTTTATTGGGTGCTTTTTTGGGGGATGCCATGCAGTGGGAACCAACTTCTCTAAATCAAAGCTAAATGTCTCCAGTTTTGTCAAATCAGATTTAAGGAAGGCGAAATTTGACAATGCATCGTTGAGAGGTTGTGATTTCTTTCTGGCAAATTTAGAGGGGGCCAGTTTTATAGGGGCAGATATTGAGGGGGCGAATTTCGAAGGTGCAAATTTGCAGGATGCAAAGTTTTAGAAAAATCTTTTGCAGTTTTGTTCTAAGGTCTTGTTCCACCCTATCCTGTGATTGAGGTGGTCCTGGCTTCCCCGTAAGTGCTTTCCCAGCTAAACCCTTTCCATCCCACACTGATGTCATCATGGCCGGACAGTGCACTGTCCGGCCATGGCAGGGCACCCCGTCAGGGGTGTGTGCCGGTCCTTAGAACTTCAGGCCCAGCGAGGCGCTGACGGTGCGCGGCGCGCCGGCGATCACGTCGTCGGCGTCGGCCCAGTAGCGCTTGTCGAACAGGTTGTCGACGTTCACACGCAGCGTGGCCGGCACGGTGCCGAACCGGGTGTCGTAACGTGCGCCGAGGCCGAACACGTTGTAGGCGGCTGCCGATTGCCCGGTATTGGCGTTGTTCACCGGCCGCTCGCCGGTGTGGGTCCAGCTGCCCATGAAGGCCCATCCGGCAAGCGCCTGCGGGCTGTACTGGGCAATCAGCGATGCGCGCTGGCGCGGGGTGTCGGCGGGGCGCTTGCCCTGGGTGTTGGGGTTGCCGGTGTCCTTCAGCTCGGCGTCCAGCAGCATGGCGCTGGCGAATACCGTCCACTCGCGCGCGACATTGCCGGCCAGCGACAGCTCGACGCCCTGGTGGCGGCGCAGGCCGTCCTGCACGAAGGTGCGGCTGCCGTTGTCGTTGATCCGGGTGTATTCGGCCGGCTTGTCGATGCGGAACAGCGCGAGCTCGGCGGTCAGCCCGGCGCCCAATTCGGCCTTGACACCGGCTTCCCACTGTTCGCTGGTCAACGGGGCCATCTGCTCATTGGCATTGGTGGTGTTTGCCGGTGCGATGCCGCCTTGCTCCAGGCCCTCGACGTAGCTCACATAGGTGGAGACATGGGCCAGCGGCTTGTAGACCAGTGCGATGTTCGGCGAGAACACGTCCTTCTCATAGTGGCTGGTGACCGCGCCGGTGTTGGTGTTGTAGCCGGTCTGCTCGCGCTGGGCGTAGCGGCCGCCCAGGTGCAGCTTCCAGTTCTGCCCGAACGAGAGCACGTCGTTGAAGAAGAGCCCTTCCTCGCGCGTGCGTTGCGCGAGGCCCGATCCGGCAACCGCCGGCTCGGGATTGGCCAGCTGCGTCGGCTGATGGATGTTGGTGCTGCCGATCCCGCCCCAGAAGCTGTCGCCCCAGTAGAGCTTGTGGCGATGCACCGAGGCGCCCAGCGTCAGTTCGTGCCCGATGCCGCCGGTCTCGAACCGCCCTTGCAGCGTCGCCCGGCCGTTGACGGGTTCGCGCTTCTGGTCGGGGGCGTAGTAGAGGAACACATCGCCGTCGCCGTTGGGCTGCAGGTTGCCGATCGACCAGATCTGGTTCTGGTCGCGCGTCAGCCGCATCCAGTTCGCATCCAGCGCCACCGACCATTGCTCGTTCACAAAGTGCTCAAGCTTGCCGCTGATCAGCGTGAACTCGGTGGGATAACGTGCCCAGCTTTGCCCCAGGAAGGTGCGCGGGTCGAAATCGCGGGGCAGGTCGCCGTTCACGTCCTGGTCCAGCGACGGTTGGCCGTGCTGGTTGCGCCGCTCGTGCTCGACGTCCAGCTGCAGCACGGTGTTGTCGGTCACGCGCCCGTCCAGCGCCAGCGCCACGAAGCGCCGCTTGCCGTCCACTTCGCGCACATAGCTGCGCTCATCCTCGTAGGCCGCGTTGACCCGCACGCCGAAGCGCCCGTCCTCGCTGCGCCGGCTCACGTCGGCATGCGTCTTGTAGTTGCCGTACTCGTTGACCGACAGGTTCAGGTCGTTGACCGGCTGGGCATCGGGGCGCTTGGTCACATAGTTGATCAGGCCGCCGGGCGCGGCAAAGCCCGATTGCAGCGCGGACAAGCCCTTGAGCAGCTCGACCCGTTCCTTGTTTTCCAGGCCGGTGGCCTGCTGGTTCACCACCATCAGGCCGTTGTAGCGGAAGTTGCTGGCGTTATCGAGCGCAAACCCGCGGATTGCGGGCGAGCTGTACCAGCCGGGGTTGGCCGTGGCCGAGGTGACGCTGGCATCGAGCCGGTCCAGCCCGGCGATCGAGTCGATCTTCTGGTCGGCCAGCAGCTCGGCCGGCAACACTTTGATCGAGAACGGCGTGTCGACCAGCGCCTGTTCACCCGAGCCGGCCAGCGCGGACCGGGCGACGCGGTAGCCGTTGGCCGCCGAGCCTTCGGCCGCTGCCTTGACGACCACGGTGGGCAGCGTGGTCTCACCAGTGGGGGCAGCGGTCGGTTCCTCGGCGTGGGCTGCGGTGGCGGAAAGGGCAATGCCCAGCAGCGCGGTGTGTACGGCGCGGGCAAGGGGGGTCGGTTGCGACAGCGGAGCGTGAGCAGTCAGGTTGCTTGGTTTCATGGACGATGGTCGACGTGGGTTCAGAAAAGGAAATCGGGTGCGCATCGGCCCCCTGGTGCCGCGGCGCCGAATGCGGTGCTTGGCACAACCTGGCGCCGGGGTGCAGGGCTGAAGTGCCGCAGCGGGGTTGGCGGGCCTGATGCATTACTCATTTTTTAAGAATGATAACACTTCTTATTCATTGATCGGAGCGGTGGCCTTTCCGCGGGCCGGTCCGCTGGATGGTCGTCGGTGACCGGCGGCAGAACGGCAAGCTGGCGCGCAGTGAAGGGCAGGTCAGGCCAAGCTGGATTTCATGCGGCCCGTTGCAAGGGCAAGGGCCCACATCGGCGCGGCGCCGGTAGGGGCCTGCCGGGCCGGCGGGGTATCAACAAGGCACCCGGAGGCGTTCAGGCCAGCGCGCGTCGCTCGGCCAGGTCGGGTTGTTGCGCCTGCCGGCATGCGGCGGCGAGCACCTGGCCGATCTCGCCGGTGCGCACCGCGGTGACCGACAACAGCGTATCGCTCAGGCCATGGGTCGTTTCGCAGGCGCCTTGCAGGAAGATCATGGGCTGGAATTCCGGCACGCTGTGCAGCCGATAGTGGCGGTCGGCGGCGAAGCCGGGCAGGTACGGTGCCAGCGGCGCCAGCATGGTGCGGTGCTGCGCGCGCGCGTAGCCGGTTGCCAGCACCACCGCATCGTAGCGCTCGCTGTAGCCGTGCCCGGTATCCAGATCGCGCAGCGCCAGTTCGATACCGTCGGCGCCGGCACGCACGTCCTCGACCTCGTGGCGGCGCAACAGCCGGTGCCGCGCGGCGCCGTTGATCTTCTGGTCGTAGAACACCTGGAAGATGCGCTGGATCAGGTCAAGGTCGGGGCAGGCATAGTTGGTGTGCCGGAATTCGCGCAGCAGCGCGTCGCGCTCGTCCTCGGTGCGGCCGTAGACATGGTCGACAAAGTCGGGGTTGAAGATTTCGTTGACGAAGGGGCTGTCGTCCGAGGGCTTGAGCGCCTGAGCACGCAGGATGAGATCGACCCGCGGGCCGTGCGGCCGGCCATGCAGGTCCATGAAGATCTCGGCCGCGCTCTGGCCGGCACCCAGCACAGCGATGTGCCGTGCCTGGGCATGCGCGGCGATGCCGCGCAGATAGCCGCTGGAATGGAACACCCGGCTGTCGTCTCTGAGCGGCGCGAAGCACGCCGGGATGCTGGGGGTGCCGCCGATGCCCAGTGCCAGGTTGCGCGTCAGCCGCTCGCGGACCGCCCCGGCACTGTCGCGTGACCGCACCCGCAACAGCGTCACCTTGCCGCCCTGCTGCTCGGGCAGCACCTCGATCACTTCCTCGCCATAGGCGCAGCGATCCTCGAACTGCGCCGCCGCCCAGGCGAAGTAATCGTTGAACTCGCGCCGGCTCGGAAAGAAGGTCTTGAGGTTGATGAAATCCTGCAGCCGCTGCTTTTCATGCAGGTAGTTGATGAAGGTGAACCGGCTGGCCGGATTGCGCAGCGTCGCCAGATCCTTGAGAAACGAGACCTGCATGTGCGTGCCGTCCAGCAGCATGTCCCGATGCCAGGTGAAGCTGCGCTGCCTTTCGATGAACAGCGTCTCCAGCGGCGGCCCGCCCTGCTGCAATTCGTCCAATGCGATGGCGAGCGCGAGGTTGGATGGGCCAAAGCCGATGCCAATGAGATCGTGGATAAGCAAGCGGCACTCCTTGGGGGTGGTGTTGGCGCCGTCCGGGGCCGGCGGGCCCGTTGCAACGGCCTCCCACATGACGCAGCGCGGTCCGGTTTGTTTAGGGGTCCCTGCCGCCAGGCAACGGTGGCCAGGCCGCGAGGGCGTCTCATTGCGGGCTCGGCGCCCGGGCCGGGGCGGCCGCCGTGCACCGCGGGAGCACCGGGGCCCAGGCGCCGTTGCCAGTGCCCCCGGTTGCATCGCCCCCGTCCGGCGCGGTCCGCTCCGTGCTGCTTGCCCGGAGTGCTGCACCGGGTTTTGTCCGCGGCCCTAAACATCCGACGCTGTCATCCGTCTTGTTCTGGTCCGCGGGGCCGGTTTTGGCCTCGCCGCAACGCGAACACCGAGACAGGCGCCCATGCCCAAGAAAAAACTGGTCTACATCTGGTCGCTGAGAAACGCCGCCGCCGACAAGGCCGGGCAGTACATCGACTACAAGGGGGGGCGGCGCTATATGAAATCGCCGCTCGAATATCTGGTGCAGGCACTCAACGAGACCGAGCTGGGGGCGTGCTACTCGCTGGAGGCCGTGATCTACGACGACGACCCGGAGTCGGCGCGTGACCGGGAAAAGCTCAGGGAGTACGGCTTTTCGTGTCAGCCGGGCCGGCAATGGTTCTATCCGCCGCAGCTGGCGCTGGCGGGGCGGCCGGTCAATGTGCTGCTGTGCCCGGTGCCGTCCAGCTATCGCCGGTTGCCGCTGGAGTCCGCGGCGCGCCCGGCCGCGAAAAGCGCCTTCGAGCACCGGCTGCTGGCGCAGCTGACGGCGTTGGAGGCTGATCTGGTGGTGCTGGATGGCCTGCTGGTGATCCTGGACGAGCTGGTGCGCCCGGGCGCGCCGTTCCATCGGCGCATCGTCAACATCCATCCGGGCATCACCCGACTGGAATCACCCTACGAGCGGCGCGGCGCCCATGCCACGCTGGATGCGCTGTACGGCGCACGCGGCGAGAAGGTGATCGACTGGAGCACGTTGCAGACGCGGCCGGTGCCGCCGGTGACCCTGACCGGCGCATCGTTCCACTACGTCGACAACGGCATCGACTCGGGCGAGGTGATCGTCGATGTGCTCGATACGCCGATCGATCCCGCAGACACCATCCTCGAGCTACGCTGGAACAACTTCCAGCGCAGTCTGTTCCCGGCGCTGCACCGGGGGCTGGCCCACCTGGCCGGCGTTGCGCAGGCGACGACGGTGGGTGAAACAGCCTGCCTGTAGACCTCACCCTGCCGGTGCAACGCCCGCTGTCGATGCGCTCGACCGGCGCGCGGGTGCCACCGGCCACCATTCGAAACAGCGTGGCCAGGCTGCACGTGCAGCCTGCCCCGATCCGAGGAGACCGCAGTTGAAGCACAGCAATCCACTACACAGCGCAGTGCGCAAACGTACCGCCGCCCTGATGGCGCTGTCGGCGCTGGTGATGGCACAGCATAGTGTGGCTGCCACGCCGGACGGCGTGCAGATCCGTATCACCACCGACGGCATTCCCCATGTGCGCGCCGCCAATTGGGGGGACCTGGGTGTCGGCGTGGGCTATGTGCAGGCGCAGGACGCGCTGTGTACGCTGGCCGAAGCCTTTGTCACCTATGAGGGGCGCCGCGCCTGGTTCTTCGGCGCCGAGGCGACGCCGGCGCGCGATTCCACCTTCGGCCGGCGCCGCAACCTGGACCTGGATTTCTTCTTCCGCGCCTTTGCCGAGCCGGCCACGCTGGCGCGGCTGCGTGCTGAACAGCCGGCCGGGTTGCGCGCGCTGATCGAAGGCTATGCCGAGGGCTACAACCGCTACCTCGCGCAGGCGCGCAGCGAGCGCGGCCAGGGTGCGCAGCGCGCCTGCCTGGATGAAGCGTGGGTGCGCAACATCACTGCCGACGATCTGTACCGCCGTATCTACGCCGCCCAGGTGGCGGCGGGCTATCTGCGTTTCCTGCCGGAGATCGTCAACGCCCGGCCCGCGACCGCTGCAACCGCCGCCCGCGATGCGCTGCCGCTGCGGGAGAGGCTGGCGCATCGGGTAGGTGAGGAAGTGGGCCTGGGCAGCAACATGCTGGCGTTCGGCGGCAAGGCCACCGGCGAGCGTGGCGCGGTGCTGTTCGGCAATCCGCACTGGTATTGGGGCGGGCCCGACCGCCTGTATCAGATGCACCTCACCATCCCCGGCCGGCTCAACGTGGCGGGCGCGACCTTCCTCGGCATGCCGGTGGTGATGATTGGCTTCAACGACGACGTGGCATGGACGCACACCGTGTCGGAAGCGCGCCGCTTCGGGTTGTTCGAACTGGCGCTCGATCCGGCCGATCCCACCCGCTACCGGGTCGATGGCAGATCCGAAGCGATGACGGCGCGCGAAGTCCGGGTGGAGGTACGCGGTGACGACGGCACCGCCCGCAGCGTGACGCGCACCCTCTACCGCACGCGTTTCGGGCCGGTGGTGGACCTGGGCGGCCACGATGCAGCCTTCGGCTGGGGGCGCACCAGCGCGATCGCCATCCGCGATGTGAACGCCGACAACTTCCGCGTGCTGCGCCACTTCTTCCATTGGAACCAGGCCAGGTCGCTGGACGAGTTCATTGCCATCCAGCGGCGCGAGGCGGCGCTGCCATGGGTCAACACCGCCGCCATCGGCCGCGCAGACGGCCGCGTGTGGTATGCCGACGTCGGCGCGGCCCCCAACGCGCCCGACAGCCTGCGCCAGTCCTGCCTGACCCCGTTGGCGCAGGGCTTTGCGCAGCTGGATGCGCGCACGCCGTTCCTGGATGCCAGCCGCTCGGCGTGCGACTGGCAGACCGACCCGCGCGCGGTGCAGCCGGGCGCCATGGCGGCACAGGCGATGCCGTCGCTGCTGCGCGAGGACTACGTGGCCAACATGAACGACAGCTACTGGCTGGCCCAGCCCCGGCAGCCGCTGGAGGGCTATCCGGCCTTGCTCGGCGGGGAGCGACGGTCACTGACCCTGCGTGGCCGGCTTGGCCACCGCATCGCCAACGAGCTGGGGGCGAGCGGCGCCGCATCCGCGGCCGAACTGAGCCGGCGTGTGCGGACGGCGGTACTGACCCCGCGCGCCTACTCGGCCGAGCAGTTCAAGGACACGCTGCTCGCCCAGGCCTGCCAGCAACGCACGGTGACGCTGCCTGCCACTGCTGACGCCCCGGCGGCACCGGTGGACATCAGCCGTGCCTGCGCCATCCTGCAGCGCTGGTCTGGCAAGGCCGATGCGCAGGACCGCGGTGTGCTGCTGTGGGAGGCATTCTGGACTGTGGTGGACCAGACGCCGGACGATGTGCTCTACCAGGTGCCCTTCTCGGTCGACGCGCCGCTGGATACCCCCAGCGCACCGCGGCCCGGCCCCGAGCGTGCCGCGCAGGCGTTGGCCCAGGCGGTGGTCTCGCTCACCCGGCAGGGCATCGCACTGGATGCGCCGCTGGACAGCCAGCGCTTCGTGCAGAGCGAAGGCCGACAATTGCCGCTGTTCGGCGGCTGCCACCTCGTCGGCTATTTCACCGTGGTGTGCAACAGCGACCGCACCAACCGCATGGGCCCCGATGCGCTGGGCAACAGCTATCTGCAGGTGGTGCACTTCGGCCCCAAGGGCGTGGAGCCCTACACGCTGCTGGCCCATGGCCAGCATGAAGCCGCGGTGAGCGATGGCACCGGCGCGGCGCCGGTGGCCCGCTACACCCGCAAGGATTGGCTGCGCTTTCCGTTCAGTGAAGAGGACATCGCCCGCAGCCCGGGCACACGCACGCTGACGCTGCCAGGGCTGCGCGCGACGGCGGAGCGGCAGGACTGAGCTGGCAGCCCCGGCGGCGTGTACCGTGCCGGGCGCCGTTTGCCGGTACAGGCTGGCTTGGCGTGGCCCGGCGGCTCACGGCCATGCCGCCGCTTCGCTGCAGGTGCCGACATGCACGATGCCGGCCTTGCCGTCGTTGGCCACGTACACCTGGTTCTCGCCGGTCCTGGGATAGGTGCTGCCGTCGGCGCAGGTGGCGCTCTGGGTGGTGCCGATCACGATCTGGCTGCCCGGCCGCACCTCGCACGCCACCACGCGGTCCAGATTGCTCCATTCGGGACAGATGGCATAGGCGGCGCGGTACGCTTCCAGTGGGCCGGCGGGGCGGGTGAGCGACCACCAGCCGCCCAGCCTGGAATACGGCCTGCCCGAATCGAACACGCGGTACAGCAGCACCGGTGCGGCCACGGTGAACACCTTGGCCGTGCAGGTGCCGCCCTTGCCGCTGGCAAAGCGTGCCTGGCCCAGCAGCGCCGGATTGGCCGCCTCGGCCAGACCCGGCGCAGCGGCGCGCACCTCGCCGACACAGGCTTCGCCATCGACCCCGGTCTGCGCCGGTGACGGGGCGCCCGGCAGCAGCGCGCAGCCGGAAAGAACCAACGGGACCAGCAAGGCGGTGGCGAAACGGACGGTCATGGGCGGCTCCTGTGCGGTGGGTGAGGGGTGATGTGGCCGGCGCGGCGTGGCTGATGATCACTGGGCCGCGACGGCGGCTTGGTGTTGCAACGCGATCCAGGGCACGCCAGCGTGATCCTGTCCCCGGGCCTCGGTCCTGAATACTGCTTCGTCGACTCGCAGCGGCTGCCCGGCCGGCACCGGGGTGAAATCGCCGTGATGGCGCAGATGGCGTTCGGCGTGGACGATCCTGCCGTGGTGGCGAAAGACCAGCAGCACCTGGCCTTCGTCGATCCACGCATCCTTCAGCACCGCGGAACACGCGCTGCCCTTGAGCTGCAAGGTGCCGCACACGCTCTGGCGCAGCGAATAGGGCGAAAAGAGATACACATCCGTCCATGCGAAAGCGGTGGCGTCGGCAAGCCGGATCCGCGTCGCCCCGTCGTCGCGCACCATCTTCCTGATCTGCCAGCCCACCGGGCCGCTGGCGAGATAGCGGTGGATGGCGCCGCCGTTGACGACCACGGCAAGCAGCGTCAGCAGCACAATCAGCAGGATCGCCTTCATCGTCTTCCACATCGGGCAACGCATGTTGTCAAAGCCGGGACGGTCGACCGCGCGGTCGGCCGGCGCACCCAGCGTTGGCCCGCCGCGGCACCCCGACGCGGAGCGCCACACCGCAACGCCACCGGGGTGGCAACCGGCCGGCGGCCCCTGGTCGAGGTGTTGTAGCACATCGGGCGGCACACCGTGTCGGCCCGCCCGGGCAGGCCGTTGCACTATCGGGTACCAGTGCCGCCAGTGCCTGTGCCGACGCCGCCCGCGCAGCATGTGGCCCAAGGCTGGCTGTGCCAGGTGCGGGCCGCCGCGTCAGCCCAGGCCGGCCTGGTCCAGCCCGAACATCGCATCCTTCGAGCCCGGCACGGTGCGGAAGGCCACGTTCAGGCGGTTCCAGCCGTTGATGGCGGTGACGCGGAACGTGAGCTGCGCCAGGGCTTCGTCGGAGAAATGCTGCCGTACCGACTCGTAGAGCGCGTCCGGCACGCCTTCGGGGGCGAGCTGGGTCAGCGCCTCGGTCCATGCCAGCGCGGCGCGCTCCTGTGGCGTGAACAGCGGCGATTCGCGCCAGATGGCCACGTGGTGCAGCCGCAGCTCGCGCTCGCCATGGAGGCGCGCCTGCTTGACGTGCATGTCCAGGCAGAACGCGCAGCCGTTGAGCTGGGAGGCGCGGATGTCCACCAGCAGGGCCAGTCCCTCGTCCATGCGAAAGGCCATGCTGAAATCGAGGTACTTCTTGAACAGCTCGGGCGACAGGCGGGCGTAGTCGAGGCGGGGTTGCTGGGTGCTCATGATGCGGTCCTTGGGATGAGGTGGATGACGGCCGGCGGATTCACCGGCCACCTCCTCAAGACGGGGCAGCCGCCCGCGGTGTGACATTCATGGCTGCAGTCGGCGTGCGATCGCGCGCAGCTTGTCCGGATTGCGCTGCACATACAGCGCGCCCACACGCCCTGGCGCAGCGGCCGCTGGTGCCAGCGCGATCGTCTGCACCAGCACACCGCCCGCCAGATCGTCGAAGATCAGGCAGCCGGGCAGCCCGTTGACCCGCGCCGGCACCAGCCGCCAGCCGCGGTTGCCCGATATCTGGGCAAAGCCGATGAAGGTGCTGGCGATCGCGGCGCCGCCATGCAGCGGCTGCGGCACTGCAGTGACCTTGCCGCCGCCATCGGCCAGCAGCACCGCGTCCTCGGTGAGCAGCTGCGTCAACGCCGATACATCGTGGCTGCGCACGGCGTGCATGAACGCCGCGGTGAGCCGGTCGCGCTCCGGCTGTGCCACCTCGCGTCGCGCATAGTCCGCCTTCACGTTCCTGCGCGCACGGCTGATCAGCTGCCGGCATGCCGCCTCGCTGCGGTCCAGATGATGGGCGATCTCGTTGTAGTCCAGGTCGAACACGTCGTGCAGCAGAAACGCCGCCCGCTCCAATGGCGACAGCCGCTCCAGCGCCAGCATGAACGCCACCGACACATCCTGCGCGAACTCCGCCTGCGTTTCCGGACCGGGCATCCAGCCGAACAGCGCCTCGTCCTCCAGCATCGGCTCGGGCAGCCAGACACCGACGTACTGCTCGCGCTGTGCCGCGGCCGAGCGCAGCCGGTCCAGGCACAGGTTGGTCACCAGCCGCGACAGGAAGGCATCCGGGTGCTGCACGGTGGCCTCATCGACCTCGGCCCAGCGCAGCCAGGCCTCCTGCACCATGTCTTCGGCCTCGGCACGCGAGCCGAGCATGCGATAGGCCAGCGCCCGCAGCCGACGCGCATGCTCACGGTCGTAGCGGCGGGCACGGGCGGTGGGGGAGCGGTCGATGTCGTCGTTCATGGTGCGGGCCCTGGGGGTGAGTACGGTATCCAGGGCAGACGGAGCAGGGTGGGCGGATGTGACATGGTGGGGAGGCCGGGGAAAGCGCTGCTGCCCGGGTTGGTGGGACTGGTTGGGCGTGGCTTGGAGGAGAAATGGGGGATGGGTGTGCTTTTGCAATGGACGGCTTTGGCTGCAGCGCTTGGCCTGTTCAACCACCGCTTTCGACCTGCTCACTGGACCACCGCACCCCCAGCGACGGCACCTTAACGGTCCAGCTCGAAAACACGCAGCGACAGGATTCGGCCAGGTCGGCGATGAATTCCACCCAGTCCAGGTGCTGGGCTTGTTTGGCGTGATGCCGTTGGGGCAGGTCGGCGATCAGGCGGGGCGATGGTGCAGGGCGGATGGGCCTGCAGGTGCATACCCGGTACAGCCTGCCCGGTATGCGACAGGTCACTGCGCTATCCGGCTTTATGTATATCGCCCACGGTACGGGCGCCGTCCGCTTTGGCACAGCGTCGTGCAGCCGCCGATGACCAGCATATCGGCACCGCGCCGGTTGCGCAGCATGCGCCGGCAACGCACAGCGGCCTGCTGCGCATGTATCGCTTGTTTGGAACGCTAAACAGATCCCCTGCCCATCCGTCTTGGGCTCAGGCGCCCTCCCTTTGCGCCGAGGTGATCCATCGTGCTTTCCGTCCTTATCCGGCAGTCCCGCCCCTTGCTTGCCGCGGCCGCGTTGGCCAGCGTGGTGTCGGGGGTGTGCAGCGTGCTGCTGCTGGCCCAGATCAACGAGGCGCTGACGGCGGGCGCCGCGGCGAGCGTGGCGCTGGCGTGGCGTTTTGCGGCATTCGCGGTATCGGCGATGCTGGCGCGCATGCTGTCTTCGGTGCTGTTCGAGCGGCTGGGGCAGCGTGCGCATGCCGAGCTGCGCAGTTTTATCTCGCGCCGGGTGATCGATGCCGACTTTGCCAGGCTGGAGCAGGTGGGCGGGCCGCGGGTGCAGTCGGCGCTGTCCGAGCATACGTCCAACGTGGCCGATTTCTTCGTCAGCCTGCCGGCCATGCTGGTCAACGCCATCATCGTCTCGGGCTGCCTGGTGTACATGGCGTGGCTGTCGTGGCAGGTGTTCCTGGCGGCGGCGGTGGTGATCGGCCTGGGCTCGCTTGGCTATCACCTGGCGCACCTGCGCGCCATCAGGCACCTGAACGAGGCATCCAAGGAGCAGGACCGGCTGTTCGGCCATTTCCGTTCGCTGATCGAAGGCGCCAAGGAGTTGCGGCTGCACGCGGGCAAGCGCCTGCGCTTTGCCGGTGGTCTTCTCGGTGCCTCGATCGAGACCGTGCGGCGGGAGCGCACGCGTGGCATGTCGATCTTCGCGGTGTCGGCGGCATGGGGCAATTTCCTGGTCTATGCCTTCATTGGGCTGGTGCTGTTCATGTTGGTGGGCGACGTGCCGGACCGCATGCGCATCATGACCGGCTTCTCGCTGGTGTTCGTGTTCATGGTGGCGCCGCTGGAGGCGTTGCTGCTGCTGCTGCCGCGCGCCAGCCTGGCCCGCGTTTCCGCCGAGCGGATCGAGGAGATCGCGCAGGCGCTGCAGCATGACACCGCCGCCGTGGCCGCCACCCCGCAGCCGCCCGCGTTCCGCAGCCTGAGCCTGGAAGGCGTGCGCCATCGCTACTACCACGAGGGCACGGACGATCTGTTCACGCTCGGCCCGATCAGCCTGGATTTCGCGCCCGGCCAGCTCAATTTCCTGGTCGGCGGCAACGGCAGCGGCAAGACCACGCTCGCCAAGCTGCTGGTCGGGCTGTACCGGCCCGAGCAGGGCGTGGTCCGGCTCAATGGCGAGGCGGTGGACGAGGCCGGGCGCGATCGCTACCGGCAGTGCTTTTCGGCGATCTTCTCGGATTTCCATCTGTTCGAGCAGTTGCTCGATGCGCCCGGCACCGAGCGCGATGCGCAGGGCAACGCGCTGCTGGCCAAGCTGAACCTGCAGCACAAGGTGCAGGTGCGCGACGGTGCCTTCACCACCCGCGCGCTGTCGCAGGGCCAGCGCAAGCGGCTGGCGCTGGTGGTGGCCTACCTGGAGGACCGCCCGTTCCTGGTGTTCGACGAGTGGGCGGCGGACCAGGACCCGGTGTTCAAGGAAGTGTTCTATCGCGAGCTGCTGCCCGAGCTGAAGGCGCTGGGCAAGACAGTGCTGGTGATCTCGCACGACGACCGCTATTTCAGCCTTGCCGACCGGGTGATCCGGCTGGAGAACGGCCGCATCGTCGAAAGCGGCGCGCCGGCTGCGCCGGTGCCGGCGGCGGGGCTGGTCGCGGCATCTTGAAACGCATACCGCCCCGGGGCGCGGGCCGCCGGGGCGGGGATGCGGCCATCGTCAGGAAGGCCCCTGGCGTTGCCTATTCCTGCGCTTCGAACGCCAGCGCCGCCTGCACGCTCTCGCGGGCAAGATAGCGCTCGCGAAAGCCGTTGAGCGCCTCCAGATCGGAAAACGCGTCGCCGAAGCGGGCGATCCAGCGTACGAACACGCCCAGGTAGGCGTCGGCGATCGTGAAGCGCCCGCCCACCAGCCAATCCTGGCCGGCAAGGTGGCGATCGATATGCGCCACGGTCTGCTTCAACGTGGCACGCGATTGGCTGCGGATGCCGTCGAACGCCGCCTCGTCGCGGCTGTAGCGTTCCGGCCGGTTCACCGCGCGAAAGCCACCGGCATGCACTTCGGCGCTGAAGTAGCCGATCCAGGATTGGATCAGCCCACGCTCGACCGAGCCGGCCGGCGCGAACAGCGGTGTACCGGGGGCGAGATCGGCGAGGAAAGGCAGGATGGCGCTGTTCTCGGTGATCACGGTGCCGTCGTCCAGCCTGAGCGCGGGAACGCGGCCGAGCGGGTTGACCGCGTGGATGGGCGACTCCGGCACGCGGGTCTTCACCTTGACGATCTGGACGGGCAGCCCGAGTTCGCGCACGACCACATGGGCACCGAGCGAGCAGGCGCCACTGGCGATATAGAGTTGGTGAGGCATGACAGCTCCTTGGGAGGGGATGGCCGCGGCGGCGCCACGGCCGGGAAAACGGGTGCGGATCAGCCCGGCTTGCGCGCCAGCGCGAAATGCAGGTTGCGGTGCAGCAGGATGCCCCCCGGCGTGGCCAGTGCCGCCAGCGCCGTGCGCAGCCCGGCCTGCAGGCGTGCGCGCACTTCGGGCACATAGTCGCCAAGGAAATTGCCGAACGCGCTGGCGTGGCTGAAGGCCAGCACGGCGTCGATGTCGGGGAAGTGGTCGGCAAAGCGCCGCAGCCGGATCTGGTCCACCAGCAGCCCGGCCGTTTCCAGCTGGCCGGCCAGCTCGGCATGCGTCACCCGATAGGGTGTGCTGCCGCCGCCCTGGCTGCGGCCCAGGCCCGCGTCCGTCAGCACCTGTGCGATCAGGTGCTGGATATCGTGCGGCCGCTCGCGGCTGGCGCTGCTGATCGCCACCCGCCCACCGGGGCGCAGCACGCGTGCGATCTCGGCGAGCACCGGCGCCTTGTCCGGCAGCCAGTGATACACGCTGTTGAGCAGCACGGCGTCGAACGACTGGTCGTCGAATGCCGACAGGTCCTCGCCGCGCGCCACGGCGAACGACAGCTGCGGCAGCGCACGCGCCTGCGCCAGCGCGATGCGCAGCGGCAACGGGTCCACGCCGACCACACGGCCGCCCGGCCCCACATGGTGGCGCGCCGCCAGCTGCGCCAGCCGGCCGGTGCCGCAGCCCACGTCGAGCAGTGCCTCGCCGGGCCGCAGCTGCAGCCCGGCCAGCAGGAATTGGCCGTGTTCGTATTGCAGGTCGCTCACCTGATCGTATTGCTTGGCAAGCTGGGGGGTATCCAGGGTCAGACTGGGCATGATGGCCTCATTGGAAGGTGAAACCGCGGTTGTGCAGCGCCTGCGCCAGCCGGTCGCGTCCGGACAGCGTCTCCGGGCCACGCAGCCGGCCCACCGCCTGCCGGCTCCACGGCTGCTGCGGCAGGTGCTGCGTGGCCTGAAAGCCTTGCAGGATGGCGTCGTAGTCGGCCACCGCTGCATCCTGCCGCGCCTGCGAATAGTGTTCGCGGTGCAGCACGGCGCTTTGCGGCAGCCGCGGCTTCACCGCCGCCGGCCGCGTGGGATCAGGGTGGCCCACCACCAGGCCGAATGCCGGGAACACCTGTCCGGGCAGCCCCAGTTCGGCCGCCACGGCTTCGGGCTGGTTGCGCAGCGCACCGATGTAGACGGTGCCCAGGCCCAGCGACTCGGCGGCCACCAGCGCGTTCTGCGCCGCCAGCGCGGCGTCGATGAAGGCCATCAGCAGCGTGTCCAGATAGTCGAGCCCGGCGATGGGTTCGTTGCGCTGTGCTGCCACGCGCTTCAGGCGCGCGAGGTCCGCGGTGAACAGCAGCAGCAGGGGTGCTTCGACGATATGCGCCTGGTGGTTGGCCAATGCGGCCAGGCGTGCCTTGCGCGCCGCGTCTTCGATGGCGATCACGCTCCACACCTGCAGGTTGGACGAGCTGGGCGCCGATTGCGCCGCGGCCACCAGCAGCGGCAGTGTGCCGGCGGGCAGCGGCTGATCGGTGAAGGCGCGTACCGAGCGGTGCGCCAGCAGCGTGGCCAGCGTGGCGTTGAAGTCGGGCAGTTGGGCCAACTCGTCGCGGCCATAACGGCGGTTGGCAAGATCGAGCGCGGCAGGGTCGGCTGGGTGGTGCATGTCGGGATTCCTGTGGCGGGTGGCCTTGGGGCGTGGCGCGTGGCCGATGCAAAAAATCCGGCAGCCGCGCCGCCCCCACGGACGCGGACTGCCGGTAGCTGGAAGCACAAGATGAAGCGGGCCGGCAGCCCGGCATTCAGGCGGCCGCAGCCTCGCGCGATGCGCTGCCCTCATTGGCCGCGCCCGTATTGCGCACCGCCTTGCTCAGGGTGCGGCTGCGGCGGCCATCGGTCGCCACCGGCACGCTGCCGTCCACCGTCACCCGGCGTACCACGCGGTGGGCCTGGCCGTAGTCGTCGACCGCATAGTGCTGGGTGGCGCGGTTGTCCCACACCGCCACGTCGCCCGGCTGCCAGCGCCAGCGCACGGTGTTCTCCAGGCGTGTCACGTGGCTTTGCAGCAGGTTGAACAGGTGCTGGCCATCGCTGGTGGGCAGGCCGACCAGCCGCTTGACGAAGTGGCCCAGCAGCAGGTGGCGCTCGCCGGTTTCCGGGTGCACGTGCACCACCGGATGCTCGGTCTCGTACACGGTCGAGGTGAACACCTCGTGGTAGCGCCGCAGCGATTCCGCATCGGCCTCGGGCTTGCGGGCTGCGTAGTCGTACTCGTTGCTGTGCACCGCCCACAATCGGTCGACCAGTTCGCGCAATTCAGGCGAGAGATCGGTGTACGCGGTGTGGGTGTTGGCCCACACCGTATCGCCGCCGGCCTCGGGGATGACGACGCCGCGCAGGATCGACGCCTGCGGATAGGCATCGACGAAGGTCACGTCGGTATGCCAGCTGTTGGCGCGCCCGCCGTGCCTGGAGTCAAGCTCCAGCACATAGGCCGTGCCGTCCTTGATGCGGGCGGTGGGGTGCGGCACGGCCTGGTCGCCGAACAGGGTGACGAGCGCTTCCTGCCTGGCATCGTCCAGATGGTCCTGGCCGCGGAAGAACACCACCTTGTACTTGAGCCAGGCGGCGCGGATGAAGGCGCGCGTGGCTTCCGGCAGATCCGGTGCAAGCCGGATGCCGCGGATCTCGGCGCCGATGCGGCCGGCGACCGGGTGGACCGAAACGCCGGCGGGTGGATTGCTGAGGATGTCTGACATCGCTTGCTCCTTGATGGATTGGGATCGGCGCGACCCGGGTCGTTGCGTGCCCCACGAAGCGGGGAGGTCCCTTATGAGCAAAGCATGTGCCAGGATGGTTTTTCAGTATTCGTAGGAATAAGAGCAGCCATCCAAACCCACCCGGCCGCGTCGCACTCGCTTGCCGGACACCCGTACTGCCGGCGTTTCGGGCTGCGTGCCGGCACGGCCTCGTTGGTTTTGGCCAGTGGCGCCACCGTGCGGGCCGTGCCGGGACGACTGCTGAAATCAGCGCAGCCGGGCAACAGATCGTGCGAAAGGCAGCAACGGTTGGGGCGGGAAACCGGCACCGGTTGGGACGGCGTGGTGGCTGTCGTGCCACTCAGCGCATGGGCACGCCGCGTCCGCGGGCGCCACCTTTGTCTGCCGCGGTGCGTTACGGCTGCTTCACCGGCCGGCTGGGGCGGACCGGCGTAGCCTACGCGGAGCTTGCTTCCAGTTACTGGGGTGTTAAAATATTGAAACAATTTGCAATTATAAAGTAAGCAAAATTCCGGAGTCTTCCCCCATGGCCTTCCTTCGCAAGCCGCTCTGCGCGGCGCTGTCATTCGCCTGCCTTGCTGCTTCCCCCGTCTATGCCGACGATACCGTGCCCGATGGGCCGGTCACCGAGCGTGAGCTGGGCCGCCGCCCCCTGGCCCTGAACAACAACGATGTCGCGATCGGTGAGGATGGCGCGGGCACCATCACACAGCGGCCGCTGGTGTTGCGCTGGCACCGGCACCGCACCGCGTTCTATCGGGTCAGGATCACCAGGGACGGGCAGGAGGTCGTCAACAAGGTCGTCAACAAACCGTGGTTCATCGCCGAAGGCTTGGATTTCGGCACCTACAAATGGACCTACACGGCCTTGAAGAATGGCACGGCGCTGCCCGAGGATGTCACCTCGTCCGAGCAGACACTGGTGCTGAGCAAGGTCAGCGTCGCGGCGGCGGCCGAAGCGGCGAATGCCAGCGGGCACTATACGGGGCCGACGCCGGACGCCCCGGCCTACGATGTCTACGATCAGCAGACGGGCATCGCCGAGCTGGTGGCGCGCACCCTGGCAAAACCGCACCCGCGCGCGCTGCCCGGCGGCGCGGCGCACTCGGCCTGGATCCAGTCCCTGCAGCAGCGCGGCCTGGTCAACGACCTGATCAATGAGGCGGTCACGCCGCTGGTCGTGCCCGATTTCATGAACGCCAGCCTCGTCGAGCTGACCGACAAGCAATCGCGTACGCTGAACAACACCTTCTTTCCGCGCCTGTCGAAGCAGGCGGTGGCGTTGGTGGCGCTGCGGCAGCTGCGTCCCGATATCTATGCCGCCAATCTGGCCAACCACCTCAACCTGGTGCGGGAAATCGCCAGTTGGTCCACCGCTGCCGGCAGCCCCACCTCGCACGCCAAGCAGGATCAGATCAACCGCCAGATCGCGTTCATCCTGGCCACCACCTACGACTGGTTCTTCGCCGAGCTGGACAGCGCGCAACAGGCCGCGCTGTTGCAGAACATCGATGTACGCCTGGTCGGACTGAAAAACGACACGCTGACCCTCGATGGGTGGCTGTTCGGCTCCCACGGTTGGGCCAGCGCCAGCTTTGCGGCAACGATCGGTGCGCTGGTCGGCTCGACCGGGCCACAGTCCCCGGCCGGGGCGCCCGCCGACCGCTGGCTGTCGGTCACGTTGCCGGGCTACCTTGCCGCGATTTCACCGTGGGGCGGCGAGGACGGCGGGTTTGGCAACGGGATGGGCTATCTGGCCAATGCGCTGGATTCCATGATTCCGTTGTGGGACATGCTCAAACAGGCGACCGGCGTGGACCTCTACAAGACCGCCTGGGCACGCAATACCGGCAAGCTGCTGGCCTACATGACACCGCCCGGTGCCACCGAGGTGCTGTTCGGCGATCAGGGCGGGGAAGGCGTGGCAAGGGAGGTGGTGGTCGGCTGGGCGGCGCGCACCCAGGTGCCCGAGGTCAAATGGCTGGCCCAGGCCTATCTGGCCGAGGATTACGATGCGGGCAGGACCGGGATCATGAAATCCGATCACATGATCTCTGCCAATCCGGCACCGGACCTGATCGCGCAGGCATTCAAGCAGGATGTGTCGCTGCAGTTCGAGCACAGCCCGCGCCTGCAGGTGCGCGACCACTACTGGAACCGTTCCACCGGGTGGGTGGCCTTGTACAACAGCATCCGCCTGCCGGCGGCCCGGCGTACGGCGATCTATTTCAAGTCCAGCCCGTTCGGCTCGTTCAATCACAGCCATGCTGACCAGAACAGCTTCCTGCTCTATCACCGCGGCGAGGCCATGGCAGTGGACTCCGGGGTCTTCGACGGCTTTGGCAGCCAATACCCGCACTTCATGCAGTGGTATATCCATACCCGCGCGCACAATGCCATCACCTACGACGGGACCGACGACTACGGTGGTCTGGGCCAGTTCAACGACGTGTTGCGCCAGGACCCGGTTTCCAATCTGTACTACCTGAATTTCTCATCCGGCGCGATCAAGGCCGCGCCGCAAGGGGACGCAAACCAGGACTTCGAAATCGTGGTGGGCGATGCGTTGCCGGCCTACGCCAACCAGGACAGCAATTTCAGGATCGCGCTGCGCGGGCTGGTCTATCACCGGCCGAGCAATACCGTGCTGGTGCTGGACCGCATGTTCGTCAATCCTGCTGCGCCACGGTATTGGGAATGGAACCTGCATACGCCCACCCAGATGCAGGTGGACCCGCTCAAGCCGACCCATGGCCGCTGGGAGAAAGGCGCGGCCAGCGTCTGCCTGCAGCACATCTTTCCGGCGGAGCGCGCGCTGACCTTCAGCCAGCAGCAGGGTTATCCGGTCCCACCGGGGGAGGGCAAGACCGTCAGGGAGAACTGGCACCAGAAATGGCGCATCGCAAAGCGTGCCGCCATCTTCGAACAGGCGACGGTGCTGGTCCCCGATTGCACCGAGCCGGCGGTCTCGATCCGTCGCCTCGACGACGGGCGCTACGACTACACCGTGAATGGTCAGACGGTCCGCATCAATCTCAAGCAGTACGCAAACTACTAGATCGGCAAAACAACAGGGCGCGCTGCGCCCTGTTTGTTGCTGCAGTCGGAAGGCTCAGTGGTGGATTTCGGTCGCTTTCAATTCGGGGGTCGGCTGCCACTCGATCCTGTAGCGGCCAGTGACCTCATCTTCGGTGACGATGGCCCTGCCGAGGATCAGATTGATAAAGCCGGTAGAAAAGCCGGGATATCCCTCACGGTTGGGGATGGTCGAATGCCAATCGTCCAGCGACCGCTGTTGCGTCGTGGTATCGAAATGGTAGTCGTACTGCCAGCCTTGTTTCTCCAACGAGAAGCCAGTTGGCAGGCCGAGAGGGACTTCGGGTTGACCAATGGGCGAGGCATATCCAAAGTCCCCTTTGATCTCATAATTCCCTTGCTCCAGCTTGGCCCCATTTCCAAGGGGATAGGGTGCGCAGGAAATGCCGTAGATGAATCGGGCGTTTACTCCTTCGGAAATCGTCTTTGCCACACTGATGACGGTTTCCAATGGGGCGCTGGGCGGTCTACGCCCCGTATCGTATCGAACCGTGCCATGCGCATTCGTCACATGATATAGGCCAATTAAAGATTTCAGGGCGCCTCCCCAGCCATGGGCACGCCACAATGCATGATATTCCTCGCCTACCGGCGTGTTGTAATAAGAAAACACCAACGGCGCCCGCCTCAACACAGGATCATCTGCATAGAACGGGTTGGTCGATGTATTCATCTTCTCGATGGTCGTCAACAGCCCTGCCACCACGGCTTCCCGCCCGTTCAATTCCGGGTTCAGATAGGTTTCCTTGAAACCGTGGCCCAAAGTGTCCCCGGCGGGCACGACAATGTTGCTGGGCAATACATTGCGCAGCAGATCCAGGCCGCCGATCACGAGATCCTTGCTCGAGGTGAGATAACTGCCGTTGCCCAGCACCCGGTCCGCCGGCGACGCCACGCCAAAGATACGCACTTGGCCCGAATCGGGTACGCCGTTCTGCGTCAACAGCGCATACACCCGATTGGCGAATAGGTTGCCCTGCGAATGGGGTACCAGCAGCACCTTGTCGTCATTGCTGGTCGCCTGCCGGATATCGCGCAGGATTTCGCTTTCCTCGTCCAGCGTCAATTGCGCCAGCATGGCCCGCTCGTATTGGGCGCGGTAATAGCGCTGCGCCGCCTCGGCCAGCCGGGGCTCCAGCCCGGCCGGTGCTTCGCCGTACAACAGCGCTTGGGCGATCTTTTCCGGGGCTTCGTCGGGGTTTTGCTGGTTGAGCTGGTAGAAGGTCTGGGCGATATCGGCGAAGAAGCCGTGGGTCTGGTTGTAGGCAAGATCAGATTTAACGGGATGCCCGAGTTTTTCTTCCAAAATTACTTTTAGCATTCTTTGGCTTTCTTCTGCGTCAGCTCTTGATGTATTAATGCCGTTTATGTGTATGGTGACGGGTATTTGATCGCATGAATTAAGCTCTGCCCATGAATTAATGGAGACCAAAAGGCTGGCAATAAGAAATTTGAGCTTCATATTGTTTCCTTAATCGCAGTTGGCCTTAATGGGGGAGCGGTATAATTTCCCGCTGGCAAGCTCATCGGCCTTGTTGTTTGCAGCAATTCTCTCCGGGGTGTTGCTATGGAGTGCCGTCAATTTCTTGCTGAAATTAAGCCTCCAACTGTAAAGCTCAACCGAATCTTTATATGTTCTGAAGTAGCAATCATGCGCTACTATCCATTGGCTAAAAAGTGAGCGGACTTTCTCTTTATTGTTCTCACTTGCAGCCAAAATCTCCTGCTGCGTAATCCTCGCCATTTCCATCGCGTATCTGAACCGCGCCGGATGCTGCCCCACCTCCTTGGCCAGGAATCGCTGCACGTCGTCACGCACCCCATCGTTGTCGCTGTCGATGCCGGCCAAGGTCCTGCGTCCTTCGGCGCCGGGGTCGGGTGGAACCTTGATGCCGTTGATGGTCTCGCCATTGCCCGGCGGCACCGGGGTCACGGCATCGCATTGCGTGATCGGCTGCCACAGCGCCGGCACCTTGGGCGGGAACCAGCCTGTGCCCTGGTAGGCGGTATGCGCCTGCTGCGCCCGGTAGTAGCCACCCTCGTACCGCACCTTGTCGCCGACCTGATAGGCCGCACCTTCCTGCCACGGCGCGCAGCGCTGCACCGGATCGCGTTGCAGCTGCCACAGCGCCGGGGTGCCGGCAGGGTTCCAGTTGGTGCCCTTGTGGGCAGTATGCGATTGCAGCGCCTTGTAGGTCTGGCCCTGGTATTGCACGGCCACGCCGACCAGATAGCCATCGCCCTCGCGCCATTCCGGGATGGGTGCGGCGGCCCAGGTGGGGCTCAGCCAGGCGGCCGCAAGCAGGGCAAGCAGAGGTCTGTGCATGGCGGATGTCCTGTAAGTAATTGCTGTGACAGTGCATTGAGCGAACTGCTGAAGGCACGACGCGGTGTGTTGCCGGATCACGGGTATTGTCCGGCAGCGGTGGCGCTATCGCTGGATCAGTGCAGTGATCAGCTGCAACTATATCCGCGCTTCTGAATTATGACAAAAGCAAAAAAATATTGATCCTGATAATTTTCTTACTTGTTCAGTTCAAAATCGGTGGAGCTGGAAGCGCAGCGCCGGGGTGCTGCCACGGTGGGTGCCTTCATCGAATCGACATGCGGACACCAAGGCTTTGATGGATCTGGCCGGCAGGCGCTCCGGTTGCGGCATGGCGGACCGCCCACCGTTGCGCAAGCATGCGCCAAAACGCAGCAAACGGACGGGCAACGCATGGGGTGGGTGGTTGCGGAACCATTGAGACGCAGCTCCTCGCTTGCTGTGGGTACATGGCGTCATATGTGGCCACGTTGCATTGCGCACCGGCATCCGTTTTGCACTGCAATACTTGAATGCGCTGGTTCGCCCAAGGCCGGTCCAGCGCCACAGGCCATTATTGGGTTGCCGCCTGCGCCAGCACGCGGCGCAGTGTCAGGGCTGCCGGGCCGAGTGGCTGGTCCAGCCGGTGCGCGAGATAGGCGCGCATGCTGCTGCGGCCTTCCGGGCCGTACAGGCTGACCGGCAGCGGCAACAGGCAGCCCGCGGCCAGATCGGTAGCCACGGCCCAATGCGGCAACCGGCCCCAACCCAGGCCCTGCCGGATCAGCGCCAGCTTGGCGCTCTGCTCGCTGACGCGCCAGGTATGCGGGGAGAGCACGCCGAAGCTGCGTCCTTCGGACAGCGCAGACGGATCGGTCTGCACGATCTGCAGGTGGTCGGCGAGGTCGGCGGTCTGCAGCGCCGCACCCTGGCGCACCAGTGCGGCGAGCGGGTGGGTGGCCGCGACCACGGCGACGAGTTCGACCGGCTCCAGCGCCTCCAGCTCGATATGCGGATGGTGGAAGTGCTCGCCCACCATGATGGCCATGGTGCAGTGGCCGGCCAGCAGCGCGGCCAGCGGCGCGCCAAGCGGCTCGAGCGACAGCTGCACCTGCACCGAGGGTTGCAGTGCCCGCCAGTGCTGCAACGCCTGGCACAGCCGGGACAATGGGAACAACGTATCGGCCACCAGTGCCAGTTCCAGCTCGACCGACTGCTCCAGCCCGCGTGCCCGTGCCCGCAGGAAGTCCACCCGCAGCAGCACCGAGCGGGCATCCTCCAGCAAGGCCCGCCCCGCATCGGTCAGCACCGGCCGGCGCCCGCTGCGGTCGAACAGCGTCACGTTCAGTGCGGCTTCCAGCGCTGCGACGGCATGGCTGATGGCGGACTGGGCGCGCCGCAGCCGCAGTCCGGCCGCGCGAAAGCTGCCTGCTTCGGCGATGGCGACGAAGGTACGGATCTGCCCCAGCGAGAGTGCATCCAACATGGTTCTGCTTTTTCGATCGGATTGATCGGATTTTTGTCTCTTCCATCCGTTTTGTCGATTGGTAGATAGTGCAAGTCTCCCTGCACCAGGACCACGAGGATGGCCATGAACCCGACGTCATTGTCCGCCCGGCCCCGGCCGGCTCCCGCCGATCGCGCCACCGCGGCCCGCTCGGCGTGGCCGTCGATCCTGGTGATCACCGGGGCAGGCATTGTCTCGGCCTGCCAGGTCGGCAAGATGCCGGTGGCACTGGACGTGCTGCAGGCGGAGCTGTCGATCGGGCTCGATACCGTTTCCTGGCTGATGTCGGTGTTCGCGCTGGTCGGTGCTGTGTTCGGCATCGCCACCGGCACGGCGGTCGATCGCATCGGCGCACGCCGGCTGGTGATCGCCGGCCTGGCGGTGCAGGGCGTGGCCGTCGCCGCCAGTGCGCTGACCGCTTCGTTGGCCTGGTTGCCGGCCCTGCGCTGCATCGAGGGTGCCGGTTTCCTGGCTGTGGTGGTCGGCGCGCCGGCGCTGATCCCGCAGTGCGTGCCGGAACGCCTGATGCCGCGCGCGTTTGCCGTATGGAGCACCTTCATGCCGGTGGGCATGACGCTGGCGTCGCTCGGCGGGGGGCTGATCGAACACGTCGGCTGGCGCGGTTTCTGGTGGATCAATGCCGCGCTGCTGGTGGCCTATGCGCTGCTGTTCGCGGTCGCCGTCGCCTCGGGCGGGCGGGCTGTCGGTGGGGCGCTCACTGTTGCGGGTCTACGTGTGGACGTGGCGCGGACGATCACCGCCAGGGGACCATTGCTGTTGGCCGCGCTGTTTGCGCTGTTCACCGCCTGCTGGTTCGCGGTGTTCAGTTTCCTGCCATCGGCACTGGGCCAGCGCTGGGCACTGGGGGCCGCGACTGCGGGGGGGCTGGTCGGCGTCTGCGTGCTGGCCGGCGCGGCTGGCAATCTGATCGGCGGTCATCTGCTTGCCCGGGGCGCGCGCCCGGTGCGCGTGCTGGCTGCGGCCTTCCTGGGTTTGAGCGCCAGCAGCGTCGGCGTGTTCGCCGAAGGCGCATCGCTGATCCAGGTCATCGCGCTGTGCCTGGTGTTCTCGACCGTGGGGGGCGTGATCCCGCCGGTGTTGTTCAGCCAGGCCAATATCCAGGCGCCGGCACCGGCGCTGGTGGGGACCACCATGGGATGGCTGATCCAGGGCAACAACGCCGGCCTGCTCGCCGGGCCGGTTGCTGCTGCCGCGCTGGCCGCCGGCCGGGGCTGGCCGGCGGTATCGTTGGCGTGCGCTGCCACAGCCGTGGTCGGCGCACTCGTCGCGCTGGCGCTGCCGCGGCGCTGAAGGCGCCGTGCCGGGACCGCCACCCTCTACCGGGCCGGCGGCAGGCTAGCTGCCGGCAAGCTTGCGCTCGACTGCGGTGCCCTTGAAGAAGTCCGGGTTGGCTTCGGTGTAGAGCTGGTACGGGTTCTCGAACACCAGTGCCTTGAAGTCGGCCTCGCTGATCACGCCCTCGTCGACGAGATCCCGGCTTTCGGCCAGCGCCTCGGTCAGGTCGGGCACGTCCCAATGGCCCACGTCCGAGGAGTAGATGGCGTTGATCTTCACCCCCAGTGGGTTGGCACGGGTGTTGAAGGCATGCGCCACCGTGCGGTCGTCCGCCTCGCTGCCGAAGTAGAAACTGTCCACCCAGCGTGCCTTGATGTCCTCGACGCTTTCAATGCCGGCGAGCGCGAAGTCGTTCCGCTGCTCCGGCGCGGGCTGCGCCATATCCTGGGTGTAGCGTGCGCCCAGCGAGGCGCCGGACAACGCGCGGCTGCATACAGGATCTAGAGGCGGCACTGCTGGCGTAAGCGGTCACCGGCTTCGGGCGGATGCCCAGGGGACCGACGGGCGGCGCCGGAGCGGAAGGGTCGGCCTGATCGCCGTGGCAGCAACTCACAGTTCCACATGGCCTCCGCATCCGGTCTGCCGGTCCGACGGCTAGGTCCGCGGAGCATACAACCCGATCGCAGCAATATCGTTCCACATGGTGGATATATTCAGGCTATGGCGTTGCTGCCGCTTGATCCGATACATATCCTGATCCGCATCCGCCAGCAATTCCTGCGGCAACATGTTTTGATCGCCCTGGGCCATTGATTTGCCGATGCTTGCGCTCAGATGGATTTCGGAGGTCTCCAGCAGATAGGGTTGCGCCAGTGCACGATTGATATGGTCCATCACAATCAGCACCGCGGCGCCGCCGATATCCGGCAGGATCACCGCAAATTCATCGCCGCCGATGCGGGCAACCGTATCGCTGGCCCGTACGCAATAATTGAGCCGATCGGCGACCAACTTGAGTACCTGATCGCCGATATCATGTCCCAGGTCATCGTTCACCAGCTTGAAGCCATCCAGATCGATCATCAGCACGCCCACCTGCCGTTCCTGCCGCGCGGCAAGTGCCAGTGCGTTGGCAAGCCGGTCAAGCATCAGCAAGCGGTTCGCCAATCCGGTGAGCGGGTCGTGGTTGGCATCGTGCTGGGCTGTCTGCAGTAGCACCGCCATTTTCGCCAGATCATGACGCAATCGGGAGTTTTCTTGCTGAAGGGTTTCCATGGTACGCCTCGATGTTCAGGTTATTTGCCGCGGTCCGGCTACATGCCCCATCACGATCAAGGCGGTCGGATCGATTCTGTTTCTCTGGGCTTGCCAGCAACTCATAGCGGGTGGCGTGACCAATCATAGGGAATTGCCGCAATAGGCAATTTGATCGGCGCCGAATCAGGCTGTAATATCATTTCGACGCGATTCTTTTGCCTGGAATCGCCGGATTTGACCGGTAGGTAAATAATCGTTGCTGAACTGCTTAGACTCATTTCTTTCATTGTCACCTTTGAAGTGAAGGTTTATAGGGGGCACCGCACCATTCCGCCATGCATCACCTACCATACAGGGGTTCTTGTATTCAGGTCGCGTATCCAATGAAAATCATGACCGGCGGTGTCGATGCCATTGCATGATGCTTTTGGCATTTCTGTCAGAAATCCCACGATGGCCAAAGAAAGAAGAATGGTGCCTGTAAGTCGTTTTCTGCTTGTACCGGGCATCCAATGCCGGACCCGGAGGTATCGGCAGTTTAATGTGCGTAATTCGCCATGTGCTGATTGATTGCCATTGGCCTGTTCTTTCCATTTCTTTCGTTGTCTGTCGTGGCATTGCCTGCCTGAATGCCGTTCCAATCGGTTGGGCGGGTGCGGCCAGCGACATCGAGTGGGTACGGCGCCCGACGGACTGCCCGGATATCGGGCTATGCCGCGCTGGTCAGCCCCAGCAGAACATCCGCGTACCAGGCGCCGCCAAGGCCAAGGAGCGTACCGTCCTGCAGGCCGGTGGTGGGGGCGCCCAGGCGGGGGGAGTACACCCCCAGCAATTGCCATGGCAGGGACGCGTCGTCGCGGCGTTCCATGACCCTGCGGCGCAAAACTGCGGCTCCGCTGCTGCCGCAATGTGTTCTGGTGTCGGTCAGGAAATAGCCCTGCTGCTGGAAGCGGACGCCGTGGGCTGACGCGAGCGAAGCGCTGCGCGCGATGGCTAGGTGGTGCGCCGTGTCGTGGAAACCAGGCGGGAAGCCCACGATCATCAATGGGTCGCCGATTTCCAGGTCCTCCCCCTGAGGGTCGAGATGTGTTTGGTCGAATGCATGAAATAGCGCATTGCCGGGCAAGCGCCCTGCGTTGATGTCAATCACCGCGATATCCACAACGCCGGCCTCGTCGCTCGCCTGGCGCCACAGTGCCACGCCTTCGTCATAAAGCGGTATCGGGCAGATTGCGTGCTGCGTCAGATCGCACGCATCGGTATGCACTTCGATCTCGATCCGGTCTGGAACATGGCCGCTCGTCTCATCGAGAAGGACATGCCGGCTGGTGATGAGGTACAGGCGCTCCTCGCGGCGGAAGAAGAAGCCGCTGGCGCACGTCAGGCGTTGTGATTCCAGGTACGTGCTGATGCGGGTGTTGGTCAACAGCACCGCCTCGGCGGTCTTGGCCCGGTCCGCGACCTGCGAACCTATGCCGGCAAGCACGACGCCAATCCTGGCCACATCACGTTCAAAGGCTTTCAAGGCGTGGTCGGAAATCGTGCTGTTCAGCATGATCGTGCGTGCAACTTCGGCATGCATTTCGAATGAATGCAGCATGGCTTCATGGATGGCCGGCGGCAGCGTTTTCAGCAATGCCGGCAGCAAGGCGTCCATCGCGACCAGGCTCCCTTTGAGCTCACAGATGCGTTCGGTGGCGTCCTGCAGGTTTTTCATTGCGCTGAACCCTTCCAAAATAAAAAGCGCGGGCAAGCCGCGCTTTCGGTGAGTGCCGGGGCATGGATACCGGGCGCCAGGCCCGGTATGGAATTAGCTCACCGCACGGATATTGGAAGCAAGGGGCCCTTTGGCACCCTGCATCACTTCAAATTGCACGCGCTGATTCTCGGTCAGCGTCTTGAAGCCGCCTTCCTGGATTGCGCTGAAGTGGGCAAATAAATCCCTGCTGCCATCGTCCGGGGAAATAAAGCCAAAGCCTTTGCCATCGTTGAACCACTTCACGGTTCCGGTTTGTGTCGTCATTTTGATTTCCTTCAGGAATTGCCAAGACGCAACAATGCATCTGGCGAAGAGACGCCAAGAGAATCATCAAGGGGGGATTCGACACAACCGCCGACAGGACGCCGGAGAGGAGCAGAAAGACCGCTAAAGTGATGGTCTTGCACATATCAACGAGACCATCGTACACCTGTTATGGCCGGCGTGCGGGTTTCCCATAAATATATTTTCTAGGCGCTGTCAAGCGCTGGCTGCCGCGGCAGCCATCTCAGCAACGCCAGGCCCGCTGCCGCTGAGCACAGGGACGCCGCGAAGATCCCGATCTTCGCACTGTCCACCAAGATGCCGGTCAAGGCGAGGTTGGCGATGAACAAGGCCATGGTGAAGCCGATACCGGCAAGGAAGCTGCCGCCCACCATGGCCGGCCAGCGAAGTTCAGGAGCACGGGTGGCGATCCCGAAACGCAGCGCCAGCCAACTGAACAGCAGAATGCCCACAGGTTTGCCCACGGCGAAACCGAAGAACACAGCTACCGCGACAGGCTGGACAGTGCTGTCCCAGGACAGCACCAGACCTGCGTTGGCGAGCGCGAAGATCGGCATGATGCAGAAACTGACCCAGGGGTGAAGGACCATTTCGAGTCGTTCGACCGGCGATAGCGATTCGCGCACTGCGATCTGGGCAACCTGCAGCGTCTTCCGGTCACGGGTGTTGCCACTTCCCTGGCTATCCGAAGGGTGCGCGACGACCTGGTCCAGGATGGCATAGAGCCGGCTGTCGCTCACCCAACGCCGAGCCGGCGTCATCAAGCCGAGGATCACGCCCGTGACGGTGGCATGAAGGCCGGAGGCATCGATTGCCAGCCAGGTGGCGCTGCCCACAAAGAAATAGATCGGGAATCCGCGCACCCCAATGCGCGCCAGCGTGCGAAGTACAGCGATGAACACGGCGGCCCAGGCGAGCAGGTGCCATTCCAACTGGCTGCTGTACCCGATGGCCACCACCAGGATGGCGCCGATGTCATCGACGATGGCCAGGAACAGCATGAAGACGCGCAGGCTATGCGGGATGCGGGTGCCGAGCAAGGCCAGGCAGGCAATGACGAATGCCGTGTCCGTGGCCATCACGATGCCCCAGCCGTCCAGGCCGGGCTGCCCCCACTGAATCGCCAGGTAGATCGCTGCGGGCGCAATCATGCCCCCCACGGCCCCTGCCACGGACAAGGCCGCCATGCGCGGGTTGCGCATCTCGCCCAGCACGGCCTCGCGTTTGAGTTCCAGGGCGACCACGAAAAAGAACAGGGTCATCAACCCGTCGTTGATCCAGGCCTTGAGCGAACGGCCGAACTCAAAGTCACCGATCCGGAGTTCGAGCCGCGTCGTCCAGATGCCGAGGAACGCATCGGCCCAGGGTGAGTTGGACAACAGGAGCGCCACCATGGTGAACAGCAGCAAGGCAGCTCCGCCGGCGGCCTCGATATGCAGGAATCTGATGAATGGTGGCGTCACCCGGTCTATGAGTTCCCGGGGCAGCTGGGTGGGGGTGGTTGATTCGCGTGAAGGCTCGATCATGGGCTTGGCTTGGCATCAGGTCGCATGTTGTCCGGTTGCCTCAAGCCCTTCACTCATGGGGGGGCGATTGCTCCGGGGCAGGAGGCCGATATGCCACCCGATCCAGGCCGCACTTCAGCTCAGTGTAGTTGGCGCTCGGATCTGCAATGCGCTTTCTCCGATGCAAGGAGGGGGCGACGCGCCGTTACGCCGATCGTGCCGGTGACCAGGGCTGCCATCGCTTGGCAGCCGTGCTGCGGTGTCAGGTGCGGCGTGGCACGGTAGTGTTCTTGCCATGCAGGCCGGAATCGAAAAGGGGTTCAACCGTGCTTGCTGCACTAGACCCGCAGCGCGCCGCGGAACCCGCTGGCGGCATAGTACGATTGCACGCCGTTGTGATACACGAAGACGCGGCCGTAGCGGCGGTCGCAAAAGAGCGCACCGTCGGGCTTTCGGATATCCACCGGGGTCTGCACCCAGCTGGATGTCTTGGTGTCGAAATCCCCCAGTTGCTGCAGTTCCCGGTATGGCGCTTCGGTCAGGATCTCGATGCCCATGGCGACCGCCATCTCCACGACGTTGCTTTCGGGTTTGTTTTCCTTCCCTGCCTCCATCGCAGCCCAGTCGTAGCAAATGCTTCTGTGACCGGTGGGGCTTTCGGTCGAGCAGTCGACAAAGCAGTACTCGCCTGTCTTTTCCTCATGGCCGATCACATCCGGTTCGCCGCCTGTCCGTTCCATTTCATGGAGTGACCAAAGCTTGTCGGCATCCGCTTCCAGCCTTGCCTGCACGTGGGCCCACTGCATGCCGGGATGCCGCTGCGGATGCCGCTCGAAACGCGTTTTCAAGGTGCCGAACAGCACTTCGCGTTGTGCTGCGTCCATGTCCTGTTTCTCCATGGTGTGAAGGATCGCTGCCCGCCCCGCCCTCGCTGTCCGGCGTGCCGGGGCGGGGCGCCCGGCTGCCGGGGAGCAGGCCGGGCCGCTTCACAGCAAGGGTTCGACTTTTTTCTTGAGCAGCGCCACCAGTTCGTCCTGCATGTACTCGAATTCGTCCGGGATCCCGAGGCAGATCACCTTCTTGCCGTTCAGGAACCGCCTGAAGCGTTGCGTGAGCCGGGTCTTATGTACCTGCTCCATCACGAAGATGACCGAGGCCCACTGGATCTGCTCCACCGAGAGCGGGACGTCGGCATCGCCGCCAAGGCCGGCGGAGTCGGTCTCGATGCCGGGGTAGGTCGCAAACAGGTGTTCCGCGGTCGGGCTGCGCAGCCTGTTCTGCGAGCAGATGAACAAGGCCCGGATCATGCAGCACCTGACAAGGGTTGGATGGGCCGGATTGCCCGGCCGGCGGTGAGCGTGCCCAGCTTGCATGGGCGGACCGCGGCCGTGGCGGGCGGCCGATGCAGGATGCGCATCCGGCGACGGTTTGCACCGCGGCGCGCCCTGGCCGGTGCCCCGATGCTCATGGTGCCGTCACCAACCCGGCTGGCACGGCATCCGCCCCCATCCATCCACCGGTCTGATGCCGCCACAGCCGCGCATACAGGCCGTCGCGGGCGATCAGTTCGGCATGGTGGCCGGTCTCGACGATGCGGCCGCGGTCCAGCACCACCAGCCGGTCCATCCGCGCAATGGTCGAAAGCCGGTGGGCGATGGCGATCACGGTCTTACCCTGCATCAGCGTCTCCAGGCTGTCCTGGATGGCCTTCTCGGCTTCCGAATCGAGCGCGGAGGTGGCTTCGTCCAGGATCAGGATCGGGGCATTCTTCAGCAGCACGCGGGCGATGGCGATGCGCTGGCGTTGCCCGCCGGAGAGCTTGACGCCGCGCTCGCCGACGAAGGCATCGAGTCCGCTGCGGCCCTGGCTGTCGACGAGCTGGGAAATGAATTCGGCGGCGCGTGCGTCGGTGATGGCGCGCAGCAGCTCGGCCTCGCTGGCGTGGGGCTTGCCGTAAAGCAGGTTGTCCCGGATCGAGCGGTGCAGCAGCGCGGTATCCTGGGTGACCATGCCGATCTGCCGACGCAGGCTGTCCTGGTTCACCTGGGCGATGTCCTGGCCGTCGATCCGGATGTGGCCGCCCTCCAGGTCGTAGAGCCGCAGCAACAGGTTCACCAGCGTGGATTTGCCGGCGCCGGACGGGCCGACGAGACCGATGCGCTCGCCCGGCTGCACCGCAAGGTCCAGCTCCTCGATCACGCCGCCGCCCTTGCCGTAATGGAACACGATGCGCTCGAAGCGCACGGCGCCCGCCGTCACCTGCAGTGCAGCAGCATCGGCTGCATCGCGCACCGCACGCGGGCGGGCGATGGTGTCGAGCCCGTCCTCCACCGTGCCGAGGTTCTCGAAGATGCCGTTGATCACCCACATGATCCAGCCGGACATGTTGTTGATGCGGATCACCAGCCCCACCGCCACCGTCACCGCGCCCAGCGTGATCAGCGCGTCCTGCCACAGCCACAGCGCCAAGCCGCAGGTGGCGGTGATCAGCATGCCGTTGATCGAGGTGACGGACAGATTCATCAGCGTGACCAGCCGCGCCGTGGCCTGGGTCTTCCCGGTCTGTTCGCGTACCGCGTCGGCGGCGTAGTGCTCCTCCAGCGCGCCATGGGCAAACAGCTTGAGCGTGCCGATGTTGCTGTAACTGTCGACGATACGGCCCATCAGCCTGGAGCGTGCCTCGGAGGCGACCATGGCGCGCCGCTTCACCCGCGGGATGAAGTGGATGAGGATGCCCACGTAGGCGGCGATCCATGCCGCGAGCGGCAGTGCCAGCCGCCAGTCGGCATGGGCGAACATCGCCAGCGCGCTGCCGGCGTAGATGATGACGAACCACAGTGCATCCACGCTCTGTACCGCCGATTCGCGCAGTGCCTGGCCGGTCTGCATGATGCGGTTGGCGATGCGGCCGGCGAAATCGCCGGTGAAGAACGCCAGGCTCTGCCGCAAGACATAGCGGTGGTTCTGCCAGCGCACCAGCGAGGTCAGCCCCGGGCTGATCGCCTGGTGCACCAGGAGGTCGTGCGCCAGCGTCAACAGCGGGCGCAGCAGCAGCGCCACCGCTGCCATCGCGGCAAGCTCGGCGCCGTGCTGCGCGAACAGCCGGGCCGGCGCGGTGTGCTGCGCCAGATCGACGATGCGGCCGACGAAGCCGAACAGCGCCACCTCGACCAGCGCCACGGCCAGACCCACCAACAGCAGCGCTGCGAACGCACCGCGCGCCTGCGCGATATGGTGCAGATAGAACCGCACCACCCCGCTCGGTGGCATCTCATCCGGCACGGGGCGGAACGGGTCGATCAGGTTTTCGAAGCGGGTGAACAGTCTGTCGGGCATGGCGCTGGGATCAAGGACGGGAATGCAGCGTAACGTGGCCGGCACGGCCGGCGCCGGGGCGCCCGGCAACGGCGGGTGACCACAGCGGCCAGCCGCATGCCGATCTGCCGCCGCCGCGTCGCGTCGGCAGCATACCGCACTGGGGCGAGGCGCTGACCGGCAGCCGCTTGCTGTCGACGCGACGGCCGAGGCGCGCCGCTTGATGAACGACATGCTCAGCTTGCCGGCTGCAGCCTGCCCGCCGCCACTGGGCGGCCGGCCGCGTCGAAGCGCGGCCAGGCCTCGGTGTACTGCAGGGTCTTGAGCGCGGTGTCCAGATAGCGGGTATCGACCCAGGCGCGCACGTCGAACGGTTTGCGGATCAGCTTGTACTTGTACGCGTCGGCCACGCTCTGGCTGGTACGGGCGAGCACGAACCCGTCGATGCGCGGGCTCAGCCGGTGCGCCAGCGGGATGTTGGCATACTCGCGGCGATAGATGGCCTCGCTGATGCCGCCGGCCGAACCCCACAGCCGGAACACTGCGTCGCGGTGCGCCGGCTCGCCGGCCCAGTGGGCGGCGCGCACCAGCGCGTTCACCACCCGTTGCGTCGCCTGCGGATGGGCCTGGGCGAACTTCTGGTTCACCAGCACGAAGCCCTGTGCGGTGGCCGCCGGATGTTGCCTGGTGGTGTAGATGATGCGTGCCTTGCCGGCATCGGCCAGCCGCACCAGGTCCAGCGTGCTGAAGATGGCATCGACATCCCCAGCGAGAAAGGCCGCCTTGTAGGTGGCCGGCTCCATGTTCACCACCTTCACGTCGCGCTCGGTCAAACCGTGTGCCGCCAGGATGCGGTTGGCCGCGAGCTGGGTGGCGGTGCCCTTGTGGAAGGCGATGCGTTTGCCGCGCAGCCCCTTGATGCCGGTGATGCCCGACTGCGGCGTGGCGGCCACGTAGACATCGCTGCGGGTGGAGCCGGCCAGCACCACGCGGGTGTCAAGGCCGACCGCACGGCCGATGATGGCGGGCAGATCGCCCAGCGTGGTGAAGTCCAGCTGGTTGTTGGAGATCGCCTCGTTCACCGCCGGGCCCTGGCCCTTGAAGAAGATCCACTGGACCTTGACGCCATCCCTGGCGAACTCGTTTTCCACGTAGCGGTTCACCTGGGCTACCGAGGTCCAGCCGGTGGAGACGCGCGGCGGATTGCCGACACCGGCGGTGGAAACGCCGATGCGGATCACCTTGGGCAGGGCATCGGCCAGCAGCGGTGCGGACAGCAGCAGCGTGGCAAGGCCGGCGGCGAGGGTGCGAAACAACATGGGTTACTCCATGGGGCGGCCCGGCCGCCCCGGTTCCGGCTCAGGCAGGCACAGCGTCGGCCGGCGTGATGGCAGGGCAACTGGCGTACCGGGCGAGGCCAAGGTTGTCGCCCAGCGTGCAAGCCGCGTATGCGGTACGGAACAGGCCGCGGCGCTGCGGCGAAGGCTATTGTCCGAGCAAGCGGCATGCCACGCGGCAACGCCGCCAATCACACCACCACCGCCATGGATTTGATTCGAATCCAGCAGCAGATTGCTGTCATTTCAACAAGGTGTGTCGGTGGGGCAGTCGGACTGGCGGCACTGGATGCGCTGCAGGCCGCACAGGAGGTCCGGGCCGGCAACTGCCGGTTCGCCTGCTCGGGCGTTCCCGCACGGCGCCCGGCCGGCCTGCGCACCGTCAGCGTCTGCTGCCGGCGGCTGGGCGTGCTGCAGCCCGGCACCTGCCCATCAAGATCGAGCAATCCAACCAGACGCCCGATCGTGCGACGGCGCTGACGCAGTGCCCGGCCGGACAGCATCGTGAGCGACAGGCAGAGCGGCACAGCGGCATCGGAAAAGGTGGCTGACACCCGGGCTGGCCGGTGGCCCACGCGAACCATGGCATGGCTGGCGCGGGCCGGACCAACAGCGATGCCTGTGCCGTGGGGGCGGCGTTGCGGTGATGCCAGTTGGTGGGTGATGGCCGCAGTCCACTGGCCGGGGTGCGCTGCGGGGTGTGGTGCAACAACGCCCAGACTGCTGGCAACCGCGATCCGGCGTGGCCATGACTGGCTTGCAGTCATGGCCACGCCGCTGCACGTTGCATTTTGCCGTTTTGGCTCAGCTCAAGCCTGGCATTCCTCAGGGCAGTTTGACCCGTACTTCTGCTTCGCTGTAGCCCTGTAGAAACGTTAGCACATTGGCGCGCCGCGCCGGCTGAGGCAGGGTTTTGACATATTGGTTGAAGAAAGCCAGCACCGATTGGTTGGTGATGGTGCGCATGGTTTCGCCATTGATCGGCCCCAGGAAGTCCGAGGGTTTTGAGTTCCGGGCAAGTACCGTGCTATCGGTAATGTCCCCATGAAGGCTGCCTTTGATCGAGACGTAATAGGCATCGCTGCTGGCCGTGTCATAGATCACGTCATAATCCTTATGCACCCAGCTCTCGGTGGCCATCAGCAGGATGGGTTTGTTGAACTGATGCTCCGCCGTCAGGTAATAATCCTGTCCATCGATATTGGCTGCAGCGCGAATGGATGGATTGTCGATTTCGCTGAGGTATTGCAGTGACTTCGTGCCCCCGTACGATGTACCCAGCAGGCCGATCCGCGATAGATCCAGCCGGTTTGCAAATAAACCGCTGTTGTCGGCATTCAGTTTTTCCAGCTCGGCCAGTACAAATCGGGTGTCATCCTGCCAAATCTTCAGCTGCCGATGGTCACCTTCGCATTTGGCAAAAGCATCATAGATCTGCTGCTTCACACCGGTGCTCAGTGGCTGATCTTTCAGCTGGGCCATCAGGGCATTGAGCTCATCCAGCGTGATTCCGCCATCGAAATCATGGATGCGCTTGTTCCAGTCAATACGGATCTCCTCACCATTGGCCATCGTGACCAATGAATGCTGATGGGTGTGGCCGATGACCACCACCATATAACCCTTGCTGGCCAGGTCTTCATATAGGAACTGACTGGATTCGAGGTTCGATGCATAGCCAGGCGAGAACACCAGCACGGGAAACGGCTTTTCCTTTTCGGCTATTTCGGCGTTGAGGCGGGTTTGGCTTGGCACATCCTTCAGCCAGTCGTCGCCCGGTGAGCCGGTAATGGCATTCGGACTGTGATACCAGTGGTGCAGTACCGGTTGGCTGGCGCTCTGGCTGGCCGGATACCAGATCTTGACCATCAGCTCGCGCAGGCGCGGCGTATCGGCCAGCGGGTCGAGCCGGTTTGGATCGGTGAAATTGAACGTCCGCACGCCGATCTTGTAATTCTCGGCGTCCAGCACTGTGAGCACCATCGGAGCGCTGGCGGTGCTGCCCTGTGCATTCAACGAGACCGCCTTGTACACATAGCTGCCCTTGCTACGGCCTCGTACCGGCAACTGGACGGTTTGCGCCGCGGCGGGGTTCAGATCCTGGCTGGCAATCAGCACATCGTTCTCGTACCAGTCCACGCGGCTGGCGTGGCCCGATTGCAGGGTCAGCGTGTAATCGCCATCCTGCGCCGCCCCCAACAACTTCCACGATGACCAGTTCTTGGGCTGTGGAGGGGTGTTCCGGCTCCACCATTTGGCACGATATTCCTGTCCCTGATAAGTAATGACATTGCCAGCCACATAGGCCACGTCCGGTTTCCACTCCGCAGCTTGGTTGTCGTGGCTCAAGACCGGCGTCAGCGGCACTGCCGCCAATGCCGGCAAACACGCAGCCAGCAGCAAACCGCCGAATATAGGGGCGATCATTTTCATCGTTGTTGTCTCCATCCAGAATGCGCCGGGGCGCTTATTGTTTGAATCCGGCTCCCTGAGGCGCCGGATCCACTGCAAGGTTGGCGGCATTGCAATCGTCAACCTCCTCACCACTTTCGTGACCGCGAAAGCGATCGATTGGCCAGCCTGTTGGCACGCATGGCCAATCAACAGGGGGCATTCACCGGGCCCACGCCACTGGCACGCCAATCGATTGCACAAAACCACTTAAAGCAGATTGATCAGTAGCAGCCGCCCAGATTGCGCCATACATTCCATTCCTGCTTTTGGGGACGCTCGCCCACATTCCACCATCGGGCTTGCAGGATCTCTTTGTTGAAGGTCACGATGTTGCCGGCGTGATAGACCTGCTTTTTGTTCCACTGCTGACTTGGGCACTGCGGCAGCAGCTTGTTGCCCACGCCCAGATTCATGGCATTCAGGATGTCGCCATTGTCCTGACTCAGCGCCCAGGCCATCACGCCGCCCAGCTTGTTGGCGACGGCGAGCTTGCCTTTTTGCTCCACATCGCGCGGATCGTCGTAGCCGATAAAGCGCTTGCTGCTTTCATTCCACAGGTAATGCGAGCCGATATTGGCGTCGTAGCGCACTTCATAGCCGTTCAACCCTTCGCCCTTGCTGCCGATCTGGTTGCCATACAACTGCTTGTAGAGAAACTCGCCCGGGCCCATGCCGAGGCCACCAAAGCCCTGTACCTCGCCCTTGCCAGTCATCGGATTGGCCGGGTCGCTCATATTGGCCACATTGGTCCAGCCACGGGCATACATCGCTACGCCCAGCACGATCTTCTCGGCCGGCATCACGCTCATATAGCTTTGCATCGCCCTTTCCAGGCAGAACGGCGCATAACTGGCGCATTTGATATTGGTATGGTGGCCCACATCACTCGACCACGAGCCGGCATAGTCGTAACTCATCACATAGACATAATCGACAAAGGGGTGCACCTGCTCCAGTGGCAGATTCAGGTAGCCCCCGACGGCATTGGCACCCAGTGCGGTGGTCAGCAGATAGGTGCGGCCGTTCTCCTGCCCGAGACGGGTGAATGCGGCTCGCAATTCGCGCATCAGATCGATATACCCTTGCCGGTCTTCCGGGCTGCCCAGCTGCACGCCGTCCTGCCACATATTGTCGGTTGGGCTTTCCCAGTCGATGTCGATACCGTCCAACGCGGTATGGCTGCGCAGGTAATCCACCACCGACTGCACAAAGATCGCCCGTTTGGCCGCATCGTTGGCAAAGTAATAAAACGCGTTGCCCCCACCCCAGCCACCGATGGCGGCGGTGATTTTCAGATGCGGAAAGCTTTTTTTGATGTCGACCATCCGGGCATGGGCGGCCACATCGGGTGTGTTCTCATTGACGGCCAGACGATGGTCTGAGCCCGCCACGCCCAACTTGGCCCGGTTGGCATCACACACCGCCTTGTCGCCAGAGAATTCACCGGGGCCACACACACGCAAAAAGGAATACACCAGATGGGTCAGGTTGTTGCCGGCGATCTGGTCGGCGGTTTCCTCGCCATAGTAATAGGCGGTGACGACCTTGCCTGAAGTCTGCTTGAACGGCTGTGGCTTGCCGGCAAAGTAGTTGAAGCTGTCATCAGCATGCACGCTGCCCATGCCAACCAGCAGGGCTGCCGCGATCACGGTTTTTCTCATGTTGTCTCTTCCATCCAGAATGCGCCGAGGCGCTTATTGTTTGAATCCGGCCTTCTAAGGTGCCGGATTCACTGTAAGGTTGGCGATGTTGCAATCGCCAGCCTCTTCACCACTTTCGTAATGGCGAAAACGATCGATTGAACCACCTTTGGGCAAGCAATCAATCCGTTGCCACCGAACGAAAGACACCGTCTCCCCTGGGCTGTGGCACAGCGGATGAACAGCAGAGGTTCACCAAGGCAGGCCGGTGCGATTTCAATCGATTGCATAAAACCGCTTAAACAGATGGGTCAATGGCAATCGCCCAGGTTGCGCCATGCATTCCAATCCTGCTTTGCCGGGCGCTCACCCACGTTCCACCATTTGGCCTGCATGATCTGGTTTTTGAAGGTCACCCTGCTGCCAGCTTGATAGACCTGCTTCTTATTCCAATGCTGGCTTGGGCACTCCGGTGGCAATCCAGCGCGCTGATTACCCACGCCCAGATTCATGGCATTCAGGATGTCGCCATTGTCCTGCCCCAATTGCCAGGAAAAAATACCCGCCAGATTGTTGCTGACAACATATTTGCCCTTCCTCTCGACATCCCGTGGATCGTCATAGCCGATAAAGGTTTTATTCGCGTCGTTCCACAGATAATGAGCTTGAAGTGCCGGATCGTAGCGTACGGTATAGCCATTGATGCCCAGACCTTTATTGCCGATATGGCTTCCGTACAATTCGGAATAGGATTGTGCGCCACTCCAGCCCAGGCCTGAAGCGTCGCCCGTGCCTGTCATCGGGTTGGCATGATCAGTCTGGCCACTGACGTTTTGCCAACCCTGCGAGAACATGGCCGTACCAATCACCAGCTTATTGGCGGGCACTTGAGACAAATACTCCTGCACAGTGCCATCCACACAGAATTCGCTATAGCTGGCGCACTGCAATGCAGTGTGATGACCGACATCATTCGTCCAGCCGCCGTAAAGGCCATACGTCATGAGCAGGATGTAGTCGACTGAAGGCGCAACCCGATCGTAAGGCAGGTTCCTCCAATTGATGCCCCCCGTCGGCACTGCGGTGGTCAGCAGATATCGACGGCCGGTCTCCTGGCCCAGGGCGCTGAGCGCGGCACGTAGTTCCTGCATCAGAACCACGTAGTTCTCTGCATCAGCCGGACTGCCCAACTGCACCCCATCCTGGCCCATGTTGTCGGTGGGGTGCTCCCAGTCGATGTCATAGCCATCGATATCCGGATGCTGGCGCAGGTAGTCAGTCAGAGAGCTGATGAACACGGCTCGCCTGGCCGGATCGCCAGCCAGGTAATAGAACGAATTCGATCCTCCCCAGCCGCCGATGGCATAGGCGATCTTCAGGTGCGGATAACGCTCCTTGATTTCACGGATTCGTTCGTAGGCAGCCACATCGGGTGTGCTGTCATTGACTGCCAGGCGGAAATCGCTGCCTTCTGCACCGTTGCTGCTGCGGTTGCTGTCACAGATCGCCTTGTCGCCACTGTATTCACCGGGGCCGCACAAACGCAAAAAAGCATATACCAGATGCGTCAAGTTGTTGCCCGGCAATTCATCAGCGGTTTTATCGCCATAGTAATAGCTCATGACGACCTTGCCCGAAGTCTGCTTGAACGGCTGTGGCTTGCCGGCAAAGTAGTCGAAGCTGTCATCAGCATGCACGCTGCCCATGCCAACCAGCACGGCTGCCGCGATCACGGTTTTTCTCATGTTGTCTCTTCCATCCGTAATGCGCGTAACGCGCTTATTAGATTTGAATCCAGCCACCGCTTGGTGCCGGAGTGACCACCCAGGTCGGTGATGGCAAGACCCCCTTTTCTCAGCGCTTTTGAAACTGCTGGACGGCGCACCAGTGGCGGACCTGGTGCATTCCAATCCCATGCTTCAACAGCGCGTAGAAGCATCGATGACCTGGTTTATTGAAGGTGCTACCCGATCCAGCGATCTGTACGACCTTCTGGTTGGGCTGGAAATCGCTGACCACACGTGCATCGTGGTCGATTCGGCAGGGCAAGAGTCGGATCACGCCACTCGGGTTGGAATCCGGGTAGCGATCAGCAAGCAAATCATCTTTGTCTTATGCATGAAATCCATGCTTTCAGATTTACTTGCATAGCGCTGGATTTTTTGGCTTTAGCCATTCTAGGCAAGTAATTTGTTGGAAATGAATGTCCAAATATTTCAAAAAATTTGTTCGATTCTTCGCAAAAAATAAAACCTCGCCGAGTCTGCCCGGGCCACCCAGCAACCACTTGGTATTGGAGCAGTAGCGGCCGAGGAGCCAGCAAACGAGCGGTCACGGGCGCTTGGCAGACGTGATCGGTGCCGGGAGGGAGCAAGTGCACGATGGCGCTGCCGCTTGCCCAGTGGCAGGCCCGGAACCATCGCGACCGGTGGTGGTGATTGCGATGAAAACGCAGCGCCCAGCCGAAGGAATGCGGCGCTCCCCGCGGCGTCAATGTTGCGCAGTGATGGCGTCGATCTGCGCCAGCTCCGCGGCGGCCAGTTGCCAGTCCGCAGCCTGCGCATTGGCCGTAACCTGCTCCGGCGTCGACGCGCCGGCGATGATGCTGCCAACAAACGGTTTGGCCGTCAGCCAGCTGAACGCCAGCTCCAGCAGTGTGTGGCCGCGCTCGTTGGCATAACGCCCAGGGCCAGGCGGGAAACGGTCAGGCCGGTACGGCCGAAACGGGTGGTGGGCAGGGACATGGCAGCGCCTGTCTGTCAGAACACGGCGACGGCGTCGTCGAACGCCAGTCGGGGCAGGCGCGGCGGCAGCGCAGCGCGCTCGCCATAGCCCAGGTTGATCAACAACAGTGCGCGCCAGCGCCCGTCGGGGAAGAACGCGGCGTCGACCAGCCCGGGCTGGAAGCCGGACATGGGCGCGGCATCCAGCCCCAGCGCGCGGGCCGCCAGGATCAGGTAGCCCGCCTGCAGCGTGGCATTGGTCACGCCGGCCGGCGCCAGGCTGTCCGGATGGCTGTCGAAATAGCCACGCGCGTCGAATGCGGGAAACAACGTCGGCAGCTGCTCGTGAAAGCGGGTATCCCACGCCACGATGGCGGTCAGCGGCGCCGCCAGCGTCCGGTCGCGGTTGCCGCTGGACAGTGCCGGCGCCAGCAGCGCCTTGGCCTGCGCGCTGCGCACGAATGCATAGCGTCCGGGTTGGGCGTTGAAGCCGGTCGGCCCCTGGCGTACCAGCGCATAGAGTTCATGCAGGGTGGCCTCGTCCACCGGGCGGGGGCTGAAGCGCTGCACGGTGCGGGCGGCGTGGAACAGCTGCGCGAGCGCAGGCGGGGCAAGCGGTGCGGTCATGGTCGGTCTCGGATGGACGCAGCCGGCCCCGGGGGCCGGCCGTGGCGGGTCAGGCCGATCTGCGTGCGTGGCGCGCGGCGGTATGGCGGTTTTCGGGAATCGCCAGGCCGAGGTTGCCGCGCAGCGTGGCGGCTTCGTACTCGGTGCGGAACAGGCCGCGATGCCGCAGGATGGGCACCACCAGGTCGATGAAGTCGACCAGGCCGCCGGGGTAGGTCGGGGCCAGCAGGTTGAAGCCGTCGGCCGCCTCGCTGACGAACCACTCCTCCAACTGATCGGCGATGCTGTCCGGCGTGCCGTGGATCACGCGGTGGCCGCGCGCGCCGGCCACCCATTCGTAAAGCTGGCGGATGGTGAGTTGCTCGCGTGCGGCCAGATCCAGCAGCAGGCGCTGGCGGCTCTTGTTGTTGTTGGTCTCGGGCAGGTCCTGCGGCACCGGGCCGTCCAGGTCGTAGTCACGCAACGCGTCCGAGCCACCCAGGCTCGCCAGCAGCGACAGGCCGATCTCCGGATCGATCAGCTGGCGCAGCTGTTCCTTCTTGTCCAGCGCTTCCTGCTCGGTGCGGCCGATCACCGGGTACACGCCCGGCAGGATCTTGATGTGGTCCGGATTGCGGCCGTACTTGTTGGCGGCGCGGTTCTTCACGTCGCGATAGAACGCCTGCGCGTCCTCCAGCGTCTGCCAGGCGGCGAAGATGGCCTCGGCGGTCTTGGCGGCGAGCTCGCGGCCGGGCTCCGAGGCGCCGGCCTGCACGATCACCGGGTGGCCCTGCGGCGAGCGCGGCACCGACAGCGGACCCTTGACGTTGAAGTACTCACCGACGTGGTTGAGCTCGTGCAGCTTGTCCGGATCGGTGTAGATGCCGCTCGCCTTGTCGTAGACATGCGCGTCGTCCTCCCAGCTGTCCCACAGCCCCTTCACCACCTCGACGAATTCCTCGGCGCGGCGATAGCGGTCGGCGTGCTCCGGGTGACCGCCCAGGCCAAAGTTGTAGGCGGCGTTGGCATTGCCCGAGGTCACCACGTTCCACGCGGCGCGCCCGCCCGAGAGCAGGTCGAGCGAGGCGAACTTGCGCGCGATGTGCCACGGCTCGTTGTAGGTGGTGGAGGCGGTGGCGACGAAGCCGATGTTCCTGGTGACGGCGGACAGCGCCGAATACAGCGTGATCGGCTCGAAGCTGCTGCCGGCGCTGTGGCCGCTCTTGGCGCGCAGCGTGCGATCGCCGGTGCCGCGCCACAGGCCGTCGCTGTCGGCGGTGAAGATGGCATCGAACTTGGCGGCCTCGGCGAGCTGCGCCAGCTTCCTGAAGTGTTCGAAATCGGTGGCGCCGGCCGGATTGGTGTCCGGATGGCGCCAGGCGGCGGCGTGGTGGCCGGTGGGCGAGAGGAAGGCACCGAGTTTGATCTGTCGTTTGCTCATCGTTGGGCTCCAGAAGCATGAAAGCGGTCGGCTGCTTGGGCGGCCGGGAGCCGGCGCTTCAGCAAGGGCCGTTCCAGCGCGCGCTCCCGCGCCATGGCGTCGGGCAACGCGTTGATCCGCAACGGTTTGGGATGGATGACAGGGCCGTGCGGCGGCGGACGGCAGCGTGCTCCCGGCCGGCGGCTGCTGGGCAGTGCGCAGGCTGCTGCGTGTGCTGCGCAAAACCGTGCAGTGCCGCCGCACCCTGCCGCAGCTGTGCCGCCACGCCGGGTACGGCGGCGCAGCCACGCCGGCCGTCGCCGTGCGGATGGCATATGGCTTGCTGGCCGCTGCGGTCGATACCTCACCGGAGCACAGCATGGGCCATCCCACCGTTTACCCCACCGGCGCCACGCGCTATGACCCGACGGCCGCCTGGAGCGGCTACACGTTGTTCCAGGCCGCTGACCTTGGCGCCTTGCTGATCGATATGAACGGGCGCGAGGTCAAGCTGTGGCGCGGCCTGCAGGGCTTTCCCAACAAGCTGTTGCCGGGCGGGCAGGTGCTGGGCAGCACCGGACGGCGTGATCCGCGGCATGGCTTCCAGGACCAGCTGGACCTGGTGCAGGTGGACTGGGACGGGCGCATCGTCTGGCGCTTCAGCGAACTGGAGCACATCGCCGACCCCGGCCAGCCGGCACGCTGGTATGCGCGGCAGCACCACGATTTCCAGCGCGAGGGCAACCCGGTGGGCTACTACGCACCGCAGGCCGAACCCAGCGTGGTGGGGGGCAGCACGCTGCTGCTGGTGCACGAGGATGTGGTGCAGCCGGCGATCTCCGAATACACCCTGCTCGACGACAAATTCATCGAGGTGGGCTGGGACGGCAAGGTGTTGTGGGAATGGCGTGCCAGCGATCACTATGACGAACTGGGCCTGGACGAGGCGGCGCGTGCCGCCATCCACCGCAACCCCAACCTGCGCCAGCGCTCGGACGGCCCGGTGGGCGACTGGCTGCATATCAACGCGTTGTCGCGGCTCGGCCCCAACCGCCATTACGACGCCGGCGATGCGCGCTTTCATCCGGACAACCTGATCTGGGATGCGCGCGAGGCCAATCTGATCGCCATCACCGACCGCCAGAGCGGCCGTGTCGTCTGGCGCCTGGGGCCGCGCTACGACGGCAATGCCGCCGAACGCGCACTGGGTTGGATCATCGGCCAGCACCATGCCCACCTGATCCCGCATGGCCTGCCGGGCGAGGGCAACCTGCTGGTGTTCGACAACGGTGGCTGGGCTGGCTACGGTGCGCCCCATCCCGCGGCACCGCATGGGCTGCAGCATGTGCGGCGCGATCATTCGCGCGTGCTGGAGATCGACCCGGTGACGCTGCAGGTGGTATGGCAATACACGCCGGCCGAGGCGGGGTTCACCGTGCCGCTGGACGCCGCGCGCTTCTACAGCCCCTTCATCAGCAGCGCCCAGCGCCTGCCCAACGGCAATACGCTGATCACCGAGGGCGCCAACGGCCGCGTGTTCGAGGTGACGCGCGAGCACCGGCTGGTATGGGAATACATCAGCCCCTACTGGGGTGGCGGCGGTGACAGCGGCCGGCCCGCGCTCAACCTGGTCTATCGCGCCTACCGCGTGCCGTACGACTGGGTACCGCAGCTGCCACACCCCGATGAGACCGCGATCGCGCCGATCGACGTTACCACCTTCCGCGTGCCCGGCGCCGCCGCGCCGGGGCGGGTGCAGGAGACCGTGGTCGACAGCGTCGACCTTGCCCAGCCGGATGCTGCATTCTGCGTGGCGCTCGAAACGGAGCGGCGCCGGGGCGGGTGACCGTCAGGCTGCCTGCGGGCATGCGGCGCTGCCGGATGTTTGGGCAACGTGTGCCAGGTAGCCGGCCGCTTTGGTGTCCCCCTGCGCGGTGTGGAATGGGGGACAGGGCGTACGGGAACGGTCGACGCAGCCTGGGGCCGGTGCGTCGCCGGCCCGGCCCACGCTGCCCACGAGCCGCGCAGCCAGACAGCCATGGTCGGGTCAGGCGAAGCGGGGTGGAAAGCGCGTGCCTGAAGGGGCCGGCAACACGCAACGGTATGGCGCAAAGGGTGCCCAGGCCGTTGCGGCCGGCCGGCGCGGCGCGGGTTGACGGGCGCCGCTGCCGGGCTCTATTCTGCGAATGAATATTCCGTCCAGGGTTGGGAATGCGCACCAAGAACGAATCGCTGGCCGATGCCCGCCGTGAACAGATCCTTGCCGCCGCCAAGCGCGTGTTCCGCGCCCGCGGCTTCCACGCCGCGCGCATGGAGGAGATTTGCAAGGAGGCGGCGTTGAGCCCGGGCTCGATGTACCGCCACTTCAGCAGCAAGGAGTCGATCATCGACGAGCTGGTCGAGCGCGAGTTCGACTGCTATCTGGCCCTGGTGCGCCACTACCTGGGCAGCGCCGAGGGGCTGGCGGCGTTCCTGCGTTTCGACCTGGAGCTGCTCGGCGTGCTGCTGCAGCGGACGCAGGACGACATCAGCATCGATGCCTGGGCCGAGCTTGCACGCAATCCAAGGCTGATGCAGCGGATGGCCGAGCGTGATGCGCAGCTGCGGCTGGAGGTGATGCGGGCGCTGGAGAAGGCGCAGCAGCGCGGGTTGATCCGCGCCGAGATCAGCAATCTGTCCGGGCTGGCCAATGTGTTGTCGGCCCTGGTCTCGGGCCTGCAGGTGGATTTCCACCTCAATCCGGTGCTGGACCAGGCGGCGACAGCGGCGGCAGCGGCCGAGCTGCTGGGAGGCTATCTGAAGCCGTGAACCGGGTGCCGCCGCCGGCCACGGGCGGCATGGCGGCGCAATGCGAAGGAATATTCCTTTCATATTGAGCGGCGGCGCCAAGGGCTGCCGGTGGGAGCAAGGCTGCAATGGCATCGGTTTCACTGGCGCGTTCATCGCTGATCTACGAGTGGCGGCGCTATCTCGCGGCGGTGCTGGCGGTCACTTTCGCCGGCCTGCTGATCGTGGTGCAGGTGGCCTTGCTGCTGGGGTTGCTCGGCAGTGTCTCGGTGGTGATCGACCGCTCCTCGGCCCAACTGTGGATCGGCTACCGCGGCACGCAGAGCGTGGACCTGGGACGGGGCATTCCGGCCGCCAGCGATCTGGACGCGCGGCTGCACCCGGCGGTGACGCGGGTGGAGCGGCTGTACCTAGGCTACGGCGACTGGCGCCGTGATGACGGTGCCGCCGTCACCATCATGCTCAACGGCATCGACGAGCGTGTGCCGGGCATGGCCTATGACAGGCTGCTCACCCCGGCGCAGCGCGCCGCACTCGCCGAACCCGGCGCGGTGCTGGTCGACGCGGCCGACCAGGCCAAGCTCGACGCCGTCATCGGCGCGCCGATCGAGATCAATGGCAGGCGCGCACACGTGGTCGGCTTCGTCTCCGGCATCCGCGCGGTGGGCGGCGCGAACGTGCTGGCCTCGCATGCCACGGTGCGCCATCTGCTGCGCAACGCGCCCGACAGCAACGACCTGACCTACCTGCTGCTGCAGCTGCGCCCCGGCAGCGATCCGGCCCAGGTGGCCGGGCAACTGGGCCGTTCGGCCGGCGCCGCACGCTATTCGGTATGGCAGGCGGACGACTTCTCGGTCGCCTCGCAGCTTTACTGGCTGTTCGAATCCGGGGCCGGCATTGGCGCCGGCATCGCCTCGCTGCTGGGATTGATCGTCGGCGGGGTGATCACCAGCCAGACGCTGGCCGCGGCCATCCTGGCGTCGCTCAAGGAATTCGCCACGATGCGCGCATTGGGCGTGTCGCGCCGGGCGCTGCGCAATGTGGTGCTGGAGCAGGCGTTCTGGATCGGCATCCTGGGCCTGGCGCTGACCGGCCTCCTGGCCTGGGGCATCGTGTCGCTGGCGCGGTGGGCCGAGGTGGCGATGCTGCTGCCCGGCTGGCTGATCGTCGGCACCGCGTCGGTGGTGCTGACGATCGCCCTGCTGTCGGGACTGTACGCGCTGCGGCCGCTGTACCGTGCCGATCCGGCCACCCTGCTGCGATGAGGCGCGCATGATGAACCATGGGATCACATCGGGCATGTACGCCATCCTTGGCAGGGGGCGGCGATGAACGCGCCCGGAGTCATGCTCTCCTGCGAGCGTCTGACCAAGTCGTTCGGCCAGGGCCATGTGGCGCAACAGGTGATCAGCGAGGTGTCGCTGGCGCTGCACGCCGGCGAGCTGACGCTGATGATGGGCCCGTCCGGCTCGGGCAAGAGCACCTTCCTCGCCATGCTCTCCGGCCTGCTGCGGCCCGACGGCGGCGCGGTACAGGCGCTGGGGCAGGACCTGTGGCAGCTGGGCGACGCGGCGATCGACCGGTTCCGGCTGGCGCATTGCGGCTTCATCTTCCAGGGATTCAACCTGTTCGCGTCGCTGACCGCGCTGGAAAACGTGCTGTTCCCGCTGCAATACACCGATCTGGCGCCCGCCGAGGCACGGGCCCGGGCCGCGGCGGCGCTGGACGACGTGGGGCTGGCGCCGCGCGCGCACCTGCGCCCGCTCGAACTGTCGGGCGGCGAGAAGCAGCGCGTGGCGATCGCCCGCGCGCTGGTCAAGCATCCGCAGCTGATCTTCGCCGACGAACCGACCAGTGCGCTGGACGGCAGCAACGGCAGTATCGTGGTCGACCTGCTGCACCGCATCGCCCGCGAGCGCGGGACCATGGTGCTGGTGGTCACGCACGATCCGCGGCTGCATTCGCGCGCGGACCGGATCATCGAGCTGGAGGACGGCCGCATCCGGCGCGACGAGCGCATCGACAACGCAATGCCGGCCGATGCCGGCAAGGAAGGTGCTTGATGAAGCTGGGCAAACGGATCGCGTCGGTCGCCGCGGCGGCCATCGTGCTGGGTTTGGCGGGATTCTGGCTCGCCGGAGGGGCGGCTGATGTGCCGTCGGCGGCGCCGGCCGGCACGCCGTGGGTGGCGGTGGGGCGTGGCCGGGTGGATGTGGAGGGCGGCGTGGTGCGGCTGGCCGCCCAGCGCGACGGTGTGGTGCAGCGGGTCGACGTCGAGGAAGGCGACACCGTGCGCGCCGGCCAGCTGCTGGCGGCGCTGGACGACCGGCAGGCCCGGTTGCAGGCGGCGCTGGCGCACGCCGAATACCAGGCGGCGCAGGCCGGGTCGGCACCGCTCAGGGCGCGCCTTGCCGCGGCGCAGCGGGAGGCACGCCGGCTGCAGCAGGCGGTGGCGGGCGATCTTGCGCCTGGGCAGACGTTGGATGCGGCACGCGATCAGGTGGCCATGCTGTCGGCCGAGCTGGCACTGGCCGGCCGGCAGGCCGAGACGCTGCGGCGCAAATGGCAGGTCGCACAGTACGAAGTGGCGCGCCATACCGTGCGCGCGCCCAGTGACGGCCATATCGTGCGGCGCGATGTGCGCCCCGGCGACGGCATCAGCACGCTCAATGTCACGCCGCTGTTCCTGTTCGCACCGGCGCGGCCACGCATCGTCCGCGCCGAGTTCGAGGAGCGCTTCATTCCGCAACTGCGGCCTGGCGACGCGGTGCAGATCGTGCTGGAGGCCGACGAGCAGCGGGTGTATCCGGGCCGGCTGGTGCGGTTGTCGCCCGCGGTGGGGCTGCGCACCCGCAGCGATGATCCATCCGAAAAGCAGGATGTCCGTGTGGTGGAGGCACAGGTCAGCCTGGCGGCGCCGCAACTGCTGATCGGACAGCGCGTGCTGGTGCGGGTGCCGCGCACCGGGGCCCGGCCATGATGCGGGGCCGCCTGGCATGCTTGGGGCTGGCGCTGCTGCTGGCCGGCTGCACCCACCTTGCCGACGAGCCGCGCACGCCCGTCCCTGCCGCCCCGGCGCAGTGGCGCAATGCGGCAGGCGCCGAGCGCGACGGACCGGGTGCGCCGTGGTGGCGCGACTACGGCGATCCGCAGCTGGACGCGCTGGTGGTGCGGGCGCAGCAGGCCAATGCCGATGTGCTGATTGCCGGTGGACGTCTGGCGCTGGCGCAGGCGCGGCTGGCGGCAGCCGATGCCACCGGGGCGCCGGCACTACGCGCGGACGCCGGGCTGGCGCGCCAGCAGGTGCCGCGCCAGCGCACGCCGGATCTGGACGAGGCCGGGCAGCTGGTGTTCTGGCCGCTGCCGCCGTACCGGGAAACCCGCCGCCGGCTGGGGCTGACGCTGGCGTACGAGGTCGACCTGTTCGGCCGCGTGGCGCGGGCGCGGGCCGCGGGGCAGGCGCGGCTCGATGCGGCGTGGCAGGACCGCGAGGCGGTGCGGCTGCTGGTCGCGCGCGAAGTGGTGCAGGCGTATGCCGCGCTGCGGCTGGCGCAGGCGCAGGCGGCGCTGCAGGCAAGGCGGATCGGACTGGCGCGCCAGCTGCTGGCCGACGAGACCGCGCGCGGCAGGCTGGGGCTGTCCGACCGGGCCGCGCGCGATGCCGCCGAGGCGCAACTGGATGATGCGCTGCTCGCAGCCAGTGCCACGGCGCGTGCCCAGGCCGGCGCGCATGCGCAGCTGGCGCTGCTGCTGGGCGAGGAGGCCGCCGCGCTGCAGCTGCCGCCGGCACCGCTGCCGGCATCACCGTTGCGCGTGCTGCCCGATCTGCCGGCTTCGGTGCTGGCGCGCCGGCCCGATCTGCAAAGTGCCTGGCAGGCGGTCGAGGCGGGGCGGCTTGGCATCGAAGAGGCGCGGCTGCAGCGCTTTCCACGGCTGAACCTGACCGGCAGCACGGGTTTTGCCAGCAATGCGCTGGCGCGCTTTCTGCGGCAGGACTACCTGACCTGGCTGCTGGATGCCGGGGTGGACTGGCTGCTGCTGGATGGCGGCCGCACCGAGGCCGAGGTGGCGGCGGCGCGTGCCGGGCACGCGCTGGCGCTGGCGGAGTACCGCAAGGCCATGCTGGCGGCACTGGGCGAGGTGGAGCAGGCGCTGGCCGACTGGCAGGACGCGGTTCAGGCCGATGCACTGGCGGTCACGGCACAGCAGCGTGCGGCGCGCCAGCTCGACGATGCGCGGCGCGACCACGCACTGGGCCGCAACGACCGCCCGGCACTGCTGCTGGCCGAGGACCGGCGGCTGGCGGCCGACGCCGCGCTGCTCGAACGGCAGGCCCGGCGCATCCAGGCCTATGCAATGCTCAACGCGGCGCTGGCGCGTTGAGCGGAGCCGGTCACGGGCAGGCGGGGGCGGGCCCGCGCCACGGCACCAGCACCATGCGCTCGGACCACCATTCGGCGGCCTCGAACGCCAGCAGCTCCAGCCGCTCCGGCGCCGGCTGGCGCAGCGTGGCGTGATAGCGCGCGGCGCTGTACGGATCGATCAGCCAGCCGCCGCGCCACTGTCCCGCCTCCTGCAGTGCCAGCGCACCGATCAGCTGCCGGCCGCACCAGTCCGGTGCCGCCTGCCGCTGGGCCGGGCTCAGTTGCGCCAGTGCGGCGGCGTTGGGCAGCCCGCGCAGCCGGGCGCACAGGGTCGCCGGTTCGGCGCATGGCAGGACTTCGATCACTGCGTCGTCGTCCACGAAGCGCCACAGCCCTAGCGGTGCCGGCGCGGCGGCCGCGCCGGCCGCCACCAGCAGCAGCGTTGCGGCCACATGCCTCACCGGCTCACCCCGCTCAGGTTCAACCCGGCAATGCCGAGCACGATCAGCACCAGCGAGCCGATCTTGACCGCGGTGACCGGCTCCTTGAAGTAGAGCATGCCGACGCCGGCGATCAGTGCGGTGCCCAACCCGGCCCAGATCGCGTAGGCGATGGCGATCTCCATGTGCTTGAGCGCGAGCGTGATGAACGCTGCGCACAGGCCATAGAACACAAAGATCAGCACGCTGGGCCCGAGCTTGGAAAAGCCGTCGGACAGTTTCATGCAGGTGGTGCCCGCCACCTCGAACACGATGGCCAGGGTCAGGTAGAGCCAATGCATGCGGTGCTCCGCGGATGGCACCGCGGCCGGGAGGGCCCGGCCGCGGTGCATGGGACGAAGGCGGCGCCCGGCGCCGCCCCGGTACGGCGTCAGCCGTTGACGGCGAAATCCACGTAGTAGTGGGTGAAACGCGCATCGCACGGCGGGCACCACGCCTTGAACTGCGTGGCGTGGTCGTTCTTCACGTTGCGGAACATGGTGTTGAGCTGGCGGTCCAGCTGTGGGGACACCACCGACTTGAGCAGCTTGACGCTGACCCGGTTGGTCTCGCGGATGTACTGCTCATAGCGCTCCAGGAACTCGGGCAGCGGTACCAGCTTCACGTCGCGATGCGTCTGCTTGAAGTAGGCGGCCACGTCGTGCCACTTGAGCGGTTTGGGGTTGTAGAAGGTGTAGGTGGTCTGGCGCTCGCTGGCCGGCAGCAGCGTGGTGGTGACGATGGCCTTGGCCGCGTATTCGACCGGCGTCAGGTCGAAATCGGCGTCCATGTCCGGGAACGCGCCGATCTGCGGGATCACCGAGAGGAAGTTCTCGAACGCGTCGGCGTCGATGATCAGCTCCTCGTCCAGGTCGCTGTAGGCCTGCTCCACCTGCGCTAGCAGCGCGTCGAACGGGGTGTTGTCGGCCACTTCCTGCACGCGCAGGTTGTACAGGTAGCCCAGCCGGTAGTTGGCGAGCGGATAGCCGCGCTGCGCCAGCTCCAGCATGATCTGCTCGACCACGTACTTGCTTTGCGCGTAGCCGTTGACGAGCCCGGTGACCTCGGTGTGCTCTTCCTGTTGCTCCAGCATCGAGACCGCGCAGCTGGAGATATAGAAGATGGGCTTGAGCTTGCCGTTGAGCGCGAACTCCAGCACTTCGATGGCGCCAAGCACATTGGTCTTGCGCATCACGCTGTAGGGCAGATAGAAATTGTCGATCGCGGCGCAGTGGTAGACGCTGTCGATCTCCTCGCTGTAGCGCGCATAGTCCTCGTCCGACAGCCCGAGCCGCGGCTTGGACATGTCGCCGATCATGATCCGTACCCGGTCTTCGAAGCCCTGCGGCAGCCGCAGGTCGTACTTGGCCGACGTGTTGCGGATGCGCTTGAGCGCGGTGGCGCTGTCGGCGGCGCGCACCATGCACACCACGTCGGCGTCGGTGTGCGCCAGGATCTCCTTCAACAGTGCCACCCCGACAAAACCCGACGCGCCGGTGAGCAGCGTGGTGCGCCCGACGCCGCCGTCCGAGGTATCGCGCACTGCGGCCAGCCTGTCCGCCAACTGCGCCACTGCTGCGTCGATCTCCTCGCGCAGCGTCGCGCCCTCGGCGATGCGGCGATCGAACTGGCTGCGATCGACCATGCCGACCACGATGTCGTCGATCATCTCGATGAAGGTGTTGGCGCGGAAGAATGCCACGGTGGGGATCTGCCGCTGCAGCTTCTGTTCCAGCTCGGCGTGGATGTCGATGATGTTCAGCGAATCGATGCCGTAGAAGAAGATCGACTTGTCCACGTCGAAGTCGGCCATGCGCACCTTGTAGCGGCTGGTCAGGATCTGCGTCAGCAGGCTGAACACGCGCAGGTGCTCCGGCCCCATTTCGGTGATGCGTTGCAGGGCTTTCTCGATATTGAGCATGTGTACCTTCCTTTCGTCGGTGGCGTTGTCGTCGGCGAACGGCCAGCTCGCCAATCGTTCCGGATGGCCTTGCAGGAAACGCTGCTTGCATTCCTGGCGCCGCACCTTGCCGCTGGAGGTCCTGGGCAGCTGCGTCGGCTTGAGAAACACGATGTGGGCGACCGGCAGCTCGAACTGCCCGCCCACCGCGGCGCAGATGCGCTCGGCGATCGGTTCGAGCAGGCGTGGTTCGTGCTGCGCCTGCTGCGCGGTGTCCTTGTCCACCTCGGCGAACAGCACCAGCTGCTCCGAGGCATCGCCGGTGATGCCGAAGGCCGCGCTGCCGCCGCGGCGCAGCGCCGGATGCGCCTCCTGCACGCATTGCTCGATGTCCTGCGGATAGAAATTGGCGCCGTTGACGATGATGAGGTCCTTGATCCGCCCGGTGATGAACAACTCGCCGTGCTCGTCGACGAAGCCCAGGTCGCCGGTGCGCAGATGGCGCGCCGCATCGTCCGCCGGCTGGCCGAACGCCGCCTCGGTCGCCTCGGGGTTGTCGTAATAGCCGGTCATCACGTTGGGACCGTGCACCCAGATCTCGCCGACGCTGTTGACAGGCGCCGTGTGGCCGGACTGTGGATCGACGATGCGCACCCGCTGTTCGAGCCTGCCCGTGCCGCAACCCACCAGGGTCTTGCCCGCCGTGCCCGGCCGCGGTGGCCGGGCGACGCCCTCGGCGTGAAGTGCCGCCGGGTCGATGGCTTTGAACACCGGATCGGCCTCCAGCTCGCCGGAGGCGACGAACACCGTGGCCTCGGCCATGCCATAGGCCGGCAGCAGCATCGCCGGCTTGAAGCCGCAACCGGCAAAGCCCTCGCAGAACGCCCGCACGGTGTCCGGGTTGATCGGCTCGGCGGCGTTGATCGCCATCCTCAGGCTCGACAGGTCGAGCACCTGGCGTTCGCCCTCGCCGATGCGGTCCAGGCACAACTGGTAGGCGAAATTGGGCGCGCCGGTGTACTGGCCGCGGTAGCGGCTGATGGCACGCAGCCACTGCACCGGCTGCGCGACAAAGGTGGCGGGCGCCAGCAGCACGCAATGGCTGCCGCAATAGAGACTGTGCAGCAGATGCGCCACCAGCCCCAGGTCGTGATAGTGCGGCAGCCACGAGACGAACACCGAATCGGGCCCGGCCTGGCTCACCGAGCGTGCCATCTGCAGGTTGTAGAGGCAGCTCTCGTGGCTGATCATCACCCCCTTGGGCAGCGAGGTGGAGCCGGAGGTGAACTGGGTGAACGCAAGCGCGCAGCGCCCCGGCAGCGTCTGCCACGGTTGCGACGGTGCGAGCGGCACGGCCTCGTTGGTGGCGACGAAGGCCACCTCGGCCGGCCAATCGGCCTCGCGCGCCAGCACCGGCTGCATCCAGTCCAGGGTGTCGGCGGTGCTCAGCAGCAGCGGCGCATGCGCGGCGCGCACCATCTGCGCCAGCCGCGCGTTGGGCCGGTTGCGCTTGGGCAACGGCACCGGGGCGGCGGCAAGGCCAGCGTACAGGCAGCCGAAGAAGGCCACGATGAAGTCGATCCCGGCCGGGTAGGCGAGGATGGCGTGCTGCCCGGGCGTGGCGCGTGCGGCGAGCTGCGCGGCCACGGCCCTGGCGCGCGCGGCGAGCTGGCCGTAACTGATGCTGTCCACCTCGGCGCCGTTGGCGTCCAATTCGGTATAGGCCTTGCGCCGGGGCTGGCGGTCCGCCCAGTAGGACAGCACATCGTCCAGCCGGGCCATATTGCCATGATGGTCCATGATCGAAGGGCTCCTTAAACCCTGAAGTTCTTGAATTGCCATGGATCGGCCGGATCGATGTCTTCCTGGAAGATCCGGTTGCGGCCCTGCAGCGGCGTCCAGTCGGTGTACACGCCGATCAGTTCGCCCAGGTACGGGCCGCAGAAGTCGAGGATGTCGTCGAACGGCAGATCCTCCGGTTCGACGATGCCCTCGTGCGGATGCGACAGCGCCCACAGCACCGCCGCCACCACCGGCGCGGTCACCTGCAGGCTGGTGGCGCCGTTGTGTGGTGCCATCCGGCGCGCCTCGTCGATCGACAGACGCGAACCGAACCAGTAGCCACCCCAGACGTGCCCCATCAGCAGCACGCCCAGTTCGTCAAAGCCGCTGTGGATCTCCTCCTTCACCAGCCGCACGCCGGGTTGCAGCTGCCAGTTGTTGCCCGCCAGCTCGTGCAGTGACAGCACGGCGTCGTCGCAGGGGTGATAAGCGTAGTGCACGGTGGGCCGGTACTCGGGGTGCTCGCCCTGGCCCACGGTGAAGTAGTCGGCGATCGAGATGGCCTCGCCATGCGTGATCAGAAAGCCATGATAGGGGCCTGCCTGCGGTGTCCAGCTGCGCACGCGGGTGGCGGCACCGGGACGGTTGAGGTAGATGGCGGCGGCACAGCCATGCGGATGGCGCAGGCCGTCGGCCGGGAAGTGCTGCTCGTGCGATCCCCAGCCCAGCTCGGCCGGCTGGCAGCCTTCGCCGACGAAGCCTTCCACTGACCAGGTGTTGACGAATTCGCCCGGGCATTTGCGCGTCCCCGTCTCCTGGAAATCGCGCTCGGCGATGTGGATCACCCGCACTCCCAGATGCCGGGCCAGTTGCGCCCATTGCGCGCGGTCGGTCGGCCGGGGGTGGTGCTGATGGCCCGCCTGTGCCAGATCGAGCAGGGCGCGCTTGACGAAATGGGAGACCAGGCCGGGATTGGCGCCATGGGTCAGCACGGCGGTGGGGCCGTGGCGGAAATCCCGGCGCAGTGCCAGCACCTGTTCGCGCAGCGCATAGTTGCTGCGCTGCTGCGGCGAGGCGTGCTCGTCGGTATACCCACCGGCCCACGGCTCGATGCAGGTGTCGACATACATCACCCCCAGCCGCTGGCACAACTCGATCAGCGCGTAGCTGGACACATCATTGGAGACATTGATCAGGAAGTCGCCTTCCTGCAGCAACGGGGTCAGGACCTGCCGGTAGTTGCCTGCATCCAGCCTGATCACCGACAGCCGCACCCCGTATTCCTGTGCCACGGCTGCGCCGTGATCATCGGCGGCAACGATGCTTACACGCGTCGGCGCAAGCTGCAGATGCTTGAGCAACAGCGGCAGCACACCCTGGCCGATTGAGCCGAAGCCGACGAGCAGCACCTTGCCTGAAAACGGGCTTTCCTGTGTAAGCATGAGTCGATTCCCTCTGTGGTCTGGCGGCCCTATCGGCCATAAGCAGCAGTAGGCTTCCGGTCGGGCTCTGAGCCGATCTGATGGCCGGAGTTGCTTGATAGGCGGGCAGATTTTAGCAATCCGGATACGACGAATTGCAAGCACGATACAGGGAAATTTCCATAAATTCTTACATGTTTCTTTTTTATTAATTGAAACAATTGAAGAGAAATGGCTTTTGGAATCACCCAAGTAAGGTAAGCAATTACTAATAAATGTAACTATTTGTTCAGCTTGAAGTTGATTTATTTAAATACATTTTTGTTGTTTTTTAATTGAAGGCATTTTTCTGACGTAAGAATTGCGATTGGGAATTGCGCAGGCAGAGCCATTCAGCCGACAGACGGTCCGGTATTTGTTGCAGCACAGCGTGTAAATCGTGCGTGGTTTGCGATCAGGGTGGCGTGGTAGAGGCCTCGGCTCGACTCTGCTGTCCCGACATGGGGTGCGCTGTGTGGGCCTGACGGAACCTGGACGCGCCAGCGCCGTATCGCCCGCAAGGCACGGCAATGGCCGCCCGGGCCCTGCAGGCCGACTTGCGTGCAAGGGCCGCGCCGGGGCGAGCGGGCATGCTCCATGCTGGAAAACCTGCTTTTGCCGTTCACCATCCCCGATCGGAGGCGATATGACCCAACTGCAAGGTGCCCGCGTGGCCATCCTGGTTTCGGACCTGTTCGAGCAGGTGGAACTCACCGAGCCGAAAAAGGCGCTGGAAGAGGCGGGCGCCGAGGTGGTGCTGGTGGCCACCCAGCCCGGTACGGTGCGCGGCCTGCATCATGCCGAGCCGGGTGACCGGTTCGAGGTGGGTCAGTTGCTCAGCCAGGCCGAAGCCGATGAATACGATGCGCTGATGCTGCCGGGGGGCACCTTCAACGCCGACGCATTGCGGATCGAACCGCAGGCGCAGCAGTTGGTGCGGTCGTTCCAGGCGGCGGGCAAACCCATCGGTGTGATCTGCCACGGTCCGTGGCTTCTGGTGTCGGCAGGTCTGGCGACCGGGCGTACGCTGACCAGCTGGCCTAGCTTGAAGGACGACATCGTCAACGCCGGCGCCCATTGGATCGACCGCGAGGTGGTGCGGGATCGGAACTGGGTCAGCAGCCGCAAGCCGGACGACCTGCCGGCGTTCAATCGCGAGCTGCTGCAGCTGATCTCCGAGCAGCTGGCGCAGCGGCAGGGCGCCGTGGCGCAGGCGCAGGGCAACCGGCAGCCCGGCGCCTCGGCACCCCGCTGAGCGCCATCTACCGTGGCGGGCGCGGGCGCCCGCTGCGGCGCCCCGGGGCGGGCGCGCCGCGCCCACGCGAGCGCTGACTGTTCTGCGCCTGCAGCAGCGCGTCGATCTGCTCCGAGGTCGACTGCATCAGTGCCTGCGCCATCTCACCGTGCGGAAAGGTCTCCGGCATCCGGTAGGCCATCCACGCGTAGGCGGCGTACAGCTTGCACGTGTCTTCCAGGTATTGCAGCTCATGCCGCCCCATCCGGCCGTCCATCCGCAGCAACGATGCCTGCTGGCGCTGGGCGCGGCATTGCGCCCAATCCTGCAGCGCATGCTCCAGCAGCGGGATCTTGGTCGAGATCGGACACAGGCTGAAGGTGAAGCGGTCTTCCAGCGACAGGTTCAGGCTGTCGAGCCAGCGGGCCTTGTCGGTCTGGTCTGCCAGATTGGCCGGCAGGAAGAATTCGTCATGCACGTCGATATGCTTGGCGAACAGTTCCAGCAGCGACTGCAGCCGGGTCTGACCGGTGGCGGCCGCGATCTCCTTCAGGTAATCGAGGTTGGGAGCCACGAAGAACCCGGTCGCCGGCAATGGCTCCGGACGCTGGCGCAGCAGGGCGGCAATGGTCTTGTGCGTGGTGGCGTCCAGCCCCGCCACGTAGCCGGTCTCGTGCTGGCCGAAACGCCCGGCACGCCCGGCGATCTGCCGCGCCAAGCTCGCGCTGATGGTGCCCTGCGCGTAGCCGTCCCACTTGCTGGCGGTGGTGAAGATCACCCGGCGCGCCGGCGTGTTGAGCCCCATGCCGATGGCGTCGGTGGCGACCACGATCTGTGTCTCGCCGTCGACGAAGCGTTCGGCCTGCGCCTGCCGCACTTCGGGCGAGAGATTGCCGTAGATGGCTGACACCTTGAAGCCCTGGGCAATCGCCTGATCACGCCAGTTGAGCACCTCACGGCGCGAAAAGGCGATCAGCACATCGCCCGGCTGCAGGTTCCTGAGCGCACCCAGCGGCTGCTTTTCCATCTGCAGCGGCGATTTGCGTTCCAGCTCGCGGACTTCCAACGTACCGCCCACCCGCCGCACCAGCGCCTCGATGGCCGGGCGCGCCTCCGGTGCGCCGAGCAGATAGACCGTCTGCGCCGGCACACCGCAGACCGCGGCCGTCCATGCGGCGCCGCGGTCCGGATCGTCCAGCAGCTGGATCTCGTCGATCACCGCCACGTCCACCGCGCGGCTGGGGTTGAGCATCTCGACCGTGCTGGCCACATGGGTGGCTTGCGGATGCAGCTTGCGCTGCTCGCCGGTGATCAGGCTGGCGGCGACGCCGGCATCGAGCAGCCGGGTGTAGTTCTCCAGCGCCAGCAGCCGCAACGGCGCGAGATAGACGCCGGTTGCCGCCTGCGCCAGATGGGTCATCGCCGCGTGCGTCTTGCCCGAGTTGGTCGGCCCCAGGATGGCGATGAAATGGCGCTGCATGCGCTGCGCCAGCGTGAACGATTCGGGATAGAGCGATAGGTTGACCGCATCGCGGGTCTTCTCCGCCTGGCTTGCCGCGGCGCGCACGCCGAGCGCCTCGTTGATCCGGTCCTGTGCCAGCGTGCAGCGCAGCCGTGCCAGCTCGTACTTGGCCTGCAGTGCATGCAGCGCACTGCTCGGATCGAGGCCATGCGCCTGCGCTAGCGCGATCACCCGGTCGGCGCAGTGTGCCAACTGGCCTTCCAGCTTGGCCTGGGCCGCGTCGTTCCAGCGCGCCTGCAGCAACGCCAGCTGCTGCACCGCGTCCATGCGTTGCCATTTGGCGGTCTTGGCAAGGAAACCTTCGTCCGGCACCAGGTGGTAGGGCACGGTCAGGCCACGCACATGGATGGTGCCATGCACCGACACGGCATAGCTCTGGTTGGCGACCACCAGCGTGGCGCCGCGCGCGGCGAGGTAGTCGGCCAGCAGGGCGGCGGCGGGCGAGTCAGGCGGTTCAGTCGGAAGGTCGGTCATCGAAGGCAGGCTGGGGAGGGGCGGCAAAGCCGCAAGCCGACATTATCCGGGCGCAGCCGGGTGGGCGTACAGCGCTGTGCCACCGCGCGCCCGTGCCGGTGCTTGCCTACAGCCGTATCCAGGCAAGCCGCAGGGGCAACGCCATCTTTCACGACGCACGGCCAGCGCCGGCAGGGTCCGAGCATCAGGGGGCCGGCATCGCGCCATACAGGTCGCGGTGCGGTGATGTCCAAGGAGTGATGTCCAAGGAGCACGACGCCATGACAATTCCGGTCCGGTCCGCCACGCTCGTGGCACAGCCGCGCACGGGCAGCGATGCCTGAAGGCCCGTCCCTGGTCATTGCCGTCGAAGCCACCGCGGGCCTCGTCGGTCAGACCGTGCTGCATGCCGAAGGCACGACGCCGCTGCCGTTGCAGCGGGTGGTCGGTGAGCGGGTGCAGGCCATCCGCAGCTGGGGCAAGCACCTGCTGATCGAGTTCGACGGGTTCACGCTGCGCATCCATTTCCTGCTGTTCGGCAGCTACCTCGTCAACGCGCGCAAGCCCGGGCCGCCGCGGCTGCGGCTTGGCTTCGCCGACGGTGAATTCAATGCCTACGCCTGCGCACTGCAGTACATCGAAGGCCCGTTGGCGCACACCTATGACTGGCGCGCCGACGTGATGGCTCCGCAGTGGGATGCGCGGCTGGCGCTCAGAAAGCTGCGGGCGATGCCACAGGCACTGGTGTGCGACGCGCTGTTGGATCAGAACGTGTTTGCCGGGGTGGGCAACATCATCAAGAACGAGGTGCTGTTCCGCATCCGCGTCGACCCGCGCTCGCAGGTGGGCGCATTGCCGGTGGCCAAGCTGCGCGAACTGGTGCGCGAGGCGCGCCGCTACAGCTTCGAATTCCTGGCCTGGAAGCAGGCCGGGGTGCTCAAGCAGCACTGGCTCGCGCACACCCGGCACGACTGCGCGCGCTGCGGGCAACCGCTGATCTGCGCCGAGCTTGGCCAGACCCGCCGCCGTAGCTTCTACTGCCCGCACTGCCAGCGGCGCCATCTGTTGCCGGTGCTGCTGTAGGGCGGCGTCGCTGTTCCGGCCCGGGCACGGCCCGGCATCGCTTCAGTCGACGTAGACGACCTGGGCATCCTGTATCCGCCCGGAACGCTCGTTCACGACACAGACAAACCTGGAAATCATCAGCGTCTTGAACGGGATGCTGGTCGTGGCGGTGCTGCCGGCGTCGGCGTGATGGGCAAAATCGATGTGTCTGTTTTTCAGCGCATTGCGGAATCGCTCCGCCGCATGGCCTGGCCTTGCCTGCAGGCAGATCTCGTGTGCACTGCGCTTGTTGGCGTGGAAGCTCCAGCCTGCGCAGCCTGCGAAAACAGCAAACAGCATCAGCATGAGCCCCGTCAGATACAGGATCGATCCGGAATGCGATGAAATGGATTGCCTCATGGCGGGCTACGCTGTTGTTGTGCCGCGGGTAACGCGTTGCCGGGCACTGCTGCCGTTTTCCCTATCCAACCCGCCTGGCATCCCCAATGGGTGACAACTCCATCGATTTCGGACCGTTGCGCCTGAAGCGGGCCCGCGACCGCCATGGTGACTGTGCCAGGTGCCGCGCCCGGTTCAGCATCGGCCTTACCCGCGCAGGCGCTGCCAATCCAGTCCGAAGCGGGCCAGATACTTGCGCAGCCGATCGGCATCGTTGGGTTTGGCCTTGCTCTCGCGCGAAGCCTGGAACAGCATGCGCCCGGCTTCGGACAGTGTGGCGCTGCGGCGGCACACCTGCAGCACGCTTTCCAGTTGCAGACGGTCGAACAGATCGAGCTGCCCGGCCGCTTCACCCAGCAGCGTGTCCAATTCGCCGGTCTGCGGCCCGCCCCAGGCGTGGCGCAAGCGGGCGATCTCTTCGTTCACGCAGGCCTCGGTGATGCGCCCCGCCTCGGCAAGCGTGCCCAGCCGGGTGACCGAGGCCGACAGTTCACGGAAGTTGCCGCGCCATGCCGCTGCGGCCGACGTGGCGAATGCCAGGTAGGCGCGGCGCGCCTCGGCATTGAAGCGCACCTGCTCGCCCTGCTCGCGGGCAAAGCGCGCCAGTTCGAAATCCAGATTGGGCTCGATGTCCTCGGCCCGATCGGCCAGCCCCGGCAGCGCGTAGGTCCACAGATTGATCCGCGCATACAGATCCTCGCGGAACCGCCCCTGCGCCACCCATTGCCGCAGATCGCGCACCGTGCCGGATATCAACTGGAAGTCGCTTGCCACCTCGCGGTCGCCGCCGAACGGGAAGAAGCGTTTTTCCTCGATGGCCTTGAGCAGCATCGCCTGCTCGTCCAGCCCCAGTTCACCGATCTCGTCGAGGAACAGCAGCCCGCCGTCGGCACTGCGCAACAGGCCGGCGCGCTCGGTCTGCGCCCCGGTGAATGCCCCCTTCACATGGCCGAACAGCGCCGACATCGCACTGTCGCCACGCAGGGTGGCGCAGTTGACCTCGATGAAGCGCCCGGCGAGCTGGTGGCGTGCCTTCTTCAGCTCGTACACCCGGCGCGCCAGCAACGACTTGCCTGCGCCGGTCGGGCCGCACAGCAGCAGCGGTGCCCTGGAGCGCACCGCCACGCGTTCGATCTGCTCCACCATCCGGTTGAAGTGCGCATGGCGCGTGGCGATGCCCGACTTCAGGAACGACACGGTCTCATCGCGTTCGCGCGCAAAGCGCGTGGCGATCCGGTCGTAGCGCGACAGATCCAGGTCGATCAACGTGTAGCTGCCCGCCACATTGCCTGGGTCGTGCCTGCGCGGCGGCGAGGTTTGCACCAGCCGCGCCGGCAGATAGCGCGCCTCGGCCAGCAGAAACCAGCAGATCTGTGCCACGTGCGTGCCGGTGGTGATGTGGATCAGGTAGTCCTCGGCCTCGGTATCGAAGCCGTACCCGTGCGCGTAATCCAGCAGCGCGCCGTACACCTCCTCGAAATCCCACGGATCGCGCAGGTTGATTTCCGCGCTGACCACCTCGGTTTCCGGCGAGACCAGCGCGATATCGCGCTTGAGGCGCTCGAACAGACCGCGACCGCGGCTGTCGTGCAGCAGGTATAGCCGGTGTATCAACAGATCGGGCTGCTGGCATAGCGCGACGGTGGGCCGCCATTTCTCCCAGCGCTGGGCGCCCTTGCCCACGTAGTCGAGCACGGTGCCGGCAAAGCCGAAGACGACGGTGCGTTTCATGATGGCGATACCAAAAGATAAATGGCGATCCCATGATATATGAATGCGCCGACCTCATCATGCACGGGCTCTGCCGAGGGATGTCGAAAAAGCGTTTGCAGACAACATCTTGTTGATTTACGGCCTGGCCCGGACGCCTCTGGCATGCCTTTCGCTGAAGGTGGGGCAGGCTGCAGCGACCCGCCCACGATTGGACGGGTCGCCTGCGTCGGCAGCTAAGGCCAGCCTGGCGCCCAATCGCGCCGAGGCATCCTGGAGAGGCATGATGCAAAGCGGTAAACAAAAAAGAGCCGTCATCGTGGCACGGCGCAAGGTGCGGCGGGACAAGGTGCATTCAAGTGTGCCGCCCGCCGGGCGCTCGCGCCCCACAGGGACGATCGCGGTCGAGGTGGCGCGCTTGGCGCCGCATAACAGCTACGGCGCGCCCGCGTTTGTCGAGTGTGGCCACTACACGGACCTGGCCTTCACCTGCCGCGATTGCGGTGCGAACCAGGTCTGGACCGCGGAACAACAGCAATGGTGGTACGAAACCGCCAAGGGCTATGTGTATTCAACCGCCATCCGCTGCTTGGGATGCCGCCAGGCGCGGCGCCGGGCACTGGCGGGAACGATCAAGGAAAGCAGGCAATGAACAAGTACGAGACTCTCGCCGTGCCCCACGGCGCCTCGATCAAGATGTGGACGCAAGGCGTGCCGGTGGAGCAGGAGGCGCGCGAGCAGCTGATGAACACGGCCAGGATGCCCTTCATCTACAAGCACCTCGCGGTGATGCCGGATGTCCACCTGGGCAAGGGCTCGACCATCGGCAGCGTGATTCCCACCGTCGGCGCAATCATCCCGGCCGCGGTCGGCGTGGATATCGGCTGCGGCATGATGGCCGCACGCACCACGCTCAACGCCGCCGACCTGCCGGACAACCTGGCCGGGCTGCGTAGCGCCATCGAAGCGGCCGTGCCGCATGGTCGTACCCCCGGCCGCCGCGACAAGGGCGCCTGGGATACGCCGCCCGCCAGCGTCGATGCGATGTGGGGCGAGCTGGCCGATGGCTTCAAGCGCATCACCGACAAATACCCCAAGCTAAAGCACACCAACAACCACAAGCATCTGGGCACGCTGGGCACCGGCAACCATTTCATCGAGGTGTGCCTCGATGAGGAAGACCGTGTCTGGTTCATGCTGCACTCGGGGTCGCGCGGCGTGGGGAACGCCATCGGCAACCTGTTCATCGAGCTGGCCCAGGCCGATATGCGCCAGCACATCGCCGATCTGCCGCACCGCGACCTGGCGTACTTCGCCGAGGGCAGCCAGCACTTCGACGACTATGTCGAAGCGGTGGGCTGGGCGCAGGACTACGCGCGCCGCAACCGCGCGGTGATGATGCAGAACGTGATCGCCGCTGCCCGCAAGGTGATCGCCAAGCCGTTCGCCGCCGATGTGCAAGCGGTGAACTGCCACCACAACTACGTGCAGAAGGAGATGCACTTCGGCCGCGAGGTGCTGGTGACGCGCAAGGGCGCAGTGTCGGCACAGAAGGGCCAGTTGGGCATCATCCCCGGCTCGATGGGCGCCAAGAGCTTCATCGTGCGCGGCCTTGGCAACGAGGAAGCGTTCTGTTCCTGCAGTCACGGTGCCGGTCGCAGCATGAGCCGCAACGAAGCCAAGCGCCGCTACACCGTGGACGACCAGATTCGTGCCACGGCCGGGGTGGAATGCCGCAAGGACAGCGAGGTGATCGACGAGATCCCGATGGCCTACAAGGACATCGACGCCGTGATGGCCGCGCAGTCCGAGCTGGTCGAGGTGGTGCATACGCTGCGCCAGGTGGTGTGTGTGAAGGGGTAGGGCTGCTGCTTGGACCGGCCGTTGGATACCGACCAGAACGTACGACGTACAGAAGAAAGCGCCCAAGATGGCAATGCCGCGATGCCGGCTGGCGATACATCGGGCCTGCGGCGCACCGGTTGCCGTGTTGCTTCAGCGGGTCCGGCCGGCTGGGTGCGGGTAGTCAATTGGCATGCCGGCGCCGCTGTGCCGGCGTGCGGGCGGTGGTTGCGCCGACGGATCGATGAAGCTTCCTGCGATGTGTCGGGCGACGGTGAAGCCGGCCGCCGTCCTTCACCGCGCTCGCGTTGTGGCCACATAGCGGGTATCGCGGCGATGGCGTATTCGAAGGCCTGCGCGGAGTGCACCTGCGGTTCGGTCGTGATGACGCCCGCACCGGAAAGGCATGGTGCCGGAACAAATGGACCCGATGCGTCAGCGCTCAGCTGGCAGGCATTGCATGATTTCTCCGCCGCCAGGTCGGATGCCATGCCGCCGTCCCAATGGGCGAATGCATGGCCCGCCAGCTGGCAGCGACAAGGACAGGAAAATGGATGGCAACACAATCAACCCGGTGCACTTTGCCCACCCCATCGCCCCCGCCATTCGCGAGCGGGTGATGGGCGCGCTCGCGATGATCGAGGCCCGGCACGATGTGCGTGTGCTGTTCGCTTGCGAATCGGGCAGCCGCGGCTGGGGCTTTGCCTCGCCGGACAGTGATTACGACGTGCGCTTCGTCTACGTGCATCGTCCCGACTGGTATCTCAGGGTGGCGTCGCAGCGCGATGTGATCGAGCTGCCGATCGACGACGAGCTCGACATCTCGGGCTGGGAGCTGCGTAAGGCGCTGCAATTGCTGGCGCGTGCCAATCCCACGCTGTTCGAGTGGCTGGATTCGCCGGTGGTCTACCGCGCCGAGGCCAATTGGGTGATGCAGGTGCGGGCGCTGGCGCCGGCGTTCTTTTCGCCGCGCAAGGCGCGCTGGCACTACCTGGCCATGGCGCGCAAGAACCACCGCGAGCATCTGCGTGGGGAGACGGTGCGGCTGAAGAAATATCTTTACGTGCTGCGGCCGCTGCTGGCGGCGCAGTGGGTGGACGAGGGGCGCGGCATGCCGCCGATGCGCTTTGCCGAACTGGCCGAGGCGCTGCTGGACGACACCGCTTTGCGCACCGAACTGAATCGGCTGCTGGCCTTGAAGATGGCGGCGGGTGAGGCCGAGTACGGTCCACGCTTCCCGCTGATCCATGACTGGATCGAGATGCGACTGGCGCGCGCAGGCGATCTGCCGGATTTCCATCAGCCCGAGGGCGACATGGCAGCACTGGACGACCTGCTGCTGCGCACCGTGCTGCAACGTTGAATACCGCCGGCCAAGCCGGCGCAGAACCAGAACACACAACCATGAAAAACCATATCCAATCCGACTGGGTGCAGCTGGACGGCGCCCAGGGCGAAGGCGGTGGGCAGGTGCTGCGTACCGCGCTCACGCTGTCCATGATCACCGGCAGGCCGTTCCGGATCGAGCGTATCCGTGCCGGGCGCAACAAGCCCGGCCTGCTGCGCCAGCATCTGACCGCGGTAGAGGCCGCGGCAGCGGTGTGCGGTGCGCGGGTGGCGGGGGCGGTGATCGGCTCGCAGCACCTGGTCTTCGAACCCGGGCCGGTGCGTGGCGGCGACTACCGTTTTGCCATCGGCACCGCCGGCAGTTGCACACTGGTGCTGCAGACGCTGCTGCCGGCACTGTGGTTCGCCGATGCGCCGAGCACGCTCAGCGTGAGTGGCGGCACCCACAATCAAGCTGCGCCGCCGGCCGACTTCCTGATCCAGGCGTGGGCACCGCTGATGGCGCGCATGGGCGTGCGTCAGGTGCTCACGCTCCGCCGCCATGGTTTCTACCCGGCCGGCGGGGGTGAGGTGACGGCCGAGGTGGTGCCGGTGGCGCAGCTGCTGCCGCTGCGGCTTATGGATCGCGGTGCACTGCGGCAGGTGCACGCCGAAGCGGTGATCGCCGCCGTCGCCCATGCGGTGGCGCGGCGTGAACTGGCGTGCGTGGTCGAGGCACTGCCCGATGCAACCACGGCGGTGCGGGACGTGCCAGCCGGGGAAGGGCCGGGCAACGTGCTGCTGATCCGCGTCGAGCACGATGCGCTGACCGAGGTGTTCACCGGTTTTGGCGAGCGCGGTGTGTCGGCCGAGCGGGTGGCGGCCGGGGCACTGCAGCGGGTGCGGCGGTATCTGGCGGGTACCGCGGCGGTCGACGAATTCCTGGCCGACCAGTTGCTGCTGCCATTGGCGTTGGCTGGCGGCGGCGAATTCACCGTCACGCAGCTGTCGTCCCATCTGACGACACAGATGGAGACGGTGGTGCGTTTTCTGCCGGTGGCGATCGAGGCCGACGCCGTGGCACCAGGGGCGGTACGGCTGCGGGTGGGCCTGCCGTAGTGGCGATGGCGTGGCTCGGCGTGGATCGGGCCGGTGCCCGCCGCGGGTGCGCGGATGCTGTGCTGCGTTGCAGCAGCGTTTCGTGAAAACTGCCCCGCGGTGCAGCGATGACTCGCCTAGGCTCGATACGTTGTCCTTGGATCGAACGGCCTCGCCATGCTCTGCCTGCTTCGCCCTCTGTTGCTGCTGTGCACGCTGTGGCTGATGGCGCCCGCCGCCGCATGGGCGCATCCCGTGGCGGTGGGCGGCCCGGCCGTTGCAGCCACGGTGCCGATGCCGCCGGTGGCGGCAGGCACACCGGTGCTTGCACCGCAATGTTGCTGCAGCAGCCCCAAGTGCCGCACGGCCTGGTCGTTGCCGGCGGCTGACAACATGCTGCTGCCCGAGACCCGGCCCGTCTACGTGGCCGGCGGGGCGGCCCATTGCTATCGCCTGTTTCCGGATGTGCCGGAGCGGCCTCCTTCGCGTGGATAGCGGTATTCAGCGTGCAACCCACCCCATCCGATTCAACGCGAAAGGAGTCCCACCATGTCCCATGAACGTTTCGACGAGTGCATCCAGGCCTGCAACGATTGCGCCATCGCCTGCGAGCACTGCGCCAGCGCCTGCCTTGGCGAAGGCCACGCCACCGCAATGGCTGCCTGCATCCGGCTCGACCGTGACTGTGCCGATCTGTGCCGTTGGGCGGCCACGCTGATGGCGCGTGGCAGCAGCTATGCCACGGCGCTGTGCGCGGTCTGCGCCGAGGTGTGCGAAGCCTGCGCGGCCGAATGCGCGCGGCACGATGCCGCGCACTGCCAGCAGTGCGCTGTGGCCTGCCGCCAGTGCGCCGAAGCCTGCCGGCGGATGGCGGCCTGATGCGCTGAGGCACGGGCCGCGGCCGTCCTGCGGCGGCCGCGGCCCGGATACCGGATATGCATCTGCAACATTGACCGGGGTCAAGGAATGTTGCGGCGCAACGGAGAAGACTGGATGGCCTGGAAGCCGGGGCGTGTCCCTGGATCCTGTCCTGCCGACACCGGTTGCGCCTTGCCGCCAGCCTGCCGATGTGGGCCGAACCTGGGTATGGCGTACAGGGCGGCAGCAAGGAGTCTGGACATGAACAACCGTACCCTTCCCATCGCCGTGGCCGTGGTGCTGCTGCTCGCCAGCGGCACGGTCACTGCGCGCGGGCCATGGATGGCCGGCCCCGGCAACACCGTCGGCTGGCAGCTGATGACGCCGGAGGAACAGCGCACGCATCGGGATCGCATGCGTTCGCTGCAAACCTATGACGAGTGCAACACCTATGTGGCGGAGCATCGCGCGCTGATGGCGCAGCGCGCCAAGGCACGCGGCGTGGCGCTGCCCCAACGGCACTACCGCAATTCGCCGTGTGACCGGATGAAGGCCCGCGGTTTCATCAACTGAGCAGCCGGGCGGCGTCAGCCGCCGGCGCCTTCGTAGTGGCGCATGCCGGCATGCCATAGCCGGTGTGCGCCCCACACACTGACTGCACACGCCAGCAGCATGTAGCCCAGCACCGGCAGCAGCGGCGTGCCGTGCAGCAGGGCACGACCCGGCCAGTACCCCAGCGCACCCAGCGGCAGCCACATGAAGCACTGGCGCGGCAACCAGGGCAGCATATCCAGTGGGTAGCGCGCCATGTCGGTCACCCGGCCGACCAGCGACTGCGTCGGCCAGGCCTCGCCGAACCAGAACGCGCTGGCAGCGGCCATCAGGTTGATCGCGGTGAAGGTCACCGCCGCCAGCAGCCACAGCAGCGCGAACGCCGGCCAGAACCACCATGGTTGCGCCGTGCCGCCGGCCCACACCGCCAGCACGCAGTATCCCAGCCCGAACGCCATCACCAGGAAGCCCTGCGGATGGAACCGTTCCAGTGCCAGCTGCAGCAGCGGATGCACCGGACGCAGATAGGTGCGCAGGTAGCTGCCGTCGCGCAGCCAGCGGCTGAGCATGAACTGCGCGTTGAACATCCCGCTTTGCAGCGAGTAGGCCAGCAGCATGAAGCCTTGCAGGAAGATCAGGTCGTAGCGGTTCCAGCCGGCGATGCTGCCCTGCTGCCCGGCCAGCAGGTACAGCGTGGCGGCGGTGGCGAGCGAGGTGGCGAACACCCCCAGCCCGATCAGCAGGAATTCGGTGCGGTTGGCCAGCTTGGCGTGCAGCTCGGCGCGCGCCAGCCGGCCGAAGGCGGTCAGTACGGTCTGCATGTCGGAATCCCCAGGTTCGATGGTAGGCCGGCGGATGCGATGCCCGCTCAGGCACCGAAGATCAGGATGCGGCGCAGTGCCAGCCGCAGCGCCCAGCGCATGCCCAGCACGGCCAGCAGGCACCACAGCAGCTGCCAGGCCAGCGTGACGGGCTCGGCGGCAAGACCGGTGACGAAGCCCACCGGCGTCTGGAACGCATGCACGAACGGCAGCCGGTTCAACGCCTCGCGTACCGGCGGGCTGAAGAACGCCAGCGGCACCAGCGCGCCGCCGCAGAATTGGATCAGCGTGTCCTTGCTGGCGGTGATGCCCCATTGGTCGGTCACCACCAGCCCCGCCAGCCCGACGGTCAGGTCGATGCAGAACACCAGGATCAGCGCCAGTGCCATGGCGGCCAGCGCCCAGGCGCTCAGTGCGGGCGCCAGCCCCGCCAGCAGTACGAAGCCGAACCACACCGGCACCAGGGGCAGCGCCTGCGCCAGCGCCCGTGCGCAGGCATAGGCGAAATAGCGCAGTGCCAGTGGCAGGGGCTGCACCAGGTAGGTGGCCACCTGACCCGAGCGCAGCTCCCATGAAAACTGATAGTCCACCCCGGTCTGCACCAGCGCGAAGAAGGTCTGGGCAGTGGCGATCAGCAGCAGCGCCTGTTCGAACTGCAGCCCGGCGCGCTGCGGGTCGGCACTGTACAGCGCGAACCAGAGCCAGTAGGTGAGCCACAGTACCAGCCCCTGCCCCACGCCCAGCAGCACCAGGCTCAGCGGTTGGCCGATCGCGGTCAGGAAATAGGCGCGGGTCAGCCGGTACCACGCCAGCACGGTGTATCTCATGCCGGCACCCCGCGTCCGTGCCGGTAGTAGTCGTGCAGGATGCTTTCCAGATCCGGCTCGACGGCAAGCACGCTTTCCACGCCCAGCGGCCCGAGCAGCGCGACCAGCTCGGCAAAGCCGATATGGCTTTGCGCGGCTTCGACGCCGCGGGGGTGGCGCCGTGCCGCCAGGTGCGGATGATGCGCCGCCAGCAGTGCCAGCGCCGCTTCGTGCTGCGGTGCGGGCAATTGCACCTGCCACCATTGCCCACTGCCCATCTCGCGCTTGAATGCCTCCAAGGTACCGTCAAAGCGCAGCCGGCCATGGTCGATCAGCAGGATGCGCGCGCACAGCCGGTCGATGTCGCCCACATCGTGCGAGGTGATCAGCACCGTGGTGCCGGCCTCGCGGTTGAGTGTGGCGATCAGCTCGCGGATCTTGGCCTTCATCTCGATATCGAGGCCGATGGTGGGCTCGTCCAGGAACACCACGTCCGGCGCGTGCAGGAAGGCCGCGGCGATCTCGCACAGCATGCGCTGCCCCAGCGACAGCGTGCGTACCGGCCGCGCCAGCAGCTCGCCCAGCCCCACCCGGCTTTCGAACAGCGCCACCCGGGCATCGAAGGTGGCCTGCGGCACGGCGTAGATCGCCTGCAGGATGCGGTAGGCATCGCGCACCGGCAGGTCCCACCACAGCTGCGAGCGTTGTCCGAACACCACGCCGATGCGCTGCACGTATTCATGCCGCTGCCGGTGCGGGTCGAACTGTGCCACCCGCAGGCTGCCTGACGAGGGGGCCAGGATGCCGGTCAGCATCTTGATGGTGGTCGACTTGCCGGCACCGTTCGGCCCGATCAGCCCGACGCATTCGCCGCGCTCGATCCGGAAGTCGATCCGGTCCACCGAGCGCCGTACTTCATGGCGTGGCCGCCATAACCGGGCCAGTTGGCCGGCCCAGCCCTGCGCGGGCTGCGGTATCTGGTAATCCCGGCAAAGCTGGGTCGCTTCGATCAAGGGCATCGGCGTCTCTGCGGCAACAGGTGGGAAGGACGCCTGACTCTAGCCCGTTGACCGCCGTGTTGGAATGTCACATGCTCGCGTCGCTTTTGTCCAGGAATCACATCCGCACATGGCGACGATCTATCAGGAACGCTTCGACATCGGCCCCGAAACGGTGGAGCGCCTGATCGGCGTGCACGTGTTCCACCGTCCGAGCTACCCGCCGATGCGCAACCGCGGCCTATTCATGTGCGGCATCAGTCACGCACCCGGCCGCTTCGAGGTCGAGCGCATCGACCCGCCGTTCCATGTGGTGCTGCTGCCGTTGGCCGGGCAAGGGGAGCTGTTCGGCGGCGAAGCGAGCCGGCCGGTGGGGCCCGGCGAGGTCGGCGTGCTGCCGGCGCGTGGACGCTGGGGGCTGCGCCGCACCGGCGAGGCGCCGTGGCATCTGGTGTGGTTCCTGCTGTATGACACGCCGCGCTGGCAGCATCTGCAAGGCGTGCAGCCGCGGGTGCAGCGCTGCGCCGACGCGCAGCTGCTGCACGATGCGGTGGCGGTGTTCCACCACGAGGCGCTGCGGCACCTGCAGCAGCCCAGCCAGGCCTTTGCCGCACGTGCGCTGATCGTGGTGACGGGTCTCATCGAACGCAGCCTGGCTCCGCTGCACCCCGATACCGGCTGGTCGGCCCGCTTGCAAAGCCTGTTCCGCCGCGTGGATGAGCAGTTGGGCGAGCCCTGGACGACCGAGGCACTGGCCGCGCAGCTGCAGATCACCCCGGCGCACCTGCACCGGCTGTGCCGACACTATCTGGGCATGGCACCGGGCCAATATCTGATGCTGCTGCGCATGCGTCGTGCCCGCGAACTGCTGCTTGCCGGGCTGGGCGTGGGCCAGACCGCTGCCGCGGTCGGCTATCTGGAGGTGGCAAGCTTCAGCCGGCGCTTCACCCGCCATTTCGGCCACAATCCGAGCCGGCTCAAGCCGGCGGCGCCAGGCTTTGTCGCCAAGGCCGAAGCCGATTGAAAAAAGAACGCGGCCAAGCCGCGTTCCAACTGCAACGGCAGTGGCGGTACGCTTGGCGCCGCCCGGTGCCGGATCAGGCGTTGCGCTCAATCATCGTGATCCTCCTGGCCGGCCACCACTGAGCGCGCGAGGCGGAAGCCGATGGCCTGGTTGCCGAACTCGGGCGGAATCGGCGCGCGGTCGGTGATGTGCATCTCGGTACCATTGTCCCAACTGGCACCGCGCAGGATGCGCTCGGGCCTGTCGCTGGTACCCACCGGGTTCCGCTGTGCGGCATTGGTGAAGGCGCGTTCCCGGTCGGTGGTCCATTCCCACGCGTTGCCGGACATATCGTGGAGCCCCAGCGAATTGGGCACGAAGCTGCCCACTGGTGCCAGGCGCGGATAACCATCGTCCACTTGCCAGATGGTCACGGGAATCGGCCCGATGATGGGCTCGAAGTAGGCTTTGCAGCTCTCGTCCGCAATATTGGCGGCCACCTTGCCATTGATGAGTGGCTGGCCGTTGCCCCAGGCGTTGATGATGTCCTGGCCCCGGTCGCGCGCCGCGTATTCCCATTCCGCCTCGGTAGGCAGCCGGTAGCCGATCACCTTGCTCACGTCCAGCGTGGGCTTGCCGGCGGCGTCCAGCAGGTCACCGGTGGTCTCGTCATAGGCTTTGGGCCAACCCTTTTGCCGGTTGAGCCAGTTGATGTACTTGATCGCGGCGAACCACGACACGTTGACCACCGGGTTCTGGCCCCGGCCCAGCTCGCGGCCGCTCAGATCGATCGAGCTGGCGGGGGGCTCGCCGGTGGCGCGGGTGTAGCGGTCGAACTGGCGGTAGGTGACCTCGGTGCTGCTCAGGTAGAACGGTGACAGGGTGACCGGGTGGATGGGGTACTCATTCGGATAGTTGACCGGCGCGGCCACCGTGGCGCCCATGATGAAGGTGCCACCCGGCACCCGGACGAACTGCCTGGCCTTCACCCCGGTGCCCAGCGGTTTCCATGCACCGCTGGTTGGACTTGGCGCCTGGGCGCGAGTCCACCACTGAGCCTGATAGAGCTTGCCCTCGTATACCACTGCATCACCGGCCTTGTAGGCACGATCGGCCTGCCAGGACGCGGCGTCTTCCGGCGGTGCCGGTTGCCATGCACCGGCGCTGCCATTCGGCGCGCTGCCCTTGGTCCACCACTTGGCCTGCCACTCCTGGCCCTGGTAGGTCACGATGTCGCCTTGGTTGTAAGCGATGTCGGCTTGCCAGGCCGCTGCCCAGGCACCCTGCATGCCGACTGCACACAGGGCGGCCAGGAGCAACTGCTTCACCCGGTTCACCCCGGGCTGTCGCTGAACACTGTGTCCAACGGCAGCCTGACCGGTTTTATCCACTGCCACTACGCATGATTTGTTGTTGTATTGCATGGGTGCATCCTCCAATTGGTGGGGGCCCGATGCCCGCCTGTATGGGTAGGCCATCGGACCAGGACACGGTGCCAGGAGCGTGGCATGGCTTCAATCGCGCGCAGTCCTTTTGTTGGAAAGTCGTTGATAAACAACAGGTTGATCACCATCCACTGATGTGCTGATGCAGGTGGGTTGCCGCGTGCCGATGCGACAGGCAGCTGGGGCTGCGATTACCGGCTGGGGCAAGGCACCAATGAAAACGGCGACCAATGCCGTTGGCATGGTCGCCGTTGCACTACGTCAGCCGTTCGCGTCAGTCACCGCGATCTTCCTGGCCGGCCACTACCGAACGTGCCAGCCGGAAGCCGGTGGCGCCGGTGGATTCGGCCGGGTTGCCGGCATAGCGGTCGGTGATGTGCATCTCCTGACCGTTGTCCCAGCTCGCGCCACGCATCACGCGGCCTGGCGCGTCGCTGACGCCCACCGGATTGGTCTGCGCGGCCGTGGTGTAGACGCGCTCCTTGTCGGTGGTCCATTCCCAGGCATTGCCGGACAGGTCGTAGACCCCCAGCGAGTTGGGGATGAAGCTGCCTACCGGTGCCAGCCGCGGATAGCCGTCGGTGACTTCCCAGATGACCATCCATGGCGGCAGCGGAATGCCAAGCTCGCCTTCGAAGAAGGTCTTGAGGCTGATGTCGGCGATATTGGCGGCGGGTTTGCCATTGATCAGCGGTGCGCCATTGCCCCAGGCGTTGATGATGTCCTGGCCGCGGTCACGCGCTGCGTATTCCCACTCCGCCTCGGTGGGCAGCCGATAGCCGATCACCTTGGCGACATCGGTGGTCGGCTGGCCGGCGGCATCGAGCAGGTCGCCGGTGGTCTCGTCGTAGGCGCGGGGCCAGCCCTTTTGCTGGTTGAGCCAGTTGATGTATTTGATCGCGGCAAACCACGACACGTTGACCGCCGGGTTCTCGCCACGCCCGAAATCCATGCCGCCGGCGTCGAGCGAGCTGAGCAGCGGCTGGCCGGTGGCGCGGGTGTAGCGGTCGAACTGGCGGTAGGTGACCTCGGTGCTGCTCAGATAGAACGGCGACAGCGTCACCGGGTGCACCGGATACTCGTTGGGGTAGTTGACATTGCCGGCCACGGTGGCGCCCATGATGAAGGTGCCACCCGGCACGCGCACGAACTGCTTGGCCTTCACGCCGGTGCCCAGCGATTTCCACGGTCCTTGCGGCGCCGGTACGTTGCCGCGGGTCCACCACTGTGCCTGGTAGAGCTTGCCCTCGTGCAGCACGACCTGCCCGGCCTGGTAGGCGGTGCCCGCCTGCCACGCGGGCGCATCCTCCGACGGCGCCGGCTGCCACGCCTGGGCCTGCGGGCCCGGTGCCTCGCCGCGCGTCCACCACTTGGCCTGCCACTCCTGGCCCTGATGCGCCACGATGTCGCCCTGCGCATAGGCAGCGCTGGCCTGCCATGCCGCCGCCAGTGCGCCGTGCATGCCGGTGGCGAGCAGGGCGGTCAGCAGCAACTGCATCAATCGGTTCGGCCTGCCCTGGCCGGCGGTGCCACGCCCGGCCATGGTCTGCCCGCTGTCATCCACTGTCACTCCGCGTGATCTGTTGTTGTACTGCATGGGTACATCCTCCAGTTTGATGGGATGCCCGACGCGGGCCTGTACCGGCCGTTCGTCAGGCCATGTCACGGTGCCAGGACAGCAGCATGGGTTCAATCGTGCATGCGGTTTTGCTGCTGGGACGTGTTCAAAAACAACAGCTCCATTGCCATCTGCTGATGTAGTGATTTGCTGATGCACACCTGTTGGCGTGCCCGGCAATTCGGTGGCGGCAGGATGCCTGCCCGGATTGGCGATTGCCATTGGCAATTGGCGGGCATGTCGGCGGTGCCTCGGATTGCCCGGCCTGATTTGCACTGCACAAGACAGTCGGCCCATTTCGCCAATTCATCAGGTGCTTATTTGTTTGCCATATCGGCGTTTACTAGGTTGAGCCGGGGGTATTCCCCATACGCATAATTCCGGAGACAACATGAACCTGAAGTTGCTTGGTGCGCTCTTTCTTGGCTTTGCCGCAACAGCCGCGGCCACCTGTGTGCCGCCGCCGCCCGATCCCTTCTACACCGGGTACCACGCGCGCTTGCCGCTCCGCACGCCCGAGGATGCCAAGCTGCCGCTCCGGCGGCCGCTGACCGATTCCGGTCGCGACTACAGTTGCCCGATGCCATTCGAGATCCGGGTCGCCTACCGGCTCTACAGCTATCAACCCCGTGCGATCGTCCATGCGCTGCTGGATGAACAGATTGCCGCCGCAGGTTGGGCGGTGCCGGACTCGCTCAGCGCGCCACCCTGGGACGCTGGCAAGATCTATCAGAAAGGGGATCGCGCAAGCAGCAGCGGCCTTGTCTACGAGGCGCAGTGGTGGACGCAGGGCCAGCAACCCGGGCCCCTCCATGGGCCGTGGACAGTGGTCTGGCCGGACGGGATTGCCCGCTGGTCCGCAACGCGTGCCTATCAGGCGGACGACAGGGCGATTTTCGATGATGCGGTCTGGCAGGCAAGGTGGTGGACCCAGGGCGAGGCGCCCGACGATACGCTGCAGGGAGCCTGGATCAGGACGGCGGACCCGGTGCCGCCGCCGGCCAGCCTGCCCAGCCGGTACAGTGCGCGGCTGCAGTGGCAGGGCACCAACCTGGAGGTTTCCCTGCAGAGCATCGCGGGGGGCACTACGGCCATACCGGCCTATGTGGAGGTACGCGAGCAGGGTCAGGTGCTGGGGCGTCTGACCCGGTTCGAGGTCCCGTCCGAGTGCAGCGCGAACACGTGCCGGCCGGCGGAATACTGGCGCACGCAGGGCACCTTTGCGCGCGTCAATCCGGACCCGCAAGCCTGGATCAGCATCTGGGCATGCAACAGTCCGGACCTGTGCCGCCCGGCCGAGGCCACGCATCCCACCTTTGGCGAGACCACCATAGGCAATCCCTCCCAACCCATGCCATACGAGGGAGGGGCTGCGCTGCTTCACTAGGCGCCGCCGACAAAACCTGATGGTTGCGTCGTGCCCATGTGCCGTATGACCCACGCTGTCGGTGCTCACGGGAGGTCCGATCCGTCGCCGTTCAGGACGGTCTGCACTGGCTGCCGGCACCGCTTTGCCGGATTTTGCTTGGCAGCGCTGAGGGCGCGCTGTCCTGCGTCATGCATGGGAGAGGGCACAGCATCGTGCCTTCTCATCCTTTGCGCAGCCGACGCCGTGTGGATGATCGGTTGTGCACGCCCTGCCGCCCGGTGCTTGCCCGCGGTGCGATCCGCCACGCTGGTTGCGGCCCATCCCGCCGGGGTATTGCACGGGCCGTGGCCGGCACTGCATCGGGCATGGCCATGGTTGGACGGTTGATTCCAACCCGGCCTTGCCCTGTCGTGCCGCGCACTGGGGTTGGCCGTATTCCATGCCGGTTGCCGCCGTTGCCGTATCCCGTGCAGGCCATGGTGCCGGGCAAGACCGGGTATGGCGCGGTGCCTGCCGCATCTGTCCGTATATCGGCTGCCCGCCAGAATAAGGTATTGGCCTCATCCTGCTGCGGCTTTGCACTCTATATATTCGCAAAAACTAATATTCTTATTCAAAAGCCGGACCACTGAAACTGTCGGTACGGCGAAATGGCGGCTAAAACAATAGCCAGGGGTAGCCATCACGTAACGCTCCCAAGGAAAAAGACCAGGATTAAACGGCTTTAATTTGACGGGCGGATTTCATCGAAAGACAAGTTTGGGATTCAAGGAGCAGCTCGATGCGCCCACCCTCAATGAACCATGTATATCGCCTGATCTGGTCCACCCGTCTCGGCTGCTTTGTCGCAGTCGCCGAATTTGCCCGCGCCGGTGGCAAGGCTGCGCGTTGCCGCGTGCTCGGCGCGGTGGCCGCCACCCTGCTGGGCGTGCCGGCTGTCTGGGCCGAGCCGCTACCTACCGGGGCACAGATCACGCAGGGCGCGGCCCAGCTCAGCCGGCAGGCCGACACGCTGACGATCAGGCAGGATACCGGCAAGCTGGTGACCAACTGGCAGAGCTTCGATATCGGTGCCGGGCATACGGTGCAATTCGTGCAGCCCTCGGCGGCGGCGGTGGCGTTGAACCGGGTGGTCGGCGCCGGCGTGTCGAACATCCAGGGCGCGCTGCGTGCCAATGGGCAGGTGTTCCTGCTCAATCCGAACGGAATCCTGTTCTCGCCCACCGCACAGGTGGATGTCGCCGGCCTTGTCGCTTCGACGCTGTCGCTCTCGGACCATGATTTCCTCGCGGGCCGGTACCGGTTCGAAGGCAGCGGCAGCGGCAGCGTCACCAACCAGGGGCTGCTGCGCACGGCGACAGGCGGCACGGTGGCCCTGATCGCGGCCAAGGTGGTCAATACCGGCCGCATCGAGACGCCGCAGGGGCAGACGCTGCTGGCTTCGGGCAGCACGGTGACGCTGGATATCGGCGGCCCGGTGCAACTGGAGGTCGAGCGCGGTGTGCTCGATGGCCTGGTGGAAAACGGAGGCGCCATCCTGGCCGACGGCGGCAAGGTGCTGCTCACCGCCAAGGCAGCGGACCAGCTGGCGCGGTCCGTGGTGAACCAGACCGGCCTGATCCAGGCACGCACCCTGGCCAGCGGTGAGCGCGGCGAAATCGTGCTGCTCGGCGATCTGCAGCATGGCGAACTGCATGCCACCGGCAGATTGGACGCAAGCGCACCCAATGGTGGCGACGGCGGCTTCATCGAGACGTCCGCGGCGCGGGTCGACACCGGCGCGCTGCAGATCGATGCGGGCGCTGCCCACGGCCAGGGCGGCGAATGGCTGATCGATCCGTTCGACTACAACATCAACGTCACAGCCGCGGCCAATATCGCGGGCGCGCTGAATACGGGAACCAGCGTGACGGTGTCGACGGTGACCAGCAATCCGGTCTATGGCGGCGGCGCCGCCGGCTCGGGCGACATCACGGTGGCCAGCCCGATCAGCAAGACAGCCGGGGGCAACGCCACCCTGACGCTGCGTGCCGACCGCAGCATCACCGTCAGCAGCCCGATCACCGCCACCGTTGGCCAGCTCGGCCTCACCCTGAGCGCGGCCAACAACAGCAGCAGTGCCGTGGGCGGGGTGGCGATCAACGCCAATCTGGCCTCGAATGGCGGGCGCATCATGATCGGCGGCGCCGGCGGGAGCATCACCACGGCGCAGGCGAACGGCATCGGCTACGCGATCAACAGCAGTGCCAGCACACCGGCGGTGCGTGTCGGTACCAATGTGTCGATCGGCTCGGCGGGCGGGACCATCGTCCTCAATGGCCATACCACCGCGACCACGCCGTCGTACGACGCCACCAAGGCGGGGGTCTACGTACTCTCCGGGGCCACGATCGACAGCGGCGGGGGCAATCTCTACATCAACGCCACCAGCTCGGGCGACGCGCGCGAGTTCGCGTTCGGCGTGGAAGGCAACTCCGGCACCGTCACCACGTTCCGCACCGGTGCAACCAGCGGCAACATCGTGGTCAACGTCAACAACACGCAGAACGTGCTGGGCTCGCTCGGTCTGGTGAACAACGGCAACCAGGCGCGCATCCAGTTCTGGGCTCCCAGCGTGGCGCATATGCTGTTCCGGTTGAACGGGAACAACCAGGCGGCCCAGTTCACCCAGAGCCCGCCCTGCCATCCCGGCTATCCCAACTGCGGCACCATGGTCATCCCGGGGGGCAACAACAGTTACACCTACGCTGGCTACAACGTGGTGAACATGGCGATGCTGCCCATCTATGTGTTCACCGGCTCGGGCAGCCGCACCTACGACGGCACCACCTCGACCGCCGGCCTGCCCACGCCGACCTCGCTGGGCGGGCCAGGGGGCTTCACCGTCACTGCGCTGGGACCACTGGTATTCAATACCCCGGGCAAGAACGCCGGTAGCTACACCGAACTGGTCAGCTCGTCCAACAACCCTGCCAACTACCAGGGCATCAGCTACGCGGTGGCCTACTTCAACCAGGGCACCTATACGGTCTCGCCCAAGGCACTGACCAATTTCGCGGCAACGAACAAAGTGTATGACGGCACCACCGCTGCCGCGGTCACCTCGTCCGATCTGGTGGTCGGCGACAGCATCACCCTCAATGCCACCGGCAGCTTTGCGCAGGCAAACGTCGGCAATGGCATCAACGTCAACATCACCGGTGTGACGCTGGCGGGGGCCGACGCGGGCAACTACACGGTGGGTGGCTTCGGCGGCATCAACACCACTGCCAATATCACGCCGGCCGCGCTTACCGTCACCGCCAACGCGGACAGCAAGACCTACGACGCACTGGCCTACAGCGGCGGCAATGGCGTGAGCTACAGCGGCTTCGTCAACGGCGAGACCGCGGCGGTGCTGGGCGGCACGCTCAGCTACGGCGGCACGGCGCAGGGCGCGGTGAATGCGGGCAGCTACGGCATCACGCCGCAGGGGCTCACTGCCGGCAACTACACGCTGTCGTTCGTACCCGGCACGCTCAGTGTCAGCCCGGCCACGCTGACCTATACCGCCAACGTTGCCAGCCGTAGCTACGGCGGCACCAACCCGGCCTTCACCGGCAGCGTCACCGGCCTGGTCGGTGGCGAGACGCTGGCCGGCGCCACCAGCGGCAGCCTGGCCTTCAGCAGCCCGGCCACCGCCACCAGCAACGTCGGCAGCTACGCCATCAACGGCGGCGGGCTGACCGCCAACCACGGCAACTATGTGTTCGCGCAGGCCGCAGGGAATGCCACTGCGCTGACCATCAACCCGGCCGCACTCACCGTCACCGCCAACGCGGACAGCAAGACCTACGACGCACTGGCCTACAGCGGCGGCAATGGCGTGAGCTACAGCGGCTTCGTCAACGGCGAGACCACTGCGGTGCTGGGCGGCACGCTCAGCTACGGCGGCACGGCGCAGGGCGCGGTGAATGCGGGCAGCTACGGCATCACGCCGCAGGGGCTCACTGCCGGCAACTACACGCTGTCGTTCGTACCCGGCACGCTCAGTGTCAGCCCGGCCACGCTGACCTATACCGCCAACGTTGCCAGCCGTAGCTACGGCGGCACCAACCCGGCCTTCACCGGCAGCGTCACCGGCCTGGTCGGCGGCGAGACGCTGGCCGGCGCCACCAGCGGCAGCCTGGCCTTCAGCAGCCCGGCCAGCGCCACCAGCAACGTCGGCAGCCATGCCATCAACGGCGGCGGCTTGACCGCCAACCACGGCAACTATGTGTTCGCGCAGGCCGCGGGCAACGCCAGCGCGCTGACCATCAACCCGGCCGCACTCACCGTCACCGCCAACGCGGACAGCAAGACCTACGACGCATTGGCCTACAGCGGCGGCAACGGCGTGAGCTACAGCGGCTTCGTCAACGGCGAGACCGCTGCGGTGCTGGGCGGCACGCTCAGCTATGGCGGCACGGCACAGGGCGCGGTGAATGCGGGCAGCTACGGCATCACGCCGCAGGGGCTCACCGCTGGCAACTACACGCTGTCGTTCGTACCCGGCACGCTCAATGTCAGCCCGGCCACGCTGACCTATACCGCCAACGTTGCCAGCCGTAGCTACGGCGGCACCAACCCGGCCTTCACCGGCAGCGTCACCGGCCTGGTCGGCGGCGAGACGCTGGCCGGCGCCACCAGCGGCAGCCTGGCCTTCAGCAGCCCGGCCAGCGCCACCAGCAACGTCGGCAGCCATGCCATCAACGGCGGCGGCTTGACCGCCAACCACGGCAACTATGTGTTCGCGCAGGCCGCGGGCAACGCCAGCGCGCTGACCATCAACCCGGCCGCACTCACCGTCACCGCCAACGCGGACAGCAAGACCTACGACGCACTGGCCTACAGCGGCGGCAACGGCGTGAGCTACAGCGGCTTCGTCAACGGCGAGACCGCCGCGGTGCTGGGCGGCACGCTCAGCTATGGTGGCACGGCACAGGGCGCGGTGAATGTGGGCAGCTACGGCATCACGCCGCAGGGGCTCACCGCCGGCAACTACACGCTGTCGTTCGTACCCGGCACGCTCAGTGTCAGCCCGGCCACGCTGACCTATACCGCCAACGTTGCCAGCCGTAGCTACGGCGGCACCAACCCGGCCTTCACCGGCAGCGTCACCGGCCTGGTCGGTGGCGAGACGCTGGCCGGCGCCACCAGCGGCAGCCTGGCCTTCAGCAGCCCGGCCAGCGCCACCAGCAACGTCGGCAGCTACGCCATCAACGGCGGCGGGCTGACCGCCAACCACGGCAACTATGTGTTCGCGCAGGCCGCAGGGAATGCCACTGCGCTGACCATCAACCCGGCCGCACTCACCGTCACCGCCAACGCGGACAGCAAGACCTACGACGCACTGGCCTATAGCGGCGGCAACGGCGTGAGCTACAGCGGCTTCGTCAACGGTGAGACCGCTGCGGTGCTGGGCGGCACGCTCAGCTACGGCGGCACGGCACAGGGCGCGGTGAATGTGGGCAGCTACAGCATCGTGCCGCAGGGGCTTACCGCCGCCAATTACGCGCTGACGTTCCTGCCCGGTGCCTTGACGATCACGCCGACGCATCTGCAGGTGATCACCGGCGCACTGACCGGCACGGCCACCAAGGTGTACGACGGCACCACGGTGGCGACGCTGGCACCGGCCAACTACCTGCTGACCGGCTTCGTGGGCAGTGATGGTGCCACGGTGACCAAGACCAGCGGCAGCTATGCGGACCGGAATGCCGGCAGCGGCAAGCTGGTCAGCGTGAGTCTGGCGCGGAGTGATTTCGCCCCAGCGGGTGCGACCGATCTGGCGAACTATGTGCTGCCGACCAGTGTGACCGGCTCTATCGGTACCATCACCCCGGCGCCGCTCACCGTCACCGCCAACGCGGCCAGCAAGACCTACGATGCACTGGCCTACAGCGGCGGCAATGGTGTGAGCTACAGCGGCTTCGTCAACGGCGAGACCGCCGCGGTGCTGGGCGGCACGCTCAGCTATGGCGGCACGGCACAGGGCGCGGTGAATGCGGGCAGCTACGGCATCACGCCGCAGGGGCTCACCGCTGGCAACTACACGCTGTCGTTCGTACCCGGCACGCTCAGCGTCACCCCGGCCACGCTGACCTACACCGCCAACGTTGCCAGCCGCAGCTATGGCGGCACCAACCCGGCCTTCACCGGCAGCGTCACCGGCCTGGTCGGCGGCGAGACGCTGGCCGGCGCCACCAGCGGCAGCCTGGCCTTCAGCAGCCCGGCCACCGCCACCAGCAACGTCGGCAGCTACGCCATCAACGGCGGCGGCTTGACCGCCAACCACGGCAACTATGTGTTCACACAGGCAGCGGGCAATGCCAGCGCGCTGACCATCACCCCGGCGGCACTCACCGTCACCGCCAACGCGGACAGCAAGACCTACGACGCACTGGCCTACAGCGGCGGCAACGGCGTGAGCTACAGCGGCTTCGTCAACGGCGAGACCGCGGCGGTGCTGGGCGGCACGCTCAGCTATGGCGGCACGGCACAGGGCGCGGTGAATGTGGGCAGCTACGGCATCGCGCCGCAGGGGCTCACCGCCGGCAACTACACGCTGTCGTTCGTACCCGGCACGCTCAATGTCAACCCGGCCACGCTGACCTATACCGCCAACGTTGCCAGCCGCAGCTATGGCGGCACCAACCCGGCCTTCACCGGCAGCGTCACCGGCCTGGTCGGCGGCGAGACGCTGGCCGGCGCCACCAGCGGCAGCCTGGCCTTCAGCAGCCCGGCCAGCGCCACCAGCAACGTCGGCAGCCATGCCATCAACGGCGGCGGCTTGACCGCCAACCACGGCAACTATGTGTTCGCGCAGGCCGCGGGCAACGCCAGCGCGCTGACCATCAACCCGGCCGCACTCACCGTCACCGCCAACGCGGACAGCAAGACCTACGACGCACTGGCCTACAGCGGCGGCAACGGCGTGAGCTACAGCGGCTTCGTCAACGGCGAGACCGCCGCGGTGCTGGGCGGCGCCTTGAGCTACGGCGGCAGCGCGCAGGGCGCGGTGAATGCGGGCAGCTACAGCATCGTGCCGCAGGGGCTCACCGCCGCCAACTATGCACTGACGTTCCTGCCCGGCACCTTGACGATCACGCCGGCGCAACTGCAGGTGATCACCGGTGCGCTGACCGGCACGGCCACCAAGGTGTATGACGGCACCACGGTGGCGACGCTGGCCCCGGCCAACTACCTGCTGACCGGCTTTGTGGGCAGTGAGGGTGCCACGGTGACCAAGACCAGCGGCAGCTATGCGGACCGGAATGCCGGCAGCGGCAAGCTGGTCAGCGTGAGTCTGGCGCGGAGTGATTTCGCGCCAGCGGGTGCGACCGATCTGGCGAACTATGTGCTGCCGACCAGTGTGACCGGCCCTATCGGCACCATCACCCCGGCGCCATTGGTGCTTGCCGCCACCGCCGCCAACAAGGTGTACGACGGCACCACCAGCGCCCCTGGCGCACCGACGGTGATGGGTCTGATGGCGGGGGACACCCTGACCGGTCTGACGCAGACCTATGCGGACAAAAACGCCGGGGTGGGCAAGACGGTGCAGGTGGTGGGTGGCTGGACGCTGACCGATGGCGCCGGCGGCGGCAACTACAGCGTCACCAGCGTGGCCAGCAGCGCCGGCGAGATTGGCCGGCGGGCAGCCACTGTCTCGGCGCAGTCGGCAAGCCTGATGTACAACGGCCTGCTGCAAGCGCAGCCGGCGCCCGCGACCAATGGCTTTCTCAGCGGCGACGACGTGGCCGTGGGCGGCGCGGCCAGCGGTCGCAATGCCGGGGTGTACCAGTCCGCGCTTGCCGTCAGCGGGGTGGACGCAGGCAATTACGACATCAGCCTGAACGATGCGGCACTCACCATCACGCCGGCACCGTTGCTGCTCACTGCCACGCCGGTGAGCAAGACGTATGACGGGACCGTCGTCGCGACCGGCACACCGCTGGTGAGCGGCCTGCAGGCCGGCGATACGATCGCTGGTCTGGCGCAGGCCTTCACCGACAAGAACGCCGGCAATGGCAAGACGGTCCGGGTCACCGGCTACACCCTTGCCGATGGCAACGGCGGCAACAACTATGCGGTGACCGCGCTCGACGCCACCAATGGCGCCGTGACCCCTGCCACGCTGACACTGACCGCGATGCCGGTGCAGCAGATCCAGGGCGCCGCGCCCGTGCCGCTCACCGGAGGTGTCAGCGGCTTTGTGAACGGCGAGACGCAGGAGACCGCGACCACCGGGGCGCTGGTGTTCCGCACCATCGCCGACCCTGCCAGCCCTGCCGGCATCTATGCCGTGGAAGGCGGCGGGTTGGCCGCGGTGAACGGCAACTACGTGTTCGCCCAGGCGCCCGTCAACAGTCAGGCATTCGTGGTCACCCCGGCACCGCTGGTGCAGGCCGATACGCTGGTGACCCCGCCGGTCTCGGTGCCGAACTTCCCGGACAATGCCCAGCTGGTGCTGGGCAGGCAGGCCATCACGCTCGGCGGCGGCGCATTGAACTATGTGCCGGTGGATGCCACAACGGGTGCGGCATTGACCGTTGCCGCCGGAGCACCGTCCGCTGCCGTCAATCCGGCTGGCGAGGAGGGCGCGGCCGGCGAAGGCAGTCAGACCGCTCCCACCGGGACCGCCCAGATCGCGGTGCCCAGTGCCAATGGCCCGCTGGACGTGTTCGTGCTGGACGGCGGGCTGAATGTCGACCCGGCCGCGCGCGACGAGCAGCGCGACCCCACCAGTTGATCAACCGGAGTACCGCGCAACGATGCGTCAACCCATCCTGTGTCTACCTGGCCGTCTGTTGTCGGCCATCGGCTTGGCGGTCGGCATGACCGGATCGTTCCCCTCGGTGGCCGCCCCCGCGCCGGGGCTGGAGTTGCAGGAAAAGGTGCCGGTTGCGCCGCTGACCAGCGATCCGGGCGCGTTGCCAAGCTATCCGCCACCTTCGCCCCCGGCGGGCGCGCAGGCCGGCGATGAGACCCACGTGGTGTTGCGCGGCATACGGCTGGAGGGAAACCGCACCCAGCCGACCGGGCAGCTCCTGGCCCGGTTGGGCCCGGTGGACGGGCAGCGCTTTACGCTGGACGGGCTGAACCGGCTGGCAGAGACCCTGACGGCGCACTACCGCCAGCTGGGCTATCCGCTCGCGCGCGCGGTGCTGCCTGCGCAGCGGCTGAACGACGGCATCCTGGTGATCCAGATCATCGAAGGCACAGTGGGCCGTACACAGGCGCTGGGCGACGACCCCAAGGTGAGCGGTGCCCAGCCGTTTCTGCAGGCCGGGATTCCTGACGGCTCGCCCATCCGCAGCGGGACGCTGGAGCGCACCATGCTGCTGCTGGACGACCAGCCGGGCTTTCAGGTGCGGCCGGTGCTCAAGCCCGGGCAGGCATTCGGTGAGACCGACCTGGCGGTGCAGGTGACCCGCCGCAACCACGTATCGGGCGAGATCGGCTTCGACAATACCGGCAACGTCAACACCGGCGAGCATCGGCTGCGCGGCGCGCTGGAGTGGAACAGCCCGTTCCGCTTCGGCGACCAGCTGTCACTGACCGCGATGCTGACCGACGAATCGCTATGGCTGGGCTCGCTCGAATACGAAACACCGTTGGGTGCCCATGGCCTGCGGGCCGCCGTGGGCTGGTCGCGCAGCAGCTATCAGCTGGGTCGCGAATTCGCGGTGCTGGACGCCAGCGGCATCGCCGATACCGCCTTGCTGCGCCTGAGCTATCCATGGGTGCGCTCGCAACGCGCCAACCTGCTGGCATCGGCCACGCTGGCCCACAAAAGGCTGGAGCAGCGCTACGCTGCGCTCGATCTGGAGCGCGAGCGCCGTGCCGACAGCGTGACGCTCGCGTTGCAGTTCGACCACCGGGATGGCTGGGGTGGCGGAGGCATCACCTACGGTCAGGTATCGCTGGCCGGCGGCGAGTTGGAGGTGGACGACGCATCGCGTCTGTTGGACGACGTGACCGCCGGTACCGCCGGTGGCTTTCACAAGCTGAACCTGGACATGGTGCGCATCCAGAAACTGCCCGGGGTGTTCAGCGCCTATGGCCGGGTCTCGGCCCAGTGGACGGATACCAACCTGGACCCGTCCGAAAAATTCAGCCTGGGCGGGTTCCTGGGGGTACGCGCCTATCCGATGGGCGAGGGCAGCGGCGACCGCGGCTGGCTGCTGCAAACCGAGCTGCGCGCCGCTGTCGATGAACAGCTGACCGGCTTTCTCTGGTGGGATGGTGGGCAGGTCCGGTTGAATGCCGAGCCATGGGACGACAGCTCGGCCGGCAAGCGGCAGCTCGCCGGGGCCGGCCTTGGCGCGCGCTGGCTGCACCAACGCTGGCGGCTCGAAGGCACGCTGGGCTGGCGCGTGCACGGCGGCCGGCCTGAAGCCGAATCGAGAGACCGGAACCCGCGGCTGTTCGTGGCCGGCAGCTATCGCTACTGACCCGCCTGCAGTGCAACCGGGTGGAGCCGGGCCCCGACCGTGCCGGTCGGTGTGACCTGGCAACGCCTGCCCGCGCTCGCCACGCCCGTACTGCCCGCCGCTGCGGGGAGTCCGGTGCACCGCATCCCCTTGCCGTATGCCCTTTGCTGTCGGTGACCAAAGGCAGGCCGACCGATTGCCGCCCAGGGCGTTTTGCAAGGCTTGCCGGCACTGCTGCACCAGGTTGGGCCGGCAGCTAGGCCGCGAAGTACACCACCATCTTCAGATGCCGGTGCTCGTTCACCACCAGCGTTTCATGGTGGAAGCGGTGCAGGCTGCCCGCGCTGTCCACGATCGAGCGGATACCGCGCGCTGCAATCGTGCTATCCGGCATGGCCCACGCCTGCCCAAAGCTGGGGGACAGCACCTGCAGATCCTCGATCAGCGCCCGCATCGCCGGATCGTCCGGCGCCACGGCGATGTCATAGCGCAACTGCGCCAACAGCCGCGGCGCGTCGTCGTGCCAGCCCGGCAAACGTGCGCGCATATCGGGATCGGCAAATGCCAGGCGCAGCAGATTGCAGTCTGCACGTGCCCTGGCGCTGAAACCGAACAACGCGTCCGCCGCGGCGTTCCAGGCCACCACGTCCCATCGCAGGTTCTGCACATAGGCCGGCCGGGGCAGATCATCCAGCAACTGCCGGATGCCCGGCGTCACCGACATCGATTGATGCGCCTCCGGCGGTGGGGGCCGCCTGTGCGCCAGGAGAAACAGATGGCTGCACTCGGCGTCGTCAAGCTGGAGGGCATAGGCCACGCTCAGCAGGAATTTCTCCGACACCTGGATATCGCGTCCCTGCTCGAACCAGGTGTACCAGGTCAGACCCACACCGGCCAGTGCGGCGACCTCTTCGCGACGCAGCCCGGGGGTGCGGCGGCGTTCGGTCGCAGGCAGGCCGACATCGGCAGGCGTCAGTTGCTTCCGATGGCGGATCAGGAACGCCGACAGTTCATTCCGGGTGCGGCTGAGGCTTCGATCATGCATCGCTATTGCTGTTGGTAATAGGATATTTACTTAAATTGTCAGTAGGTGATGTTGCCTGGAGGATGAGGTTTCCGCAATTCAAAGCCCTTGAGGCCCCGGGTCGTCCATGACATCTCATCACCCATCTTCCACGCCCATCGAGCTGCCGGACACGCACCTGCAGCAGCATGCCCCACGCGCCGGCGCGCGTGCCTGGGCAGGACTGGCCCTGTTGTCCCTGCCCACGGCCATGCTCGGGCTGGACCTGACGCTGCTGCATCTGACCTTGCCGGCACTGGCCCTCGATCTGCAGCCGACCAGCACACAGGCATTGTGGATCATGGACGCCTACGGCTTTCTGATTGCGGGTTTTCTGATCACCATGGGCACGCTGGGCGACCGCATCGGCCGCCGCAGGCTGCTGTTGCTGGGCGCAGTCGCCTTTGCCGCGGCTTCGGTGGTTGCGGCATTCTCGACCAGCGCCACCATGCTGATTGCGGCCCGGGCTGCGCTTGGCGTGGCCGGGGCCACGCTGATGCCCTCGACACTGGCGCTGATCAGCAATCTGTTCCCCGACCCGCGCCAGCGGGCGCTTGGCATCGGCATCTGGGCGACCATGTGGGGCGTCGGCTACGCGCTGGGGCCGGTGGTGGGGGGGCTGCTGCTGGAGTCGTTCTGGTGGGGCTCGGCCTTCCTGATCGCGGTGCCGGTCGTGGCGCTGCTGCTGTTGCTGGCCCCGTTTCTGCTGCCCGAGTACCGCGCCCGCGGCACCGGTCGGTTGGATCTTGCCAGCGTGGTGCTGTCGCTTGCCGCCATGCTGCCGTTTGTCTACGGCATCAAGCAGATCGCCAAGTCAGGCATGGAACCCGGCGCCATTGCCGCCATCCTGGTTGGCGTGCTGTTTGCTTGGCTGTTCGTCAGGCGTCAGCGCCGACTGGCCGATCCGTTGCTGGATCTGGGCTTGTTTGCCGATCGGGCATTCGTGGTGGCGCTGATCGTGCTGCTGTTCAGCCTGGTTGCGGTGGGCGGCACGATGCTGTTGGTTGCCCAGTATCTGCAATTGGTGGCTGGCCATACGTCGTCGGTGGCGGGCTTGTGGATGGGGCTGGCTGCGCTGGCCATGATCATCGGCGGCACCGGCGCGCCGCTGGCGGCCCGGGTGATCCGGCCCGGCTTCGTGGTCGCCGGGTCGCTCGCCTTGTCGGCGGTGGGCTACCTGATGCTGACGCAGCTGGCGCAGGGGACGGCCGGCGTGCTGACCGCGATTGCCGCGCTGGCGCTGGCCTACCTGGGCAACGGCACCGTCGCTGCCCTCGGCACCGATCTGGCCGTCGGGGCCGCCCCTCCGGAAAAGGCGGGATCGGCCTCGGCGATGACCGAGATGGTGCAGGAACTGGGAATCTCGCTGGGGATCGCCTTGCTTGGCAGCATTGCCGGTGCGCTCTATCACCGCACCATGAAGGGCAGCCTGCCCGCCGATCTGGACGCCGCTGCCAGCGAAGCCGTCAGTGACAGCCTGTGGGCTGCCTCTGCCATCGCATCGGAGCTGCCGGCTGGCCTGATGGCGCAGGCGCAAGCGGCGTTCATGACCGGACTGAAAGGCGCCGCCCTTTTCAGTACGGCAAGCGTCGCCGTGCTGGCCGTGCTTTCCGCGGTGGCGTTGCGGCATATCGGCACGCATGCCCGCAAGGTCTGATGGCGCCCGCCGGGAGGTGGAAGACGGTCAGCCGGTGGCGCCACGCCATCCAAGGTTGACTCCCGGCCGTGGCTGAAGCGCGCTGACCCGCATGCGGCCGGTTGATTGCGCATCAAACCGCCGCCGCTGTATGCGCCAGGGTGGGCGGGCAAGCTGTGCCGCTGGCGTGTGTGCGCCGCTTTGCAGCAGACGCGATGGTGGAAAGGGGGCCATGGTTGCCCCTGCCATTCACGCATTTGCCCATCAGTCGTTGCCTGTCACACGGGCCGGCCACGCGCTCCAGCATCATCCGCACCGGCAAGTTGACACTCCCCAGCAGAAGGGCGAACCTTCCGGCCTTCCACCCAGCCCGAATTGCCCTATGAAGATCACCCGGAACACCGCCGTGACCCTGCGTTTGAAAGTCACCGATATCAATGGCTTCGTCTATGACGAGGGCAAACAGCCGATGGCCTACCTGCACGGTGGCTACGACAACCTGTTCCCCAAACTGGAGGCCGCCCTGGAAGGCCAGGAAGCCGGCTTCCAGACCATGGTGGAGCTGGCCTCCGAAGACACGTTCGGCGAGCGCGATGAAGCCCTGGTCACCAGCATGGCCAAGGCCGACTTCCCGCCTGGCATCAAGGTCGGCGGCCAGATCCAGCGCCCTGGTCCCGATGGCGAGCCGCGCTACTACTTCGTGACCAAGATCAAGGGCCCCACCGTGTTGCTGGATGGCAACCACCCGCTGTGCGGCAAGACCATGCGCTTTGGCATCAAGGTGCTGGCCGTGCGCGAAGCAACGGCCGAGGAGATTGCCCACCAGCATGTGCATGGCGAGCACGGGCATCATCACTGAGCCGGCGCGGGCCAGGCCCACGGAAAGGCCCTCCGGTTGCGGAGGGTTTTTTTTGTGATTCCGGTCATATTGGCGAATCGGCGGTGCGTTCCCAAGTGTGGGTCGATCTTCCCCGCCAGTGCGCCACTGCCTGGATTGGCGATCTGCCCCGGTACGGTGCGGGGCGCCCGGCACGGCATCGGGGTGTTGCTGCAGGATGTTGCAAAGCTGGTGTCGTCTGGCGCCCGGCCTCCGAAGCGGTGCGTCAAACCAAAGCGAAAGCGTGCGGCAGGCCACGGTCAGCACTGCACAGCGGGTGTGGCTCCATGAGGATGCTGAAATGGCGGTACGCGTGCCATTCGCGGCGGCAGGTGCACTGTGCGTGTACCGGGATGACGGATGCCGGCGAAGGGCCACCATTGCATGTGTGTGATGCGACCGTGTGAAGCGTTCCTCGGTTAGCATCGGCCCGGTGCACGGCGTCTGGCCGATTTATCCATCAGTCATGGAGGTTCAATTGAGTCCCACGGAAATCCGCGAAATCGTCGACCGCTATATCGATGCCTATAACCGCAAGGATATCGACGGTATGCTGCTGACTGTTCACCCACAGGTGGAATTCAAGAATATCTCTGCCGACGTGGTCAATGCGCATACACAAGGCGTTGATGAACTCAGGGCGCTTGCCCGGCAATCGCTACCGTTGTTCGCGGAGCGTAATCAGTCGATCAGGGTGTTCGAAGTGGATGGCGCAACAGCAACCGCCCTGATCGACTTTCACGCCGTGGTTGCTGCCGATCTGCCAAATGGCCTGAAAAAGGGGCAAGTCCTGGATATACCAGGCCGTTCCGAATTCGAATTCCAGGATGGGATGATCGCCAGGATCACCGATATCAGTTGAGCGCACGCCATCGTGGAGCAGGCGCCGCCGCCCTGGGCCATCCTGCTGCGAACCGCACACTCTTTTGCAGGCCTGCGCTTTGCCGGATTGCCAGGCGATGGCTGAATCCAAACGCTGGAGCAAGCGATATGAGGTGGCCTGAGTGAAAATCATGCTTTGTCATCTTGCTGCGATTGCGGCAATGGCCGCCGCCGGCTGTTCGGAGCAGGGTACCGGTCCCCGCCCGGTGCAGCCTGCCGATCCGACGCCGGTCATGGACAAGCCGGTCGCCGACAGTTGGGTCGGCAAGTGGCATGGCCCGGAAGGCACGTTGTTGCAGCTTGCCGGCGGGAATGGCACGTATCAGGTGACGATTCAGAATCTCGATGGCCCGCGTACCTTCCAGGGCAAGGCCGTCGTTTCCGGCATTGCGTTTGAGCGTGACGGGGTGAAGGAAGTGATCCAGGCAAGCAATGGCGAGGGGACCGGCATGAAGTGGCTCGCCGAAAAATCAAATTGCCTGACAGTCCGCAGTGGGGAGGGATACTGCAGGGACTGAGCCCTCATGCCACTCATCCGGCGGGCTGAATCGACCCAGTGACAAGCAGCGCAGGTGTTGCCGGGAAGACGAAGCCACGAGCAAGACGCCACGAGTTGCTTGGTCCTGTTTTACATCGCGGCCCCCTGTCTGCGACGGCATGCCGCCAAGGGCATCGCCGCCCCAACCGGCTTGGCGCATCGCCCCGCGGCTGACGGACCGCGTGTGGCAGGCACCTGCCGGCGCGGTATCGGGCGCTACGCCATATGCGATGGCGGCTGTTCAGCTTGATGCCGTGAAGCCGCTGATCGCCGCGGCTGGGGCAGCAGCGTGCCGCGACGGTTCGCAACGGCAGGATTGCGTGGCAGATCGGACAGCAGCGTGGGCTTGCGATTGACGCCCCCGTGCTCCGCTGCACGGCGACTGCCGCTGTTGCAAGGGTCCAATCAGGGATGGCTGGGATGGCGCCGATCCCGGTTGGCATCTGGGACATACTGCTTGATCAACTCAACGATCCAGTCGATGAACACCCGCAGCTTGGCGCTTACATGGCGGTTTGGCGGAAATGCCACGTATAGCGGTAGTGGGTCGAAACGCCATTGCTCGAATAGCGGAATCAATTCGCCACGCGCCTGATGGGCGGCCGCCATATAGGTAGGCAACCAAAGCACCCCCAGTCCAGCCAACCCCGCCTCAAGGTAGGCATTGCCATCGTCCACCGCGAGCACATAGCGGCTCTTGACCTGAATGTGTTCATTCCCGCAGTGCATGGCCCAAGGCTCGACCGTGCCGGTGCGTGAAGACATGAAGCCCACTATGCGATGGGCTGTGTCCTCCAGCTCCCGTGGGTGCACCGGCACGCCGAGGCGTGCCACATAACCTGGTGCGACGTAGGCGCCGATTTGCAAATCGCCGACATGACGGGCGCTCAGGGATTGATCGATGATTTCGCCACCGCGCACGACGCAATCCACGTTGTCGCCGAGCAGATCCACCATCCGGTCGCTCACGCCCATGTCGAACTGGATATCCGGGTAGCGCGCGTGGAAAGCCGGTAGCGCCGGCACCAACACCAGACGGGCCAGCGGGCTGGGCACATCCACCCGCAGCCGACCCCTGGGCGCAGCCGCAGCGCTGGACAGGCTGGTTTCAGCATCGTCCAGGTCCGCCAGCAGGCGGACGACGCGCGCGTAGTAGGCCGCGCCATCGGGCGTGACGCTGAGCTTGCGGGTGGTGCGATGGAGCAACTTGACGCGCAGGCGCGCCTCCAACTGCTGAATCAGTTGCGTCACCGTGGTTTTGCTCATGTGCAGTGTCTGGGCAGCCTTGGTGAAGCTGCCTGCCTCCACCACCCGAGCAAAGGCACGCATCGCATCGAACCGATCCACCCTGCATCCTCCCTGGTTCCAGATTGTTTGTATTTTACAAACAGTGATGGCCAAAATTGCCTGTTTATCGACATGGCCTGGCACTTATAAAGTGTTTTCCTCGTTCAGTAGGCGGATTTCGCCCCATTGCAAAGGTGCAGACATGGCAACACGCGAAGCGGTTTTCCCCCCCGGACGGCACGCGCTTTATGAGCGCAATCGGTATTCACCGGCCGTCAAATCCAACGGGTTTCTGTTCGTTTCAGGGCAGGTCGGCAGCCGCGAGGATGGCTCGCCCGAGCCCGATCTGCAGGCGCAGGTCAGGTTGGCGTTCGATAACCTGAATGCGGTGCTCGCTGCCGCGGGCTGCACGTTTGACGACGTGGTTGACGTAACCCTCTTTGTCGTCGATCCCGAATCGAACCTTGAAACCATCTGGCGCGTCCTGCCCGAATATTGGGGTGAAGCCCCTTATCCCACCTTGACCGGCATTGGAGTCACCTGGCTGTACGGTTTTCAGTTTGAGATCAAGGTGGTCGCCAAACTGCCCTAGGCGTTCCAGATAGCCTGGCCAGTGGAAAATGCAGCAGGGCCGCCTGCGCGAGCTGCGGTCCGTGTGACCCCGCTATCGCTGATCCGACCCCGGGCGAGTTCCGGCTCGCCCGCCTTGACGCCGGAAATTGCGAGCTTTGACCGCTCGGTTGGCTGGGGCGCGCGCGCGCGTCTGCCAGGCTGTCGCTTCTCCCAGGGACGACTGAGCAAATTGCGCCAACTTCGAGACCCTGCGCCTGCTGCCCGAAGGACACTTGCCCCATGAACGACGGGACTATATGATTCGTATATGTTTCATATGGATCGACTGGCATGGGTATCGTAAACATCGACGACGACTTGCACGATCAACTGCGCAAAGCCAGCGCAGTCTCGTGCCGTTCCATCAACGCGCAAGCTGCGTTCTGGATCAGGATCGGCATGCTGTGTGAGCTGAACCCGACGCTCAGCTTCAACGAGATCGTGACCCGCGAACTTCGGGCTGCGGGCATCGAGTCACCCCCTGCCAAGGCGGTACCGATATGACCAAGCGCTCAGAGGAAATCGCGCTGATGGCCGAGTCGGGCAGGCTGTTGGCGCAGGTATTTGGCCATTTGGATCAGTTGAGCTTGATCGGCATGTCCACCATGCAGGTGAACGATCTGGTCGACGAACTGATCGTCAACGGGCTCAAGGCGCGTCCGGCAAGCAAAGGGCAATATGGATATGCCTACGCGCTGCATGCGTCCCGCAACCACGTGGTCTGCCATGGCGTTCCAGCCACCACGGATATCCTGCAAGACGGCGATATCGTGAATTTCGATATCACGCTGGAGAAGAACGGCTACATTGCCGACTCCAGCAAGACCTACTTGGTGGGCGAGGTATCGCCGCTGGCCAGGCGACTGGTGCAGACGACCTACGAGGCAATGTGGAAAGGGATCCAGGCAGTTCGACCAGGGGCCACGCTCGGCGACGTGGGGCACGCGATTGAGCGGCACGCCCGCAGGAATGGCTATTCGGTCGTGCGGGATTACTGCGGGCACGGCATCGGGCGAGAGATGCACGAAGCGCCCCAAGTGCTGCACTGGGGCAAGCCGCGAACGGGCCTGGTGCTACGGGAAGGCATGGTCTTCACCATTGAGCCGATGGTGAATCAAGGCCGCCAGGCGGTCCGCACTGAAGACGATGGCTGGACAGTGGTTACCCGCGATGGGCAACTGTCTGCGCAGTTCGAGCACACGGTGGCTGTCACCGCGAAAGGCGTGCAGGTCCTGACCTTGCGGTCTGACGAGCAACGACGGCACTGACTGATGGGCGTAGTGCTCGGTGCCGAAATTTGGTGGATGCGAAATTGACCTCCTCCCAACTAACCAAGCGGTCGAAACTAGAGATTTCCGGCCTCAAGGTGGGCGAGTCGGAACTCGCTCGGGGTCAGGTCACCCAGCGAACTGTGCGGCCTGAATTCGTTGTAATCCACTCGCCAGCGTTCGATCTTGTCACGGGCATCGTCCAGCGACAGAAACCAGTGCACATTCAAGCATTCGTCCCGCAGGCTGCCGTTGAACGACTCGATGAACGCATTATCCGTGGGTTTGCCCGGACGCGAGAAGTCCAGCGTCACCCCATGCTCATACGCCCATTGATCCAGCGCCACCGAAATGAATTCGCTGCCGTTATCCAGCCGAATCCGTTGCGGCGTCCCACGCAGGGCTTGCACATGCTGCATCGTCGCCACCACATCGGCCGCTTTCAGCGCGAAATCCACCGTGATCGCCAGGCTCTCCCGGCTAAAATTATCGACCACAGTTAACGCCCGGATTTTCTGGCCGTTGAACAACTGATCGGCGACGAAATCCATGCTCCAGCAGTCGTTCAAACTGGAGATAGTCGGTCGTTCCTGCCGGTGGGCCGCGGCCATACGGCGTTTCGGCCGTTTGCGCCGTAGATTCAAGCCTTCCTCGCAGTAAATCCGGTAGGTCTTCTTGTGATTGATCAGCCAGCCCTCGCGCCGTAGCAATACGTGGATACGTCGCGCCCCATACCGGATGCGCGTGGCGGCAATCTCCCGAATTCGCTGGCGCTAAGCGCGATCATCGCGTGGCCGTGGCCGATAAAAGTAAGTGGCTTGGCGCAATTGAATGACTGCCGTGGCGCGACGGATGCTGATGCGGTAAGCATGGATCAGGAAATTCGCCAGCTCGCGCTTGCGAGCCGGCTTCACAGCTTTTTTTGGATGACCTCCTGCAACATCTGCTTGTCCAGGCTCAGGTCGGCCACCGTGCGCTTGAGGCGCGCGTTCTCTTCTTCCAGCTGCTTCAATCGGCGCAGCTCAGTCACGCCCAGGCCGCCGTACTTCTTCTTCCAGTTATAAAAGGTCGCTTCGCTCACGCCCATCTTGCGGCAGACCTCTGCCACTGTCGTGCCTGACTCGGCCTGGCGCAGCGCAAACGCGATCTGCTCTTCGGTGAACTTTGACTTTTTCATGACAAATCTCCTGCCCGGAGGGGCATCAAATTTGCCAGAAATCTCTACTTTTGAACGCCACTGTTTTACTGAGTGGGTTAGTCAATGTTCAGTCCAAAGACAGTTTAGAAGTGTCTAGTTAACCTGGGGCAATTCAGATCGACAGTGTCTTCAACCTTTTGGGGATCTGCTCCACAAGGAATGCCATCAGAGCCCGAACTGTTTGCGATTGATGGCGTTGCATGGGGTAGATCAGATGGACTTTCAGCGGGGACATTTGCCAGCCTTCCAGCACCCTGACTAATTGACCTGATGCGACCAGCGGCGCAGCCTGGAACTCGGGCAGTACGGCAATTCCCAGTCCGTCCAAGGCAGGGTCAATCAAGGCGTCGGAAGGGCCGATGATTAAACGTGAACGCAAAAGTCCTTTTGCGGTTTTAGTTCGCGAATGCAGTTTGATTTCTGCGGCTTCCCTCGACTGCAGAAGGCCAGCGTACGCGCTGAGTTCACCTGGATGCTGCGGCAACCCGTATTGGCTTGCATAGGCGGGGCTTGCAAATAGGGCGGGGCGTACGGTGCCGATGGCACGGGCCTTCAGGCTGGAATCGACAAGTTCGCCAATGCGCACCGCCAAATCAATGCCTTCTTCGACGATGTTGACGTGGCGGTTGCTGAGCTTGACATCCAGTTCCAGATGTTCGTGTTTGAACAGGTACTCAGTCACCAGCGGAAGCAGCACGACTTTGCCAAATGTCGCTGACGCAGCCAGACGAACGCGACCACTTGGCGTTTGATCCTGAGAAAAAAGGTCATGGGTGACGGCGTTCAGTTTATGGATCAGTGGACTTGTTCCGTCCAGAAGGCGTTGGCCATCGTCCGTCAATGCGAAGGCCCGGGTATTGCGCTTGACGAGGCTGACCCCTGCTGCCGTCTCCATGCGCGCCAAGCGGCGCGACAAGGTTGATTTTGGAACATCCAGTTGGCGAGAAGCCCGTGAGAGGCTCCCTGCCTCCGCGATCTTGATGAACCACTGAAGATCGTCGAGCGAATAGTTTTCATTGTTCATATTTGCGTACGCCGATGTCCACAAAACGAGTCTATTTACGCAAGGTTAAACCATAAATAATTTAGCTTGTTGCCGGGTCGAGCGAGGACACATAGATCGCTTCGTTGTCTGGCCGCAGACCTGTTTCAACAAGCCATCGCACATTTTCAGGCAACTCAAATGACCATACTCGTTACAGGCAGCACGGGGCTTATCGGCTCACAAGTCGTGGCGCTGCTAGCCGCGCAAGGCGCAGACGTCCACGCCCTCACCAGAACACCAGAAAAGCGACAGTTCCCGTCGGGCGTTACGCCGGTCAAGGGGGACTTTCAGGATGTTGATTCGATGCGCGCCGCCATGGGTGGCGCAAGAACGCTTTTCTTGCTCAACACGGTGGCCGCGGACGAAGTCACCCAGGCTCTGATTGCACTCAACCTGGCGCGCGAAGCAGGTATCGAGCGCATCGTCTACCTGTCTGTCATGCACAGCGACCGTTTCACCGACGTTCCGCATTTCACTGGGAAGCACACGGTTGAACGCATGATCGAACAGCTTGGAATGAACGCGACCATTTTGCGTCCCGCTTACTTCATGCAGAACGACGATGCCTTGATTCGGTCCGATGTTCTGGAGCGGGGCGTGTATCCCATGCCTATCGGCAGTGCAGGCATTTCCATGGTGGATGCGCGTGACGTGGCGCAGGTTGCCGCACGACATCTGCAGTGTCGAGACGCAGCGAGCGAACCCTTGCCAACAGAGGTTCTAGATGTCGTGGGGCCAACAGCACTGTCGGGTGAAACCGCCGCCGCTGTGTGGAGTGATGTGCTGGGCAAGACCGTCCAGTACGCAGGTGACGATATCGGGCCTTTTGAAGCTCGGTTCCGGAGCTTTGCACCGGCCTGGATGGCGTATGACATGCGGCTCATGATGGCGCGCATGCAGAGGGATGGCGAACTGGGTTCCGCTGGCGCAGTCGAGCGCATGCAGCAAGAACTGGGCACCTCGTTGCGGAGCTACCGCGACTACGCGCTGGAAACGGCTGAGCGCTGGAAGACTGCCCAATGAAGGCAAAACACACCATGCCATCCTTTGTGGTTGTCTACCATTCAGGTTCCGGCCATAGCGTGATGGTTGGCAGCCAGAGCGGTTGCCGATCCTTGGCTGTGATGTCGATGTAGTAGGGCTGCTTACCGCCGCCATGCAGTGCCAGCCACTCGATCCAGCCATCACCGGCATAATGCCGCGGCGTCGGTGTTGCCACGGGGCGCGCTAGTACCCGCTTCCGCGAAGCACCTTTTCGATGCGGGCGTTCGGATAGTCGCCCTTGGTCTTGGCCCAGGTTGGCAGATAGTTCCACCACACCCAATCTGCGGCGGGAGCGCCGCCTTCAGCAAGGCGATGCAGCATCAGCTGGCACGTGCCTGGAGGCACGTTGTAGCGCGGTGGATCGTCGAGGGCCTCGAGTTCTTGATCCCAGCCCAGATGCTCGATGTAGTCCCAGCCCTGTCGCGTTGCTGATGGCGGCCTGGCGGCGCAAGCCGCAAGCATCGGTGTTGGTGCATTCCGACCAAGGGTCGCAATATGGTAGCGACGACTGGCATCGTTTCTGCGCGGCTAACAATCTGGAGCCGAGCATGAGCCGGCGCGGTAACTGCTGGGATAATGCGGTGGCTGAATCCTTCTTCAGTAGCCTGAAGAAGGAACAGATCCGCAAGCGGACTGGCCAAGTCCGATGTGTTCGATTACATCGAGGTGTTTTACAACCGAACGCGCCGTCACAGCCATCTCGGCGGCGTCAGTCCCGAGGCCTTTGAGCGGACTGCGGCGTGAGGCTAGAATTTGTCTACGGAAGCCGGGGCAGTCCACCTGACGTGCGCGAATACTGCTACGACTGCATGGACCGACTGACGCTGACCAACATCGGCACCAGGCAATAGCGGACGTAAGCTGCTTAACATGTCAGAGTCCGCTTTGGCCGATCAGCAGTCGTTCTTCAGTTCGATCACTGGCTGTACAGCATTTCGTGACGAGATCGGCCGCGCATCTGTGAGCGAGCAGAGCGGATCCTGCTCTTGCCTTGGACCGATGCGCGCGCGTTCTAGAGGCTTGGAAAGCAAGAAGCCTCCCACACGGGGAGGCTTCCGAACGAATCCCAAAAATCTAGGGATTTGGGAAAAATCTAGATCTCAATCGGATCCTACAACCTCAAACATCAATATTCCGCGCAATCAACGCGTTCTGTTCGATGAACTGCCGGCGTGGTTCCACTTGGTCCCCCATCAGCGTAGTAAAGATCTCGTCCGCCGCCACGGCGTCTTCGATGTTTACCCTCAGCAGCCGGCGCACGTTCACGTCCATGGTGGTTTCCCACAGCTGCTCGGCGTTCATTTCGCCCAGGCCCTTGTAGCGCTGGATGCTGATGTTGCGGCGCACTTCGTTCATCAGCCAGCCCAGCGCCTGGCTGAAGCTGGTCACCGCCTGCACGTTGTCGCCGCGGCGTACGCGGGCGTCGCTGCCGAGCAGGCCGCTGAGCATGTCGGCGGTCTTGCGCAGCTGCAGGTAGTCGCCGCTCTTGAGGAAGTCGTCGTCGATGTATTGCACGCCGACCACGCCGTGCTGGCGTTTTTCGATCTTCAGCGCGCAGCGCTCGCCGTGTTCGTCGCTGGTCACATCCAGCGTGAATGCCGGGTTGGCGATGGCAGCCTGCAGCTGGTCGGCGCTATGCTGGGCGGCCTCGGGGCTGGATAGGTCGAGCGGGCCGCTGTTGAGGATGGCGTTGAGGACGGCCGGGTCGAGGAAGCGGCTTTCGCGCTCCATCACCGCTTCGGCGATGAAGTACTGGCGTGCCAGTGCTTCCAGCGCCTCACCGGCGATCGGGGTGCGGCCTTCGCCGGGGGTCAGCTCGGCGCCGTTGAGGGCGGCGCGCAGCAGGTGCTGCTTCAGCTCCGGATCGTCCTTCAGATAGGTTTCGCTCTTGCCGTGTTTGAGCTTGTACAGCGGCGGTTGGGCGATGTAGATATAGCCGCGCTCAACCAGCTCGGGCATCTGCCGGTAGAAGAAGGTCAGCAGCAGGGTGCGGATGTGGCTGCCGTCCACGTCCGCGTCAGTCATGATGATGACGCGGTGGTAGCGCAGCTTGTCGATGTTGAATTCGTCCTTGCCGATGCCGCAGCCCAGCGCGGTGATCAGCGTGGCGATCTGCTCGGAGCCGATCAGCTTGTCGAAGCGCGCGCGCTCCACGTTCAGCACCTTGCCGCGCAGCGGCAGGATGGCCTGGAACTTGCGGTCGCGCCCCTGCTTGGCGGTGCCGCCGGCCGAATCGCCCTCCACCAGGTAGAGTTCGGACAGCGCGGGGTCCTTTTCCTGGCAGTCGGCAAGCTTGCCGGGCAGGCCCAGGCCGTCGAGCACGCCCTTGCGCCGGGTGATTTCGCGTGCCTTGCGCGCCGCTTCGCGCGCACGCGCGGCTTCGACGATCTTGCCGCAGATGATCTTGGCGTCGCTGGGGTTTTCCAGCAGGAAGTCGGCCAGCGCCTTGCTGATCACTTCGTTCACCACCGGGCCGATCTCGCTGGAGACGAGCTTGTCCTTGGTCTGGCTGCTGAACTTGGGGTCGGGCAGCTTCACCGACAGCACGCAGGTCAGCCCTTCGCGCATGTCGTCGCCGGTGGTTTCCACCTTGGCTTTCTTGGCGAATTCGCCCTGCTCGATGTACTGGTTGAGCGTGCGCGTCATCACCTGGCGCAGTGCGGTCAGGTGGCTGCCGCCGTCGCGTTGCGGGATGTTGTTGGTGAAGCACTGCACCGATTCCTGGTAGGAATCGTTCCACTGCATCGCCACCTCGGCGGTCATGCCGTCCTTTTCGCCGATGGCGTAGAAGATATGGGAGTGCAGCACGCTTTTGCTGCGGTTCATGTATTCCACAAAGCCGCGTACGCCGCCGGAGTGCGCGAAGCTTTCCTCCTTGCCGACGCGGCGGTCGACCAGCGTGATGTTGACGCCGTTGTTGAGGAACGACAGCTCGCGGATGCGCTTGGCCAGGATGTCGAAGTGGAATTCGACGAGGCCGAAGGTTTCCTCGCTGGCGAGGAAGTGCACCTCGGTGCCGCGCTTGTCGGTGCTGCCGGTCACCTGCAACGGCTCCACGCGCGCGCCGCGGCGGAACTCCATCTCGTGCACCTTGCCGTCGCGGCGGATGGTCAGGCGCAGCCAGTCGGAAAGCGCGTTCACCACCGATACACCCACGCCGTGCAGGCCGCCGGAGACCTTGTAGCTGTTCTGGTCGAACTTGCCGCCGGCATGCAGCTCGGTCATCACGATTTCGGCGGCGGAGCGCTTGAACTCGTCGTCTTCCTTGATCGCGGTGGGAATGCCGCGGCCGTTGTCTTCCACGCTGATCGAGTTGTCGGCGTGGATGATCACCTTGATGGTGTCGCAGTGCCCGGCGAGCGCTTCGTCGATGGCGTTGTCCAGCACTTCGAACACCATGTGGTGCAGGCCGGTGCCGTCCTGCGTATCCCCGATATACATACCGGGCCGCTTGCGCACGGCTTCCAGCCCTTTGAGGATGCGGATGCTGTCGGCACCGTATTCCTGCGGATTGGAATTTTGCGGGAGATCGTTGTTTTCGCTCATTGCCTTAAAACCGGGAAGGGGGAAGAGAGAAGGGGGAAGGGCCGGGGCCAGGCCTCGGGCATGTTGTCGGCCGGGCTGGGATCGGCAAGGAGAAAAGCGGGACGGTTTCTATCCTGCCCAACCATCCCGCTTTCCCCTTCCCTCTTTCCTGCAGTCGGATCAGATGCGCATCGGCATCACGATGTACTTGAAGTGCGCGTTGTCCGGAATGGTCACCAGCACCGAGGAGTTGACGTCGCCGAAGGCGAAGTCGAGCTGCTCGACCGCCAGGTTGGTCAACACATCCAGCAGGTATTGGATGTTGAAGCCGATGTCCAGCGGGGCGCCGTCGTAGGCGACCTCCACTTCCTCCTGCGCTTCTTCCTGCTCGTTGTTGTTGCACAGGATCTTGATCACGCCCTCGGTCAGCACCAGCCGCACACCGCGGAATTTCTCGTTGGAGAGGATGGCGGCGCGTTGCAGCGCAGCCAGCAGCAGGGTGCGCTCGATCGACAGCAGCTTGTCGTTGTTCTGCGGGATCACGCGGTTGTAGTCGGGGAACTTGCCGTCGACCACCTTGGTGTGGATCACCACGTTGCCAAAGCTGAACTTGACCTGGTTGCCGGCGATGTCGACGGCGACTTCGTCGTCCACGTCCTGCAGCAGCTTGTAGAGCTCGAGGATGGTCTTGCGCGGCAGGATCACTTCGTTCTTGTCGAAGCTGGTCGAGAGCTCGGCGCTGGCAAAGCCCAGGCGGTGCCCGTCGGTGGCGACGAGCTTCAGCAGGTTGCCCTCGGTGACGAGGAACAGGCCGTTCAGGTAATAGCGGATGTCCTGGTGCGCCATGGCGTATTGCACGCGGCCAAGCAGGGCCTTGAGCTGGCCCTGGGCCATGCGCACGGTGGCCTTGAGGCTGGTGTCGACCGCCAGCGTCGGAAAGTCGGCCGATGGCAGCGTCTGCAGCGCGAAGCGGCTCTTGCCGGCCTTCACCGTCAGGCGCGATTCGGTTTCCTCGAGCGTGACCACGGTCTTGTCGGGGATGGCGCGCAGGATGTCGGTGAGTTTCTTGGCGGAGACGGTGATGGCGAAGTCGTTGCCGGAGAATCCTTCGCTTTGCGTCGCGGATATCTGGATTTCCAGATCGGTGCCGGTGAAGGTGAGCGTATCGCCCGTCTTCTGGATCAGCACATTGGAAAGGATAGGCAGCGTATGCCGGCGTTCCACGATCCCAGTGACGGTGGCGAGGGGTTTCAACAGCGCGTCGCGTTCGGCTTGCAACAGTTGCATGTCGATGAATCCGCAAGAAAGTTAAACAGCAGAATCTTACCTGATTCGGCCGGCCGATTCGACCGTGGCATGGTCCGGGCCATGCCCCGGCGCCGGGGCGATCCGCGCCGCGTGGCGCTTCAGCTGCGCAGCATCTGCAGGAGCACGCCGTACTGATGCGCAAGCTCGGTGTCGTTCTGGCGCAGGTCATCGACGGTGCGGCAGGCATGCAGCACGGTGGTGTGATCGCGTCCGCCAAAGGCTTCGCCCACCGCCGGCAGGCTCATCTGCGTCAGCTCCTTGGTCAGCGCCATCGCGATCTGGCGCGGCCGGGCGATATCGCGCGTGCGCTTCTTGCTGTGCATGTCCGCGATCTTGATCTTGTAGAAGTCGGCGACGGTCTTCTGGATGTTCTCGACCGAGATCTGCCGGTTGCCGGCGGCAAGGATGTCGCGCAGCGCTTCCTTGGTCGCTTCCAGCGTCAGCGGCTGGTTGGTGAAGCGGGCATAGGCCAGCACGCGCTTCAGTGCGCCTTCCAGCTCACGCACGTTGGAGCGGATGTTCTTGGCGATGAAGAACGCCACGGTGGAATCGAGCTTGAAGTTCTCGCGCTCGGCCTTCTTCAGCAGGATGGCCACGCGCATTTCCAGTTCCGGCGGCTCGATCGCCACAGTAAGGCCCCAGGAGAAGCGCGAGGTCAGCCGCTCCTGCAGGCCGTCGATCTCCTTGGGGTAGCGGTCCGAGGTGATGATGATCTGCTTGTGCGCCTCGACCAGGGCATTGAAGGCGTAGAAGAACTCTTCCTGCGTCTTGTCCTTGCCGACGAAGAACTGGATGTCGTCGATCAGCAGCAGGTCCAGCGAATGGTAATAGCGCTTGAATTCGTCAAAGGCCTTGTGCTGGTAGGCACGCACCACGTCGGCCACGTATTTCTCGGCGTGGATGTAACGGATCTTGGCGGCCGGATTGCGCTGGTGCACCAGGTTGCCGATGGCCTGGATCAAGTGGGTCTTGCCCAGGCCCACGCCACCGTAGACGAACAGCGGGTTGTAGCTGACGCCGGGGTTCTCGGCCACCTGCTCCGCCGCGGCCCGCGCCAGCTGGTTGGCCTTGCCGGTCACCAGCGTCTCGAAGGTGAAATTGGGGTTGAGGCGCGTGGTTTCGTGATTCGCGGCGCCGGCAAGCGCCGGTTTGGGGACGGCATTGGGCGGGATGGGCTGCGCCGGCTGCGCCGACGTGGCGGTCCCGGCGGTGCGCACCGGTGCCGGCTTGCGCACCGCGCTGCCGACCTTGAGGTGGATGGCCGGGGTCTCGCCGTCGAAGAATGCGCTGGCGGCTTCCTCGATCAGCCCCAGGTAACGGTCGCGGATGAACTGCAGGAAGATCTGGTTAGGCACCACCAGCGCCAGGCCGTCGCCATGGGCCTCGGCCACCAAGGGCCGGATCCAGATGCGGAACTGGTCCGCACCCAGGCGTGCCTCGAGTGTGGCAAGGCAGTGCGACCAGCAGTTTTCCAATGCAGACAT